>JAHBWA010000199.1 GCA_019637195.1 Labilithrix sp. | reverse complement strand
TCGTGGACGATCACCTCCTCCTTGGTGGTGACGTGGACCGCGTTGAGCGCGGTCGGCGCTGGATCCTTCTTCTCGATCGGGTCGAGGCGGACGGTCTCGATGCTCTCGACGTACTTGCCCTCCGCGTCCGGATCGACGCGGGCGCCGAGGAGCTCCTCGGCGCCTCTGATCGCGGCGAGCTCGTACGGCGAATAGGCCACGGTGACCGAGGCCGGCGACTCGTCGGCGGCCGCCGGCCGGACGCACAGGGCCGCCGCGACGAGCGCGGCGCGGCCGCGAGACGAAGGAGCCGCTGAATGTCGTCGTCGTCGCACGCGCAGCCGATTCGAGGGCCGTGCGCCGCCGAAGGCTGCACGGGGCTGCCGAGCTTATCGAATTGCGCTGGCGCGAGCATCCGGCGATCCACGCGGCGCATGCTCGGCGCCGCGACTGGACGCGCCGCGCTGCGGATCGCGTCTCCGCGCACAGCACCGCGAGCCGGTCGCGATCCGTTCTGCGGATCACGCCGGCTCGCTGTGCGATCTCCCTCACGACTACTTCTTCTGTCCCTCGATCTTGAGGTCGTCCTTGACGCTCTTGATGCCGGGCGTCTCCTTGGCGGCCTTGACGAGGCCCTTGCGGGTGGTCTCGTCGGGGACCACGCCCGCGAGGGTGACGGTCTGCCCGTCGTCCGTGATCGTCAGCCCGTGGATGACGGCCTGGGACTGCGGGTGCGCCGCCTCCATCGACTTGCGCACGGCGTCGCTCTTCGACGTCGTGCCTTTGTCCTTCTCGTGGCCCGGCTGCTGGTGCATCGTCCCACCCGCGCCGGCCTTGTCCTTCTCGTGCCCTTGCTGCCCGGGGATCGCGCCGCCCGTCGTCGTCGTCGTGCCGTAGGGCTCGCCTTGCGAAGGCCGCACGGCCGCGGCCTTCTTGCCGACGTGCAGCTCGTCGCGGACGCCGCGCACGTTCGGCATCGAGCGGACGCGATTGATGAGGTCGGAGTGGGTCGCCTCGTCGGAGACCCTGCCCTTGAGCGAGATGATCCCGCCCTCGCTGCTGATGATGAGCGCGTTGATGTCCTCGACCGAGCCCGGGCGCTTCTCGAGGAGGAGCGTCCGCACCTCCTCGACCGTGGCAGTGGGTTGCTGCTGCTCGGCACCGCGCGTCGTCGTGATCCCTGGGCTCTCGATCGGCTGCTTCTCGTTCGAACACGCCACGAGGCCGAGCGCCCCGAGCAAGACAACGATGGCTTTCCTCATCTGCACACCCTCCGTTGAAAGGTCCCGGCGTAAAGGAGCAGCACCAGCGGTCTCGCGCTCGCCCCGGCGCTTGCGCAGGGACGCGATCGGGATCGTGATGTCGACGCCGCGTCGGGCCGGCGAAGCATTCGCCGTTCCACGCGCGCCGGGACCGCGTGTCCCAGGGACGAACGCGCGGGCTGCCGTGATCATCCAGCGCGCCCCGACGCGAGGAGGGAGGCAGGTCATCGAGATGACCGGCGCTCGTCTCGACGGATGCGGCCGGTCGACGAGCGCGAGCGTGGCGTCTCACGCGCGCGGCGGCCGGCCTGCGATCGGCGCCGGTCGCGCTCGTGTCCTCGCGAGCACGAACGCCACGACGCCGCCGGCGCCGCAGATCCGACGCGAGGCGCGTCGCGCCGACGCGCGAGCGTTCGCCTCGTGTGAAATCACTTCGCGACGGGGCCCTCAGAACGCGTACCCCGCCTGGGCGAGGAGGCGTGGCTTGATGCCCGAGGAGGCGATCGTGCTCGGGCTGGTGGCGAGCTCACCGAAGTCCTCGCTCACGCTGAGGTACTGGATGCCGACGCCGGCGCCGAGGGCGAGGTGATCGAAGAAGACCTGCTGCACCCCGACGTCCGCCGCGAGGCCCACGTTCGTGAAGACCGTGCTCCCTCCTGCGAGGCTCGCGTCGTACACCCCGGCGATGAGCGACGGGCCGACGAAGAGGCCGTTCATCCCGTTGTGGCCGCTGTAGTAGCGGTAGCCGACCTCGCCGCCGATGCCGGTGAACCGGTTGGTCGCCGTGCCGTTCGGGCCGACGCTCACGTCCTGGCTCGGGCTGGCCAGGTGCGGGCTGACGATGATCACGTGGTGCGTCACCGGGGCGACCTCGACGTTGAGGCTCACGCGCCCGCCGACGAACGCGCCGAGCGGGTTCCACGTGACCGCCACCGGGTTGTACTTGGCGGGTCGGTCGAGCGCGCGCGTCACGTCCTGTCCGGCCTCGACGATGCTCGTCGCGGCGGTCGTCGTGGCGCGCCCGACGGCCTCGCCGGCGCCCTGGGCCGCCTCGTGGTCGCGGGCCGCGCGCTCCTCGGCGATGAGCTCGGCGCGGTCGGGGGCGGCAACGGGGGCGGCGGCGGCGGCCGGCGGGCAGGTGTCGTGGGCGCTCGCGATCGAGCTCGAGGCGAGGATTGCCGCGGCGATCGCGGCGCTCGTGAGCTTGCGGGTCATGGTCGTGGCTCCTTCGCGTGTGCGCGCCCGCCCGTGCAAGCGCCCGGCCTCGCCCGCCATCTCGACCGGGCCGAGCCGTCGCCGCGCGGTCCGTCGCGATCCGGCGAACGGTCGAGTCGGGGCGTTCACGGTCGCCCGGGTGTGTCGGACCGGCGGCCCCGGCGAGCGCCGCGCGCGTGCCCGGGCCCGCGCCTGCGGCCGGCCGGCTTCAGCCGAGGTGAGCCGGGCCCGGCATACGCGGGCGTGAGCGCTCACTCGACGCCGGCGGTAGCGCGAGTATGGTGGGCGCGATGTCCGAGAAGGTCTTCCCGAAGCACGCGCGCGTGGTCGTCATCGGCGGCGGAATCATCGGTTGCTCCGTCGCCTACCACCTGGCTCACATGGGCTGGAAGGACGTGGTGCTCCTCGAGCGGGACCGCCTCACCTCGGGGACGACCTGGCACGCCGCCGGCCTGATCGTGACGTTCGGCTCCACCTCCGAGACCTCCACGGAGATGCGCAAATACACGCGCGACCTGTACGGCCGGCTCGAGGCGGAGACGGGGCTCGAGTCGGGCTTCAAGCCGGTCGGGTTCATCGAGGTCGCGGCCGATCGCGACCGGCTCGAGGAGTACCGCCGGGTCTCGGCCTTCAATCGTCACTGCGGGATCGACGTCCACGAGATCTCGCCTGGTCAGGTGAAGGAGCTCTTTCCGCTGGCGAAGGTCGACGACATCATGGCCGGCTTCTACGTGAAGGAGGACGGGCAGGCGAACCCCGTCGACATCACGATGGCGCTCGCCAAGGGCGCGCGGCAGAAGGGCGCCACGATCCTCGAGGGCGTCTCCGTGACCAACGTGACCGCGAAGGGGCTCGGCGGTCATCGCCGCGTGACCGGGGTGGATACGACGCACGGGCACATCGAGGCCGAGTACGTCGTCAACTGCGCCGGGATGTGGGCTCGGCAGCTCGGCGCGCGCTCCGGCGTGAACATCCCGCTCCAGTCGGCCGAGCACTACTACCTCATCACCGACAAGATCCCCGGCATCGGCAACTGGCCGGTGCTCGAGGACCCGGGCTCGTACGGCTACATCCGGCGGGAGGTCGACGGCCTCATGGTCGGCCTCTTCGAGCCGATCTGCGCTCCGTGGAAGGTCGAGGGCGTCCCGGACGACTTCTCCTTCGGCGAGATCACGCCCGACTGGGACCGCATGGGGCCGTACGTGGAGAGGGCGATGTCGCGCGTGCCCATGACGCTCGAGGTCGGCGTGAAGAAGTTCTTCTGCGGACCCGAGAGCTTCACGCCCGATCTCCAGCCGTGCGTCGGCGAGGCGCCGGAGATGAAGAACTACTTCGTCGCGGCCGGGCTCAACTCGATCGGGATCCTCACGGGCGGCGGGCTCGGGCGCGTGCTCGCCCACTGGATCGTCAGCGGTCGACCGGACGTCGACGTCACCGGCTTCAACGTCGACCGCCTCCACGCCTACCAGTCGAACCCGGAGTACCGCCGGACGCGCACCGTCGAGTCGCTCGGGATGGTCTACCAGTGCCACTACCCGACGCGGTCGATGACCACGGCGCGCGGCGCGAAGCGCTCGGCGATCCACGACCGACTGGCCGCGCGCGGCGCGTACTTCCGCGACGTCAGCGGCTGGGAGGGAGCCGACTGGTACGCGCCCGCCGGGACGACTCCGGATCCGGGGCCGCTCTCGTGGGGCAAGCCCAGCTGGATGGCCCGATGGGAGGCCGAGCACCGGGCGGCGCGCGAGGGCGTCATCCTCATGGACATGTCGTTCATGGCCAAGCACATGGTGCAGGGGCGCGACGCCGGGCGCCTCCTCGGCTGGCTCTCGGGCGGCAACGTCGACGGCGCGTGCGGCCGCGTGACGTATACGCAGTGGCTGAACGAGGGCGGCACGATCGAGGCGGACCTCACGGTGACGAAGCTCGACGACGAGCGCTTCCTGGTCGTCGCGTCCGACACCGCCCATCGCCACGTCGAGACCTGGATGCGCCGGCGCTTCCCCGAGGACGCCCACGCGTTCGTGACCGACGTGACCAGCGCCTACGCGCAGATCAACGTGCAGGGGCCGCGCTCGCGCGAGCTGTTGCAATCGCTCACGACGGCCGACATGTCGGGCGCCGCCTTCGCGTTCCGTGACGCCCGCGAGATCGACATCGGCTTCGCGCGCGTCCTCTGCCTCCGCATCACGTACCTCGGTGAGCTCGGCTACGAGCTCTATGTCCCGACCGAGCAGGCGGCGCACTTGTACGATCGGCTCGTCGAGGCGGGCGAGCGCTTCGGGCTCGTTCACGCCGGCCTCAAGGCGCTCGCGAGCCTCCGCATGGAGAAGGGGTACCGAGACTACGGGCACGACATCGACAACACCGACTCGGTCCTCGAGGCAGGGCTCGGGTTCGCGCTCGATCTCGACAAGCCCGGCGGCTTCCTCGGCAAGGAGGCGGTGCTCGCGAAGAAGGCCGCGGGCCCGCTCACGCGGCGGCTGGCGCAGGTCCTCGTGAAGGATCCGGACGCGCTCCTCTTCCACGCGGAGATCGTGAAGCGGAACGGCAAGGCGCTCGGCTACGTGCGCGCCGCGTCGTACGGGTTCTCCCTCGGCGGCGCGGTCGGGCTCGCGATGATCGACGCGGGCGAGCCGATCGATCAGAGGTACCTCGACGCCGGCTCGTGGGAGGTCGACATCGCGGGCAAGTCCTACCCGGCGGTCCTGTCGCTGCGGCCGCTCTACGACGCCACGAACGAGAAGGTCCGGGCCTGAGGCGCGAGGCCCGCGCGTCCCTCGGCCGAGTCAGCCCGCGGGCACGCCGGTCGAGGCGCCGGCGTGCTCGGGTAGCTCGCCGGCGCGGCCGAAGGACGCGACGCGCGGCTGCTCCTGGCGCGCGAAGTCGTCGTACGGGAGCTCGATGTAGTCGCTCTCGCCGAACGGCTGGAACACGATGCACGGCGCGCTCGTGACCTTCTCGTCGACGATGATCGGCAGACCGAAGAGCTGTCCGAGCGGCGGAGGTGGCCCGCCGCGTCCCCGGAGCGCCTCCGGCAGATCGTCGTCGGTCGCGTCGATCACCCCCGCCTCGAGCTCGTTCGCGAGCGCGGAGAGGTCGGCCTGATCGCTCGCGACGAAGCAGACGAGCGCCAGCTTGTCGCCGATCATCACGACCTGCGATTCGACCATGACGGCGTGCTTGGGGAGCGGCTGAACTGCCTTCGGCAGGTGCTCCACGCTCGGGTAGCTCGAGAGCCGAAACGGGATCATGGCCTCGTGGAGGTAGCGGACGATCAAGTCGAGCATCGGACGAACCCCTTCCATGGCGCCTACGGGCGCTCGGCTCCGACGGCGTTGCAAGGCGCTCGCCACGGGCGCGTCGCCTCGCGGCGAAGCGAGCGACGCGTGACGGGCGGGCGGAGGAGCTCAGACGCGCTCGCGCGCGCGGATCCCGAGCGCGCGGAGGCGAGACTGGAGCGTCGACGGCTTGATCCCGAGCAGCTCCGCGGCGCCGCCGGTGCCGTAGATCCGGCCCGCGGAGCGCGTCAGCGCCGCGACGAGGTTCGCGCGCTCGCGGCGACGCCACTCCTGATCGGAGACGACCTCCTCCGCGGGCGCGGGCGGCGGGCCGGACGATCGCCGATGCTCGCCGCGGGTGCCGAGGACCTGATCCAGCCGGATCTCGCCCCCTCGGCCCAGGATGACCGCGCGCTCGATCACGTTCTGGAGCTCGCGCACGTTGCCCGGCCATTCGTAGGCGCGGAGGGCCGCCACCTGATGCTCGAGCAGCTGCGGCTGCGGCGCGCCGATCTCCTTGGACACGAGCGCGATGAAGTGCGCCGCGAGCGGGATGATGTCCTCCTTGCGGGCACGCAGCGGCGGGATCCGGATCGGGAACACGCTGAGGCGATAGTAGAGATCCTCGCGGAACCGCCCCTTGCTCACGTCGGCGGCGAGGTCGCGGTTGGTCGCCGCGATGACGCGCACGTCGATGGAGCGCGTCGTGTCGTCGCCGACGCGTTCGTATTGCCCCTCTTGGAGTACGCGGAGCAGCTTGGGCTGGAGGTCGAGCGGGAGGTCGCCGACCTCGTCGAGGAAGATCGTGCCCTTCTCGGCGAGCCTGAAGCGTCCGGGGCGATCGCGCACCGCCCCGGTGAACGCGCCGCGGATGTGGCCGAAGAACTCGCTCTCGAACATCTCGCGCGGGATGGCGCTGCAGTTGACCTTGATGAGCGGGCGCCCCGCGCGCCGGCTCCGTTCGTGGATCTCCCGCGCGAGGAGCTCCTTCCCGGTCCCCGACTCGCCCAAGATCAGCACCGTCGCGTCGGTCGGGGCGACGAGCTCGACCTCGGCGAGGATGTCCCGCAGCGCCTGGCTCTGCCCGACGATGCCACCGAAGGCGAGCGCGACCTCGACCTCCTCACGCAGGTAGGCGTTCTCGTCCTCCAGCTGCAGGTGGCTGCTCTCGCGCTCGGCCAGCTTCGCCTCGACGCGCCGTGTGTCGACGACCAGGCGCGTCAGGCGGAGCCAGAGGATGATGTGGTTCAGCGCGGCGCTGAGCACCATCGACTCGAGCGGGGTGGGAAAGTCGGGGCGCGTCGAGCCGGCGAACACGGCGCCCTCACCCGTGGCGAGCGGGAGGACCGCGACGCGGAGCGCGGCGTTGTCGATCGGGCTCACGATCTCTGCCGACGTCGCGGAGCCGACGAGCGGCGTCAGCATCTCGCCGAGCTCGCGCACGCGCCCGCGCGCGAGCTCCTTTCCAGCCCCGCCCACCCGGGCAGCCTCGACCGTGTCCCCGCCGCGCGGGTCCTCGATGCGGGCGTACGCCAGGTCGAGGCGCAGCGCCGCCGAGAGGATGTCGAGCAGGCTGTGGACGACCTGCGGCGGCTCGCGGCCGACCCAGAGCGACGGCAGCGCGCTCAGCGCTGCGAGGTCGCGGATGCACGCCCTCAACATCGGGACGATTTCATCGTCCTTCGCGGATTCGTTCACTTCCCCCCCTTTCCGAGTCATGTTCGCGCGGAACGCGCCGTCGTGCAAAAAAAGCCTTTCCGAGATTGAACGCTGGACGGTTCCGCGGCCGTACGTCGACGGCTGGGGTAGCACAGGAGCGCGGTGGAGGTACCGAGATTGCGGTGCCCCGCCGGTCCCCGGTTCTCCTTAGTGGCTGGAAATATTGGCTCTTCCGCGCGCGCCGGTGGCACGGCGGCTGCTCCTCCGCGCGGTCGCTGGGGCCGCGTCGAGCGAGGTGTGGTCGCCCGTAGACGCGCGACGACGAGCTCGGGCGAGAGAGAGGAGCGAGGTCATGAGCAACCTGTCGATCAAGAAGCACAGTGAGAAGAGCGCCCCCGCGACGGAGGCGCTGGCGCCTCTCCGCATGATGCGGAGGCTACTCGGCTGGGATCCTTTCCAGGAGATGGCGCCGTTCATCGCCGCCGAGGAGCCCGGCCTGACGTTCATGCCGGCGTTCGAGGTCAAGGAGACCAAGGACGCTTACGAGTTCCGCGCGGACATCCCCGGCGTCGCGGAGCGCGACATCGAGCTGACGGTGACGGGGAACCGCCTCACGATCTCCGGCTCCCGCGAGGCCGAGGTCGAGGACAAGACCGATCGCTACTTCGCGACGGAGCGGCTGTACGGAAGCTTCGTCCGCACGTTCACGCTCCCGGACGGCGTCGATCCGGATCAGGTCACCGCGACGCTCGTGAGCGGCGTGCTCCGAGTGGTGGTGCCGAAGAAGCCGGAGACGCAGCCGAAGAAGATCGCGGTGACGTCCCAGGAGACGCACGTGGCGCACGCGATCGAGCATGGAGCCGAGGGCAGCCAGCCGGCCGAGAGCACGCCGCCGCAGAGCGCGAGCGAGCCTCACTGAAGCGCGCCGGCGCAAAACGAGCAACGCGGAGCCCGGCCGAGTGATCGTCGGCAGAGACGTCGTGCCGTTCACCGAGGGAGACCGAATGTCAGCGCCCATCCGTCCAGCGTCTCCCGTGTCCGACAGCGCGGCGCGCGCGCACGAGCAGAAGAACTGTCTCTCGATCATCCTCGCCGTCGCGTCACTCGTGGCGCCGGAGCTCTCGGACGAGAGCCGCGTCCGGATGGAGCGCCTGCGGGCGGCGGCGCATCGCATCCGCGACCTCCTCGACGCCGACCTCGACGAGTCGGGAGACGGCGCCCGTGACGTCGAGGTGCGGCGCTTGTTCGACACGGTGTGCGCCAGCCTCCGCGACCGCGCCGAAGCGGCGAGGGTGAGCCTGGTCGTGGACTGCGGAGGCGGGCGCCTCTCCGCGATCGAGGGAGAGCTGCGCGAGGCGCTGTTCAACCTCGTCTCCAACGCGGTCGAGGCGACCCCCGCGCACGGCAGCGTCGTCATCCGCACCGAGATCACCGCCGACGGTGACCAGGTCTGGCGCATCCACGACTCCGGAATCGGCATGCGACGCGACGTCCTCGCGCAGGTCGGCGTTCCGCATCGGACCTTCCGGCGCGGCGGCTCGGGGCTCGGCGTCGCGCTCGCTCGAGCGATCGTCCACCGCCACGGCGGTGTGCTCAGTTTCGATTCCGCTCGTGGTCGAGGGACCACGGTGACCATCCGCCTCCCGCGGGGGGGCCACCCGCCCGAGGTTCCGACCAACGAGCGAGATGCAGTGGCTCGCTGAAGAAGCTGGAGGACGACATGGAAACGACTCTGGAGCGACAATCGGCTCACCTGCCCAAGTGGTCTTCGCTGGCGTTCCGGGGCGTCGCGAGCATTCTGTTCGGCGTCGTCGCCCTGGCCTGGCCCGGGATCACGCTCGCGGCCCTGACGTTGCTCTTCGGGGCCTACGCCTTCGTGGACGGGATCACCGCGCTCGCGATCGCCGTGCAGCGCGGAGGGCATCCGCACCGCTGGCTGCTCGTCGTCGATGGGCTCATCGGCATCGGCGCGGGCATCGTCGCGGTCTTCTGGCCGGGGATCACGCTGCTGGCGCTCGTGCTCGTCATCGGCATCCGCTTCGTGGTGACGGGGGCGCTCCAGATCGCCGCGGCGGTCCAGCTGCGGCGCGAGCTCCACACGCCGCTCCTCTACGGGCTCGCCGGGCTCGCGTCGATCGTGCTCGGCGCCTGCGCGTTCGTGCTCCCCGGCCTCACCGCGATCGTGCTCCTGGCGATGCTGGCGGCATATTCGCTCGCGTTCGGCGTCACGCTGCTCGTGCTCGCGTTCCGCATGAGGCGGGGCACCCACGACGCTCCGATCCACGCCCCCGCGTGACTTGGTGCGCGAGACGGGAGCGCGCCGGCGTTGCGTGCGCGCCACAACCGACGGGCGCGCCCTCCGGTTCACGGCCGGCCAGGCCGCCACGGCGGCGCGTCGTCGAACCACAGCAAAACTCGGCGGTCGCGCCGGTGTCCTTCGAGTATGGTTCGCTGCGTGATCCGTCGGTCCGCCGCGCGCGTGCTCGCGCTCCTCAGCCTCACCCTCGTCGTCGCGCTCACCGTGCTGGGATGCCCGGGGCCCACGTTCGTCGTCCAGCAGTACGGTGGACCCGAGCGCTCGCCCGAGAGCGTCGCCACGCTGCGCGTGAACGGCGGCGAGCCCGTCCGTCTCCTCTTCCTCGACGAGCAGGACGTCGCCGCGCCCATCGTCGAGGACGGACGGCTGCACATCGAGATGGTGCCCGGCCGGCATCGCGTGGTCGTGGCGAACGCGAGCGCGCCGCACGAGCGCTACGCGCCGATGGCGTTCGACGCGGAGGCTGGGAAGGTCTACCGCGTGGCGTTCGTGGGAGGCGCCGCCGGGGAGGCGCGGATCTACGAGGTCGAACGCGCGCGTGACGGCCTGATCCGCGACGTGACCGCGCCCGCGCCCGCGCCGCCTCCGGTGACGTCGTCGTCGCCACCGGTGACGCCGCCGCCGGTCGAGGCGCCGCCGCCGGTCGAGGCGCCGCCGTCGGAGGACGCCGGGGTGGTCGCCGTGTCCGACGCTGGCTGAGCGCGCCGTCCGCGCGGGGAGGTGCTCGTGCGGCGTCGGTCGGGCGCCGCGACGCCGTCGCGCTCAGGGCGCGCCGGCTCCGCCGGAGAGCGCGACGAAGGACGCGATCACGTCGGCGATGGCGCGGAGCTTGTGGCCGGCCCGGCCCGGGACACGCGCGAGCAGCTCGGCGTGCCGCTCGCGCTCGTCCTCTCGCAGCGCGGGAGCGATGCGCTCGCGGTAGTCCGCGAGGGAGCCCGTGCCGGTCCCGCTCGTCACGTCCCGCGCGACGCGTCGGAGGTCCAGGTGGGCGGCCGGGAGCCGGCCGCCGGCCGCGGTGAACAGGCTGGTCTCGTAGCGCCCCCACGAGCAGACGACGTCGGTGTCGCGGACGAACGCGTGCCACCGCGCGAGCAGCTCGGCGAGCGTCCCGCCGGCGCGGAGCGTCGCCTCGTCGAGCCGCGTGTGGAGCGTCGTGCCCGGGGCGATCTCGCCGCGGGGCGCGACGACGAGCTCCAGCGTCTCGCCGGTCGCCGGGCGATGTGCCGCCCACTGGACGAGCTCGTCACCGTAAGCGCCGCCCGCGCGCAGCGCGTAGGGCCACGCGTTGGCTTCGCCGGCGACGCACACGACGTCGTGCAGGCGCTCGCTGAGGACGCGCGGCACGCGGAATCGCCGCGCGCGGTCGCGCCGCTTCGCGTGCCGGACGCGCGCGCCGTGGAGCCGCTCCTGGCAGCCGATCTGGAAGTCGATCATCGCGCGGAACGGCGCGAGCAGCGTCGCGAAGCGGTCCTCGTCACCCTCGAGCGCGGTCAGCGCGTGCACGAGGGCCTCGATCGTCGCGACCGATGCGGCGTCCGGCTCCTTGCGGATGCGGTACTCGCTCGGCGCGGGCGGGACGAACGCGTAGCGCGGGAGCGCCGCGAGCACGGGATTCGTGCGGACGACCTTCTTCGTCTGCGCCCACGTCCCGTCGACGACGACGAGGGTCACCGGGCCTGGCGGCGGCGACTTCACGATGTCGATCGATCCCTCGCCGGGATAGAGCAGGATCGGCGGCCGCGCGCGGTCCGCGAGCGCTCGGCGGAGCGGCTCGGAGCGGCTCCAGTCGACGCCGACGTGGAGCTCCGAGTTCGTGAGGCAGAGGCTCGCCATGTGCGCCGTGCCGATCGCGACGTACCGCTCCCGCGGGTGCTGGAGCAGCACGAGCCGCGTGCGCGTGTCGATCGGGCGCACGTGCGCGCAGTAGCAGGCGGCGGCGGGACGGCGGCAGCGCGGGCAGACCTCGCGCCCCGAGACGAGGCGGTCGTCGTGCCGGTTCTTCTCGACGGCGCTCGCGAACATCGGCGCGCACTATAGAGGTCGCGCGGGCGCGCCGGTAGCTCGGAGGTCGCGCGGGCGCGCCGGTAGCTCGGAGGTCGCGCGGGCGCGCCGGTAGCTCGGTCGCGCTCGCGCTATTCGGCGACCACGGCCGTGGGCAGCGGTGACGGCTCGCGGCCGTCGGCGCGCGCCTCGAGCGCGCCTTCGCGCCCCGTCCTCCAGCCCGCCTCGTCGGCGTACGGCGGGAGCGTCTCGGGGATGTTTCCGGCGACCTTCGGCGCCGGCAGGGGACCCAGTCGGGGGCTCGCGGCGAGCTCGGGACGAACGCGCTCGTAGAGCCACGGCAGGAGCAGGTGCAGCAGGGTCATCACGCTCGGCGCTCCGCCGACGAACACCTCACGCCGGGGTCGCTCCGCGCAGCGGAGGATCGCGCGGGCGACGCGGCGAGGGGGATCGACCGGCGGCCTCACGCGCATCTCGAGGCCCGTGTAGTTGGCGGCGTGGTCGAAGAGGGGCGTGTCGACGCTCGCCGGCGCGACGACGCAGGCGTGGATCCTCGTGCCGACGAGCTCCTGGCGCAGCGCTGCGTTCATCGCGTGAACGGCGTGCTTGCTGGCGCAGTAGGCGGAGGCCCCGGCGTACGGCGTTCGTCCCGCGATCGAGCCGAGGGAGATCAGCGTCCCCGTTCCTTGCTTGCGGAACTGGGTGAGCGCCGCCTTCGCGCCGTTGAACGTGCCGACGATGTTCGTCTCGAAGAGGCCGCGAACGAGCTCCGCCGGGACGTCCTCGAGGTTGCCGGCGAGGTACGACGCCGCGTCGTTCACCCACACGTCGATGCGCCCGAAGCGCGCGACCGCGGCGTCGCGCAGCGCGAGGACCTGCGACTCGTCGCGGACGTCGGTAGGCACCGCGATCGCCTCGGCGCCGAGCTGGACGCAGCGCTTCACGACCTGGGTGAGCGCGTCGGCCGAGCGCGCGGCGAGGACGAGCTTCGCGTTTCGTCGCGCGAACATCTTCGCGGCGACGCGGCCGATGCCGCTCGAGGCCCCCGTGAGGACCACCACCGCTCCATCGAGCTTGTTCATCATTTCACCTCTCCGCCTCGCCGATTGGCAGAGTCGCGCGGCGTGCAACGGTCGCGCCGTCGATCCGCGCGAGATCGACGTCTGCGGCGCCGCGCGACGTGCCGGGCGGTTACGCGGGGGCGGCCGCGCCCGCGCGCGTGGCGCGTGGGGCCGCGACGGCCGCGCGCCGCTACTGGCTGCCGGTCCGGTCCACGTGGTCGGGCATCTTCGGCACCGGTCCGGACTCCTGCGGCGCCGGGTGCGCGAGCGCGGTGTCGACGGCGATCCCGCGCGCGGAGTCGAGCTCGGTCGGAGCGAGGCCGCGCACCCGCTTGACGACCACCGCGTTCTCCGACGCCGGGATCGCGGAGCACGCCGCGGCGAAGGACGCCGAGAGCTCCGCGGGTGTCTGGAAGCGATCCTTCGGCGATCGCGCGCACGCCTGCGCGAACCACGCGTCGATCTCGGCGGGGAGGGCCGCGTTCAGGGAGGAGGGCACCGGCAGCGGAGCGACGCAGACGCTCTTCATGATCTCGGAGAGCGTCTCGCCGTCGAACGGCACGGTGCCGGTGAGCGCCGTGAACGCCGTGGCGGCGAGGCCCCAGAGATCGAGCGCGGGGTTCGGCGGCGCCTGCGCGCGCAGGTGCTCGGGCGTCATGTAGCTCGGCGTCCCGGAGATGAGGCCGCCCTCGGTGGTCGCCGTGCTCTGACGTGAGCGCGCCAGCCCGAAGTCGACGAGCTTGGCGCAGCCGTGCGGGCGATCGGGATCGTCCACGAGGAGGATGTTCTCGGGCTTGACGTCGCGGTGGATGATGCCGCGCGTGTGCGCCTCGGCGAGGGCGCGCGAGATCTGCTCGACCATCGAGACGACCTCCGCCGGTGGGAGCGGGCCGACGCGATCGATCCGGTCTCCGATCGACTCGCCCGCGAGGTACTCCATGACGAGGTACGGCGCGCCGTCGTGCGCGACGCCGTGGTCGTAGACGCGGACGATGTGCTCGGTCCTGAGCTGCGCCGCCGCCCGCGCCTCGCGCTCGAAGCTCGCGTAGTCCGGCGTCTCCGCGAGCCCCGGCTTCATGAACTTGATGGCCACGTTGATGCCGAGGTTGAGGTGGACGCCGATCCATACGCTCGCCATGCCGCCCTCGGCGATCTGCCGTTCGAGGCGGTACTTGCCGCCGAGGGTCGAGCCGCTGGGCGGCGCGCCTCGCGCTGCGGTCTGAAGCGCCAGCCGGCTCGTCTGGAAGGTGACGCCTTTGGCCAGGCGGAGCTGGAGCTCGCGCGGGTGGAACGGCTTCGAGAGGAAGTCGTCGGCGCCCGCCTCGAGCGCTTCGATCAGGTCGGCCTTCTCCTGCCGGCCCGTCAGCATGACGACGTAGACCTCTTCGCCGTGCGGCGTCGTACGTAGCAGGCGACACACCTCGAGGCCGGCGAGCCCCGGCATGTCCCAGTCCATCACGACGATGCGCGGCGCGTCTTCGCTCTTGAGGACACGCCATGCCTCGACGCCGTCGTGCGCGACGGTGACCTCGTACCCCCAGCTCTTCAGACATCGCTCGAGGACGTTGAGGATGCCCTGGTCGTCGTCTGCCGCGAGAACGCGCATATAGCTACCGTACGATGGGAGCGCACCTATCTCAACCGGTTCTCCCCTACCGTTTTTCCCTCCTCTCACTGAACGGCCAAGATCCCTGGATTTTCAGGAACCGAGATCTCGGTGTCGGCGGAGGCCGCACTCGAACGGGGCGTTGGATCGCGCTGAGGATCGGGAGCTGCCGCGGGGGCCGTGAGGGCGGCGGCCCGATCTTCGTTCGCTCCGCCGGCCGATCTTCGAGGTTGACCGGCCGCGATTCGAGACTACAAGGTCGCCTCTGTAGGCATGAAAACTACCTCTTCGATCCTCTCGGCCCTCGTCTTCTGCGCCCTCACCACCACCGGCTGCTCGCTCGGCTCGTCCGACGCCGAGGACGTCGAGAGCAGCGAGGCGGCCATCACCGCGTGCGGGAGCGCGAGGTACAACGCGGCGCTCGCGCACTACAAGAACGCGGTCGCGTGGTCGAAGGATCGCCTCTCGCGCCATGTCTGCGAGACCGACAACGGCTACCTCTGGAGCATCGCCGACGAGGCGTCGCGCGCGGTCATGACCTGCGGCGCGTTCCGCGAGACGATCAAGTCGAGCCCGTGGGCGGCTCCGGTCCGCACCGCGCTCGCGCCGTCGCTCACGCTGAAGAGCCTCACCGGCGAGCTCGCGGTGATCAAGGACTCCCCGTACCAGAGCTGGCGCGGGGTCGAGGCCCACTTCGAGACGGGCATCAGCTTCTGGGCGCGCGCCGAGGGCGCCTACGGCTCGGCGGTGAGGATCGACTTCGCGGCGGGCGGCGAGGCGACCTGGGGCTACCTCCACTACGACGAGCCCTCGGGCGAGATCTCGTGGCGCACCGAGCCGGCGACCTACACGATCGCGAAGCCGAACGGCGACCGCGGCAAGCGCCGCGTCGTCGTCGTCCACGGCGGCGTCACCGAGGAGCTCACCCTCGGCGTCGACAGCGGCTGGGAGTACAACGACGCGCCGATCTTCACGCTCGTCCCGGAGCCGGGCACGTCGGCGCCGAAGCTCTACAGCCTCGTCACCGAGTGCGACGCTTGAGCCGAGCTCGCTGAGACGCAAGCGGCGCGCGCGTTCGTTCGCGAGGCGCGCGCCGTCGTGCGCGCGCGCTCACCGATCGAGTCGCTCGACCTTGCCGTCGGCGTGCTTGGCGAAGCGGCTCTCGTCACGGGCGTGGACGGGCGCGTCGCTCGGCCAGGGCCAGCCGCCGAACCGCGTGCGCTGGTAGTCCGCGATCGCCTGCTGGATCTCGGCGCGCGTGTTCATCACGAACGGGCCGTACTGCGTCACCGGC
>JAHBWA010000198.1 GCA_019637195.1 Labilithrix sp. | reverse complement strand
AGGCAGGGGAGGTGGACGACGCGGTCCTCGCGCTCGAGCGCGCCCGCGTGCTCGACCCCGACGACGCGACGCTCCTCGCCGATCTCGACCGCCTCCTCTCGGCCGCCGCGCGTCACGAGGCGCGCGCCGTGCTGTGGATGCGCGAGGGCGCGCGCACCGAGGACCCGGCGAAGAAGGCGCGCGCGCTCCTGACCTCGGCCGCGGCCGCCAAAGCGAGCGGGCGCGAGGCCGACGCGGCCCGGCAGCGCGAGGCCGCGTGGCTGACGGCGCCCATGGCCCCGGGCGTCTACGACGCGCTCGTCGAGCCGCTCGCGGCGGCGGCGCCCGGCGACGGCGTCGACGAACGCGTCCGCCTGTACGAGCAAGCGATCCGCGCGACGCCCGATCCGGACCGCAAGATCCACCTCCTCGAGAAGCTCGCGTGGCTCACGGACGACGTCGCCGGAGACGCGGCGAAGGCGGCGCGCGTCTACGAGGCCGTCCTCGCGATCGAGCCGGCGCGGCTCAGCGCGATCCTCGGGCTCGTTTCGGTGGCGACGCGCGCCGGTGACGACGCGGCCCTCGCGCGCGCGCTGACCGCGCACGCGGACGTCACGGCGGATCCGGCCGCGCGCGCGGAGCTCCGACTCCGCGCCGCCGAGTCGCTGGCCTCGGTCGATCCCGAGCGCGCGCTCGCGCTCGCCGAGGAGCTGGAGCCCGAGCCGGCCGTCGGCGCGCGGGCCAGCGAGGTGGTGACGCGCCTCCACGCCGCCGCCGCGCGCTGGGATCGCGTCGCCGAGACCCTAGCTCGGCGCGCGGAGGCGAGCGATCTCGCGGGCCGGGTGGCGCTCACGCTCGCCGAGGCCGAGGTGCTGCGCGACCGCCTCCGCGCGCCCGATCGCGCGCTCGACGCGCTGGCGCGGCTCTCCGGCGAAGGCGCGGACGATCCGGCGGTGCGCGCCGCGTCCCTCCGCGCGCTCGAGGCACTGGGCGACGAGGATCGCCTGCGCGCTGCCCTGGCCTCGCTCGCCGACCGCGCGAGCTCGCCGAGCGTCCGCGCGCAGCTTCTCGTCCGCGCGGGCGAGCTCGACGAGCGCGCCGGACGCGACGCCGACGCCGCGGGCGCGTACACGCGCGCGAGAGCGAGCATGCCGGAGGAGCCCTTCATCGCCGAGCGGCTCGCGCGCCTCGGCGCCCGCGTGGAGCTCGACGAAGCCTCCCGCGAGGTGGTCGCGCCGCTCCTCGCGGCCGTGCGCGCGATCGACGGCGGCGACGCCGGGACCGCCGAGCCGCTGCTCGCGACGGGGGCGCGCGATTTCGCCACGCTGCGCACCGCAGAGCGCCTCGCGCGAGGGGCCGGCTCCGCGCCTCAGCTCGCGAACGCGCTCGCGCTCGCGGCGGAGGCGTACCCGTCGGGGCTGCTCGGCAGCCGCGCGCTCGAGGGGCTCGCGTCGCTCGTCACGTGGACGTTGCCCGAGAGCGAGGACTACGAGCCGTGGGAGCGGCTCCTCGCGCTCGGCGCAGCGGATCTACCTGGCCTCGACGCGCTCGTGAGCCGCGCCCGCGCGCGCGTGCTCGACGGCGACGCCGCCGCGATCCGCGCGTCGACGGACGCGCGCGTCCGTCGCGTCGAGAGCGCCGCCGACGACACGGAGCGCCTCCTCTTGCACCTCGACGTCGCGCGCCTCTGCCGGCGCGCCGGCGCGCTGGCGGAGGCCGTGGCCCACTGCCGCCTCGCGCTCGCGGCCGATCCGGCCAGCCTGAGCGCCGCCTGCCTCCTCGCGGAGCTCGGCGACGAGCTCGGTGACGACGACGCGGCGATCGTCGCCGGTCGGGCCCTCGCCGGCCTGGTCGCGGACAAGAAGGCGCGGGCGGACCTCCTCCGTGACGCCGCGGATCTCACGCTCGCTCGTGGCGACGAGGCCGCCGCCGCCGATCTCTTCGAGCAGGCGCTCGAGTCGGAGCCGGAGAGCGTCGAGACCGCCGCGCGCCTCGCCGCGCTCCAGCGGCGGCGCCGCGCCTTCGCCGATCTCGCGCGCGTGCTCGGCGACGCGCTCGCCCGGGCGAAGCGGCCCGAGGCCGTGGTCCCGATCGCGTCGGAGCTGGCCGAGGTCGCGAAGAACGACCTCGCGGATCCCCTGCTCGCGATCTCGGCGCTCGAGCGCGTCCGCGAGGTCGCGCGGCACCACGTGCCTTCGCTCTTCCTCCTCGCCGAGCTGTTCATCGGCCAGCGCGCCTGGGACAAGGCGCTGGTCGCGCTCGCCGAGACCGTGAGCGCGACCAGCGAGCGGGCGGAGAAGCTCGTCGCGCTCGTCGGTCGCGCGAGCATCTACCGGCGCGTGATGAACCAGCCCGCGCTCGCCGAGGCGGAGCTCCGCGCGGCGCTCGAGATCGATCCGCACGACCCGCGCGCGGTCCGCGGGCTGCTCGATCTCGGTGCCGTCGTGTCGAAGGAGGAGCGCGCCACGCTCCTTGGGCGACTGGTGATCGGCGAGGCCGATCCGGCGTCGCGGTTCCAGGCCCTGCTCGAGCTCGCCGACGCCCGTCGCGCGGTGGGAGACGCCGCCGGCGCGGAGGGGGCGCTCGTCGAGGCCGCGGCGCTCTCGCCCGAGCCCGTGATGCTCGAGCGCGTCCGCGCCGCCGCCGGCAAGGACCCCGACGTGCTCGCGCGCGTCCTCGCGAGGGCCGTGGCGCGCGCGCACGAGAGCGGCCGCGCCATCGATCCGACGTGGCTCGTCGAGCTCGGCCTCGTCGAGCTCGGCCTCGGGCGCCACGACGACGCCATCGAGCGCTTCGAGGAGGCGCTGCGCGGCGACGACGGCCGCGACGACGCCCGCGTCGCGCTCGCGCGCGCGTGCGCGGCGCGCGGTCGTCACGAGGAGGCCGTCGCCGCGCTCGCCCCGGTCATCGTCTCGCCGTCGGGGCGGCGCCTGGTCGACGCCGAGCTCGTCCGCTCGTTCGAGCACGCGCTCGGCGGGGCCGGGCGCACGGCGGAGCAGCTGGTCGCGCGCGAGCTCCGCGCCGTCGCCGGCGATCTCGCGCCCGAGGAGCGCGCGGCGCTCGACGCGCGGATCCGCGGCGCCGCGCCGATCGAGGGGCTGTCGGCGGGGACGCTCCGCAAGTCGGTGATGCCCGGCGGTCTCGGGCGCCACCCGGTGTGGGAGGTCGCTGCGCTCGCGGCCCAGCTCGCCGGCAAGCTCGCGCGCGTCGGCCTGGCGGAGCAGGGCGCGACGACGCGCGACCGCGTCAAACCGAGGACCGCCCATCCCGTCCGCCCGCTCTTCGATCGCGCGCTGCGGGCGTTCGAGCTCGTCGACGTGGAGCTGGCCGTCTCCGATCGCGTCGCCGCTCCGGCGATCGCCTGCGAGGACGCGGTCTGGGTGATCGTGCCCGCGGGGCTCGCGGCCTCGACGGACGCGCACGCGCTCGCGGCGCTGGCGCGCCCGATGGTCCGGATCGCGCTCGGCGTCCCCTGGCTCGGCGCGCTCGGCTCGCACGAGGTGCTCGCGGCGGTGGTCGCGTTCGCCCGCCAGGTCGCGCCGGGCTTCTCGGCGCGGCCCGAGGAGCGCGTCGGGCCGCTCGTGGAGGACTTCGAGCTGCGCGCGCGTCGGGCGACCGATCGCAAGCGGCGGCGCGGGCTGGAAGAGCTCGAGCCGGCGCTCGCGCGCGCGCCCGCGATCGACGAGGCGGCGTTCGCGGAGGCCGTGCTCGCGACCGAGGCGCGGGCCGCGTTCCTGATGTCCGGGAGCCTCCGCGCGGCGCTCGACGCGGTCGCGCCGACGGACGCGCCGCTCGCCGACGCGCTGCGCGGCACGGGGCCGGCGTCGCTGGCGGCCGTCCTCGCGCGGCCCGCGAGCCACGACCTGACGTCCTTCGCGCTCCAAAGCGAGACCACGGTCCTGCGCCGGAGCCTCCTGGCGCTCTGATGTGCTAAGGCTCGTCGCCTTCGACCCGAGACGACAAGCCCATGCCTAGCAAGAAACCTCTCGTGCTCTCGTACGCGGGCTGCGGGACCTGCAAGAAGGCGCTGCGCTGGTTCGCGGACCGCGGCGTCGACGTCGACGTCCGGCCGATCGTCGAGAGCCCGCCGAGCGCCGACGAGCTGGGCGACTGGATCCCGAGGAGCGGGCGCTCGGTGCGCAAGTGGCTCAACACGAGCGGGCAGAGCTACCGCGCGATCGGCAAGCAGAAGGTCGACGCCGCGAAGGACGAGGAGATCGTCCGGTGGCTGACCCAGGACGGTAAGCTCGTGAAGCGTCCAATCGTCGTCACGCCCAAGAAGGTGCTCGTCGGCTTCGACGAGGCCGCGTACGCCGAGACCTTCGGCTAGCGACGTCGCCGCCGTTCCCACCGGGGAGCCGCGAACGGCCGGGCCGCCGCCGGGGCGCTTCGACCGTGATCGCGGGGCCGCCGGCGGCGCCGCTTGCGAAGGCCCGCCGCGCGTGCAGCGACGCACCTTCGCCGCCTTGTCGGCTTGGGGCGACGGGTGACAGCGATCGCCCCCGCTCGGCGCGCGAGATCGAGCCGGCGCGGGACACACACAAGTCCGACACGGTCGAGCGCGCTGGCTGAGGGGCGCGTGACGCGTGCTATTCTCGAGGGATGCGTTTCTTGCTTGGTCGTCGGTGCATGCGCTTCATGCTCGCGGCCGCGGCCCTGTGTGTCCTCGCCGTGCCCACGGCGGCTCACGCCTACTGCCGCACGACCACGCAGCAGCTGCCTCCGGATTACCGTCCGACCCGCGGCTGCTTCACGGACGGCCTGTTCTTGTTCTGGCGTAACGCGTGCGTCAGCTACAGCGTCAATGCGGCCGGGAGCCGGAGCATCCCCTACGAGGAAGCGAAGCGCGTGATCGACGCGTCGTTTGCGACCTGGATGTACGCGACCTGCGCCAACGGTGAGGCGCCCGGCATCGCGGTCACGAACCTCGGGCCGGCGTCCTGCGGCGAGGTCCGCTACAACGGCGACTCGCCGAACCAGAACGTGATCGTGTTTCGCGACGACGGCTGGCCGTACAGCGATCCCAACAGCACGCTCGGGCTGACGACGGTCACGTTCAACGCCGACACGGGCGAGATCTACGACGCCGACATGGAGATCAACTCGTCGGCGCGGAACCTCTCGACCTCCGAGGAGGTCCCGGCGAACGGCTTCGATCTCGCGAGCGTGATCACCCACGAGGTGGGGCATTTCTTCGGGCTCGCGCACGCGACCGACGCGCGGGCCACGATGTACGCGAGCTACAAACCGGGCACGAAGGCGCTCCGCACCTTGTCGCCGGACGATGTCGCGGGGCTCTGCTCGATCTACCCGAACCCCGCGCTGCGCATCGTGAGCGTGGAGGTCAGCCCGAGTCAGACGATCGTCGCGGAGAGCTGCGATCCCAACCCGCGGCACGGCTTCACCGCCGCGTGCAGTGTCCCGAAGACCGAGGAGAAGTGCGCGGCGACGCCGCGTCCCACGGCGTCTTGGGCGGCGTCGGGCAGCGTCGCGCTCGCGCTCGCGGGTGTCCTGGTCGCGCGCCGTCGGCGCACGGGCACGCGCTAGCGTCCTGATCTCGCGCCGTCGCTGCATGGGCACGCGCCAGCGTCCTGGTCTCGCGCCTCGGGCGCGGATGCGGGCCTCCTGGCGTGGGCGGTCGTCTTTGTCGGGTGCGCATCCGGGGGCGCGTCGTCCGCCGCTCGCCCGTTCGGCGTTCGGCGTCGCGCGAGCCTCAGGCGGTCAGGCGCCGGCAGAGCCGCCGCGCGCGGGCCGCCTCGATCCACGACGCTTCTCGCCACGCGACGGCGGTCTTGGCGGTGGCGTAGAGGACGTGACCGGCGATGCCGGCGAGGATGCATCCGATGTCCGCGCCGTCGGAGAGGAGCATCACGACGACGAGCGCGCCCGCGTAGAGCGCGAACAGCCCGACCAACGCGCGAACGTGGCGCAGGCGGAGCTCGTCGTCGCGCACGAGGCCCGGGAGCGAGCGCGCGATGGGGAGCGGACTGTTCATCCTGGGCGCTTACATGCACGCCTCGAGCCACCCTCGCGCCCACGACGTGGTCGTGGCTTTTCTCGGCCGATTTGAGCAGGGCGCATCACATGGTGGATCTACAGCGGCTCACATGTGCGCACATTGACCCCATCCCGACCTCGCGTAACCGACGCTTCTGACGGTCGCGCTCCACGGGCGCGAGGCGGTCGCGCCTCGAGAGCGGGGCGGCCGCTCAGATGTCGCCTTGCACATAGCGCTCGTAGCAGCGGTCGGCGCACTCGCGCCACTCGGGATCGTCGCCCGCGTAGCGCGCGTAGCCGTACACGAGGGGCATCGCGGGCATCGGGATCTCGTCGAGTACGGAGAGGATGCCTTCCGGGGTCATCGGGATCCCGCCCTTATCCATGAGCTCGCCGAGCGAGGCGGACTTCACTTCGCGCGTTCGCTCCTGGAGCTTCGACGGATCGATGCGCAGGCCGGTGACGGTGCCGAGGACGCGGAGGCGAGCCTTCTCGGTCTCCGGGAGCCGACCCGCCCGGTGGGCGAACGCGGACCCGGCGAGCATCGCGACGCTCATCGCGATCATCGCGAGCTGCGGCCCACCGAGGAAGGTCTGCGCGATCGGCAGCGCGATCGCGATCGCGGGGAGCCAGGCGCGTGCGAAGCCGAGCCCGACGCTGCGCCAGTGGGTCTGGATGCGCACGCCGTCCTTCGTGGCCCCGGCGACGCTCGCGCGCGGGCTCTTCGGTGAGACGTAGAGGCACTCCGTGGGGACGAACGCGAAGAACCTCGTCGCGACGAAGTGCCCGTCGACCTCGTCGACCCGCCCGAGCATCATCGAGCGGTCTGCTCCCGCGTCGATCGCGTCCGCTTCGCGCTCTTCGCGGCCGACGCGCTCTTCGCGGCCGGCGCGCTCTTCGCGGCCGACGAGCTCTTCGCGGCCGACGCGCTCTTCGCGGCCGACGCGCTCTTCGCGGCCGGCGTGCTCTTCGCGGCCGACGAGCTCTTCGCGGCCGACGCCTCGGCCGGAGGCGCGCCGCGGACGATGCGGGCCTCGCGCGACATCCAGCGGGCCTTCGCGCGCTCGCGCTCACCTTCGCGCGTGCGCGCGGCGCCGCGCTCGGGGAGCCGCTCGAGCAGACGCGTCGTCGCGCGCGCGACGGTTTCGACGGCGTGCGCGATCTCCGCCGAGTCCGCCTTCGCCGGCTTCGTCAGCCCGCTCACCTTGCGGATGTACTGCAGCGCCGCGGCGTGGATCTCCTCGGGCGTCGTGGGGGGCTCGAAGTGGTGGAGGACGCGGATGTTGCGACACATGGCTCGCCCGAACGCGTACGGGGGCGGCTGGATTCTGTCAATCCGCGTGCGGTCAGCGTCGGCCGTGCGTTCGCGGCGTGCGCCGGTGCGGCGCGCCCCGCGTGCTCCGGCGTGCGTCGCCGGGCGCGCTCGTGCTCGCGCTCGCTCGCTCCGCCCCAGGCGCTCCCGCCGGCGGCGCGGTCGGCGAAGCGGGTGCCGTCGGGACGCGCGTGACCTCGTGCACGACGGTGGCCGGCGCCGCGGCCCTCGCCCCCGCCGATGCGGGCTCCGCCGATGCGGGCTCCGCCGATGCGGGGCGCGCTGCGTCCAGACCCACCCGGAACACCACGGCGATGCCGAGCACGATCCCGATGAACAGGAGCGGAGCATCCCCGAAGAAGGCGGTGATGCGGTGACGCATCCGGACGAGGCCTCCGGGGAGACCTGCGGGAAGGAACCGGGAAGCCTGCACCTCGTGCTTCGTACGCTCACGACCGCGAAAGTTCCCGGCCTCGCGAAATTCCCCGCCCGTCCCCGGCCTCGCGAAATTCCCCGTCCGTTCCCGGCCTCGCGAAGTTCCCCGTCCGTCCCCGGCCCTCACGAAATTTTCCCGGGGCAGGCTGCCTGCCTTTGTTGTCGCCATCGACGCCGCCGCTCCTGTAATTTGCTGGCCGGATGAAGCGAAAGCCGAAGCTCACGAAGCGCGAACGCAAGGCCATGGCGCCGCCCCGCCCGCAGGCGGCGAACGCGGGCGGTCACCAGCACCAGCACATTCACTGCATCACGTGCGGCAAGCACCTCGACGAGGCCCAGTTCGAGGCCCCCGCGACCGCGACGATCATCACGTGCGATCACGGCTCGAACTTCCCCGCGTGCGTGAAGTGCATGCCGCAGGCGATGGCCGCGGTGAAAGAGCACGACCGGACGAACACGCCGGTCAAGACGGCGCCGGCCTGGCACTGAGCCTGGCGCGGCGCCGTAGTCGACGCGCGGTCAGTCGCAGGTGCGCTGGTACTCGCACTTGTTGCCGACCTGCATGCACTCGAGCTCCCCGTTCGAGCCGTCGGCGCAGATGACGCCGATCTCCGGCATCGGCCCGCATCCGTCGGCGTCGGTGCAGGGGGTGGTGCTGCGCGGGGGCATGCAGGCGGAGCGCCAGACGCACGGCCCGTCGTTCTCGCTCCCGCACGCGGCGCCCTTGAACGAGGTGCCGCTCGGGCAAACGCTCTCGTCCGGCTTCGCTCCGCACTCGCTCTCTTCGCACTGCCGGTAGGACACCGACCCGTTGGGGTCGGGATCGCCCCAGCCGCAGGCGCCGGCCGTCTCGCTGCACTCCGGCTTCGCCGCCGTGGTGGACGCGGGGACCTCGCCGCACGCGCTGGCGGTGCAGGGCGAGACGAAGGTGAGGCCCGAGCGGGTCGTCTGGGCGCCGTCGCCGTCGCCGTTGCCGTCGCCATTGCCGTTGCCGCCGCCGGCGCTCGGTGAGGGAGCGGGCGTCGTGCTGGAGCACGCGGCGACGAAGAGGAGACCGAAGAGCGAAGAACCAAGCAGCTTGATCGTCATGGCGGTGTTTTCCTGATGCGAGTGGAAAGACGTCCGCGCCGGAGCTCGCTTCCCCGGACGGATCGGTGCGGCAGAGCCGTGAGGCTCCTTCGGTGATCGACTTGTCGTGACGTGCCAGCGACTCAGTCGCAGGTGCGTTGCCACTCGCAGCGCGTCTCGAACTTCATGCACTCGAGGCCGCCGTTGCCGCCGTCCTGGCAGATGACGCCGATCTCCTGCATCGGTCCGCAGTCCTCGGGATTCGCGCAGGGCGTGGTGCTCCGCGGCGGAGCGCACGCGGTGTTCCACGCGCAGGCAGCCTCGTTCTCGCTCCCGCACGTGTTTCCTCGGAAGAGGGTCCCCTCCGGGCACACCTCGCCGCCCGGGGCGACGCCGCACTCGGACTCGTCGCACGGCCGGAAGCTTACCGAGCCGTTGTCGGTCCACCCGCACTCGGCGGGCAGCGGCCTGCACGTCGGGCTCGCGAGCGATTCGGGCGCATCCCCGCACCCCGTCGCCGTGCACGGCGCCGTGAACGTCGCGCCGCGCCGGTTCGGCTGCGGCTGCGGGTGAATCCCCTGAGACCGCGGGTTCGTCTCGGAGCTCGACTCGCAGGCGGACGCGAGGCCCACGGCAGACAGCACGAAGAGGAGCAGACCGCGACGCATGGTACGGAGCTAAGCACGATCGGGACCATTTTTGAAACAACGTAATTACATGCACTTGTCGATACATACGTATCAAGAGTGTCTCACGTATGAATCATAAAGGCGTGGCTGGTACACTGGGAGGCTTGAAGCCGGGGACACGGATCGCGCATCGCTACGTCGTCGAGGCGCCGCTCGGTGAGGGCGGGCTGGCGTCGGCGTTCCGCGTGCGAGACCTGGCGCTCGGCGTGGACCTCGCGCTCAAGCTCGTCGACTCCGAGGCCGCCTCCCGCGATCTCCTCCGGCGCGAGTTTTTGGCGCTCCGCGCGGTGACGCACCCACGGATCGTCCGCGTGCACGACTTCGGCTACTGGCGCGATCGGGGCGAAATGCGTGCATTTTACACGTCGCCGATCGTCGAGGGCGGCGATCTCCGCAGGTACGCGGAGCGACGAAGCTGGCGGGACCTCGTCGGGCCCGTGGGGGACGTCCTCTCTGCGCTCGCGTCCTTGCATCGGCGCGGGCTCGTTCACGGAGATCTTCATCCGGGCAACGTCCTCGTCGGCGGAGACGGACGTGCGGTGCTCATCGACCTCAGCTGCTCGCGCCCCTTCGCCGGCGGACGCGCGAGCGACGTCTCGGGGACGCCGGGCTTCATCGCGCCCGAGCTCCTCCGCGGGATCGTCCATCGCAGCGCGGACCTCTTCGCGCTCGGCGTGACGCTGCGCTCGCTCGGCGTCCCGTTGCCGGGACCGGTCGCCCGCGCGGTCGACCGGCTCGCGGCCGAGCGCCCCGACGATCGTCCCGGGAGCGTCGAGGAGGCTGCGGAGCTGCTCGGCGCGCCGTGGGCGAGGCCGCCGGCGTCGGATCTCCTCGGCAGTCGTCTCGTCGGCCGCGACGACGCGCTCGGTCGCGCGCGCGCCGTCGTCGACGCGATCCAGCGGCGAGCGAGCGGGCCGCGCGTCGTCGCGCTCCAGGGCGACGACGGCGTCGGCCGGACGCGCCTCCTCGAGGAGCTGAAGGCGGAGGCCCAGCTCGAGGGCGACGCGCTCCTGGCCTCTGGCCGCCGGCCGGGCGCGATCGGCGCGCTCCTCGCGCTCGCGCTCGGCGATGACGTCGATCTCGGGAGCCCGACCGGAGCGCTCCGCGCGGCCTCGCGGTTGTCCGCGCGGCGAGAGCCCCTGGTCCTCCTGGTCGACGACGCCGACGAGCTCTCCGCGATCGAGCGCGAGCGGCTCGTCGTCCTGTCGAGAGCGCTCCCGGACGACGGCAGCGTCGCCGTCATCGTCGCGTCGAAGGCCCCGATCGTGACGTGCGAGCACGTCGCGATCGAGCTCACTCCGCTCGATCGTCGCGACGTCGAGACGTGGCTCGGGGCGGAGATCCCCGCGGCGGCGCTCGGTGAGATCGTCCGCGCGACGGCCGGCTACCCGAAGGAGATCGCGGCGCTGCTCGCGCAGCTCGACGGGGCGGCGTGGGACTCGCGCGTGCTCGCGCGCGCCGTCGCGTCGTCGGGCGTCGCGCGCGGAGAGATCGAGCTCGGAGACCTCGACGACGACGCGCGCGCGACGCTGGCCGCGATCGTCGCGGCGGGCGTGCTCGACGCCGCGCCGTCGCCCGCGCTCGAATCGCTCGCGGCGCGCGGGCTCGTGGCGCGCGAGCCGGACGGGGCCCGCCTCCTCCGGCGATCGGACACGGCGCGGGTCGCCGGCGCCCTCGGCGAGCCTGCGATGAAGGCGGCCCACCGCGCGCTGGCCGAGCGGGCGGCGGCGCGCGTCGAGGCCGAGCCGCGCCGGGCAGACCTCCGCGCCGCGTGGATCGTCCACCTCGCCCAGGTCGATCCCGCGCGCGCCGCGAGCGCGCTCGCCCTCGCGCCTCCGTCGAGCTCCGGTGTCGACCTTCGCCGCGCGGCGGACGCGCTGGTCGCCGTCGGCGCGGTGGACGAGCCGCGCGTGATCCGTCGCTGCGCCGAGATCTACGCCGAGTCGGGCGAGCCCGCGCGTGCCCTCGCGCTGGTCGCCCGCGGCCTCGCGCGCCGCCCGGAGCACGACGAGCGCGTCCGCCTCCGGCAGATCGCCGGCCAGTGCTACGCCCAGACGGGGGACAGCAAGCGGGCGGTCTCCGCGCTGCGCCGCATCCTGCCCGACGTGGTGGGGCGCCCCGAGCACGCGCGCGTGGCCGCGGCGCTCTCGCTGGCGCTCCTGAAGCGCGGAGCCGACGCGGAGGCGCTCGCCGTCGTCCGAGGCGCGCTCGCCGGCGGGCACGCCGACGAGGTCGGGCCCCGGCTCGACCTGCTGCTCAACGCGGCGTTCGCGACGAGTCGAGCCGGCTCGCTCGACGAAGCGCGCGCCTCGCTGGCGCGCGCGCGTGAGATCGCCGGGAGCGCGTCGCCGCGCGGGCGCTTCCGCCTCGCGAGCGCCACCGCGTTCGTCGAGTACGGGGCAGGGGAGACGCCGCTCGCGACGCGCGCCTACAAGGAAGCGCTCGAGCTCGCCGAGGAGCACGGGCTCGACGACGTCGTCGCGTCCGCCGCGCTCAACTACGGGGCCGCGTGCCACGAGCAGGGCGATCTCGGCCGGGCGCTGGATGCTTACGCGCGCGGACGACGCCTGGCGGTCGCCCTCGCGATGCCGACGACCGAGGTCACCCTCTCGTTCAACCTGGCCAAGGTCTACGCCGACATCGGCAGCCACGAACGCGCTCGCTTCTACGCCGACGCGACGCTGCGCGCTGCGCGCAGGGAGCGCATGAAGGTGCTCGAGGCCGGCGCGTCGGCCGTGCTCGCGGAGGTCGCGTCGCTCGCGGGAGAGCATCGCGCGAGCGCGCGGCACCTCGACGACGCCGAGCGCCTCATCGCCGGCGCCGGCGATCGTGAGGCCGTGGACCTCGCGCTCCAGCGCGCCCGGGCCCTCGTCGCGTCCGGCGATCGCGCGGGGGCCGAGCGCGCGCTCGCCTCGTGCGAGGCGAAGGTGCGCGCGCTCGCGACGCGTGACGCGGAGGCCGCCTGGCTCGGGATCCGCGCGGCCGTCGCGATCGCCGAGGGGCGGCCCGCCGACGCCACGCTCGACCTCGAGCGCGCGCTCACGCTCGCCGAGTCGAGCGGCCAGCGCGGTCTCGTCGCGGATCTCGAGGCGAAGACCGCGGAGGCGTTCGCCGCTGCAGATCGCGACTTCCTCGCCGAGCGGCACGCCACGCGCGCGCGGGAGATCTGGGAGAGGACGCTCGCGTCGCTGCCCGAAGAGCTCCACGACGCGTTCCGCCGGCACCCGTCGCGCGCCAAGGTCTTCGCCCCTGCGCCGCAGGCGGCCGCGCCCGAGCGCGTCGTCGAGGCGGCGATCGACGTACGGCGCATCCTCGAGATCAACCGCAGGCTCAACTCGGCGACCACCACGAACGCCGTGCTCGAGGAGGCGATGGACGCCGCGATCAGCCTCACGAACGCCGAGCGCGGGTTCATGCTGGTGCGCGTCGCGCGCGGCGAGGGCGCTGAGGGCGCTGCCGCGCGCGGTGAGGGTGTGGGCGAGCGGCTGCGCGTCACCGTCGCGCGCAACGTCGACCGCGAGACGTTGCGCCAGGGGCACCTGAAGTTCAGCCGGACCGTCGCGGAGCGGGTCGTCCAGACCGGCGAGCCGGTGATCGCGGTCGACGCCGCGTTCGATCCTCGCTTCGTCAAGGCGCGCAGCGTCCACGCGATGAAGCTCAAGTCGCTCCTGTGCGTCCCCATCCGATCGCCCGACGGCATCCTCGGCGCGATCTACGTCGATCATCGCTTCTTCGCGGGAGGGTTCCGGCCGGAGCTGGTCGACGTCCTGCTGGCGCTCGGTGATCAGGCCGCGCTCGCCCTCGAGAAGGCGCGGCTCGTCGAGGAGCTCCGCGTCAAGAGCAAGGTCCTCGAGGAGCAGAACGCGGAGATCGAGCGGCTCGCGCGCGGGCAGGCGCTGGAGATCGCCCGGTTGAAGCGCACGATCGAGGCGGACGAGCACCGCAGCTCGGCGGCGCGTCCGCGCTTCGACTACAGCGGGATCGTCGCGACGAGCCTCCCGATGAGGCGGGTCTTCGGGGTGCTCGACCGGGTCATCGACGCCGACGTCACCGTGCTCGTGCGCGGCGAGAGCGGGACCGGCAAGGAGCGGATCGCCCGCGCCATCCACGACAACAGCGCCCGCGCGCGGGCGCCGTTCGTCGCGATCAACTGCGGCGCGCTCCCCGAGACGCTCCTCGAGGCGGAGCTCTTCGGCTACGAGCGCGGCGCGTTCAGCGGCGCGACGCGCGATCATCCGGGTCTGTTCGTCTCGGCGAGGGGGGGCACGCTCTTCCTCGACGAGCTCGGCGAGATGCCGGCGTCGATGCAGGTGAAGCTCCTGCGCGTCCTCCAGGAGCACGAGGTCCGTCCGCTCGGGGCGAACGACGCCGTCGCGACCGACGTCCGCCTCGTGTGCGCGACGAACCGCGTGCTCTCCGAGGAGGTGCGCGCGGGGCGGTTCCGCGAGGACCTCTACTATCGCGTCGCGGTCGTCGAGATCGAGCTGCCGCCGCTCCGCGAGCGCATCGAGGACGTGCTGCCCATCGCGGAGGCGATCCTCGCTCGGCTCGCGACCGAGCTCGGGCGGCCGCGGGCGACGCTCGACCGGAGCGGAGAGCGCGCGCTCCTCGCGCACGCGTGGCCCGGGAACGTGCGCGAGCTCGAGAACGTCCTGACGAAGGCGTTCTTGCTCGCGCAGGGCAGCACGCTCGGCGTGGCGGATCTCGATCTCGGCGCCGCCGGCGCTCCCGCGCGCGGGCCGAGCGTGGCGCTGCGCGCGCGCATCGTCGCGACGCTCGAGGAGACCGACTGGAACGTCGTGCTCACGTCGCAGCTCCTCGGGATGCCGCGCGCCACGCTCTACCGGAAGATGCGCCGCTTCGGCCTCGTCCGGCCCGCGCGATCCTGAACCGGTGACGCGGCCACGCCGCGCTTCGGTCGGGCTCCGGCGGCGCGCCCCTACGTCGCGCCGTCGACGCGCGCGCCGAGATCGACGAGGTCGTGATCGACCATGCGCTCGCCGTCGAAGACGAACCGGCCCCGGAACGATCTCCCCGCGAGCAGGAGCGGGAGCCACAGCGCGTCGTCGGCCCACATCCGAGGGAACGGGATCGCGTCGAGAGGCGTCCACAGCGGCGTAGCCTCGTCGGTCTCCGTCGGCTCACCCTCGCAGGTGTCGGCGCGGAAGACGTGGCAATGGAGCTTGTAGCCGTCGACGAAGTGGAAGCTGAGCTCTCCATGCTCGACGACGCCGCGCGCGCCGACGCACAGCTCTTCGCGGAGCTCGCGCACCGCGGCGTCGATCGCGCGCTCGTCCGGCTCGATGCGGCCGCCGGGCGCGTTCACCTTGCCGGCGCCGAGCCCGCGCTTCTTCTCGATGAGGAGGACGCGGTCGCGCTCGCGCTCGACGATGAAGAGGAGCGTCGCGCGATCGGTCGGCGTCCACGTGGTCCAGTCGATCTCGTGAACGGACGTCATGAGCGACAGTCCTAGTCTCGGTCGTCGCCGGTGGAAAGTTCCAGCGATTCCGTGGCTAATGCATGCGTCTGGTAGACCGCTGTGTCAGGCGTCGCGATCCAGGAACATGGCCGCCGTTTGTCTTCGCCGCGGCGTTGGCGTGGCCAGATCATGACGGATTTCTTCGAGGCGGGCTCTCGTCGCCCGCGGAACGCAGCTTGCTCGGGTCCTCGCCATGAGCGAGCGCGTCCGACCGTCGATCCCCCGCCCCCGCACCTCGGCGCCGCCTGCCGCTCGCCCCGCGTCGACGCTCCCTCCGGCGCCCGTCTCGGGGCCGGTGCTCGCCAGCTCGGCTCCCGCGCTCGCCAAGACGGTGGCGCCGCCGGCGATGCGTGAGCGTCTCGCGACGCTCGACCTCGACGACGCGGACATCGTCGGCATCGCGGTCTCGCCGATCAAGACCGGCCCCCCGCCCGCGCCGAGGACGCCCGCGCCTCCTGCCGTCGCGGCGCGTCCCGTGAGCGCCCGGCCGCCCGCGCCTCCTGCCGTCGCGGCGCGTCCCGTGAGCGTCCCGCCGCCTGCGGTCGCCGTCGCGGCTCGGCCCATCGCCGCTCCGCCGGGCTCCGCGCCGCCGGCGTCGAACGCCCCTCCGCCGTCCGCGGTGAGCGTGCCGGCGCCGCCGTCGAGCGCCATCTCGCTCGTCAACCGCGTCTACCGCGACGCGGCGGCGGCGGGGAAGACGGCGACTCCCGCCTATTCCTTCAAGCCCGCACCCGTCCCGAGCTTCGCGGCGTGGTCGACCCCGCCCGAGGCGACGCGCCCGCGCATCGACACCGAGGTGGAGATCGAGCGCGGATGGGACGACGCTGCGGCCTCCGTGGCTCCGCCCGCGTGGGAAGCCGACGCTCCGGCGGCCGTCGATCCCGCGCCGATCGTGCCTCCTCCGCCGGCGTCGGTCGCGCCGTCGCCCGCTCCGGTGTCGTTCGCGCCGCCCGCGCCGGCATCGGTCGCGCCGTCGCCCGCTCCGGTGTCGTTCGCGCCGCCCGCGCCGGCATCGGTCGCGCCGTCGCCCGCTCCGGTGTCGTTCGCGCCGCC
>JAHBWA010000197.1 GCA_019637195.1 Labilithrix sp. | reverse complement strand
CGGTTCCTGGCCTACGATCTGCACCTGCGCTACATGAAGGACAAGATCACCCTCGAGGTCCGCGACGCCGCGGCCGGCACCGACGCCGCCGCCGCGCGGCTCGGGCTGGCGCGTCGCGAGCTCGAGCTCGCGCAGCAGCTCGAGCAGGCCGAGCGGCAGCGCTTCGACATGGGCGACAGCACGATGCTCTTCGTGAACATCCGCGAGCAGGCCACCTTCGACGCCGCCAGGCGCGAGCTCGACACGCTGCTCGATCACCACAAGGCGCTCGCGCTCTACCGCGCCGTCGTCGGCGGACGCTGACTACGACGACGTCTTGCAGCGCGCGCCGTACACGCTGCCGGCCAGCGCGCGCACCTCTTCCGAGACGGCGCGGCCGTGGCTGAGCCGCGGCAGCTGCTTGCAGGTCGCCTCGAGCTGTTCGGCGTGCGCCGCTTCGGCCTCGAGCGCGTGCAGGATGCTCGCGCGGACGCGGCGCACGGAGGGGAGCGCGCGCGCGATCACCGGATCGAGCGCGCTCGAGCAGCGCCCCATCGAGGCGATGAGCGCAGGCTCGAGCTCGGTCAACGACTCGCGCGGAGACGCGAAGACGCGCTCCCAGAGGTGGGCGAGCTTCGGACACTCGAGCGTCTCGACCGCGGCGGTGACGAGCGCGGGCTCGCCCGCGTTGCCGAGCCAATCGAGCACCTTGGTGTCGGTCGCGGCGTGCACGAAGATGGTCTTCTGGCAGGTCGGCAAGGTGCGGGCGTCCGGCTGCGCGAGCGTGAGCGCGAGGCGCGACTCCGGCGTGACGTGAGGCGAAGCGAGCCCGGCGCACGTCGCCTCACGGGTCGCCGGACGCGCGAGCAGCCGCAGGAGGTGCGGCTGCGCGGTCGGACCGAGGCTCGCGAGCAGGCTCACGGCCGTGGTCCCGTGCTCGGTGCGCGCCGAGGTGATGCCCTTCTCCAAGTCGTCGGCGAACCCCTCGAGGCGCGGATCGCGCGGGGGGAGCTCGGCCACCGCGAGCGGCAGCTCCGCCGGCGATGAGAGCGCGACGCGCAAGACGTCATCGCCCCAGGCCACGCCGCGCGTATGGGCCTGCCAGGCCGCGTGGTAGACGTCCTGGTTGCCGCGGCGCTTCGCGAGCGCCTGCACGGCCTTGGGCTCGTGATCGGCGAGGCGGCCGAGCGCCTCCATTCCCGCGCGGCTCTCGTGCTTGTCGAGCCACGCCACGTCCTTCTGCGCCTCGGCCTCGGCGACGCTGGCTGGAGCGCAGGCAACGAGCGCGATGGAGAGCACCAAACCGAGGCGACGCACACGCTATCCATAGGCGGCTTCGACGCGACGCGGAAGGGCTCTGACCGGTGAAATCAACGCGACCGGACGAGCGTCGCCTCGGACCGACACAGGCGCTTCCGGTCGCGCTCGGCGCGAGCGGAAAGGAGCGGAGCAGTCGCCTCCGACCGACACTCGCGCGCCTCCGCTTCACGCGGCGCGCGCAGCTTCACGCCGCTTCGGGAGACGGGCGCCCGGCGGCCGCACCGTCTCCGCTCTGTCCGGGGCGCGCGTCGATCTCTTCCACGGCGGCGATGCGCGCGCCGACGTCGAGCGCGAGGACGTCGACGCGCTCGCGCGGACGGATGAGACGCCCGGGCCGCCCGATCTCCGGACCGCGGAGCTGGATGTCGATCGCCGGCGCGTCGCCGACGGCGCGGACCACGTGGAGCGTCGCGAGCCCGTCCGCCTCGACCAGCTCCTCGTGCGCGAGCACGGCGCGCGAGACGAGCTCGACGGAGCACGGCGCGCCGGCGGACGCTCCCCCCTCGACCTCGCGGAAGCGGAGCTCCTCGAGCCGGCCCTCGATGGCCTTGCCGAGCATGCGATGCGGATGGGCGTGGATCGGCGTGACCGATCCCGCCTCGCGCACGACCGCGACCAGCGCCCAGCCGGACGCGCCCTCCCAGTACGTGAGCCAGCGGCAGCCCTCGCCGTGGCCGAGCGGGCTCGTTCGCGCGGGGATGAGCTCGCCGATCGACGGGCTCAGCAAGTCGAGCACGCGCCGGAGCAGCGCGTCGTCGAGGGCGCCGGCGCGCTCGCGCTGCTCGAGCAGCACCGTAGCCTCCTCGAGCGTGAGCAGCTCGCCGGCGTCGAAGCGCTGCTCGATCGCCCGCACGCGCGCCTTCTTCCCCGCGAGGCCGCGGTAGAGCGCGAACGTCGTGACGAGCGCGCCGGCGCCGACCGCCACCGCGACGCCGGTGGCCCCGCGGGCGAGCAGCGCGATCATCGTGACGGTGAGCCCCGCCATCCAGACCGAGGCGCCCGCGCCGACCACGAGGGCGCGCGCGCTCGAGCCGAGGATGGTGCGGACGGAGAGGTGCAGACCGATGCCGGCGGCGACCGCCGACATGAAGACGTCGAGGACGAAGCGGTTCGCGTCGAGCAGCGCCTTCCACGCGGCGGCGTCGCCGACGACGCGATCGCCCGCGGCGCGCGCGATCGCGAAGACGACGTAGCCGACGATGAAACCCGGCAGCGCGTCGACGATGCTCTTCGTCAGCGCCTGCGAGCGCGCGCCCGACGGACGCGCCTCGCGGCGGGCGAGCGCGATCGCGACGAGCACGGGCGCGAGCAGGAGGATCCGCGCCGACTTCGACGCGGCGGCCATGACCCCTCCGCTCTCGCCCATCTGCGCGCCGACGGCGATCGCGCTCGAGAGATCGTTGACGGCGAGGCCGCTCCAGAGGCCGGCGAACGTGGGGTCGAGGCCGATCGCGAGCGCGATCGTGCGGAAGGAGAGCATCGCGGTGACGCTGAAGAGGAACGTGACGCCGATCGCGACGCCCTGCTCCTCGCGATGCGCCCCGCAGGCCGGGGCGATCGCGTTCACGGCGGAGGCGCCGCAGATCATCGTCCCGCCGGCGACCAGATCCACGAGCGGGCGGCGAACGCGGAGCGCGACCCCGAGGAGATGCGAGACGAAGAAGGCGCTCGGCACCGACGCCGCGGCGACGATGAAGATCGTCGCGATCTCGGTCTTGCCGAAGAACGACGTCTGCACCTTGAGGCCCATGAGGACGATCGAGAGGCGGAGGAGCCACTTCCCGGTGAAGCGGAGCCCCGGCGCGTAGGCGTCCGGCTCGCGTTCCTTGCCGACCGGACCGAGCCGCACGAGGCGCGCGAGCGGGGTGTTGAGGACGAGCGCGCCGAGGACCAGCGCGACGAGGACGTCCGAGAGCAGCGGCGACGGCGGGAGGAGCTTCACCGCGCCGACCGCGAGCGCGCCGATCCCGAGGGCGAGCGCGATGCCGGGCGCGTCGGATCGCGTCGGGAGCCACTGGGGTCGCTTCATCGCTCGTCGGCCTCGCGTCGTTCGCTTCGCCCGCGTGGCCGCTTCTGACCGCGCGGCGCGCGGTCGCGTCATAGCACCTCCCCGCTGCGCACCACACGGCGACGGTGACCGCGCGCTGCGCTGACGCGCCACGCCACGACACGCGCCGCTCTTGACCTCGGTCGACGACGCCGTTTTGATGCGCCGCATGATCGGGCGGCGAAGGCTCCTCGAGGCCGCGGGAGTGGCGCTCGCGTTCTCTCCCGCGACGCGCGCGTTCGCGGGTGAGCTGCTGCGGCAAGGGCGCGACCCGCAGAACCTCGCCACGCCGGCGGGCCTGTTCGAGCGGCTGATCACCCCGACCCCGTCGTTCTTCGTGCGGAGCCATTTCGGCCCGCCCGCGCTCGACCGAGCTCGACCGCTGCGCGTCACGGGGCTCGTCACGAAGGCGCTCACGCTCGACGCGGCAGAGCTCGCGAGGTCCTTCCCCCCGGTCACCGTGACCGCGGTCCTCCAGTGCGCCGGCAACGGGCGCGCGCTCCACGAGCCGCGCGTGCCCGGCCTCCAGTGGACGCACGGCGCGGTGGGCCAGGCCACGTTCACCGGCGTTCGCCTCGGCGATCTCCTCCGCAAGGCGGGCGTCGCGCCGGAGCACCTCGCGCGCACGCACGTCCACCTGCGCGGAGCCGACGCGCCGCCGAAGCCCCAGACGCCCGCGTTCGTCCGCAGCATCCCGATCGAGCGCGCGCTCGATCCGACGACGCTCGTAGCCTACAAGATGAACGGCGAGGATCTGACGCTCGCCCACGGCGCGCCGCTCCGCCTCGTCGTGCCCGGCTGGGCGGGCGACCACTGGGTGAAGTGGCTCGTCGAGCTCTCGCTCCAGAAGGAGGAGGCGGGCGGCTTCTTCATGACGACGGCGTACCGGATGCCGACGGAGCCGGTCACGCCGGGCGCGGCCGTGCCACCGGACAAGATGCGCCCCGCGACGACGTTCCCGGTCAAGTCGATCATCGGCGCGCCCGTCGAAGGCTCGCGCGCGCCGAAGGGCCCGCAGCGCGTCGCCGGCGTCGCGTTCTCGGGCGACGCGCCGATCGCGAAGGTCGAGGTCTCGCTCGACGACGGCAAGACGTGGCACGCCGCGAAGCTCCAGGGCGAGCCGGGCGTCGGTCGCTGGATGGTCTTCGAGCACCGCTTCGACCGGAGCGAGCCGGGCCGCGTCCGCGCGCTCGCGCGCGCGACGGATCGCAAGGGCAACACGCAACCCGCGCGCGCGGCGTGGAACCCGAGCGGCTACTTCTGGAACGCGTGGCACGCGGTCTCGTGGGAGGTCACGTGAGGCGCGCGCTCGTGGCCCGCGCGCGCGAGGTCGGCGCAACGCTCGTAGGCGTGCTCGACACCGTCGCGTCGCGCGCCGGTGCGCTCGACACCGCCGCGACGCTCGTCAGCGCGCGCGAGGCCGTCGCGACGCTGGCCGTCGCGACGATGACCGTCGCGACGATGACCTCGGCGTGCTCGAAGGATCGCCCGGCGACCGCGGCGGACGCCGGCGCGACGAGCGCGGGAGGCGCCGGCGCGACGCGGGCGCCCGACGCGTCGGTCGCGGTCGCCGCGCCGTCCGGGCTGTCGGCCGAAGAGGGCCGCGCGCTCGTGCGCGGCGCGTGCCTGTCGTGCCACTCCGAGGAGATGCTCGCGCAGCAGCGCCTGACGCACGCGCAGTGGACGAAGACCGTGACCAAGATGGTCGCGTGGGGCGCCAACCTCGAGCCGAAGGACACGGCGCCGCTGACGGACTGGCTCGCGGCAACCTACGGCCCGAACGCCGGCGCCTACGAGCCGGCGCCGATCGGCGAGGAAGCGGCCGCCGCCGAGCTCGCTCCCCTGCCCGACGGGCCCTTTGCGAACGGCGACGCCGAGCGCGGACGTGCGCTCTACACCGATCGCTGCTCCGGCTGCCACGGCCCCGAGGCGCGCGGGCACATCGGCGTCCTCCTCGTCGATCGGCCCTTCCTCTACCGCGCGCCGGACTTCGCCGAGACCGTCCGCCGCGGCCGCGGGAAGATGCCGCCGACGGCGATGACCGACGCCGAGATGGCCGACGTCCTCGCCCACCTCCGCGCGCTGCGGTAGGCGGAGCGGCGCGCGCCCGCGTGCTCCGCCAGAGATCAACGAGCGCGCCCCGCTCGCCGACCGTCTCGACGCGACTCACGACGCACGATCTCTTCGACCCTCCCGGGCTCCTGCTCCTCCAACCGTTCGACGAGTCGTGCCGTCCACGTGGATAGGACTGCGAACACGCTTTGGCTCGAACCAACGAGACGATGGGCAGCGTGTTCCACCGAGAGCCTCCCCTGGAGCCCAAAGGTCTCGGCGCCGCCGACCGCGGCGAGGCGGAGCTCGACGCGCTCGACGGGCACCACGTGACACCAGCGGTCGCCACTGCTACGAGGACGACGTGGGGTCGCGCGCTCGCCTGCAGGTCGCCTCATCCCCCCGGAAGTCACTGTCGTTCGCCGGCGTGCTCGCGAGCGTCGTTGCCGCTTGCTCCGGCAAAGCGTCGCTCGATCCGAGCGGCTTCGACCGGAGCTGCTCGGTCGACACGGATTGCATCCTCGTCGAGCCCGTCAAGGACTGCTCCAGCTGCTGCACATCGGCGGTGGCCGTTCGCGATACGACGGCGGTGCGCGAGGCCGTCGCCGAGGTCGACGACGAGTGCACCTCCAAAGAGGTGTGTTCCGCCGGCTGCGACGGGGCGCGAGCCGTCTGCAACAACGGCACGTGCGAGACGGCGACGCCCTGGAACACGAACGGTCCGGCCGGCCAGCTCGGTGGCTCTACCCGGGCAGCGTGGTCGTCCGCCGACACGCCCTGACAGGGCCGTCAGCGCTCTTCGGCCGTGGGCGCATCCGAGCGGGAGCCGATGCATGCATCACGCATATATACGATGCAACGAGGCTTCGAGGACGCGCTCGCTCGCCGCTCAGCGCACGCGCGAACATCACGTATATATACGATGCAACGAGGCTTCGAGGACGCGCTCGCTCGCCGCTCAGCGCACGCGCGAACGTCGCGGCGACGGGAACGCGACGCCGTCGTAGTCCTCCCGAGAAAGGGGCAGGTCGAGGCGGGCCTCGCGGGTGAACCGGTCGGCGTAGACGTCGACGCGCTCGCGGAAGCGCGTCGGGTAGTAGTTCATGTGGAACATCGCCGCGACGGCGCGCCCGGCGACGTCGCCGCCGGCGAGGATCTCGGCGCGCGACGCGTCGTGCGAGCACGCGTCGAGCGCGCGCGCGACCGCGTCCGGCGAGAAGCGCGAGGGCGGGGCGTCGTCGCCGTCGACGCGGGCGCCATCGTAGGGGGTCGGGTCGTTGCCGTTGCGCCAGAGGGAGGCCTCCCCGGGAGCGGCGGCGAAGGGATCGACCGCGACGCCGCCGACCCAGGTGTTGAAGTGGACGTGCGGCGCGTTCCACGGGAACGCGAGGAGCCCGTCCACGCCGCTCATCCCGGAGAGCGCGACGACGTCGCCGCGCGCGACCCGATCTCCGACGCGCACGAGGGCGCGCGCGAGGTGATTCGACGTCGTGACGAGGCCGCGCCCGTGATCGATGACGACCTTGAGCCCGCCGCGATTGAACTCGCTCGAGACGCGGACGACGCGGCCGGGCGCCGGAGCGAGGACACGCGTCCCGGGGGGGACGACGAAGTCGGTGCCGTTGTGGCTGTCGTACGTCCCGCGCAGATCGCGGAAGTCACGTGCGGTCGTGACGCGGACCGACCACCCTTGCGACGCCGGCGGCTGCACGTGGGAGAAGAGGTTCAGGATCGGGACGCGCCGATCCGCGGGCCTGCGTCCGAGCCACGCGGGCAGCGCGAGCCGCGGCTGCAGGACGCGGAGGCTCGTGTGATCGAAGCGAGACTTCGGCGTCGTGTCGTCGCCGCGCAGCGCGAGCCAGGCCTCACGGAGCCGGAGACCGAGCGGCTCGACGCCGAGCACCTCTCGCAGCGGAAGTCGTCCCGTGGGCGGCACGCCAGTTCTATGACCCACCGCGCGCCGGATCGCCACGGATTCTGCCGACGGCGACGGCGACAGAGACGCCACGCGTCCTCGACTGCTCCGGCCGCGGCGAGCCTCCGACGCGACCGAGCGAACTTGGCCGGTCGATCCGCGGCGCCGTAGAGTCGGCTCGAGGAGGGCGGGACATGCGAGCGACGTGGGTTCCCCGAAGTCGCGGGCAGCTGCCCGTGGGCGGGCTTGTCGTGGTCGCGATCGTCGGGGCCGGGTGCGCGCCGTCGATGATCCGCGACTACGCGATCCGGAAGCACGAGGTCGTGATCGCCGTGCAGCGCGGCTCGACGTTCTCGCTCGCGGAGTGCAAGCGCCACGAGGACGGGACGCTGTCGGACTGCACGATGCACGACGTGGAGGTGGAATGATGAGGCGCGCGACGCGCATCGCCTTCGCGCTCGCGATCGTCCTCGCGCAGTCGGGGTGCGTGGCCAGCCGGCAGATCGTCAGCGTCACCGCGCACGAGACGTACAACAGCTACAAGCTCCACGTCGCGACGACGCGCAGCGCGGTCGTCGCGTTCTGGACCGTCTCCGAGGTCTGGACGTGTCACAAGGAGGGCGAGCGATTCCGGTGCGCGGCCGTCGACCACGACGCGGTCAAGCGAGGCCTGCCGGGCGCCGGCGCGATCGGCCCGCCGCCGCAGCCGGCGCCGTCCGCCTCATGGCCCCCGGCGACCTCTCCGCCACCGGGGACCTCTCCTCCGAGCTCCGCCCCACCAGCGGGCACTCCTCCGGCGCCGGCGCCCTCTCGGCCGCGCTCCGCGTCACCGGCCGCCTCGCCGCCGCTGCCGGCCTCGCCATCGCCCACCTCCGCGCCGGCGCCGGCGAGCTCGCCTCTGCCCGCCTCCGCGCCGTTGCCCTTCTGAGCGAGCCCGCGCGGCGCGCGCGCGGTTCGAAGCCCAATCGCCGTTCGGCCACGCGCTCGCGCTCGCTCGACGCCGCGCTCGGCGACCACCCGGCGCCCAACAACGCCGGGCTCCGGCTCCACGAAACGACCTTCGATGCACCCACGCACCAAGACCACGCGTCCGCTCCACACCACGCCCGCGCGCGCGGCTCGAAGGTTCGGGCTCGTCGCGGCGTGCGCCGCGCTGCTCGCCGGCAGTGCGTCGTGCGCGCCCAACCTGCTCGCCGTCGGCTACGCCGCGCCGAACAAGGTCTGGTACCACTGGCTCCACGACGACGGCCGCCAGACCGTCGTCGTCTGCGACGTCGCGCCGAACGGGCGCGAGGACAACTGCCGCGAGTCGCAGCTATGAGGCGCCCGCTCGTCGCCTTGCTCGGCGCCACATCCGTGCTGCTCGCGACGAGCGCGTGCGGCCAGCGCACGTTCGTGCAGCCGCGCTCCGCCGAGCCCCACGAGCTCGGCTACATCTACCTCGTCGAGCACGGCGAGGTCCTCGGGTCGAAGTTCAAGCGCTGCGAGATCCAGCCCGACAACTCCCTGAAGTGCAGCGTTCACTTCCAGACCAAGTGACGAGGCGCAGCCCCTCACGCTCGACGAGCTCCCGCGAAACGCGCCCGCCGGGCTCCCAGCTCGTGGACCGCGAATGCGCCCGCCGGCTCCCACCTCCGAGACCTCGGGCTCGGCCTCCGGCTCCCCACCTCCCAGACTACGGACCACGGACTCGGTCCTCGGATCCCCCGGCTCCGGAGACGGCCCCGGCTCTCGGTCCGTCCGGTCCGCCCGCCGATCACCGCATCAAGCAGCCCTTGCTAATATTAGACATCGCTACTATTAACCTCCCCCGGAGGTTCACACCATGACCAACGCTCTCGGCGCGCAGTTCCGTCAGGTCGAAGATCGCGAGCACCTGGGCCAGTCGGCCATCGTCGTCGTCGCGGTCCGCACGTACGACACCACAGTCGAAGATCTCTGGGAGGCGATCACGACGCCCGAGCGGCTGGCCCGCTGGTTCGTCCCGGTCGAGGGAGACCTGAAGCTGGGGGGTCGCTACCAGCTCAAGGGCAACGCGAGCGGCACGATCACCCGGTGCGACCCTCCCCGGGCGCTGGACGTGACCTGGGAGTTCGGCGGAGCAACGAGCTGGGTCACCGTCCGCCTCACGCCCGACGGCACGCGCGCGCGGCTGACCCTCGAGCACATCGCGCATCGCGACGGGGTCGGCAAAGACCACCTCGAGAAGTTCGGCCCCGGCGCCGTAGGGGTCGGCTGGGACCTCGGGCTCCACGGCCTGGGCCTCCACGTGGCGGAGCCGGGCGCGACGATCGACCCGGCCGCGTTCGAGGCCTGGTCGATGTCGAGCGAGGGCAAGGCGGCCATCCGCGCGACCGGCGAGGCGTGGGCCGCGGCGCACGCCGCCTCCGGGGCGGACGCCGGAGAGGCACGCGCGCAAGCCGAGCGCACGATCGCGTTCTACACTGGGGCCTGATGCATGCCTTCGACGTCCTCGGCGATCCGGTCCGGCGCCGGATCCTGGAGCTCCTGGCCGACGGCGAGTGCGCCTCGGGCGAGGTCGTCGACGTCATCGCCGACGAGTTCGGGATCACGCAGTCGGCGGTCTCCCAGCACCTGAAAGTCCTCCGGGAGAGCGGCTTCGCGTCGGTGCGCGCGGAGGGAACGCGGCGCATCTACGCCGTCGACACCCGCGCGCTCGTCGAGGTCGACACCTGGCTCGCGCGCTTCCGCCGCTTCTGGGCGCCGCCGCTCGAGGCGCTCGCGACCGAGATCGCGCGTGGCAAGCGCGCGCGCAAGCCACGCCGCGCCCCCTGAGCCGCTCGCGACGCGAGGTGAGCGGGCCGACGGACGCGCCCGCTCGCCACACCTCGGGCCGGCGGAGCGCGCCCCCGCGCCGAGGCCGACGCGCCGCGCTCACTGCACCTCGACCGCCGACCGGCGCGGCGCTCGTCAGAGCTTCGGCTCGAGGATGCGGCCGACGAAGACGAGGTTCTTCGTCGCGCGGTCGACGATGGCCACCACGAACGGCCGGTCCACGGTCATGACCGTGGGCTCGTCGATCGGCGCCGACGTCGGCTCACCGACGATGACCGCCGTCGCCGCCGCCGCCTCGGTGCCGTTCTCGTCGATCTCGACGAACGTCTTGTGGATCACGTCCTTGACCACGAGCGGCGCCGCCGTCGAGATCCCCGTGAGGTCGGCCTGGTCGTCCTGGAACGCGCGCTTCATGCCGAGGGACTCGAGCGGAGCCTTGAGGCTGGAGCCGGACTCGAGCTTGAACTTCGGGAGCGACAGACGGACCGGCCGGGCCTCGAGCCCCGCGAGGACGTCGCGCATCTTGGCGCCGGTCAACGAAGCCTCGAACGTCGCGAACGACCCCGTCGTCGGCGCGACGACGAGCATCGCCATCTCGCCGCCGTCGTAGTCGATCTCGACGGCCTGGTAGTCATCGGTCTCGGCGTAGCGGCGGCTGGTCGTGCTCGACGCCATCATCTGGACCTGCGCGGTGGCCCCGTCGATCGTCGTGAACGGCGCCGCCTGCGTCCCGCCGTCGACGAACTTCGTCGCCCAGCCGGCGTTGAAGTAGACCGCGTTGACGAGCACCATCCGCGTCCGCTCGTCGAGCGAGCCCTCGGGGAGGAGGTCCTTGATTCGGTCCTCGGTCTTTTGCTCCACCCACGTGTTGATCGTGTGGCGACCCGCTTCGGGATCGCTCCGGAAGTCGAGCAGGTTGACGCCCGCGCCATAGCTCACGGCCAGCGTGTCGAGGAAGGGCGCCTCGAACGCGAAGCCCGTCTGGCCCCACGTCGAGTTGACGACGTTCAAGCGAAACGGCTTGCCGTCCTTGCCAACGGCGTCCTTGCCGCGGCTCGCGAGCTGGAGATCGAGCCAGTTGAACGCCGTGTGCAGGCGCGGCTCCGGGAGGTTGAAGGCGAGCGCCTTCTGCATCTCGGCGCGCGTCTCGCCGCGCGCGCCGGCGAACGTCATCGCCAGCGCCGTCGAGACGCTCAGCGGCGAGAGGAAGATGTCCTTGCCGGACGCCTCCTTCGCGACCGCGTGGTAGAGGTCGATCGCGAACGTCGCCTGATCGGCGGAGAACGACTCGGCCTCGGTGGGCTCCAGCGTCGGCGCGGTCTCGCGGCTGAGCGACGAGCGCGCGACCTCGAACTGCGGCTCCGCCGACTTTCCCGGTTCGCTAGAGGAGCAGGCCCCGGCGGCGACGGCGGCGAGGAGCAGGGGGAGCGCGACGTAGGCGGTCTTCATGGATCACTCTCGGAGCAGCCGCCGTGCCATTGGATTTCCCTGCAATATTCGTAAACCGAGCGTGCCAAGGTGTGCCGCGCGCGACCCCGCGTTCCGGGGTCTCACATCCACTCCGGACGAAGGCGTGAGCGCACAGGCGCCCTCGCATCGGCACAAGGCGCCGATTGAGCCCATTTTCACGGATCTCGCAATTATGGGATGGCAATCCGCGCGCGCGAGCGTTTACTGATCTTGGCCAGTCGCGAGGGGGGTGCGCCATGGGGTGGACCGACACGGTCGACGTTCGAGCGGTGCTCGCGCTCACGCGCGAGACGACGTTCCGAGGATCGAGCGTCGCCATGTGCGGCGCCGATCGTGAGGGCCGCATCGTCGCCGCGAACGCGGCGTTCACGGCACGCATGGGCGCGCCGAACGGACGGACGATCCCGTCCTTCTTCGTCGATCCCGACGCCGCCGCGATCGACGAGGCGCTGCGCGACGTCTTCCGCGACGGCGCGGTCGTCCTCGGCGGCCTCTGCCGGACCGCCGGCGAGCCCCGCGCGCTGGCGTGGAGCTGCCGCGCCGTCGACGGCGCGATCGTCGCGGAGATCTCCGACGAGGGCGCGCGCGCCCGCGCCGAGGAGCAGCTCGAGGCCCTCCTCCGCGCGCTGCCCGACATCTACTTCCGCCTCGACGCCAGCGGACACATCGTGGCCTTCCACGCCGCGCGCGAGACCGAGTTCCACGTCCCTCCCGAGCGCCTGATCGGGCAGCGCCCCCACGATCTCGTCCCGCCGCACGTCGCGCCCATCGTGGCGGGGGCGGTCGAGCGCGTGATCCGGGAGCGCACGCCCGTGCAGATCGAGTACTCACTCCCGACGCCGAGCGGCGACGACCAGTTCGAAGCGCACCTCGTCCCGTGCGGCGCCTCGGAGGTCACCGCGCTCATCCGCAACACGACCGCCCGCCGGCGCGCCGAGGCGGCCCTGCAGGCCAGCGAGGAGCGGCTCCGCGCCTCGCAGAAGCTCGACGCCATCGGCCAGCTCGCCGGCGGAGTCGCGCACGACTTCAACAACCTGCTCGGCGTGGTGCTCGGGCGCCTCACCTTTCTGCAACGCGCGGAGGGTCTGGGTGACGCCGACCGCGATCACGTGCGCGAGGCGCTGGACGCCGCGCTCCACGCCGCGTCGCTGACACGGCAGCTGCTCGCCTTCGGCCGGCGGCAGGTGATGCAGCCGCAGGTGTTCGACCTCAGCGCGGTCGTCTTCGCGCTCGACGAGATGCTCCGCCGCGTCGCGGGCGAGCACGTCGAGGTCGTGCTCGTGCCGGAGCCCCCCGAGTGCCCCATCGACTCCGATCCGGTGCAGATCGAGCAGGTGCTCCTGAACCTCGTGCTCAACGCGCGACACGCGATGCCCGAGGGCGGGACCGTCACGATCTGGACCTCCGAAGCCGCGCTCGAGGAGCCGGAGGCCACGCGCCTCGACCTCAAGCCGGGGCGCTACGTCACCCTGACCGTCACGGACACGGGGCTCGGGATGAGCCCCGACGTGATGACCCACCTGTTCGAGCCGTTCTTCACCACGAAGCCCTACGGCGAGGGCACGGGGCTCGGTCTCGCGACCGTCTACGGGATCGTCAAGCAGAGCGACGGACACGTGGCCGTCCGGAGCGAGCTCGGCGTCGGCTCGACGTTCGAGCTGTGGTTCCCGCGCGCGCCCGACGGAACGATCGCTCCCCCGCCCGCCCGCGCGCCCGTCTCCTCGCCGCCACGAGGGAACGGCGAGACCGTCCTCGTCGTCGAGGACGCCGACGGTATGCGCGACCTCGTCGTCGAGATCCTCGAGCGCGCCGGCTACGCGGTGCTCTCCGCGAACAGCGGCGACGAAGCCGTACGCATCGTCCTCGAGACCCGCGAGCGCATCGCGCTCGTCGTCACGGACATCGTGATGCCCAAGATGAGCGGCCGCACGCTCGCCGGACGGCTGCGCCAGATCCGGCCCGAGCTCCGCGTCCTCTTGATGTCGGGCTACGAGACCGCGACCGAGGCCCGAGCGCGAGAGCCCGTCGCCTCGGACCGGCGGCTGCCGCTCATCGAGAAGCCGTTCACCGAAGACGCGCTGCTCGCCCGCGTGCGCGACGTCCTCGCCCAGAGCCCCACGCCCAAGCCCTCATCTCCAACACGACCGATCCCCGACAGAGGTAGGACATGACGAAGACGCTCTCTCGCAGAGGTTTGCTTCACGGCGCGCTCGCCGGCGCGCTCGTGCTCGGCTTCGATCCCGTGAGCCGCACGTGGATCACCGAGGCCCAGGCGGGGCGCTGTCCCCCGCGCGACCGGGTCCCGCGTCTCGACGGCAGGCTCCGCCTCGACGCGGCCACGCGCGAGGCGGCGTCCGGCGACTTCGGGTACATCGTCCAGCGCACCCCGACGGCGGTGCTCGAGCCGGGCTCCGTCGAGGACGTCGCGCGCATGGTCCGGTACGCGCGCCAGCGCCGCCTAAAGATCGCCGTACGCGGGCAGGCGCACACGACCTACGGGCAGGCGCTGGTGGACGGGGGGATCGTCGTCGACGCGCGGCCGCTCAAGAAGATCCGCTTCCTCAGCGGCGGACGCGCCGTCGTCGAGGCAGGCGCGCTGTGGGCCGACGTCGTCCAGGCCGCGTACGGCCGCGGGCTGACGCCGCCGGTCCTGACGGACTACCTCGGGCTCTCCGTCGGCGGGACGCTGGCGCTCGGCGGGATCGGCGGGACCGCCTCCCGCTTCGGCGCGCAGGTCGACAACGTCCTCGAGCTCGAGGTCGTCACCGGCAAGGGCGACCTCGAGACGTGCTCCCCGACGAAGAACCGGCGGCTCTTCGAGGCCACGCTCGCCGGCCTCGGCCAGTGCGCGCTCATCGTCCGCGCCACCATCCGCCTCGTGCCGGCGAAGCCGAAGGTCAAGGTCTACAACCTCTTTTACGCGGACATCGGGACGTACGTCGCCGACCAGCGGATGCTCCTCGCGTCGGGCCGGTTCGACTACCTCGAGGGCCAGGTCGTCCCGAACCCGAGCGGCACCGGCTTCGAGTACATGATCGAGGCCGCCGCCTTCTACAAGCCGCCGCACGCGCCGAACGCCACGGCGCTGCTCGCGGGGCTCTCCGACGACGCCCCGCGGCGCCAGATCGTCGATCAGTCGTACCTGGACTTCGCCTTCCGGGTCGAGCCGCTGGTCGCGTTCCTCAAGTCGGTCGGCGCGTGGTCACTGCCGCACCCCTGGTTCGCCGTCTTCGTCCCGGTCTCGAGCGTCGCGCAGTACATCGGCGATCTCGTCGCGGACCTGACGCCCGACGACACCGGCGGCGGCCCCGTCCTCTTCTATCCGTTCCGCCGGAGCCTCCTGCGGCAGCCGCTCCTGCGCGCGCCCGACGAGGACTTCTTCGCGTTCAACCTCCTCCGCTTCGCGCCGCCCGTGCCCGCGGTCGTCGACGCGATGCTCGACCACAACCGCGACCTGTTCGACGAGGCCGTCCTCGCAGGCGGCTTCCAGTACCCGCTCGGGTCCATCCCGCTAGGGCCCGCGGACTGGGCGGCGCACTACGGGCCGGAGTGGGCCGAGCTCCGGAGCGCGAAGCGACGCTTCGATCCCGACAACGTGCTCACCCCGGGGCAGGGCATCTTCTGAGCCGGAGCGGCGACGCCGCCCAGGCGACCGCACCGATCGCGCGGCGCCTCGCTCGACCGAGGCGCCGCCTGCAACGGCCGAGCGGCCGAGCGCGACCGAGGCGCCGCCTGCGACGGCCGACCGGGCGAGCGCGACCGCAGGATCCCGCGCGGACCGCGAAAAACTGGGCTCCCTCCCGCGCGTGAATCTCCCCGGGCGTTCGAGCCTTGGGCTCGCCGCGGCGTTATGCTACTCGCGGCCGGCGAAGATGGAGGTAGAGGTTCCCGAGCAGCCCGCCGCCACGCGCGGGGGGAGCGCCCGGGGGGACCTCTTCTTCAGGATTTCGCGACGTCGGAGGCATCGATGAGCCGCAAGCCCACCAAGTTCGTGTTCGTGACCGGGGGAGTCGTCTCGTCGATCGGAAAGGGGCTGGCGAGCGCGTCGGTGGGAGCGCTGCTCGAGGCGCGCGGCCTCCGGGTCACGATCGTCAAGCTCGACCCGTACATCAACGTCGACCCTGGGACGATGAGCCCGTACCAGCACGGCGAGGTCTTCGTCACCGACGACGGCGCCGAGACGGACCTCGACCTCGGGCACTACGAGCGCTTCACCACCGCGCGGATGACCCGCGCCAACAACTTCACGACCGGGCGGATCTACGAGTCGGTCATCTCGAAGGAGCGGCGGGGCGAGTACCTCGGCGCGACGGTGCAGGTCATCCCGCACATCACGGACGAGATCAAGGCGCGCGTCCGCGACGCCGTCGACTCCTCCCCCAACCGGCCCGACGTCGCCATCCTCGAGATCGGCGGCACGGTCGGCGACATCGAGTCGCTCCCCTTCCTGGAGGCCATCCGCCAGCTCAAGGTGGAGGCCGGCCCGCAGAACGCGCTCAGCATGCACGTGACGCTCGTGCCGTACATCGAGACGGCGGGCGAGCTGAAGACGAAGCCGACGCAGCACTCGGTCAAGGAGATGCGCGAGATCGGCATCCAGCCGGACATCCTGATCTGCCGCACGAAGACGCCGCTGACGAAGCCGACGAAGGACAAGATCGCGCTCTTCTCGAACGTCCACGTCGACGCGGTCATCTCGGCGATCGACGTCAGCTGCATCTACGAGCTCCCGCTGCACCTCCACTCCGAGGGCCTCGACGACCTCATCGCCGACCGGCTCAACATCTGGAGCCGCAGCCCGGACCTCGGGCCGTGGCAGCGGATCGTC
>JAHBWA010000196.1 GCA_019637195.1 Labilithrix sp. | reverse complement strand
CCCTCCGGCCGGCGCCCGCAGCGACCGCTCGACGTGATCTCGTCACGCGCCAAGTGGATGACCGCGCCGTCCGGGGAGACGCGCATGCGCAGCCGCGTGGTGTTGCCGCAGTCGCTGCCGTCCGTCACCAGCTCCCAGCCCCCGTCGGCTTCGCGCCGGTAGCCCGTCTTGAACGGCGTCGTCTTGCACGTCAGCGGAAACGAAGCCGTGCTCAGCACCAGCCGCGCCTCTTCGAGCGTGTCGATCCGGCCGAGGAACGAGACCAGCGCCTGCCGTGAATCGACGACGCCGACCGCGCCGCCGCGCGTGTAGACGAGGAACTGGAGCGGGCGCGGCTCGGGCGACGTTCCGTTACCCCAGCGGGCCACCCATCCCTTGCCGCTCCCCGCGCGTACCACTTCGAGGTCCGCGAGGCAGGCGCTCCGATCGGACGCGCCCGCGCACGCCGTCCCGAGCTCGGAGTCGCGCTCGACGCTCCGGACGCCCCCGTCGCTCTCGTCGAGGTAGCCGAAGCGCTGTGTTCGGAGCTCGACGTAGTCGACCGGAACCTCGGGCGAGAGGTTCGCGGTGTAGTGAGCGAGCGGGGGATCGCATGTGAGGTCCGCGTCCTCGGGCCAGCCGTTCAGGTCCGCGCCGCCGTCCACACCGGCCCCGTCCGTCGCCGCGCGACCGCCGCACGCGGCCACCGCCGAGCTCGCGAGCACGAGGGACACGATGCCGTGGAGAGTCGTCGCCAGAGCGCGAGCACGCATGGGATCCATGCACGAGAGTAGCCGACGAGCCTCCTCGTGCACGCCACACTTCGCGAGGTCCCCGCGCGTGCTCGGCATGCCGAGGGACACGCGCTCGAGCGCGTCGAGTCAGGTCGAGGCGCGCGTCGAACGACGTCGCGGAGCTCCTCCTCGACGGCCTCGGGGAGCGCGGGGACGCCCGTCGCGCTGCACGCCGCGGGTTCCGCCGCGTCTGCGGCGCGGGAGCGCTAGACTCCGCGGGGCGATGCCGAGCTACCGCAACCTCGACGGGACGACGCCCGACAAGGGCCTCCGCGATCTCCTGAAGTGGCAGCTCGGGCGCAAGCGGGCGCGCGCGCCGTTCACGACGCCGCGCCGGGCCAACGACGGCCGCGCCCTCGCGGCGAGCGCGGCGCACCTCACGTGGATCGGGCACGCGACGTTCGTGCAGCGCCTCGGCGGCAAGGTCCTCGCGACGGACCCGATCTGGTCGCAGCGCATCCACACCATCCCGAGGCAGTGCGACCCCGGCGTCGCGCTCGAGGCGTGTCCGCGCATCGACGTCGTCACGGTCTCCCACGCGCACTACGATCACCTCGACTTGCCGACGCTCAAGCGGATCGGCGAGGACGCGCTCTACGTCGTCCCGAGCGACAACGCCGTGCTCCTCCGGGGCGCGGGCCTACCGAACGTCGTCGAGCTCGGATGGTGGGAGTCGCACCAGATCGGCGATCTCCGGATCACGCTCGTCCCCGCGCAGCACTGGTCGATGCGCGCCCCCTGGGACAAGAACAAGCGCCTCTGGGGCGGCTTCGTCTACGAGTCGCCGGAGGGGACGAGCTACCACGCCGGCGACACGGCCTTCAGCGAGCAGGTCTTCACGGAGATCGGCGCGCGCTTCCCGCGGATCGACTGGGCGATGCTCCCGATCGGCGCGTACGACCCCACGTGGTTCATGCAGGCTCAGCACATGGGGCCGGAGGAGGCGGGGCGCGCGTTCGAGATCCTCGGCGCCGAGCACCTCGTGGCGATGCACTGGGGAACGTTCGCGCTCACCGACGAGCCGCTCGGCGAGCCGCCGGAGCGGCTCCGCGCGTTCTGGAGCGAGCGCGGTCACGCGAGCGAGCGCCTCTGGGTGATGGACATCGGCGAGATGCGCACGCTCGCACGCCCGGCTGAGCGCGCTCCCGCCTGAACGGTCCGCGCTCGAGCGCGGACCTCGTGCCTCCCAGGCGGACCGCGCCGCCCGAACCGCGACGTCCCGAGAGCGCCGCCCGAACCGCGACGCGGTCAGACGAACGCGCGGAGCACGCTCTCGGGATCGGACGTCCCGCGCACCGCACGCGCCTTCGGGCTCCCCTCCCACGCGATGATGCCGCGCGCGACGCCCTCGTACATCTCCCGGTACAGATCAGCCATCGACGCCGACGCCCCGAAGCTCGTGAACGTCGGGACGACCGCCTCGAGCGGCGCCTCCTCGGCCTCGACGCTCCGGCCGATGAGCCGCCCGAAGATCGCGGCCACGTCCTTCGAGGAGAGATCCTTCGCGCCCGCCAGCTCGATGACGTCGATCTTCGACGCGGGCGGCCCGTCGAGCAGCGCCTTCGCCGCGACCGCGCCGATGTCGCGCGTCGCGACCATCGGGATGACGAGATCCGCCGGCAGGAACGTCGGCAGCTTGCCGCCCTTCGCCGCCGCCGCGACGGCGGCCCAGTTCTCGAGGAAATAGGCGGCCCGCACGAAGGTGAGCTTCGCGTCCGTCTTCGCGAGGCGCTGCTCGCCATAGTGCACGGTGCGGATCGGCCCGGTCGCGGCCGCGTGCTGTCCGCCGACCGACGAGAGGAAGACGACGTGCGGGACGCGACTGCGCTCGATCGCCGCGGCGAACGCGTCGACGGTGGCGCGGCGCTCCGCGATGAAGTCCGCGGCGCCCATGTTCGGAGGCGAGAGCAGGTAGGCCCCCTCCGCGCCTTCGAGCGCAGCGGCGAGCGCGGAGGCGTCGTCGAGCGAGGCGAGCAGGCGGACGTCTGCGCCGCGCGCCCGCCAGGGTGCGCCCTTCGCGGCGTCACGCACCAAGACGCGAACCTTCTTCCCCGCGGCGAGGAGCGCCTCCGCGACGACCGCCCCCGTATTCCCAGTGACTCCGGCGACGACGAACATGATCGACCTCTCTTCTCTCGGGGCGGGCGCCCTGCCCGCCACTCCGAGCAGGAGTAAGCGCGGCCCCGTCATTCGACCAATCGATGTTCTTCATAGGCTTCATGCACCTCACGCATTCCATCCCATCGCACCACGCGAGCCGAGTCGCGCCCGTCGCATCGAGCGCGCGACATTCTCCGACCACCGCGCACGTCACCGCTCGGCTGTCCGCGCGCACGCTGCCGTGCTCTCCTCTCCTCCGGGGGCTTTTGGCGCCCCTACGTCGTGGTCACGCGGCGCGCCGGAATCGGCGCGACACGTGACGGAACCCGGGGGCGCCGGACATTTGCCGGATTGCCACTCCCGATCCGAGCCAGGTGAGCCATGCCCGTTGCCGCGCGATTGTCCCGCTCCTCCGTCCTCGCCGCCGTCATCGTCGCAGCCTGCGATGCGGGGCCGCCGGCGGCGCCCTTTCCCGAGCCCGAGACGCAGCCCCCGAGCAGCGAGATGCAGTTCCCCTTCAGCCCACCGCCGCCCCCGGGAGACGGCGAAGGCTTCTTTCTCCAGCCGCACTTCGGACAGACCGTCACCCAGCCACACGCGCCGCCGGCGCTCGGCGGCGCGAGCCTCGCGCTCTCGCCGGGCGGCGACCTCGCGTTCGCCACGGATCCCGACCGAGACCGCGTCGTCATCGTCGACCTCGTGACGCAGCGCGCGCGCTCCGTCGCGCTCCTTCCGGGCGACGAGCCGGGCCGCCTCGTCACGGACGGTCCGAACCGCGTGCACGTCGTGCTCGATCGCGCCGGCTCCGTCGCCACCATCGACGCGACCTCGGCGACCGTCGTGGCGCGGCGCGCCGTCTGTCCCGCCCCCGTGGGCATCGCGCGCGACGCGAGCACCCTCTACGTCGCGTGCACCGGCGGCGAGGTCGTGGCGTTGCCGACCCACCCCGCGGGCGCGCCCCGCGTGCTGGCGCGCGTCGATCGCGATCTCCGCGACATCGTCGTCTCGGGAGACAACCTGCTCGTGAGCCGGCTCCGCAGCGCCGAAGTCCTGCGCGTTCGCAAGGCCGACGGCGCGCTCTTCTCGCGGGCGACGCGCGCCCCCTCGGGGAGCCTCGCGGACCGGCTCGAGCCGTTCGTGGCGTGGCGCATGGTGCCGTCTGGCGCCGGCGGGGCCGTCGTCGTCCACCAGATGGCGCGCGCCGCCTCGATCGACCCCGGCGCTCCGAGCGGGTACGCGTCGTTCGGGCCCTGCGGAGGCACCGTCGACACGGCGATCACGCGGTTCGAGCCGGCGACCACCACCGACGACGTCATCACGACGCCCCACAACCTCGTCGGGCAGGCGGTGACGCCGGTCGACATCGCGCGGTCGCCGACCGGCCGCTACTGGGCCGTCGTCGCCGCCGGCAACGGTCACACCCCGTCCCTGCCTCAGGTCCACATCGTGGGGCTCGGCGCGGCCGAGCAGTGCGCCTTTCAGGGCCCGAAGGCCCACGACCGCGCAGGAAAGGAAGGGCAAGCGGTCGCCGTCGCCTTCCGTCCGGACGACTCCCTCGTGATCTTGAGCCGCGAGCCCGCCGCGCTGCACCTGCAGACCGTCGACGATCTCCTCAGGCCGAACGGCGGACGGCAGACCATCCTGCTCGGCGGCGAGAGCCGGGAGGACACCGGTCACGCGATCTTCCACAGCAACACCGGGGGCAACGTCGCCTGCGTCTCGTGCCATCCGGGCGGCGCCGACGACGGTCGCGTCTGGAGGTTCTCCACCGGCGATCGCCGGACGCAGACGCTTCAAGGGACGCTCGCTGGAACGGCGCCCTATCACTGGACCGGCGACGCGCCGGCCCTCTCCACGTTCGCGACCGACGTCTTCATGGCGCGCATGGCCGGACCTCCGCTCGACAAGGCGCAGACGGAGGCGCTCGATCGTTGGATGACGCGCATTCCTGCCGCCGTCGTCTCCCCACCGGCGGACGCGGAGGCGCGGGCGCGCGGCGAGGCGCTCTTCGGGAGCCAGGCGGTCGGCTGCGCAGGCTGCCACTCCGGGCCCAAGCTGACGAACAACGAGAGCGTCGACGTCGGGACCGGGGGGACGTTTCAGGTCCCCTCGCTCCTCGGCCTCGCGCTGCGCGCTCCGTACCTCCACGATGGCCGGGCGCCGACCCTCCTCGATCGCTTCTCGGCGGCGGGCGGCGGCGAAGAGCACGGCCACACGAGCGAGCTCGGCCCGGCGGACCTGGACGATCTCGTGACGTACCTCGAGTCGCTCTGACGGCGACGCACGCAGGCATCGGCCGGGCACGCCTGGAGTCCCGTCCGCCGCACCGCCACGCGGACCTCTCGGTCGCGCGCACGGCCGAGCCACGCGTGACCGGCGCGGGCGCTCCAGCCTGTGATGCGCTCGTTCGATACGGTATGCTTCCTACATGCACGAAGTGCATCTCGAGCGCCTCGACCTGAACCTCCTCGTGGCGCTCCGCGCGCTCCTCGCCGAGCGCCACGTAACCCGCGCGGCCGCCCGCGTCGGCCTCACGCAGCCCGCGATGAGCCACGCGCTGGCGCGCCTCCGCTCCGCCCTCGGCGATCCGCTCCTCGTCCGCTCGCGCGCCGGCATGACGCTGACCGCGCGCGCGGCGGAGCTCGCCGAGCCGCTCGAGCGCACGCTCGGCGAGCTCGCAAGGCTGCTCGCGGCCCCCGGTGCGTTCGAGCCCGCTCGGTCGAGCCGGACCTTCCACGTCGCGACGGCCGACTATGTCGAGCTCGTGCTGATGCCCGCGGTGCTCGCGCGCCTCTGGCGCGAGGCGCCGAACGTCGTCGTGAAGCTGCGCACCCACGGCGGGCGCGGGCTCGAGGAGCTCGACGCGGGGCGCGTGGACGTCGTGCTGGGCCCGCTCACGGCGACCGAGCGCGGCAGCCTGCTCGCGCAGCGCGTCCTTCGCGAACGCTTCGTCTGCGTGGTGCGGGACGACCACCCCGGCGTCGGCCGGCGCCTCTCCCTCGAGCGGTTCCTCGCGCTTCCGCACGCGCTGATCACGCCGCGCGGCGAGAGCGGCGGCATCGTCGACACGGCGCTCGCGAAGCTCGGCGCGCGCCGGCGCATCGCGGTCGAGGTCCCGCACTTCCTCGTCGCGCCGTTCCTGGTCGAGAAGACCGACGTGGTCCTCACGCTCGCAGAGCGCGTCGCGCGGGCGCTCGCGCCGTCCGTCCGGCTCCGCGTCCTGCCGCCTCCGCGCGAGCTCGATCTGCCAGGCTTCGACGTCTCGCTCGTGTGGCACGAGCGCGATCGCGCAGACCCCGCGCACGCGTGGTTCCGCGGCGTCGTCGCCGGCGTCGCTCGGACGCTCTGACCCACCGCGTTCCTGAGCCACCTCGTTTCGCCGCTCGAGCTCCTCGAGCGCGCCGTACGAGCGCGCTCGACCAAGCGCACACCTCCTGAGATCCCTTGCCCATGACTTACGTCGAGCTCTCCCGCTCCGCTCGACGTCTGACGCTTCGGGCCGGCGCGGGCTCAGTCACCGTGACCTGGTCGTCTCTGTCGCAGGAACGTCACGATCGCCGCGTCGAGCGGTAGCGGCCATCTCGCGGCATGGGACCGAATCCTATCGAGGCGCGCTTGATGCTTTCCCCTCGTGCAGCATCGATAGGGACTTCCAAATGCTCGACAATGTGGTTCACGCCGGAGCCGAGGCGACGCTGACATGGCTGACGACCAAGGATCCTGGGCTCAAACAGCTCCTGGATAGGTCGCACGGCTATGCGGTCTTCCCGGCTGTCGGACGCGCCGGAGCCGTCCTGGGCGGCGCTCGAGGACACGGCGAGGTCTTCGAGAAGGGCAAGCCCATTGGCTTTGCGACCCTGAGCCAGATGACCGTCGGCGTGCAGGTCGGGGGGCAGACGTTCAGCGAGCTGGTCTTGTTCAACTCCAAGGATGCTCTGGAGAAGTTCAAGAAGGGAAAGGTCAGCTTCACGGCGAGCGCGTCGGCGGTCGTCGTCAAGGCAGGCGCGACAGGGACGTCCGACTTTCAAGCCGTCGTCGCGAAGGCCTATTCGCGCGGCGGAATGCTCCTCGAAGCGTCGATCGGCGGGCAGAAGTTCAAGTTCAAGAAGCACGCTGCCGACAAGCCGAAGAAGTCCAAGGGAGGATCCGAGGACGCCCTGGCGCGAGAGGCTCACGGCGAGCGAGAGGCCCACGGCGAGCGAGAGGCTCACGGCGAGCGAGAGGCCCACGGCGAGCGAGAGGCCCACGGCGAGCGAGAGGCCCACGGCGAGCGAGCCCCTCAGTCCTCGAAGGACGAGCAGGATGCGCGGCAATCCGGGAAGGACGAGCAGGACTCGCCGCGAGCCGGCGACGAGCCGCGCGGAGCGGCGGCGCCCGAGGAGCCCGACGCAGAGACCGCGGAGGGAGGCGACGATCCGATCCGCGGCGAGGAGGAGCCGCGCGCGGTCGACGCGGCGGAAGACGAAGCAGCCGCGCAGTCCGAGGAAGACGCGGAGGGGCATGAGTCGCCCCTCGCCCTCGTGAAGGCGCCGACGAGAGCCATGCGCGCGCGCGCGCGCGTCGGACGATCGGGGCGGAAGCTCGTCGGCAAGGTGGCCCACTTGCTCGCGGGGCGGGGAACGCCAGGCGGACCGGTGAACCGTCTTGGATTGGCGCTGGCCGCCAAGGAATACCCGACGCTGCTCGGCAAGCCGATGAAGCTGCTCGACAAGGTCAAGAAGGCCGCCGCGGGTCTCGAGGTCGAGGCGAAGCTGGCGCCCGTGCTCAGCGACGACGTGCACGCCGCGATCGAGCGGATGACGGAGCATGATCCCGGGCTGCGCCGCTTGCTCGACGACGCCTACGGCTACGCTGTCTTCCCCCTCGTCGGCAAGGCCAGCGTCGCCCTCGGCGTCGGTTATGGCCGTGGTGAGGTCTTCGAGCGTGGAAAGCTGATCGGTTATGCGGGGATCGCGCAGCTGACGCTCGGCGTACAGGTCGGCGGCCAGACGTACGACGAGCTCGTCGTCTTCGAGAACCGCGGCGCGCTCGAACGCTTCAAGAGCGGCAAGCTCGCCTTTGCCGGCAACGTCTCCGCCGTGATCGTCAAAGCCGGCGCCGCGGCGACGACGAACTACTCGTCCGGCACCGCCGTGTTCGTCCACCCCGAAGGCGGTCTCATGTTCGAGCTCGGCCTGGGCGGACAGAAGTTCTTCTTCCGACGCAAGTTCCTTGGTGCTCCTCCCTCCCTGAAAGGCGCCGCGTCGAAGGGCAACAAGGACGGTGAGCCCCGATCTTCGAAGTCCGAGAGCACACCGTCCCCGCCGCATGCGGGGGCCGCCGAACATCGACCGCCGAGCGATCACGAGCACGCTCGGTCCGGCGAAGCGCAGACCGAGCGCGCGGTCCAAGCATCCCCGAAGCGGCAAGCGCCGAAGAGTCCACCTCGTGCGTTGCGCATCAGGCCCCCTCGACCGTCGGCGAGCCCCGCCCGACACCCGAGCCCCTCGGCGGGCTGATCGTCGGCGCGCTCACGAATTTCGCTCCTATTGCCGATAGCTGTAGCTGCTCCGCGCGGACGTGGCTGCCGAGGAGCCTCTCATGGCGACGCGAGACGAGACGCGAGACGAGACGCGAGACGAAGCGAGGACGGAGCCGGAAGAGCTAGCGAGCCCGCAGGTCCGCGGCGCGGAGATCGCACGAGGCGCCGATGTCGGCGGGAGGCGGGCGTCGACCACGGAGCGGTTCACGGAAGCAGGCGATCTGGTCACCTCGGCCGAGCCGGACGTCCTTCTCGACGTGAAGGACATCAGCGTAGGGCTCATCGAGTTCGTCCTGCAGGACCTGCGTGCCCACGTGGCGCTCGACGCAGAGGTCGCGAGGCTCCTCAAGTTGAAGGTCGGCGCGGACGTCAGCCTTGGCAAAGTCCGACTCACGATCAAGGACGTCCACGCGGCTGCCGTCCTCCAGGTGAAGCTGGGGAAGGTCTACGCCATCCTCGCGCGAGCGCTGACCACGATCGATCGCAACCCGAAGCTCCTCGAAGCCTTGCTCGAGCCCGTGGGACAGGCCATCGGGGACATCGGCCACGGCATCGGCAGATGCCCGCCCATCGGACAAGGCGTCGGCGAGATGCTCCCGCCCATCGGACAAGGCGTCGGCGAGATGCTCCCGCCCATCGGACAAGGCGTCGGCGAGATGCTCCCGCCCATCGGCCAGGGCGTCGGACAGATGCTGCCACCGATCGGGCAAGGCGTCGGACAGATGCTCCCGCCCGTTGGACAAGGTGTCGGGAAGGCCGCGGGAGAGCTCGGGCGCGGCGTCGGACAGATGCTCCCGCCCGTCGGACAAGGTGTCGGGAAGGCCGCGGGAGAGCTCGGGCGCGGCGCCGGACAGATGCTCCCGCACGTCGGACAGGGGGTCGGGCAAGCCGCGGGAGAGCTCGGGCGCGGCGCCGGACAGATGCTCCCGCGCGTCGGACAGGGGGTCGGGCAAGCCGCGGGAGAGCTTGGGCGCGGCGCCGGGCAGATGCTCCCGCCCGTCGGACAGGGGGTCGGGCAAGCCGCGGGAGAGCTCGGGCGCGGCGCCGGACAGGCCGCCGGAGAGATCGGCCACGGTGTCGGCCAGACGTTGCCGGCGGCTGGAAGTGGCGTCGGCCAGGCTGTCGGACAGGTCGGTACGGGCGTCGGACAAATGCTTCCCCCCGTGGGCCGCGGCGTCGGACAAACCGGGCACCGAGTCGCCGCGGGTCTCGGCCAGACGCCGCCCAACGTGAGCGGCGGAGCCTCGCAGGCGCTTCCGGCAGTCGCTTCGGGCGCTGGCCGTGCGGTAGGAGACGGCGGCGGCATCGGAAAGACCCTTCCGGTCGCGGTCCGCGGCGCAGCGTCGGACAGCACGGCCCCCGCCACCAAAGAAGCGCAGGCGCCCAAAGCGGTCGGGGCGCGTGCGGAGGCTACCGAGGCTACCGAGGAGGAGAAGACGGCGGAGCCCGAAGGGAAGACGGCGGAGCCCGAAGGGAAGACGGCGGAGCCCGAAGGGAAGACGGCGGAGCCCGAAGGGGAGACGGCGGCACCCGACACGAACGCTGCCAGCGAGGAGCACGACCCCAGCACGACGGCGGAGTCGAGCGAGACGTCTGCCTCGAACGCTCCGTCGGCGCCGAGCACCGGCGCACCAGACGCGAGCCGACCGATCGAGCCGTCAGCTTCGCGCGCTGCTGAGGCAGCTCAGGACGAGCACGCGATCGAGCCCACGACTTCGAGCCAGGCTCAGACCGACTCGTCGGCTTCGAGCGCTGCCGGCGAGGAAGTCCGCCGTCAACGCGCTGCTCGCGCGGCCCGCAAAGACGCACGGAGGCGACGAATGAGGCCCCGTGGCGATCGCCGCGCCGCGATGCACTAGCGTTCGAGCTCGAGGCGAGCTCGAACGCAACCGACAACCGATCGACGAGTGCGATCGCGACCCACGTGGGGCGGCAGGGCCGCCGCTCCTTTTCTCCGCATCCTCGACGCCAAGCACGATGTTTCGTGTGTGACACGTGCGCTCCATGCGGCACGACGATTGCGACATTGCCGACATGGGTGCGCCGGTGGCGGCGCAGACGGACGAACGCAGGAGCGAACGATGGGCACGATTGCAGAGCGCGGCAAAGGCAAGGCCGAACAGGCCGGAGGGAAGATCGCCCAGTCGGTGGGCAAGGTCGTCGGGAGCGAGAAGCTTCAGGCCAAGGGAAAGGCGGTAGAGCTGAAGGGCGAAGCGAGGGAAGAGACCGCGAAGGCAGCAGCGCGCGCGAAGGCGACCACCGAGGAGGCCGGCGGTGCCTTGAAGAAAGGCGTAGGAGCGCTCGTCGGCAACGAACGGATGCAGGCCGAAGGCGCCGTCCTCCAGGATAAGGGCGAAGCTCGGCACAAGGCGAACGAGTAGACCTCGCGGCTTCGCCGATCGCGCGAGGGCGATCGGTCATCATGCCGAGCCGCTCGTGGCGCCGGGCGCGTGCATCGGAGGTGCCGAGCCTCATCGGATCGTTGGTGGGCTTCTTGCTCGCAATGATGTCCATGAATCCGCAGAGACGTGCGGACCGGAGCGTCGAGACCGCCGAGCCCGTCGACGAGCGCGAGCGGCGCGAAGAGGCGGCCGGAGCGCAGGACGAGGCCCGACGCGGTCCGCTGAGCGATGAAGGGGAGCTGCCAGGCAACGACGAGGACGAACGGACCTCGTCGCGAGCTGGCCACGAACACCTCGCCCCGGACCGCGAGCGCCACCAGGACACGGAGGACGGCGGTAGTAGGGGAGAGCCCGACGTCCTCCTCGACGTCCCCTCACTCCGAGTGCGCGAGATCGACCTGAAGGTCGCTGAGCTACGAGCTCACGTGGCTCTTCACGCCCGCGTGGCGGATCTGGTCTCCCTCGACGCGGGCACGGACGTCAGCATCGGCAAGGTGGAGCTCCAACTGAAAGAGGTCGAAGCTCGGGCGATACTCAAAGTGCGTCTTCGAGAGGTATACAAAATCATCGAACGGACTCTCGCGACCGTGGATCGAAATCCGAAGATCCTGGAGATGGAATCGCGACTCGGACACGAGCTCGGAGAGCCGGCGCTCCGGACGCCCAGCGAGGGCGCGCTCAGCGCCCTCGAGGAGGCCGCCGCGCCCGTCGCCGCCGACGCGAAACGAGAGCCGGCGGACAGCGCTCTCGCCGGTGACCTTGACCGCGGCTCACCTGCCCCCGCAGGTGAGGAGATATCGAATCATGGAGCATCGCTCGAGGACGAGTCGCCACCGGTGATCGTCGGCGGCGTCGCTGCAGAGCAGCCGACGACCGCTGCGACCCGCGTCGAGGCTAGCGGGGCCGGCGCCGAAGGGCGCGAAGACGAAGGGCGCGAAAACGAAGGGCGCAAAGACGAAGAGTCATCGTCTCGACCCGCGACTTCCGACTCGTCGGTGACCACCGCCGAGCGTCGTGGCGACGGCGGAGAACGGCACAGACCGAGCGCGCCGGCTACGGCGCGGCATCGGAGCTCCCGCGCGTCGCGCGCACTCTCGAAGGTCGCCGCGACGCCGCGGGCGCTCCTTCGCAAGGCACGCAAGGCCTTGCACCATGGAGGTGAGCGATGACGCGATCGGAGAAGTCGAGCACCGCGGACGCCGTCGTCATCGGCGCGAGCTGCCGCGCAGAGAAGCTCGCCGTCGGGGCAGCACCGCGCGCGCGCGTCGCCTTCGACGGCGAGGGTGACGTCGAAACGCATCGTACGGGGATCCCCACCACCGGGACGGAGGACGGCCAGGAGTACCGGAACGTGTCCGTCGAGGTCAGCATTCGGGGACGCCTCCGCCAGATCCATCGGGCGCCGCGGAATCGCTAGGCAGGGTCGTCGATGCAGCGCCGGACGAACGGGACGAGGTGCGCGTTGACGGCCGCGGGATCCTCGAGCGCGGACATGTGCCCCACGTCGTCGATCATCGCGAGCTTCGCGCCGGGGATCGCGCGCGCGATCGCCTCGCTCCGCTCCGGCGGCGTCGACTGATCCTCGCGACCGCAGACGACGAGCGTGGGCACGCGAACGCGCGCGAGCTCCGGGAGCACGTTCTTGCGGTGGACGACGACGGCGATCGCCGCGCGTGACAGCCCACCGCGCTCGAAGCCCATCGTCCGCCGGTACGTCGCGGCGAGCAGCTCCGGGTTCTCGGCGCGCGTGCGAGCGCCGAACATCAGCGGCGCGAGCTCCTTCTCGAAGAGCGCATAGGGAAAGCCGACGCGCCGATGCATCGCGATGAACGCGCGGTACTTGACGCGCTTGGCCAGCGCGTCGACCTCGGCGCTGGTGTCGAGGAGCGCGAGCCCGGCGACCCTCGCCGGGTGCTGGAGCGCGAGGCGCATCGCCACCATGCCGCCCCAGGACAGCCCGACGACGATCGCGCGGCGGATGCCGAGATCGCCGAAGGCGTCGTCGAGCGCGTCGGCGTGCTCCTCGAGCATGAAGCGCGGCGCGGGCTCGCTCTTGCCGTGTCCCGGGCCGTCGAGGACGACGACGCGCCCGAGCGCCGCGAGCGGCTCGACCTGCCCGCGCCACATCCCGCCGTCGAAGAGGAGGCCGTGGAGCAGCACGATCGCCGGATCGCCCGCGCTCTGGCGCGCGCCGCGCTCCTCGTAGAACAGGCGGCCGAGCCGCGTCCGAACGTAGGCCATGCCTAGATCCTTACCGCGTCTCCCTCCGTCGATACAGACGGAGCGGCCGCGGACAGCAGGCGGAATGGCCACGAATTGCAAACGGCGAGCCTTACCGCGCCGCGCCGGGCGAGCCGTGAGGTGTACCGCGCCCGATCGCCGCGCCTCAATCGACGAGGAGCACGAAGCCCCCGCCGAGGAACACGAGCGCCGCGACCGCGAGGGCGATGAGCACGAAGACGAGCCGCGAGGTCCGCGGCGCCGGGGCGGGTCGCACGTGGCCGTACGACGGGGCGAGTCGCGCCGTGCGGTCCGGAGGACGCGAGGCCGCTCGACGATCCTCCGCGAGCGCCTCGCGCCGGGGGGCCCCGCGGACGGCGCCGTGAAGCCGCGCGGGCGGCGCGGGCGCGCGTTCGGGCGGTGGCATGGGCGCGGTCGCGTCGTGTGACCCCGGCACACGCGCCGCGCCCTCCAGCCGGGTCGCGGCCGACGCCGCCTCGTGCCCTCCGGACGCGCGCGCCGTGTGCGCGAGCTCGGGGCTCGTCGCCGGGTCGACGGACGCGCGCGCCGCGCGGACCGCGCGCGCCGACGGGAGCGGTCGCGTCAGCTCCGCGCGCGCGGGCTCGGTCGCCTCGCGAAGCAGCTCGACGGCCATGATCGCGCGCGCCTCGGCGAGCGCGCTCTTCAGCGAGCGCGCCGTCGGAAATCGCTCCTCCGGCGCCTTGCGCAGGCAGCGGAGGATCACGCTGACGAGGACCGTCGGCACGTCGGGCCGATGCTCCGTGATCGGCGTCGGCACGCCGCCGAGGATGGCCTCGATCAACGCAGGCTCCGAGCGCGCGACGAACGGACGCTTGCCGCTGACGAAGCGGTAAAGACACGCCCCGAGCGCCCAGACGTCCGCGCGCCGATCGACCGAGCGCGAGCTCTTGATCTGCTCGGGCGCCATGTACGAGAGCGTCCCGACGACGTCACCGACGCGCGTGAGCGTCTGGAGGTTGCCCATCGGGCCGCCGATCGCGCGGGCGATGCCGAAGTCGAGCACGCGCACGATCGGCGGCCCGTCGGGGACGCGCGCGAGGAAGAGGTTCCGAGGCTTGAGGTCGCGATGGACCAGCCCTGCCTCGTGGGCCTCCTCGACGGCGTCGCAGGCCTGCTCGACGTACGCGCACGCCTCGTCGAACGCCAGCGGCCCGCGCTCGTCGAGGACCTCTCCGAGATCGCTCCCTTCGAGCAGATCCATCACCATGAACGGCAGCCCCGTCGCGAGCGCTCCGACGTCGTGGACGCGCACGGCGTGCTTGCTCGAGAGCGCCGCCATCGCGCGCGCCTCCCGCGCGAAGCGCTCCCTCGCGCCCGCGTCGGCCCCGAACGCCGGATCGAGCACCTTGATCGCCACGGAGTGACCGAGCTCGACGTGCCGCGCGGCGAGCACGTGCGCCATCCCGCCCGCTCCGACGACGCGCTCGATCCGGTAGCGCCCCGCGACGATCTCGCCGATCCGCGGCAGGCCGGGCGGCGGATCGCGCGGCGCCTCCGGGGCCGCCTCCAGGCGGCCCGCGCGCCCGCTCTGCCGAGTCGGAGGCGTCGACGCGGGATCGCTCATCGCGCTCATTGTACGACGCGCATCGGCTCCGCGCGCCCCCGGGGATCAGACGCGCGCCGCCTCGTGAGGCCGGTGCGGGCCAACGCGCGCCGCGTACGAGACCGTCAGCGCGGCGCCGCCACGACCCGGAGCAAGATCGCGGTGATGTTCTCCTTGCCGCCGTGCGCGTTGGCGAAGAAGACGAGGCGCTCGAGCGCAGCCTCGGGGTCCTCCTCGTGGAGGAGCTGCGTCGCGATGGTCCCGTCGGGGATCATCTTCGTGAGCCCGCGGGTGCAGAGGAGGTACACGTCACCCGCGCGGGGCTCCGCCAGGATCACGTCGACGGTGACGGCGGGGCCCGCGCCGAGCACGCGGCTCGGGCGCGTGCCCTCGGGGCCGGCGACGCCGTGGTCGGACGCCGCGTAGTCGGTCGTGAGCTGCTTCATCACGCCTTCGCGCAGGCGGTAGCAGCGGCTGTCGCCGACATGACCGATGTACAGCCGCCGGGCGCCCGCGGTGAGCCGCGCCGCGGAGAGCGTGGAGCCCATGCCCGCGAGCTCGGGCTTCTCCTTCGCTTCATGGCGGATCGCCGCGTTGGCCATCTGGATCGCGCGCGCGAGCTCGGAGGCCGCGCGCGGGACACCCGCGTGCGGGGCGGCGTCGAAGCACGCGTGCTCGAACGCCTCGGCGATCGTCGCGACGGCGAGGCGACTCGCGCGCTGGCCGCCGTGCTCGCCCATGCCGTCGGCGACCGCGAAGACATTCGCCTTGTCGAAGACGAGGAGACTGTCCTCATTGTCCTTCCTGCGCTTGCCGGGATCGGTGCGCCCGAGCGCGTGGACGGCGAGCGCCGGCGCCGCGTCTGCCGCCGGCTCGGCGTCGGCGCCCTCGTCGAGCACGCTCGTCTCGACGATCGGCGGCGCCGCGCTCGGGTCCGGCAAGCGCGCGGGCTTCGCCGCCGGCACGGCGCGGACGCTCGCCGACGCGTCGACACGCGACCGGCCGGCGGCGACGTCGGGCGCGCGCGCCGGGGTCGCGGGCTTCGCCTCGCGGCTGACGGGCGTCTCCTTCGACGCCCCGAGGGCCGACGCGTGCCGCGAGGACGACGGCGCCACCTCGGCACGCGCGAGCCGTTTCGACGACGCCGGCGAGGTCGCGGCGGAAGAGACCTTCGCCGGAGCCTCCTTGGCGGCGGCAACCGCGGACGACGAAGGCGCGGCTCCGCTGGCAGTCGAAGCGACCGCGGACTTCAACGACGCGGCCTCCACGGCGGCGGCACCGACCGCGGACGACGACGATCCCTTCGACGCGAGCTCCTTGTCGACCGTGGGGACCTCCACGGCGGCGGCACCGACCGCGGACGACGACGATCCCTTCGACGCGAGCTCCTTGTCGACCGTGGGGACCTCGGATGCTACCGGCGACGACGACGCGGGACGCGACGACACCGACGACCGAGGCGATGACAGCGGCGGCGACGACGACGCGGGCGGCGGGGGATGCGCCGACGGGAGCGTCGCCCGCACGTCCTGGCGGGGGCGCGCCCTCGGCGAGATCTCCGCCTCGGGCCGGAGCCCCGGTGCAGGCGTCTCGGCCGCGCGATCCTCGCCGGCTCCCGCCCCCGCCTGAGGCGCGCCGGAGCGCGGGCCCGAGGCGACCGGGCGTCCGTCCCCGGCCCCCGCGGCGGGATCGCCCGCCTCCGGCGGGATCGCCGCGCCCGGCGGGCTCACGCGGAGGACGCGCGTCCAGACCAGGTAGGCCGCCCCCGCGGCGGCGAGCACCAGCGACAGGATGCCGATGACGTCGGTGACGGCCATGCGCGCCCGCCGAAGACTTTACATTGTCCCCCCGGATCCACGCGAAAAAGCGGGAATGCCTGCGGCGGCGTGACTCGCCTCCGCACACACTCCCGCTTCGCGGTGCGCGCTCGAAGGCGCGGCGGCGCGGTCCT
>JAHBWA010000195.1 GCA_019637195.1 Labilithrix sp. | reverse complement strand
GAGCTCGACGCCGCCGCCTTCGCCGCGCAGCTCGATCGCGAGCTCGCGGCGTACGCGCGCCGCTACGACGCCTACTTCGACGACGCCGTCGCGAGGAAGGGCGTGACGAAGAAGCGGCTCGATCCACGCCCGCGCGTCGTCCTCGTCCCGGGCGTCGGCGTGTGCGCGATCGCCAAGACGAAGAAGGACGCCGAGATCGCCGCCGACGTCTACGAGCACACGATCGACGTCATCGAGGCGGCCGAAGCGGTCGGCACCTACGCGCCGGTCGGTCTCGATGACCTCTTCGACGTGGAGTACTGGAGCCTCGAGCAGGCCAAGCTGAAGCGGACGGCCGAGCTCCCGCTCGCGCAGCGCGTCGCGCTCGTCACCGGCGCGGCGTCCGGGATCGGCCTCGCGACGGCCGCGCTCTTCGTCGAGCTCGGCGCGCACGTCGTCCTGTGCGATCGCGACGAGGCTGCGCTCGAAGCGGCGGCGCGCGGGATCGCCGACAAGTCCCGGATCGCGACCGCGGTGTGCGACGTGACCGTCCCGTGCGATGTCACGCGCGCGTTCGACGTCGCCGCGCGCGCGTTCGGCGGCGTCGATCTCGTCGTGAGCAACGCGGGCAGCGCCGCCGAAGGGAAGCTCGAGACCGCGGACGGTGACGCCGCTCTCCGCGCGTCGCTCGAGCTGAACCTCCTCGCCCACGTGAACGTGGCGCGCGCCGCGACGCGCTCGATGACGCTTCAGGGGCGGGGCGGCTGCCTCCTCTTCAACGCGAGCAAGAGCGCGTTCAACCAGGGCCCGGGCTTCGGACCGTACGCGGTCCCCAAGGCCGCGCTCGTCGCGTTGATGCGGCAGTACGCGGTCGATCTCGCGAAGTACGGCATCCGATCGAACGCCGTGAACGCCGACCGCGTTCGTACGAACATCTTCGGCGGCGGCATGGTGGAGTCGCGCGCGGCCGCGCGCGGGATCACCGTCGACGACTACTTCCGCGCCAACCTGCTCGGGCGTGAGGTCACCGCGCGCGACGTCGCCGATTCGTTCGCCTGGCTCGCGCGCGCGCCGGCGACCACCGGATGCGTCGTCACCGTCGATGGCGGCAACGCCGCCGCGTTCCCACGCTAGCGAGGGCGCGCCGGCCTCGTTAGCGCGGGGAGGCCGTCGGCTGGTTCTTTCAGGCGTGCGCGGGCCTCCCGCGCTAGCGAGGCGCGCCGGCCTCGTTGGCGCGGGAGGCCGTCGGCTGGTTCTTTCAGGCGTGCGCGGGCCTCCCCGCGCTAGCGAGGTGAGCCGGACTCGCGGCGTCGCTCGGCGCACCGCGCCGCCCTCGCCGACCTCCCGCTCGCTTCCGCGTCGAGCTCCCGGTCGCCGTCGTCGACATCGCGCTCGCCCTCGCCGACCTCCCGCTCGGGGGCGGACCGGCCCCGTTTCGCTGACAACGCCGCGCGGTGGAGCGGGCAGGTTCCCCGGTCCGCCGCGGCGCCGCGCCCCTTCGCTCGAGGCGCGATCGCGCCCCTTCCGTTCGAAACGAGCTCCGCCGCCCGCGACGCACCGCGCCTCTCCGCCGGCATTGCGAAGTTCGGGCCATCAGGCGAAAATGGCGGAGCCGGATGGTGTCACCCCAGAGCTCGACCGCCCCCGTCAAGGAGGGTGACGTCCTTGCGGCGAAATACCGCGTCGAGGGGGTCATCGGCGTCGGGGGCATGGGCGTCGTCGTCTCGGCGATGCACCTCGAGCTCGATCAGCGCGTCGCGCTCAAGTTCCTGCTCCCGCAGGCGGCGACGAACGACGAGCTCGTCGGGCGGTTCGTCCGTGAGGCCAAGGCCTCGGTCAAGCTCAAGGGCGCGCACGTCGCCAAGGTGCTCGACGTCGGCCGGATGGACGACGGACGCGCCTACATCGTCATGGAGTACCTCGACGGGCGTGACCTCGGCGCCGAGCTCAAGGCGTCGAGCGAGCCGTTCGCGATCGAGGAGGCCGTCGGCTGGATCCTCCAGGCGTGCGAGGGCCTCGCCGAGGCGCACGCGCTCGGCATCGTGCACCGCGATCTCAAGCCCGGGAACTTGTTCCTCACGCGCGGCCTCGACGGGCGATCGCTCGTGAAGGTGCTCGACTTCGGCATCTCCAAGTCGATCAACCCGAACTCGAGCGACATGCTCTCCTTGACCAAGACCGAGATGCTCCTCGGCTCGCCGCTCTACATGGCGCCCGAGCAGATGCGCTCCTCGAAGTACGTCGACGAGCGCTCGGACATCTGGGCGCTCGGCGCCATCGCCTACGAGCTGCTCACGCTCCGCGTGCCGTTCGAGGCCGAGACGCTGCTCGATCTCTGCTTCAAGGTGGCACAAGAGGGCTGCCGCCCGCTCCACGAGGTGCGGGCGGAGCTCCCGCGCGCGCTCTCCGACGTCGTGATGCGCTGCCTCGAGAAGGACCCCGAGGCGCGCTGGGTGGACATCGGGGAGCTCGCGACGGCGCTCGAGCCCTTCGCCGCCGCGGCCGATCGCGGCTCGGCGGAGCGCACGATGGGGATCCTCGCCGAGGGCACCCGGGCGCGCACCCGCAACAGCGACCCGAACGCGCGTCGATCGCAGCCGAGCTTCCCGGCGCTCGGCGAGTCGTCCGACTCGAAGCGGAGCTCGGACGCGAGGCGCAAGACCGATCCGAACGGCTCGGGAGCGACGCCGAAGCACATCTCGCCCGAGCACGTCATCACCGGGGACGCGAAGACCGAGCGCGCCGTGTCGGAGCCGCCGGTGGCCCCCGCGGACAGCAGCGCGCCCGACGCGGTGCCGGCCTCGTCGGCCTGGGGCACCACGAACGCCGCGGAGCTCGGGAAGAGCGGGAAGAAGAAGAGCCGGCGCGGCCTCGTCGCCGTCGGAGGCGCCGCGATCGCGATCGGGGCGATCGCCGTCGTGCTCGGCCGCGGCGCGGGAGGGCCGGCGCCCGCCGATCCGGCGACGACGTCGAGCGCGGTCTCCTCGGCGCCCGTCGCGCTCGACGTGCCGGATCCGCTCGCGACGCCGCCCGCGAGCGCGCCACCGCCTGCCAGCGCGCCGCCCGCGACGTCGAGCGCGGAGGCGACCGCGAGCGCGACCGATGGCCCGGCCTCTACCGAGCCCGCGAAGACGGCGGCCGCGCCCGCGCGTCCTGCGAGCGCCGCCACGCCGCCTCGGCCGAAGACGTCGGCGAGCGCCTCCGCGAGCGCCGCGCCGCCGACCGTGAAGCCCCCGGAGCCGGCGAGCACCGGCGGCTTCATCCGGGAGAGAGAGTGACGGTCGCGCGATGACTCGCCGGTGCGCGTCCCCCCGCGCCACGCTCGCCGCCGCCGTGCTCGCCGCCGCGACGTTCGCCTCGGGCGCGCGCGCCGATACGCCGGCGCTCTCGGATCAGCGCGCGCGGGCGCAGGAGCTCTTCGACAGCGCGCTCACCGACGCCGAGGCCGGCAACTTCGCGGCCGCGTGTCCGAAGTTCCTCGCGAGCCAGTCCGCGGATCCGAAGACGAGCACGCTCCTCAACCTCGCGAACTGCTACGAGCGAAACGGTCAGACGGCGAGCGCGTGGGGCGCCTTCCGCGAGGCCGGGCTGCTCGCGCGCAAGGCCGCGCGCGCCGACTGGGAGAACATCGCGCGGACGCGCGCCGAGGCGCTCGAGCCGAAGCTCCTTCGGCTCGCCGTCGTGGTCGCCGAGTCGAGCCGCGTGCCTGGCCTCGTCGTCACGCGCGACGGCGCGCGCCTGACGCCGGGCGAGTGGGGCGTGCCGATCCCGGTCGATCCCGGCGAGCACGTGATCGCGGCGTCCGCCGAGGGGCGCGTCTCGTGGGAGACCCGGGTGCCCGTCGAGGAGCCGAGCGTCGAGGTCACCATCCCCGAGCTCGAGCGGACTCCCGAGCCGCCCCCGCCGCCCCCGATCGCGCCGCCCGTGACGCCACCGCCGGCGCAGACGGGGTGGTCGACGATGAAGACGACCGGGGTGATCCTCGCCGGCGCAGGCGGCGCGAGCCTCCTCGTCGGAGGGCTGATGGGGCTCATCGCGCAGGGCAACTACCAGTCGGCGCGCGATCGGTGCCTCGACGGCCCGCGCCGGTGTCCGGCCGACGCCGTCGCCGACGCGAACGGCGCCTATGGGCTCGCGACGGGGGCTACGGTGGCGGTCATCGCCGGCGCCGCGCTCTTCGTCGGCGGCGCCGTGCTCTACGGGCTCGCCCCCGATGGCCGGCGGCCTGCCGCCTCCGCGAAGCCCGCGCTCCGCGTCGGGCTCGGTCCGGGCGGCTTCGCCACGACGTGGTAGCGCGCTGCCGCCCGGCGTCCGGTCCGGACGACCTCGCCGCGACGAGGCGCGATGACGGCGCGGCGCGGGAGGCCTGACCGCCCCGGTCCCCCGTGCTATGCGACTGGCGATGGCGTCGTCGCGCGCTCTCACGACCTGTGTGCTCGCGGTCACGCTCGCCGTGAGCGCGGCGATCGCGTGCGGCGACGATCCGCCGGCCGCTTCGAGCACGGTGACGCCGCCCGACGGTGGGGCCGACGCGGCCGCTCCGCTCTGCGTCGACGGCAAGCCGACCGCCGCGTATCCGCCCGCGCCCTACGAGATGGACGTGCTCGGCACGGTGCCGCCCGGCCTGTCCTTCGAGGGACCGGAGGGGCCGATCGCGATCGACGGCTACTTCGATCCCTGCGCGGAGCGGGCGCGCATCCTGATCGTGCGCTCGAGCGCGGCGTGGTGCGGTCCGTGTTTCTGGCACGCCGAGCACACGAAGCGCTTCCTCGAGGATCCGCGCTTCGCGGACCGGCTCGCGCTCGTCGATCTCCTGGTCCGCGACGAGGAGAACCTCGCGCCGACGCTCCCCGCGCTGGGAAGGTGGCGGGAGAAGGTCGACGCGCCCGGATCGAGGCTCGCGCTCGATCCGGACTACACGTTCGGTCCGGCGCTGCTCTCGCGCGCGCCGCTGCCCGAGTACGTCTTCATCGACACCCGCACGATGACCCTCCTGGCGTCGCTGAGCGATCCGGAGCCGGTGAGCCTCGTCGATCGGATCGCGTCCCTGCTCGCCGATCTCGACGGCGCGCCCCGACCGGAGCCTGTCGTCCCGGAGTATTTCGACGGTCACTTCACCGAGAACGAGATGGACCTCGTTCGCGGCATGAGGCTCGAGACCTTGACGCTCGCGGCGGATCCGACGAACGAGTATGCGGACTCGCCCGCGGCGGTGACCCTCGGCAAGGCGCTCTTCTCCGACGCCGCGCTCTCGCCGTCCGGCGAGGTGTCGTGCGCGACGTGTCATGATCCGGCGCTCGATCTGACGGACGGCGCGGCGCAGTCCACGGGAGTCTCGCGGGGGGACCGCAACTCGCCGGGCATCGCGCTCGCGGCGCACTCGCGGTGGCAGTTCTGGGACGGTCGCGCCGACACGCTCTGGATGCAGGCGCTCGCGCCGTTCGAGGACGAAAAGGAGCTCGCCGCGAGCCGCCTCTTCGTCGCCCACGCGATCGCCTCGCGCCACGCGGCCGCGTACGACGCGGCGTTCGGGGCGAAGTACCCGCTCCCCGATCTCGCGTCGCTGCCGCCGAGCGGGAAGCCGGGCGACGCCGCGTACGACGCGCTCGCAGCCGCAGACAAGGACAAGGTCACGCGTGTGTTCGTCAACGCCGGCAAGGCGATCGCCGCCTTCGAGCGGGCGATGACCGTGAAGCCGAACGCGCTCGACCGCTACGCAGGCGGGGACGTCACCGCCCTCACGGAGCCGCAGAAGCACGCGCTCGGGCTCTTCTTGCGGAGCGGCTGCGTGCAGTGCCACTGGGGGCCGCGCCTCACGAACGACGCGTTCCACGTGCTCCGCTTCCCGACGGGCCGTCAGGACGGCGCGCCCGATCGCGGGCGCGAGGAGGGCCTCGTGAAGCTCGCGGCGTCCGAGTTCCTCGCGTCGTCCAAGTGGAGCGACGCGCCCGCGGCCGCGAAGCCCTTCGTCGTCGACGAGCCGTCGACGCTCGGCGCCTTCAAGACGCCCACGCTCCGCGGGTTGCCGACGTCGGCGCCCTACGGGCACGGCGGCACGCTGAGCACGCTGGCCGACGTCACCAAGCACTACGGGGATCGCGGCCTCACGCACGCGGATCCGGCCGCCCTCGGCTCGACCGAGCAGTGGGTCCCCAACTTCGACTCGGGCGTCATGAAGGAGCTCCCGGCGTTCCTCGACGTGCTGACCGGCGAGGTCGTCATCCCCTGACGCGCGCCCGCGCGCGCTCGTCTGCAGGGGCGCCCCGCTCCGGCGGACGCGCTCGCGGGACGCCGTCGGCTCGCTGAGCCGGCGCGGTGCGCGAACGCCCGTCCGGTCAGAGATCGCGCGCGCAGCGGCCGCCGAGGGCGCGGTAGGTCCGGAGCAGCGGGTAGCTCGTGTAGAACTCGATCTCCGCCTTCGACTGCGACGTGGCGAAGCCGTTCGCGTTGTCCCAGGCGCTGCCGCGGATGGCGCGCGCGCCGCCCTGCCACCAGTCGACGCCGCCGGGGTTTCGGAACTCCGGCTGATCCATGAACGCCTGCGGGTCCTTGTCGTCGCCCTTCGGCCAGTCGACGTTCGCGCAGTCGTTGCACTCGCCTTGCTGGATCGGTCCTTCGTCGAGCATCCACTCGAACATGCCGCCCGCGAGATCGGCGTGGCCCCACTTGCCGTTGCCGAGCGGCTTCCGTCCGACCGGCGCGATGTGCGTGGCGTTGTCGGAGCGGGCCATGAATTTGCCGCCGTACGTGAAGGAGTAGTTCTGCTCGAAGATGTTCGCGCCGAGCGTGCGGTCGTAGAGGCGCGCGGTCGCGTAGGCCGCGCCGTACTCGAAGGTCGGGACGAGCGAGAGATCGTTCCGGTTGGCGATGCGCGCCGTGTCCTTCGCGTCGGCGTTGCCCCATGGGAACTGGCGCTGCTCGCTGCCTCCCGCCGCGGCGAAGCCGAACTCGGCGTCGGTCGGCAGGCGCCCGCCGTCCCAGACGCAGAAGGCGAAGAGGACGTGCCACGGCACGCAGTTGAGGGGCTTTCGGTCGAGCGCCTCCTTCGTGTTCTCGGCGAGGACCTCGGGCTTGTCCTTGTTGAGCTCCTTCACGCGCTCGTCGAGCGCCTCGGTCCACCAGGTGAGCGAGCCCCACTCGTTCAGGTTCGTACCGAACTGGCACGCCATGAAGGTCCCGTCGCCCTCCTCCGGGCCGAGCATCCGGTCGACCTCGGCGCGCGACGACGGCAGGTGCCGGTTCCACTCGGTGCGCCAGCCGCTGCCTGCGATCTTGGGATGCGCGCCGCCGCCCGCGGGGGGCGCGCTCGCGCGGAGGTTGCCGTTCGCCCCGTCGACCCACGCGCGGAAGCGGCCCGCGGTCACCTCGAACACGTCGAGCGAGAAGGGGCTGACCGTGGCGGGGAAGGATGGGTCGTTGAAGCGGTTGTACGAGCCGCCGGGGACCGCCTTCACCTCGCAGCAGTCCTGCGAGCCGGCGGCCTGGTCGTCGTTCGGCCGGCCGCCGCACTTGTTGTCGGCGCCCGGGCCTCCCGTGCAGCTTCGCCCCTTGCCGCGCGCGGTGCCTCCGTCGGGCAGGACGACGACCCCGCCGTCGGCCTTCGCGCCCGGGAGCTGGCCGCTGCTGCTGCCGTCGTCCCCCGGCGAGGTATCGCCGCACGCCGCGGCCGCGGCGAGGCCGACGAGGATCGGAGCGGCGCGTCCGAAGCGAAGCATCCGGTTAATGGGTAGCAGGTCGGCCGGCCCGACGCACGCGCCTGCGATCGGGTGGAAGCGAGGAAATTCAGCGCGATAGCGCGTCGCGCGGGCGCGCCCCGAGGAGTGCGGCCGGGCGATCCCCCCGGACCACGCGGCGCCGGCGCGCCTAGAAGCGGAGCGTCAGCTCGGCGCGCGCGCCGCTGAACGCGGGGAACACGCGGCAGATGCCGCTCATGCAGCGGAGGCCGCCGCGGTTCTGACCGGCGTAGAGGCGGATGTTCGACTCGCTCGTGAAGCGGTAGAGGACGCCGCCGTTGATGTAATACGTCGGGAGGCCGATGTACGTCGTGTACTCGACGCCCTGCGAGATGACCCACTTCGGCGCGATCTTGAGGGCGTTCTGGTGCTCGCCCTGCCACCACGGCTCGCCGTCGAAGCTGTCGCCGCGAATGTTCTCGCGGTCCTGGATGCGGTAGCGGTGGCGGCCTGCGAGCTCGAACGCGTACGGCCCGCTGATGTACTTCGTGATCGAGTACTGCGCCGCGAGCTCGCGGTAATAAGGCTTGTTCGTCCCGGTGACGTCGTTGCGCGCGTTGAGGTTCGCGAAGACGATCGACTTGTCGTCGTCGAACCGCCACTCGACGCCGACGCTGCCGTCGCTGACGTAGTGGGTGGTCTCGTCCTTGTCCTCGGCGGTGCTCCGGCCGAGCTGGTCGCAGCTCCCGCGGACGCTCTCGCTGCGCGTGACGAAGTACCCGAAGGTCGCGTAGCCGAGCATCGTCGGCGTGAAGCGGTAGTCGAGGCGGTCGCGCGCGCCGGTGACGCAGGCATTGAAGAAGCCGAACATCGTGTCGCTGATGATCGGCTCGGCCGTCGGCGGCATCGAGTACGCGACGTTCGAGAAGGCGGCGGCGCGCGAGACGTTCACGCTGCCGGCGAGCGGGAAGAAGTTGCGGTAGCTCTTCACCTCGAGGGTGTTCGCGATCGGACCGCCGGTGGTGACGATCGACGCGTAGAGCGCGTTGCCGTTGGTGTCGGCCTCGTTGGGGCGCTCGGCCTGACGCTTCTGGACCGCGCCTTCGACGAAGAGGCTGCCGTGGCCCCAGAGGCTCGGCACCTCGATGCTCTGCCCGGCGTTGATCGTCTCGCGCCGCGCGATGACGGGCCCGAGCAGCGGGACGTCGCCGAGCCAGGTGCCGCGCGAGGGCTCCTCGCACGTGCCGAGGGGCGCGTCGAACGGGTTCTCGATGACGTCGCCGTCCGCGTCGTAGCGGTAGGGCGCGCACTTCGTCAGCTGGACGGCGTGGGTGGACGCGACGACCGGGAGGCCGCGCCCCGCCTGGAGCTGGGCGCCGACGATGCGGTCGGAGCCGAACATCGGCTGGGTCGGGACCGCGCCGAACTGGCCGACGGGCGGGATCCGGTTCGAAGGGAAGAGGGCGCGGCCGGTGGGCTCGTCGACGCGCGCGGGGTTCGCGAGCCCGGCGATGACCGTCATCGCGAACGGGTCCTTCTGGACGGTGACCTTGCCGCCGAACAGCGTGGTGTCGACGCCGAGCTCGTCGACCTTGCGCAGTGACAGGACGAGGCCGCGACCGAACTGGACGTAGCTGTCGCCGGCGGTGACCTCGACGCCCTCGTTGCGGTAGGTGAGCCAGAGCTTCGCCGGGTAGATCGCGTCGCGGTAGCGGGTCGAGCCGTCGCTGAGGAGGCCGCGCTGCACCGACGGATCGGAGCTCGTGATGCGGTCCTCGGGGCGGAGCGCGTAAATCGACGAGTCGATCCGGGCGCCGAGGGTGAACTTCTTCCAGCCGAGGACCAGGTTCAGCCGGTTCAGCCAGACGAAGTAGCCCTGGTCCTGCTCGAGCTCGCCCTCGCGTGGGGCGAAGCGCTGGGCGACGACCGCGGTCTCCGTGATGTCGAGCTTGACCGGCGCTCCGCCGACCGCCGGGAGATCGACGGCGTGGGCGGGAGCGGCGCAGAAGAGCGCGCCGCCGACCAGCGCCGCGCAGGCGAGCGAGCGGCGGGCCGCGACGAGGCGGAGCGATGGATGCAAGCGAGTGCTCACGTGGTGACTCCGGCTGGAGTCGCGATGTCGAGCTGCGTCGCCTCACGAACGAGCGGCGCGGCTCCGGTCGGTGAAAGGCGCGAACCGCGGGTGCGGGAGGCGCGAACTTACTGAGCCGCGCCGGGGCCGTCGAGCACCTTCGCGACGTCGGCCGCGAGGTACTCCTCGTCACCCGGGTTGTACCCTTCGCGGATGACGGCGATCTTTCCGGACCGATCGATCAGGACGGAGAGCGGCGCGGACTTCTTCGGGTTGTAGACGGCGGCGATGTGGGAGTCCTCGTCGAGGAGGACGGGGAAATTCAGCTGGTTGCGCTGCGCGAACGCCGGGACGTTGGCGACGGTCTCGGGCCCGTCCATCGCGATGCCGAAGATGACGAAGCCCTTGTCCTTGTTCGCCTCGTACATCTTCCGCATGTGCGGGAACTCGGCGACGCACGGCTCGCACCACGTCTGCCAGAAGTTGAGGAGGATGACCTGCTTGCCGAGGTAGCTCGACAGGCGGACGGTCTTGCCCTGGGTGTCACGCGCGGAGAAGTCGGACGCCGTGGCACCCTTTCCCGGGGCGCCGTCGCGCTGGACGTCGCCCGGGTTCTGGGCGCCGGCGCCTTGTTCTCCGCCACACCCCGCGAAGCACACGAGCACGGCGGCCACCCCCGCGGCACGAAGGGAGGTCGCGCGCTTGATCACTGCGGGTTCCTCAGCTTGCTCTTGGCGGCGAGGTCGAGGGCCTCGTCGATCTTCTGGAGGATGCCGTCCTTCGACGTGACGCCGCCGGTGCCGGCCGTCAGGATCTCCATCGTGGTCGCGTCGATGTCCGCGTTCCACGGGAGGGCGGTGCGATCATAGAAGGGCCCGAGGTTGGCGTTGCCCGGATCGAGCCAGTGCGTGTACGGCGAGTTGAAGTTGCTGATCCAACGCTTGAGGTCGCTCTCCTTCGAGGGGACGCCCGGGGTCGCGCCCTCGGCGAGGCTGACGAGCCAGACGACGCCCTTGGCCTCGAGCTCCGCCTTCATCGGCGCGACGACCCGCGTCTCGGCCTGGCACACGCCGCACCAGACGCCTGCGGCCTGGAGGTGGATGATCTTGTACTTGGTGCCGGTCGGGTCGAAGTACTGCGCCAGGGAGATGGGCTGGAGCCCGCCCGTCTGGTTCGCGTCCGGATAGCCGAGGAACTTGAAGTTGGCGATCCGGTTGCCGCTCTTGGTGCCCTTGCGCTCGACCGTGCCGATGTTGTCCGTCGGGTACGGGATGCCGTCGGGGTTCGTGTCCGGCGCGGTGTCTGCGGCGCCGACGCCGTCGCCCTCGAGGCCCTTGTCCTGGTCGGGCTCGCTCGAGTTGGACGATGCGCACGCGACGAGTCCGACGAGGAGGGACGCTGCGAGAATCGGGGCGATCTTCATGGGGCCACCTTCAGAGGAGAACGCAAGGGGGTGGGACGCAACGGCGTCGCGCTTGCGGGCGGGAGGGTACCTCTGCCCACGCTGTCGTCAAGCGACCACTCTTTGATTTTGTCTCTACGCGGCGGCCCGTCAAACGGCTCCGCGCGCTTTGTTCAGGCGCTCTCTGGCGTTTCGAGATCCTGTCGTCGGTAGGGCGTCGTTCGGGTCACGCGATTCGACGTCTCGGACGCGTCCCTCGCGCCAGCCTCGGATCGCGTGAGCTCGGTCGGCTCCGGCGGCGCTCTCCTCCTACAACCGCGGACGGCGGCCACCGCGGAAGACGCCCGCAGGAGGACTTGTGCTGCCTGTCCCGCGGCGGTATGGGCGCTGTCATGCTCGTGGTCTCGAGAACTCCCTTCGCGACGCTTCGTTCCTTCGGCTTCACGGTGATCTTCGGCGGCCTCGCGGTGCTCGCCGCGTGCTCGTCGGATCCCGATACGCCCGCCACCTGCGACAGCGCCAAGTGCGCCACCGGCAACACGTGCCTCGCCTTCGAGGGCGAGACCAAGTGCCGGAAGACCTGCAGCTCGAACGCCGATCCGGCGGCGAGCTGTCCGTTCGGCTACACGTGCACGGACACCGCGGTCGGCGATCCGCCGTTCTGCGTGCAGGACACCGCGCTGAACTTCGCGGGGCAGCCGCTCGAGAAGAAGACGAGCGGGCAGTGGGGAGCGAAGTGCCAGGCGAACCTCGGCATGGAGAACCCCGGCTGCGACGGCGACCAGGGCTTCTACTGCTTCGGCGCGTCGCCGACCGACGGAGATGCATACTGCACGCGTTACGACTGCGAGACCGATCGCGACTGCGGCGCCGGCTTCTGGTGCGGCAAGGCCAACGCGACGCCGAACGTCGGGACGGCGAAGCGCACGACCTTCGGCGAGGTGCAGAACGTCTGCCTCCGCCGGACCTACTGCTCGACGTGCAAGGTCGATCTCGACTGCCCGCCGATCCTCGGCAAGACGCAGCACTGCATCGAGGACGCCAGCGGCGCGCGCGTCTGCTCCCCCGAGTGCGACGGCAACGCGAGCTGCCCGACCGAGGCGCGCTGCGCGGACGTCGGCGTCGGCGCCAAGGTCTGTTACCCGCGCGCGACGGTGTGCGTCGGCGACGGCTCGCTCTGCTCACCGTGCCGCGTCGACACCGACTGCGGTGAGGACGGCGTCTGCGTGAAGGGCCAGTACACGACCGAGAAGACGTGCGCGAAGAAGTCGACGTCGTCGTGCGGCACCGCGACCGCGCGCTCCCAGGGCAGCTGCCCGGAGAGCCTCCCGGACGGATCGAAGGCCCTCGTGCGCTGCCTCGGCACCGTCTTCGACGAGGTGCCGAAGGACTACTGCCACGGCATCTACACGATCGGCGCCGAGGGCGGCGACATCGGCTGCTGGACGCCGAAGCGCTGATCGCTCATCGCGAGCATGGCCCACTGGGCGCTCGCGGTGACGAGCAGCGCGTGGAGCGGGACGTCGAAGGCGCCGTGCGAGAGGAGCGCGAGCGCCAGCGACGCGACGACGGCCGGCGACTCCGCGGGCTGGAGGAGCGCGACGCACGCGAGGAGCAGCGACGCGGGGACGAGGAACGCGCCGATCGACCCGAGCAGGTAGGGTGACGGCAGGCCGGCGGCGCTCGGGAGCGTCGCGCGGAGGATGGCCTCGAGCGACGACGGCGAGTCGCTCGAGCGCGCGGCCAGCCACGTGATCCCGAAGGCCAGCACGATGGCGAGGTTGGCGAGGACGCGCCCGCGCACCTTCGAGCGCGTGCCGATCCACGCCGCGGCGAGCAGCGCGGCGACCGCCTGCAGCCCCACCGCGGCCGTCGTGAACCCGCGCGCGACCTCGTGGAGGCGGTGGCTCGCGCGGTCGAAGCTCACGGCCGACGTCTCCCACGCCACGACGCGGAGCAGCCCGCAGATCGCGAGCAGCGTGAGGATCCCGCCGATCGCGCGGGTCGCCGGCGTGCGGATGACCACGCCCCCGGCGATCATCGCGACGAGGCTCGTGATGACCGCCAGCGCGAGCGAGGGCAGCGTGCCGAGGCGCTCGACCACGGCCGGCGAAGCCAGCGCGACGATCAGCCCGGAGATCGCGACGACCCCGCCGCGCGCCAGGGTGCTCCCGCCGCGCGCGCGCGCGAGCTCGAACGACGCCGCGCACACGAGCGCGACGAGGAGCGCGATCAGCGTGTAAGCGAGCGCGCCCGAGGCCGTCTCGACCACGTTGACCACCTTGCCGCTCAGGACGCCGCGCGAGCCGGGCGCCACGATCACCCCCGCGATCTTCGCGACGATCGCCACGGCAGCGGTCAGGACGAGCGCGCTGCCGGCCCATCCGATGGTCGTGCGACTGCCCGGCGATTCCGTCTCCAATGCGCCGTCAGGTTACAACGATTCGCGCTGCGGGATCGAACATCCCCGCGACCATCTCAGCCGCGCGCGGGGGCCCGGCGGGGCGGCAGCGCGCCTTCGCGGCTCTCGTTGATGTTCACCGGCGGAGGTGCGCCGCGCTCGTGCGTCGGGCTCCGCGGGCTCGGCCCGCCCGGAGGCTCGGGCTCGACCGGCGGCTTCGCCGGCGTGTTCAGCATGAACGGCCGCGCGTGCATCGTCGAGCAGGCGAAGACCTCGTCGCGGTGGAACTCCCAGTGGAGGTAGACGTTCCCGTCGGGCGAGACGATGGCGCCCGGCGCCGGTCCGAACGGCTGAGCGCGGTGGACGCTGTCGAGCGCGGCGATGTCGAACGCCGTGATGCCGCTCGTCTTCACGATGCCCAGCTTCACGATGCGCCCTTCCTTGGGGCTCACGACGATCTCGAGGCGCGTGAGGATCTTCGGATCGTTCATCGGGTGCGACCGCGGGAGGTTGTCGAGCGACCCGAGGAAGCTGTCGGCGAAGATGGGGTGGATCCGGTTGTGGATCGTGTTGAGGTACGAGGCGAAGGGCACCGCCGCGGTGTTGAGCGCGGTCTGGTTGCCGGGCTTCACGCTCGACACGTAGTTCTCGATCGCGTTGCGCCACCGCTCGAAGTTCGACGCGGTCCAGGAGCCGCGGTGCTGGCTCTTGCGACGCTCGCCGTCCGCCTCCCGCTCCTTCCGGAGCTGGTCGACGCCGACGGCGGCGACGACGCCGGTGTGCGACAGGTTCAGGTTCACCTGACCGGGGCCGGGCGAGCCGCCGAGGCCGAGCCATTTCGTGTTCGGTTTGTTCTGCGCGACGGGGGGCCTCTGGTTCGTGGTCCCGGGGGAGGCCGGGGCCGGATCGGCGTCGGCGCCGGGGCGGATCGGGTTGAACGCCCAGCCGCTCGGTCCGCCCTGAAGGACGTCGGGGGCGGGAGCGGGCGGGGCGCCCGGCGCGAGCTGCGGCGGCGGCTCGTTCGGAGAGACCTGCGAGGGGGCCCGACCGTCGCCGCCCGACCGCGGCGTCTGCGCGGCCTCGGCCTGGTTCACCGCGACGGGGCCCTGCGGCTGGTCGATCGGCCGCGCGTCGTGCTGGACGTCGAACTCGGTGCCCTTCTCGCCGGGCGCCTTGTTCTGCTCCCCCTTGTGGTCGTCGCTGTCGGCGATCTTCGTGCGGTCGCTGTCGCCGACGTTGTCCTTCGGCCCCGCCGTCTTGTTCGAGCCCGGGGTCGGGTTCGGATCGTCCTGGTCGGTGGACGTCTGCGTCGCGACCGACTCTTCTTCGACCTTGTTGGCGTCGTCGGCGATGAACTTCGCGTTCGGGTTGTCGTCCTGGTTCTTCGGCGCGTGCTGCTTCACCGCGATGCGGTTGTCTTGCTTGAGCGGGACCTCGTCGAGCTTCTTGAGCGGGTCCTCTTCCTTGGTGACGATCTTCACCTCGGGCTTCGGAGGCGGCTCCGGCTTCGGAGTGTTCGGCTCCTTCGGCGCCTCGGGCTCGGGCTTCTTCTCGTCCTTCTTCGCCTCGGGCTTCGCCTTCTCCTCGTCGTCCGGCGGCTCTTCGGCGGGTTGACCGTCGTCGCTCGTGACGATCTCGATCGTCTGGTCCTTGCCGTGCGCGGCGCTTCGCGCGCGCGTCCCCATCTGGAAGATGTAGCTTCGGTCCTCGTGGTAGGTGGCGACCTGATCGCCGCCTTCGGCGAAGATGAAGTGGGCGCACACCGCCGCGCAGATCCAGAGGATGAGCGGGGTCTCGGGGGCGCGCAGCATGGGGAACAATCAGAAGCGTGCGGCTTTGGCTGCAACGCGTCCAGCCTCATCACGCTAGCACCCGTCTTTCAGGCCTTCCATACGGGCCGTACACGAGCTTCGCTGCGAAATGCGACATGATTCTGAGGTCCGAGCGCCACCGCGAACCCGGCCAGGCTGTGCGCCCGTGTCGCAGGCGCGAGCCCTCGTGCCTCAGTCGCTGTCGAGCTGCACCGCCGGGTGGTCGCCGGCGACGACCTGGATCGCCGTGAGCTCCCGATCGCTCGCGAGCTCGGTCCAGAGCCCCCACGCCTTGACGGTCCTCTCGAGGTAGACGACGCGCTCCGCGCAGCGGGCGATCGCCTGCAGGTTGTGCGTGACGAGGATGGCCGCGATCGAGTCGGACGCGCTGATCTCGGCCATGAGGTCGATGATCGCGGCGCGGCCGCCGACGTCCACGCCGGCGGTCGGCTCGTCGAGGATCAAGAGCTCGGGCTTGGTCGCGAGCGCGCGCGCCAGGTAGACGCGCTGGGTCTCGCCGCCGGACAGGTCGCGCATCTGCGCGTTGGCGATCGTCGCCGCGCCGGTCCGCTCGAGCATCGCCATCGCGAGCTCGCGCTCGGACGCGTGGATGCGGAGCGGCCAGCGCCCGCGCAGGTTGGCGACGATGACCTCGACGGGCGACGCGGGGAAGTCGCGGTCGAACCCCTTGCGCTGCGGGACGTACCCGATCTTGGAGCGCCCGCGCGCGACGGGCAGCCCGGCGATCGTGATGCTCCCGCGGTCGGGGTGGAGCAGCCCGAGGATCGCCTTGAGCAGCGTGCTCTTGCCGGCGCCGTTCGGGCCGCACAGGCAGAGGAACTCGCCGACCGGCACGTGGAACGTGACGTCCTCGAGGACGACCTTGTCGCCGAAGCGCTTGCCGACGTTGCGGATGTCGAGCACGCGCGGCGCCTCGTCGGGAGGGAGCGTGCCGCGAAACGGCGTCGTTCGCTCGACGGGCTTCCGCGAGGCCGGGCCGAGGCCCATGCTCCGCGGTCCTGGTCCCGTGGAATCCCGGCGCTCTGCGGGGGACGCCGGCGGCGCGCTGCCTCCCGAAGGCGGGCCGCCGCGCGTCGCGCTCATCGGAGGTGCTTCTCGAGCTCGCGGACGTTGAAGCGGATCATCTTCTCGTACGAGTCGGTCTCCGGACCGCCGCCGACCGGGTCGAGCACGCCGAGCGGGACCTTCGCCTCCTCGGCGAGGACCTTGGCCGGGCGGGGATCGAGCTGCGGCTCGCTGAAGAGCGCCGGGACCTTCTTGTCCTTGATCACGCGGAGGACCTTCGACACGTACTCGCCCGTCGGCTGCGAGCCCGGATACGGCTCGATCACGGCGAGGATGTCGAGCTTGTAGCGCTCCGCGAAGTAGCTGAAGCTCCCGTGGAACGTGACGAAGCCGCGGCGCTCGAGCACCTTGAGGCGCTCATCGGCTTCCTT
>JAHBWA010000194.1 GCA_019637195.1 Labilithrix sp. | reverse complement strand
TACCGCCGCTCTGCCATCGTGCTCCTCGCCGCCACGGGCGCGTCGTGCTCGCTCTTCACCGCGAACAGCAGCAGCGAGGGGCGCAGCGGCCCGTGTCCCCCGGGCATGGCGCACATCACGACCGACTCGTCGCCCGCGCGCTCGTACTGCATCGACCGCTGGGAGGGCTCGGTCGTCGAGGTCCAGGGCAAGAAGGAGGTCAGCCACGCACCTTACGAGCCGGTGACGAAGCTCAAGGTCAAGGCCATCTCGAAGCCCGGCGTGGTCCCGCAGGGCTACATCTCGAAGAACGAGGCCGAGGCCGCGTGCAAGGCGGCGAAGAAGCGGCTCTGCACGGGCGAGGAGTGGCAGTTCGCGTGCCGCGGCAAGCAGCCGACGACGTTCCCCTACGGCGACGAGCGCAAGGACGGCTACTGCAACGACTCCGGCCGCGCGCCGCTCGCGAAGCTGAACCCCGGGATGGGCGACGCCGTCTACGCCTCCCACGAGGCGATGAACGATCCGCGCATCAACCGCGCCGAGAACACCGTCGCGCGGACGGGCGCGTTCTCGAAGTGCAAGAACGCGTTCGGCGTCTACGACATGGTCGGGAACCTCCACGAGTGGACCGCCGACGTGAACGGGTCACGCGGCGTGTTCCGCGGCGGCTACTACCAGGACACGCGCATCAACGGCGACGGCTGCAAATACAAGACGGTCGCTCACGATGTGAGCTACCACGACTACTCGACCGGCTTCCGCTGCTGCTCCGACGCGCGCTGAGCGCCGATACGCGCCGAGCGCCGATACGCGCCGCGCGCCGTTACGCGCGATCACCTGCAGTCGATGGGGCGGCCCGGGCGGTTCGTGACGGTGCAGGACGTCTTGCACGTGATCGACTTCGTGAACACGCCGCCCTGGCAAACGAGCTCCGTCTTCCCGTCGACCGAGCACACGACCTGCCCGGGGATCCCGCAAGGATCCCCCGCGAGCGACTGGGTGAGGTCGCACGACGGCGTCTCGCCGCGGCTGAAGCAGCCGTGCTGCCCCCGGCAGTAGCGGTAGAGCGCGAACTTGCCGTCGCGGCAGACGACCATGTGCTTCTGATCGCCCGAGCACGCGACCGCGCCCTGCGTCTTGCATGGATCGCCTTGCTCCGCGATCGACGTGTCGCACGACACCGAGCGCCCGAGCATCGAGCAGCCGGCCTTGCCCCGGCACTCGAGCCACGGCTCGAACTTGCCGTGCTTGCAGATCACCGCGCGCTGCTTGTCGGGTGAGCAAGCGTACTCGTCGTCCTCCTCACCGAGGCACGGATCGCCGGCGCTCGCGACTGAGGTGTCGCAGCTCGCGTGGTCCTTGTACTTCGCGCAGCCCAGCGGGCCCGCGCACGCGATCTCGACGAATGTGCCGCCCTGGCAGGCGAGCGCCGTCTGCTTGTCGATGCAGGTCGACTCCGTGCCCTTGCAGCTACCGCCCGCCTTCTTCTTGCAGCCGGCGGCGAGGACGGCCGCGGCGGCGAACGCGAACACGACGACGACGCGCGACTTGCTCATGGGCGGGGAGGCCCGGCGCTCGCTCAGGGGCCGCCGGGATCAGGACAAGCGTAGAACGCCCCGAGCACCTTGGTCATCATAATGGGATCTTTTGCCCCGCCGAGCTCCCGGACGGAGTGCATGCTGAGCATCGGGTTGCCGACGTCGACGGTGCGGATCCCGAGCAGGGTCGACGCGATCGGTCCGATGGTGCTGCCGCAGGGGAGATCGGTGCGGTGGGCGTAGTGCTGCACCGGGACCTCGGCCTTCGCGCACAGATCGCGGAAGAGCAGGGCGGTCGCGCCGGAGGTCGCGTAGCGCTGCTGGGCGTTGACCTTGATGACCGGCCCTCCGTTGAGGACGGGCTTGTGGCGCGCCTCGTGGCGGCCCTCGTAGTTGGGGTGGACCGCGTGGGCCATGTCCGCCGATACGCAGAGCGAGCCGGCGAGGGCGCGGTGGTAGTCCTCGCGCGAGCCGCCGCGACCGGACACGATGCGCTCGAGGGCGCGCGGGAGGAAGCCCGAGTGCGCGCCGTACGCCGTCTCGCTGCCGACCTCCTCGTGGTCGAACAGGGCCGCGACCGGGACCACGTCGCCGGCCTCGGCGGCCGGGGCGGCGTCGATCAGCGCGCGGACGCCGGCGTGGCACATCGCGAGGTTGTCGAGGCGCGCCGAGAAGATGAGCTCCTCGTCGCGGCCGCCGAGCGTCGGCAGGACGACGTCGTAGAGCATGAGATCGCTCCCGACGATCGCCTCGCGCGGCGCCTCGAGCTCCTCGGCGAGGATGGCCGTCAGGTCCCGGGCGCCCTCGCCGGCGAGCCCGAAGATCGGCGCGAGGTGCTCCTGCCGGTTCAGCTTGAGGCCGTCGTTGACGTCGCGATCGAGGTGGATCGCGAGCTGGGCGACGCGGACCATCGGCTTCGTGAAGCGCACGAGGCGCGTCTCGACGCGCCCGCCGTCGCGGACGAAGACGCGGCCGGCGAGCGACAGGTCGCGATCGAGCCACGACGCGAGCAGGACGCCGCCGTAGACCTCGACGCCGAGCTGCGCGTAGCCCTCCTTCTTGTACTCCGCGTTCGGCTTGAGCCGGAGGTTCGGGCTGTCCGTGTGCGCGCCCACGATGCGAAACCCCGAAATCCGCTTTCCCTCGGGGATGACGAACGCGAAGAGGCTCGAGCCGCCGGGGGCCACCGTGTAGCGGCCCGGCGCGAGGTCGGTCCAGGGATCGGTCTCGGCGATCGAGCGGAAGCCCGCGGCAGCGAGGCGCTCGGTGGCGCTCGCCACGGCGTGGAAGGGCGTCGGGGAGGCCCCGAGGAAGGCGAGGAGATCGTCGAGGAGCGGCTCTGTGGTCACGGTGCTCCGATGCTAGTCCCGCGCGCCCGAAGTTCGTCCCGCTTTCGGCCGATCGACGCCGGGCGGGCCTCGTAGCTCCGCGGTTTCACGGCGAGCGCCTGCGTCCGCGCGCCTGGGCGCCAGCACAAGACGCGGGCGCCCCGCGCAGACGTGGCGGGTGCCCGGCGCAGGCGCGGCTGAACGCCCGGCGCAGGCGCGGCTGAACGCCCGGCGCAGGCGCGGCTGAACGCCCGGCGCGGAGGTGGCGGGGCGCCCGGCGCAGACGCGGCGGGGCAAGCTCGTCGCGCCCCGGGCCTTGCGCGGGGCCGCGCGGAGCGTTAGTAACTCACGCATGAGTGACGAGTTGGCGACGACGCAGGAAATCCCGCTCGACCAGGACGACACCGCGCGCGAGACGGACGCGATCGACCGCGACGGCGAGCCGCGCGTGAGCCCGCAGCGCGGCGCAGCGCTCAGCGTCTTGTGGTGGGAAGAGGACGCGCGTCTGCCGGCGTCCTAGCTACTTCTTCTTCCCCTTGGGAGCGGGCTTCTTGGGAGCGGGCTTCTTGGGGGCTGCCTTCTTCGCGGCCGGCTTGGCCTTGGTCGCTGCGGGCTTGCCGCTGCTCTTGGCGGGCTTGGCCGCGGCCTTCTTCGCAGCCGGCTTGGCGGCGCCCTTGACCGGCTTGGCGGGCGGCGCCTTGGCCGCCGGCTTGGCGGGGCCCTTGGCCGGCTTGGCGGGTGCGGCCGGTTTGGCGGGGGCCTTGGCCGGCTTGGCGGGGGCGGGGGCGGCGGGCTTGGCGGACGCCTTCGGGGCGGCCGGCTTCGAGGCGGCGGCGGCCGGCTTCGCCTTGATCGAGACGGGCTGCTTGTTCGACGTCGCCTTCGCGCCGAGCTTCCCCTTCTTCGGCGTGGTCTCCTCCTCTTCCTCGTCTTCGGGAGGCGGCGGCGGACGTCGAGGCGGCGGCGGCTTGCGCGGATCGGGGAGGTACTTGCTGAAGAAGGTGCGCATGGGGCCGAAGTACTTCTCGTTCCAGCTCTCACGGCACTTTTCGCTCTGACCCTCGGGGATCTCCGTGTGCAGGACCGTCACCCGCGTGCTGCCGCCGAGCGCCTCGAAATGAACCTCGACGCGCGAGTCGGGAGCTTCGCGGGGGAAATCGGTCGTACGCCAGCTCATGACGAACCGGCGGCCGAGGTCGAGGATGACGAGCTTGCCGCTGATGTATCCGTTCCAGGTGGTGAACTTCCCCCCGACTTGCGGATCGATCTTGGCTATCCCACCGGTCATCGCGCTGTGCTGCTCGGCGTTCAGCCAAGCGAGGTACAGCGTCGTGGGCGCCGTCGGCACCATCGTCGAGACGCGGATGGCCTCCTTCTTCATATCGAGCAGCGTAACTCGGTCGGCGAAACGAGACCTAAATTCTAGCGCGTCACGCGCCCGGTGGATCGGGAGGGAATCGAACCCCCATTGCCATCGAAAGATCCTGTTTTACAGACAGGCGCGGCCAACCAATATCCGCCTCCGATCCAGAGCGACACTCGGCGCCAAGGGGCATGTCCCGCGAGGGACACTTTTCGGGCGGAAGCCAGGCGAATCGAACGCCATACCTCGCGGTACGCACCGGGTAGCGGCCGGGCCCGCGACCATTCGCGGTTTGGCTTCCATGAGGGGAGGTCCTTGCTCGTCCCGCGTCGGCCTCGTCGTGGCCGGACAGGGGCCGCGACGGGCGGTGCCAGCGGGGGGATTCGCACCCCCAACTCGCCGGGTTTGAAGCGGCCGCCTCTGCTGGTTGGGCCACGCTGGCGGGGACGCGCCGCCGGCGGGCAGGCCCGTCGGGGCGGAGGTGCGGGGCGAGAGGATCGAACTCTCCTTTTCCTGTTCGTGAGACAGGCGTCATCACCAGATGAACGGGCCCCGCGCGGGAGCGATGATGCGAAACACCACAATGGGCCGGCGCGTCCGCGTCGCCGGCCGGCTCCGGAGGGGGGATTCGCGCCCCCATCCCGACGGTTCAAAGCCGTGGATCCTGCTGTTGGAACACCCCGGATCGGTCGCTGCGGGCGGAGTCGAACCGCCGGAGCCGCGCTCATGAGGCGCGCCCTCCTCCGAGGATCGCAGCGAGGATCGGGCTCGCGTGGGTCGGCGCGAGCCGCGCGTCGGAGCGGTGACCGAGAATCGCACTCGGATCTCGAGCGTGGCGGGCTCGGGTTCTACTGTTGAACTACCACCGCAAGTCGGGGCCCTCGCGAGCCCGGTCGGCCGCGGTCCGCGGGCGAAGGCCGGTCTGGCCTTCACCCGCGGGGCGGTCGTGTCGGAGCCACCCGAGGGAATTGCACCCTCCTCGTTCCTCGCTACCAGTGAGGTGCCCCGCTGTCTGGGCGTGGGCGGCGAGCGACGGCTCGGAGCGCGCCGAGCCGCTTCGGCGATCAGAGCGCGACGGCGTCGATCGCCTCGAGCAGGTCGACGCCGGACGAGTCGGCGCACGAAAACGACGCGATCGCGTCGAAGACGGCGTCCGAGAACCCGCCGATCTCGAGCACGTCGGCGCGCCTCGGACGAGGTGCGCAGGCGCGCGGCTTCAGATCGACGAGCACGAGCTTCGCGCGCGGGTTCTGCGCGCGGAGGCGCTCCCACTCCTCGGCCATCACGGTGCCTCGGGTGGTCGCGCTCGTCGCGGGAGAAGCGCGCTCGCGGAAGTCGGTCCACGCCTGGTCGTCGGACAGGACGACGACCAGATCGGGGGCCTCGCCGCGGGCGCTCAGCCAGCGGAGCGGCGCGGCCGACGACGTCCCACGGCTCGGCAGCGCGGAGAGGACGTCGGCGTTCGTGAGCACCGAGTCCCGCGCGTCGAGCGGACGCTCGAGCGCGACGACGTCGTCGGAGTACGGCAGCACCGTGGCGTGCTCGCTCTTCCGCAGGAGCGCCGCGGTCGCGAGCGCCGCGACGTCGATGCAGCGGACGAGCGACGTGGTCGGGCCGCGATGTCCGCTCACCGGCGCGTGCATCGATCCGGACACGTCCGGGCAGAGCGCGACGGAGCCACGGATCGCGGGGACGTTCGCCACCGCGTGCTCGATCGCGCGCGCCAGCGCGAGGACGATCCGCGGTGGCATGTTCGAGGGAGCGGCGCGGTAGGTCGCGAGCAGCTCGTAGGGGAGCGCGCGCGATCGCGCGACGGCCCTCGGGTCCTCGAGGCGCTCGGCGACCACGTCGACGATCACCGGATCGGCGAAGACGCCGTGACGGTAGAGCGTCCCGAGGTGCTGGCGGAGCTGGCCGAACGTCATCTTGGTCGTCAGGTCGGTCCAGTGCTCGGCGCGCAGCGGGAGAGCGGTGAGCATCTCGAACGGCACGTCGGGCAGCGGCTCGTCGCGGTCCCCGGTCGGCCCGCCGGCGCGCCGCTTCCAGGCCTCGAAGGCCTGGGTGAGCGCCGGCAGCTTGGACTCGTCCACGCTTCTTCCGATGAGGTAGCCGTAGAGGGCCTCACGGACGGCATCGGCTTCGCCCTCGTCGTTCCGGGGGGGAGGGCGAACCATCTTGATGACGTCCGACATGGACGGGCTCGAGCCGACGGACTGGCGAAAGAGGACCTCGGGGCTCCTCGCGGCGAACCACTCGCGGAGGGCGCGCTTCGGCGCCGAGCCGAACGACCTGCGGCCCGTGACCCCGGAGCGAACGGTCCCGACGAAGGTCCGCAGCGTCCGCGCGTCGTCGATGACGCGTGGGAAGACGCGCAGCATCAGGTCGACGTCGCGCGCAGCGAGCCAGGCGACGAGGATCGCCGCGACGTCTCCGCGCCGGCCGCGCTCGCGGCAGTAGACGGCCGTCTTGGCGACGAATTCGGGACGCGCGGCGCTCACGAGCCTCGACAGCTCGTCGAGGGGACGCTCGGCGTCCGTGGCGTAGAACGTCCCGTGGACCGTCCCGCGGTCGGCGTACTCCGCGAGCTCGCGCTCGGCGGTCGACGCGTAGGAGGTCCCGCGGTCGGCGTACTCCGCGAGCTCGCGCTCGGCGGGGATCGACGCTGCCGGATCGCCCGTGAGCGGGCCGCGACCGGCGTGGCGCGAGAGGTCTTCGTTCGGCATCGTGTTCTCCTTTCCGAGCGGGGTGGGGCGCGAGCCGGTCGCGCGTGCTCGCGCGCGAGGGCTCGGGGTGGACGTGACGTGGAGTGAGGCGTTCCCGACGGGATTCGAACCCGTGTTGCTGGATTGAGAGCCCAGTGTCCTTGGCCGTCTAGACGACGGGAACAGAGGTGTCGGCGGCGCGGGCGTGAGCTCACGCCGTCGACGGAGAGAGGGTGCAGCGGCTGGAATCGCACCAGCGTCTCGAGCTTATGAGGCTCGCGGGGTAGCTCCTCCCCCACACTGCAACGAGGTGATGCGTTGCGACGACGCGCGGTCGTCGCGGCACCTTCGCCGGGAGTCGAACCCGGGGCGCGAGCTTCGGAGGCTCGATCCTGATTCCGTCAGGACGAAGGTAGAGGGTCTCCTCGCTAGGAATCGAACCTAGACAACTGGCTTCGTAGACCAATGCGTGGTGCCACCACGACGAGGAGAGGGGCGCGCGCGTCCGGCGCCGCGCGGGCAGGTCGGACGGGCGCGCCGGAGGAAGCTCGGATGCGTTCGGGCGGGCGCTCGGCCGCGTTCGGGCGGACGTATGACGAGCTTGGAGGAAGCTTGGAGGAAGGAAGAGGTCTCGAACCCCTCACCCGCGCTGGGGTGCGCTCTGCTTTCGAGGCGAGCCCGGCTCCCAGCCGGTGTTCCTTCCGCGTGGTGCGCGCGGCGCGCCGGTGATCGGTGAGGGATTCGAACCCCCTACGCGGAGCTTTTCAGACTCCCGCTCTACCTATTGAGCTTACCGATCATGATTCGAAGAGCGGAGGGCAGAGGGATTCGAAGAGCGGAGGGCAGAGGACTCGAACCTCACGCGGTCGAGCCGCGCGAATCGTGTTCCAGACGATCTCCGCGCCTCGCGGACTTGCCCTCCAGGTCGGACGACCTCCAGTCAGGACGGCAGGAGTCGAACCTGCGGTCTCCAGCCCCCCAGGCTGGCGCTTTCGCCGGCTAAGCTACGCCCTGAGATGCCAGGGCGACCCCGGCGATGCATGCCGCGACGAGCGCCGCGGCCGATGAAGGAACCTCCCCTGCCGCGTGTGCCGCGGGGTAGGAACGGAGATAGGCGGTCCAGTTTCGCGTCATGGACCAGGACGCGGGAGTGTCGCCGCGAGGCGCGCTCGCGAGTCCCGCCGCTCGAGCCCCCCGCGCCGCGCGCTCCGAGCACGGGAACGTGCGCGAGCGAGCGGCGAGGCGTCTCAGGCGGAGAGTGGAGCCGACGCAGTGAAGCCGTCGCAGTACGGCTGCCAGACGTCCGGCAGCTCACCCTCCTCGAGACGGAGCGGCGGCACGACGGGCAGCGACGCCGGCTTCTTCGGCTGCCGCAGCAGCCTCATGCCGGCCTGCTCGGGCGTGCGGCTCCCCTTGCGATCGTTGCATGCGTAACAAGAGCTGACGATGTTCTCCCAGACGGTCTTTCCGCCTTGCACGCGCGGGATGACGTGGTCGTAGTTCAGCTGGCGGATGGGCTTCTTCTCTCCGCAGTACTGGCAGCGGAACTTGTCGCGCGTGAACACGTTCACGCGGGAGAAGCGAACCGACTGCTTCGTCGACACCGACCCCTTCTTCAGCCGAACGACGGCGGGCGCGAGCATCGCGACGCTCGGGGCGCGGAGCTCCGCGTCCCAGGTCTCGATGACCTCGACCTTGCCGAGCCAGGTCAGCACGACGGCGCGCTGCCACGAGATGATCTTGTGGGGCGCCATCCAGGGGGTCAGCATCAACGTTTGCATGGGTCACCTTCTCTTTCTCTTCTTCACGGCTCGATCTCCTCTCGGAGGGTCTGATGACGCCGCGCGGAGGCGCGGCGACGGGAGCTTCTTGGAGTAGGCGACCGGATCCCCGGACGTGCTGGTGTCACCGGAGGGAGTCGAACCCTCAAACTCACGATGGAGCCCAGCACCTCAAGCTGGCGTGTATTCCAATTCCACCACGGTGACGTATCGCGTCCGCGTCGCGCTCGGTCGAGCGCGTCTCGTCGCGTGGCGCGGAAGCGCCGCGCCCGGGACGGGTGCTCTCTGGCGATGGTTGGACGGGTACCGACGGAGGGATTCGAACCCTCACGACACACAGTTTCTGAGACTGCGGCCTCTACCGAGTTGGGCTACGTCGGCGTGAGCGGCTCGCGTGGAGCCGCGCGGTCTGTGCAGGAGGATTCGAACCTCCAATCCCTCCGACCCGAACGGAGTGCTCTGAACCAGATTGAGCCATGCACAGAGACGAGACGAGCGGACGGAGCGAGCCCGTCGCGCGTCGCGGTGGACCTGTCGGGAGTCGCACCCGATCCATCTGCTTGCAAGGCAGACGCCTTCCCTCGAAGACAAGCCCGTGGCGGCATCACTCGCGTGACACCCGTGAACGCTCGACGTTCGGTCGAGAGGTGACCGCGGTCGAGAGGCGACCGCGGTCGAGAGGTGACCTCCGCCGAGAGCGGTCTCGCGGTGAACGGTCTCGTCGAGAGCGGTCTCGACGGTGCGGCGCGCAGGGATCGCACCTGCCTCCTCCTGCTCGTCATGCAGGCGCAGTCGCTAGACTGCCAGCGCCGCGCGCTGCTTCATGTGTCGTGGATCACCTGCGAATCGAACGCAGCGCAGGCTCCGTATCAGAGAGCCCAGGGTAACCAACCCGTCGTGATCCGAGATCGTGCCCGTGAACGCGTCCACGGCACGCGTCCGCGGCCGCGGGGCCCGCGGATCGCGTAGCGCGAGCAAGCCCTGGAGAGCCGAGAGGGAGTCGAACCCTCGCGCACCGTGTTGCAGACGGCGATCCTCGCCCGAGAATCGGCTCGCTTCGGGTGCGTCCACCGCCGTGCGACGGCGAACGCGAGAGAGTGTGGGCGCAGATTCCTTGTAACGGCCGACGTCACGTGAAGCGTCGGATGTTGGGGCTGCGCGGAGCGGGCAGAGGGAGTCGCACCCTCATTGTCAGTTTGGAAGACTGCGGTCCTGCTGTTGGACGATGCCCGCGATGGATGGTCGACGTCGATGTCGACGGATGGTGAGTGACGAGCGATCCTGCGTTCGAGATCACGCGAGCCCGCGCTCCGAGCGGATCCGTAGGCGCGTGTCGTGGAGCCGGCCGGACTCGCACCGGCGACCGCCTCGATTACGCCTCAGCGCTCTCCTGGCGGAGCTACGGCCCCCTTCGTGTCGTCGGTCTCCGGGTGGAGCGACGGGGAATCGCACCCCGATCCCTGCAGTGCGAGTGCAGCGTTCTCCTGTTGAACTATCGCCCCGGTCGCAGGCTCGAAGGCGGCCCTCGCCTCGGCGAGGGTCGCGCGGCGTCGGGGGACGCCTCGCGGCGGGCCACGAAGGAATCGAACCTCCTCTCCGGGTTTTGGAGGCCCGGCTGGTCACCATGACTCTGCTGCCCATGAGGACGCGTGGATCGCGCCTGTCGTTCGAGGCCGTTCGTTCGGCCCCGGCGCCTCGTACGGGAATCGAACCCGTCTCACTCCATAGACAGTGGAGCTGCGACGCCAGTCGCATCACGAGGCGTGTCGTGTCGTCGATCGCGGTCGTGTCCCCGGCAGGAGTCGAACCTGCGTCGAGCCGGCTTAGGAGGCCGGCGCCTCTCCGCTCGGCCACGAGGACGGATGCGCGCCCGATCGGCGCCGCGATTGCGGAGCCGCGCGCTCGGGGTAGCGTACGGGAATCGCACCCGCCTCCGCTGAGTCACAGTCAGCCCTCGTCACTAGACGAGTAACGCTACCAAAATATCGTGTGTATGATGCATTGATGTGTCAAGGGGCGTCGCTCGAGTCGTCGAGGACCACGTCGGGCGGGTAGGGCGCTCCCGATCGGAATCGAACCGATACCTTCCGCTTGAAAGGCGGAGATCCTGACCACTAGATGACGGGAGCGAGAGGGGTCGTCCGAGTGCGGAGGCCGTGCTTTTTGGCGTGACAGGCCGGCGTCTTCCATCGACCACGCTGACGGATCGTCAGCGGTTGGATTCGAACCAACATCTCCTGTTGCGTGTTGGGCCTGCGCGGTCGGACGAAGAGAGGCGGCTTCGCGAGGGGGAGGTGCCGAGAGCGGTCGCGCATGCGCGGGCTCGCTCGCGGCTCTCGCGAGGCCGAGGTCCATCGAACCGTGCGTGATCGATGTGACCCGAGATGGTCCATCGCCCGAGTGAGGAAACCAGGGTGCGTTTCGTTCCGTAGACGAATGCCTTATCCACTAGGCTACCGGCACCGTGAGCCCGAGGCCTCGCGTGCGAGGTCTCGCGCGGGCGACGCGCAGCCGGAGCTGCGTCGTGCGCGGGGTGCCGGGTTGGATTCGAACCAACGTGTTTTGCGTGTAGGGTCTCTTCGGGCGGGCGATGAAATCGTGTCGCGCCGGGATCGGCGCAGAGTGCGGGCGGGACGCGCTCGAGCGTTCGTCGAGCGGCGTCGCGCGGGAGAGGTAGCGCCGGGTCAGGTGCGGCCTGCCCGGCGTGGAGCTCGCGGTGAGCTCGGCGAGCGGCGCGTCGAGGTAGGACGCGCCGCTGCGGGGAGTTCGTGAGGTCGAGGGGTGCCGCCACGCCTCGATGGAGGGCTCGGGGAGACCTCGCGCCTCGTAAGGAGGAGCGCGGGGAGACGCCGCGACTCGAAGAGGAGCGCGGGGAGACGCCGCGACTCGAAGAGGAGCGCGGGGAGACGCCTCGACTCGATGGAGCGTGGCGACGCCGCGCCTCGATGGAGCGTGGCGACGCCGCGCCTCGACGCGCGCACGCGGTGAGAGCGGGCGTGACGATGGCGTTTGGAGCCCGCGTCCGGGATCGAACCGGAGCCTCCCGGGTACAAGGCGGGCGCTCGGCCAGTCGAGCTGCGCGGGCGGGGAAGGCGCGCGCACGGACGCGGGGCCAAGCTCGGCCGAGCGGCGTGCGCCGCGAGAGGCCCAACCTTGGTCCGGTCCTTCGGGTCCGCAAGACCCTGGGACCCGAATCGGTCGCGCGACCGTCGCGCCGGCTCGCCGACACGCGGTGCGTGGTCGAGCGGCGCTGTGCTGTGCGTGATCGAGTCGCGCGCTGCGGAGAGCCCACGTCCGGGATCGAACCGGAACCTCCCGTGTACGAGGCGGGTGCTCGGCCAATCGAGCTGCGCGGGCAGGGGCTCGCGGTGCGCGCCTCACCTCCGGGGAATGCGGAGAGCGAGGCGCGCCGGCGCGAGCCGAAGGAGTACGTGTTCGTCCGAGTGAAGGAGCCGCTTCGATGTGCTCGTGCACGAGACGAGCTCCCCATCGCTGGCGAGCGGTCCGACGCCCCTCGGCGTGGTGGACCATGTTGGAGTCGAACCAACTGGATGCGTGTAGGGCCTCTTCGGGCGGACGAAGGGGCTTCAGCGGAAGGAATCGAACCTTCGAATGACCGGTTAACAGCCGGCTGCCTGACCATTCGGCTTCGCTGAAATATGCGCTCGTCGCGTACGCACGTGCTGCTGCCGTCTCGTCGCGTCCGATCTCTTGCGAGGCGGATCGACGAAGCGGTCAGCGCGGGCGTACGCGACGAGCCTTGGCGCCAAGTTGTCAGAGAGCGAGGGCCTTCGTGCGAAGGGCCGAGGGTTCCGGGCACAGGATTCGAACCTGTCTTTCTGGGTTCAGAGGCCAGTGTCCTGCCAGCTAGACGATCCCGGAGCAGGAGGACGGCGCGGCGAGCGCGAGCGCGCACACGTCGTCGAAGCCGCGTCGTAAGACGCGGCGGTAGGTCCGGAGGGGATCGAACCCTCACCTCCCCGGGTAAGAGCCGGGTACGCTTCCAGTTGCGTTACGGACCTGTGGTGACGTCGATCGGTGACGCTCACGCGCGCCACTCGCGTCGCGATCGCGCGGAGGCGAGGGCACGGATCGCTCGCGTGCGCGATCGGAGCGGGGCTCGAGGAGTCGCCGCGACTCGTCGCGCGGCGCGTGGGACGCGAGGGGATCGAACCCTCATCCCTCGGCTTAAAAGGCCGGTGCTCGACCGATTGAGCTAGCGTCCCGGACGCGGGGCCCACGTATTGTCATTGAGACAAGGCAACCGTGACCTAGATACCTAGTTTGAGAAACATGTTTGATTCTCCCGAATAAAGATGATTTGAAACGCGCCGTTCGAGCTCGGGTTGGGCGCCGCTCGAGCTCCGAGCTCGCGTCGGGGAGGCGGGTCGTGGGCCGGTCGGGCCGACGGACGGCGCGGACCGGCACGCGCTGCTCGCGCTCCCGTCGCGTTCGACGGGAGCGTCGAACGCGGGCGGAGTGGACGTCCGCCAGAGCTGACGTCCGCTGGAGCGGACGTCCGCCGGAGCACCGCCCGGCGGGCGAGGACCAGATCCCAGAAATGACGAAGGCCACCTCGGGGGAACCCCGGGCGGCCTCGACGAACGGCTCCGATGGAGACGATGTGAGGGACCGCTTAGGGGTCGCCCTCCTCCTGCTTGGTGCGCGGACCGCGCGGAGAGGGAGCAGTGAACATGCGGCGTTCGGTCTGCTGGAGACCGAGGAGACCGCCGAAGACGAACCGCGCGCTCGGGCCGGCGAGGGAGCTCGACCGATTCACGCGGGGGGCCGGCCCGCCATAGGCGAGCGGGCGCTGCGCGCGATGCAACCGCACCTCGAACGCGAGACACGCCGTGCCGATGCGCTGATGCGCCGCGACCGTCGTTGTCTTCTTGTCGAGGGAGAGGATCACGCGGAACGTGCAAGCCCGGGGTCTCCGGGACATGCCTCCATGAGAGGAGAGGTTGCTGTCGGTAGACGTTCCCGGCAGGAACGCCATTCAATGAATAGCTCGCGGTGTTCGATTGCGCAAGTATTTAAATCGAAATAGCGTCGAAAAGAGCGCAGTCAGTCGGCCGAAGACAAACGTAGTTCTTTGGCGCTTCGCGATCGAGCTTGTCGGGAGCGCCGCCGTCGAGAGGTCCGGCTCGCGGTGGCCCCCGCGCCGGCCCGCGGTGGCCCGGGCCAGGCGCCGCGCGCGCCAACGCGCGGGAATCACGAGCGCGGGCGCGTGGCACGTGCATCGCACCACGGCTCGTCATGCTGGCGATTGCACAGAGCGCGGTCCTCGTCGGGATCGCGTCGTTCCCTGTCCGTGTCGAGGTCCAGGCCGAGCGCGGGATCCCGACGTTCGAGCTCGTCGGCCTCGCGGAGGCGGCCGTCCGCGAGAGCCGCGTCCGGGTGAAGAGCGCCCTCGCGGGCGTCGGCGTCGACATCAGCGAGTGTCGCGTCACCGTGAACCTCGCCCCCGCGGACGTGAAGAAGAGCGGGAGCTCGTTCGATCTCGCGATCGCGCTCGGGACGCTGGTGGCGCTCGGGGTGATCCCGGAGGAGTCGATCGCGAACGTCCTGTTGCTCGGTGAGCTCTCGCTGAACGGCGGGACGCAGAGCCTGCGCGGCGTCGTCGCGCACCTGCTCGGCGCCAAGGAGCGCGGCGTCGTCCGCGCGATCGTGCCTCGCGCGAACGAGCGCGAGGCGTCGCTGGTCGACGGCGTCGAGGTCGAGCTCGCGTCGACGCTCGGCGAGATCGTCGATGCCCTCCGCGGTCAGGCGCCGCTCCGCCGACCGCGGGCGCAGAAGGCGTCGGCACCGGCGTCACCGCTCGACGATCTCGCGGACGTGCGCGGCCAGTACGGCGCGCGGCGCGCGCTCGAGATCGCCGCGAGCGGTTCGCACAACCTCCTCATGGTCGGCCCGCCCGGCGCCGGCAAGACGATGCTCGCGCGGCGGCTTGCCGGGATCCTGCCGCGCCTCTCGCGCGAGGAGGCGCTCGAGGTGATCGCGATCCACGGCGTCGCCGGGCTCCTCTCCCCGTCGGCGAGCCTCGCGGTCGAGCGGCCTTTTCGCGCGCCGCACCACACGGCGAGCGACGTGGCGCTCGTCGGCGGAGGCGAGCACTCGCGCCCCGGCGAGGTGAGCCTGGCGCATCACGGGGTGCTCTTCCTCGACGAGCTCAGCGAGCTGCGCCGGCCTGCCCTCGAGGCGCTGCGCCAGCCGCTCGAGGACGGCTTCGTCACGGTCTGCCGTATGCGCCTGACGGTGACGTTTCCCGCGCGGCCGATGCTCGTCGGCGCGACGAACCCCTGCGCCTGCGGGAACTACGGCGACGGGACGAACCGCTGCGGATGCAGCCCGGACGCGGTGCGGCAGTATCGCAGGCGGCTCAGCGGCCCGCTGCTCGATCGGCTCGACCTCCACGTCGTCTTGCCGCGCGTCGATCTGCTCGAGCTCCAATCCGGCGCTGGCGGGGAGTCGAGCGCCGCGGTCCGTGCCCGCGTGGAGCGCGCGCGGGCGGCGCAGCGGGCGCGATTTCGCGCGGGGGAGGTCTCGGCGCAAGCGAACGCGCACCTCTCCCAGCGCGACGTCGAGCGGGTGTGCGCGCTCGAAGCGAAGGGCAAGGAGGTGCTCGCTCAGGCCGTGGAGCGCCGTGGGCTCTCGGCGCGCGCGTACGGCAAGGTCCTCCGCCTCGCCCGGACGATCGCCGACATGGACGGCGCGACGGCGATCGGTGCGAGGCACGTGACCGAGGCGGTGCTCGGTCGCGTCCTCGATCGCGATCCTACGAACGGCCGCCCGGCCGAGACGGCCGCCTGAGCGACGCGAGGACGTCGAGCGCGACGCGAGCGACCGGTGCGCCCGACGCATGGCCGTGTGGCGTCGCTCGTCGTCGGTCGGCCCGAGGGCGCAGGACGCGTCGAGCGCGACGCGAGGAATCGAGGGAAGTGCAGCGGAGAGCGCCGCGATCGCCGGCGACGTTCTCCGAGGAGTGCCGTGGCGAACGAAGGAGACGAGGAAGATGCTCGAGCAGATCGCAGAGAAGATGAAGGTCCTCAAGGGAGTCGTGGTCTCGGTGGAGAAGCAGTTCGGGAAGGGATCGATCATGTCGCTCGGCGACGAGGGCGCGCTCGACGTGGTCCCGACGATCCCGACCGGCTCGCTCGCGCTCGATCTCGCGACCGGGGTAGGCGGCTATCCGCGCGGTCGCGTCGTCGAGATCTACGGCCCCGAGTCGAGCGGGAAGACGACGCTCTCGCTGCACGCGATCGCCCAGGCGCAGCGCGGCGGCGGGGTGTGCGCGTTCATCGACGCCGAGCACGCGTTCGACGTCGCCTACGCGCGGTCGATCGGCGTCGAGACCGACAAGCTCCTGGTGTCGCAGCCGGACACGGGCGAGCAGGCGCTCGACATCGTCGACATCCTCGTCCGCTCGGGCGCGGTCGATCTCGTCGTCGTCGACTCGGTCGCCGCGCTCGTCCCGCGCGCCGAGATCGAAGGCGAGATGGGCGACAGCCACATGGGCCTTCAGGCACGCCTGATGAGCCAGGCGCTCCGGAAGCTCACGGCGATCGCGCATCGGACGAACACGACGATCATGTTCATCAACCAGCTGAGGCAGAAGATCGGCGTGACCTTCGGGAACCCGGAGACGACTACGGGCGGCAACGCGCTCAAGTTCTACGCGTCGATGCGCCTCGACGTCCGGCGGATCGGTCAGGTGAAGGTCGGCGACGAGCTCGTCGGCGGCCGGACGCGCGTAAAGGTGGCCAAGAACAAACTCGCCCCTCCATTTTGCGAGGCCGAGTTCGAGATCCGCTACGGGCGCGGGGTCGACGGGCTGAGCGAGCTCATCGACCTCGGCGTCGCGCGCGGGCTCGTCGAGAAGAACGGCAACCACCTCTCGTTCGCCGGGACGACGCTCGGCAACGGCCGCGAGCGCTCGCGCGAGACGATCGGGGCGAGCGCCGAGCTCCAGACGACGCTGCGCCAGGCCATCCTCGCGTCGGGGCCGACGCGGCCGGGCCGACGCGCCGACGGCGACGCCTAGCGCTCCGCGCGCTCCTCGCGTCGGTGCGGGTGCGGACGGGTCGCCGCGCCCGCGCCGACGCGTCTCGAGCCGAGCGGTCCTGCTCGCCGCCGCGGAGGCCGGAGCGCGGCGAGCATCAATGGGTCGGGGGCCGGACGTTGGCGGTGGGCAGATCCGCCTGGGCGGTGCCGAGCGCGAAGAGGTGCTCCTGCTGCGCCTTCATCGCCTCGACCACGTGGGGGATCGTGATGAAGTAGAAGTTCTCGAAGTTGTCCGAGAACGCGGTGCCGGTGAAGTTGCCGGCGCCGGTGAAGACGCTGTCGCCCTGCGGCGTCTCGAAGACGATGAACTTG
>JAHBWA010000193.1 GCA_019637195.1 Labilithrix sp. | reverse complement strand
CGCCCGCGCACCGCGCTCGCGCGCTCGCGGGTGCCCGCCGGGCCGTGGGCGGCGCTCGTGGCGGTCGCGGTCCACAACCTGGTCGACTTCAACAGCGAGGTCCCCGGCGTCATGATCGCGCTGACCGTGTGCGCCGCGACGGTCGCGGGCGGCACCGGCGGAGGAAAGGCGACGCCGCATCGCGGCAGCGGTTGGGCGCGACGGCCGAGCGCGCTCGCCGTCGGGCTCGGCGTCGCGACGTCGCTCGCCGTCGCGGCGACGCTCCCGTTCAGCGCGCACGAGCTCTACAACGAGCAGCGCGCGTTCCGCGATCTCGGCCTCGACGACACGCTCACGCGGGAAGCCTTCCACGAGCGCGCTCGTGAGGTCATGCTCCGTCACCCCGCCGATCCCTACTTCCCGTTCGTCGGCGCGGTCCGCGGGACCGTCGCTCGCGACGAGAGCGTGATCCCCTGGGCGGCGCGGGCGCTCGAGCGGAGCCCGGTCTATGGCCGCGTCCACTTGCTGCTCGCGCGCTCGCTCTTCGCGAAGAACCCGTCGCAGGCGCGGCTGGAGTATCGAACGGCGTGCTTCCAGGACAGCGGTCTCTGCAGCGTCGACGAGGCGGTCCGCCTCGTCCGGAGCTTCGACGACGCGATGGAGCTCGTCCCGGACGGCGAGCCCGGGCTGCGGGTCTTGGTCCACCTGGCGAGCCGCCTCGAGGCGCGGCTGCCCTCGACCGTGGTGCGCCTCGACCGTGAGATCGCCGCGCGGGATCCGAAGTCCTTGGATCCCGTGAATCGAGCGGCGGCGCGCGCGCTCGGCGACTTGCGCGACGGGGAGGCCTGGTGCGCGGGGGCCCCGGGTGACCGCCCGGTCACCTCCGGGCTCTGCGTCTCCGAGGGGCTCGAGGCCGCGTCGCGGCTCCGCGCGGCCGCGCCCGAGAAGTGCGACGGGCACGCGCTGACGGCCGAGCTCCGCGTCGCGACCGGGGACGTCGACGCCGGGTTCGCCGTCCTCGATCGCGCACTCGAGGAGGTCACGGAGCGCTCGCCCTGCGCGCGCCGCCTCGTGCGTCTCGCCCTCGAGACCAAGAGCGCCCGCCGCGTCGACGCCGCCCTCGACCGCCTGCTCAAGCTCGGGTGCGAGGCGCCGGCGGAGTGCGTCGAGAACCTCACGTTCGCGGCGAGCGTCGAGGCGGGCCGCGGCGGGCGCCGCCGGGCGCTCGCGCTCTCGAAGAAGGCCTGGGAGCGCGCCCCCGAGCGCGACGATCTCCTCGAGGACATCGCCGCGAAGGCGGCGGCCGAGGGGCTCCACGGCGAGGCGCTCGAGGCGTACACCAAGCTCGCAGATCGGCACCCCGGGGACCCTCGCTGGACCGAGGCCGTCACCCGCGAGCGTGAGGCGGCGACGCGTCGCGTGTTCGAGCGACGCTGATCGGGAGACGACGCCCGCCCGTCGTCAGTTCGGCGGCGGCGGGGGGGCTTCGTCGCTCGGGCGATCGAGATCGCTCTGCGGGATCGGGGCGTAGCCCTCGCGCCGATAGTAGTAGTACCGCTGGTTGTAGTACTCGTGCCGCTCGAGGTTGACCGCGTTGAGCACGGCGCCGATGATCGGCGCGTCGACGTCGCGCAGCGTGCGGAGGCCGGAGCGCGCGAGGCCGAACGTGGTCTTGAAGGCGCGCACGACGAGGATGACGCCGTCCACGACCGTCGAGAGGATCGCCGAGTCGGTGACGGCGACGACCGGCGGGCTGTCGAGGATGATGCGGTCGAAATGCTCGCCGAGCTCGTCGAGCAGGGTCTTGAAGCGCTCCGAGGCGACGACGTCGGCCGAGTTCGGCGGGATCGGCCCGCACGGGATGCACGACAGGTTCGGCACGACGGTCGGCTTCGCGACCTCCTCGATCGTCGCCTCGCCGACGATCGCGTTCATCAGCCCGATGTCGCCGGCGCGGCCGAAGATGCGGTGGAGGCGCGGGCGCCGGAGATCGCAGTCGATGATGCAGACGCGCTGGCCGCCCTGCGCGAGGGAGATGGCGATGCTGACGGCCACCGTGGTCTTGCCCTCCGCGGGCGCGGCGCTCGTCACGAGGAGCCGCCGGTACGGCCGGTCCGGGTTCATGAACATCAGGTTCGTGCGCAGCGAGCGCGCGGCCTCGGCCGTGCCGGAGGCCGGTCGCTCGTGCACGAGGAGCTCGGGCGCGAGCTCGGTCTTGATCCGGCGCGCGCGCTTGCGGCCCTTCGGTCGCCTGCCGTCGATGTCCTCGTCGTCCATCTCCGGGAGCAGGCCGAGGAACGTGACGTCGAGGCGCTTCTCGAGGTCGTCGGGCGTCTTCAGCGTGTTGTCGAGCATCTCGCGGAGGAGCGCGAGCGCGATGCCGAGGATCAGCCCGGCGAGGAGGCCGATGCCGACGTTCGTGCTGACGCGAGGGGCGATCGGCGACTTGGGCTCGATCGGCGTGTCGATCAGGCGGATGTTGTTGGTGTTCATCATCCGCCGCAGGTCGGCCTCCTTGAGCTGCTCGAGGAGGACGGCGTAGAGCTTCTCGTTCTGCGCGCGGAGGCGGTCGAGGCGGTGGAACTCGAGCTCCTTCAGGTTGAGCTCGACGGCCTTCTTGCGGGACCCCTCGTAGAGGCCGGCCTCGCCGGCCTCCTGCTGCTGGATGATCGCGAGGTCGCGGGCGACGGCGCCCTGGATGGTGCGGATCTCGTTGACGAGCGCCTTCCTCGAGAGGGCGACCTTCTCGTCCGCCTTCTTCACCTCGGGGTGGTTCTCGCCCTTGCCGCCGGCGAGCAGCTCGGCGCGCTCGCGCGTGGCCTCCTGGTACTGCTTGCGGAGCTGCCCGAGGAACGCGTTCGAGAGCAGCTCGGACGCGGGGATCTGGTCGGGGTTCTCGGTCGAGACCTTCGACAGCTCGTTGTGCCGCGCCGCGAGCTCCTGGCGACGCAGGCGGGTGCGGGTGAGCGCGCCGTCGTACTCCTGCATCTCCATCCGGATCATCTTCGAGAGGTCGTCGATGTTCGTGGAGGGCAGGTCATTTTGCTTCTTGAACTCGTGCAGCGAGTTCTCCGTCTGCTCGAGCTCGTGCTTGAAGTGGTCGAGCTGCCCCGAGAGCCAGACGACCGTGTCGCCCGTCGCGCTCACCATCTTCTCGAGGTTGTGGTCGATGTACGCCTTCGCGACGGCCTCGGAGAGGCGTCGCGCCTGCGCGGGCTTCGTGTCCTGGATCTTCAGGTAGACGAGGCGGCTCCCCTTGGCGGGCTCGACGGTGAGGCGCCCGCGCAGGCTGGCCACGGCGGTCTCCATCGGCGCCGGCGCGGTCGGCTTGTAGCCGAGGAAGTCGGGATCGTTCTGCAGGCCGAGGTTTCTGACGACGGCGGAGAGGACGCGGTCGCTCTGGATGATCCGGTACTGGGTCTCGTAGTACTCCTTCGTGTCCCAGAGCGCGCTCCAGCCGACCATCGGATCGGTCTTGTTGCCGAGCGGCTTGATGACGTCGGGATCGAACTCGATCAGCGTCGACGCCTCGTAGATCTTCGGGAGGCTCTTGGAGTACGCGAGCGAGATCCCGGACGTGAGGAGGACCGCCGCGAGGATGATGGCCCAGTGCTTGAGGATCGCGCGGAGCGCCCAGCCGATCGCCTCGAAGGTGTTCCCTTCGCCCCCGCCGTGCGACTCGCTCTGCCCCGTCTCCTCGTCCGCCACTTGTGCAATCCCTCGAGTCGGCCTGCGCCTCCCAGGCGCGCCGGTACGCATAGCGCGGAGACACCCGTCCCCACCAGCGATTGCCACTTGGTTGCCGCGGAAGCAAGCCGTGTTCGTTCTGATGTGTGGAATGGTACTACTTCTTGAGATTTCTCAGCCGTTTCGAGGGCTCCCGCGCACGCGCGGCCAGGATCCTTCCGTCGCGGCGTGAGAGCGGTGCTAGGACCGGCGCATGCGTCTCGGCCCGCGTCTCCTCGCTCCGCTGCTCGTCGTCGGTCTCCCTTCGCTCCTCTCCTGCGGCGGCGATCCGGCGCCGGCGAAGGTCCCTGGCTCGGGCGACACGCCCGCGCCCCAGGCGAGCGCGGCCGACGCGCGGCAGGCGTCGCCGCGGTTCGAGAACCCGGGCGGGATGTGGATGCCGCATCAGGTGAAGGACCACGCGGCCAAGCTCAAGGAGCTCGGCCTGGCGATCGATCCGGCCGAGCTCGCGGACCCGACGTCCGGCGTGCTCTCGGCCGTGGTCAGCCTCGGCGGGTGCTCCGCGTCGTTCATCTCGCCCGAGGGGCTCATCGCGACGAACCACCACTGCGCGACGGGCGCCCTCCAGCACAACAGCACCCCCACGGCGAACCTCCTCAAGGACGGTTTCCTCGCGAAGACCCGCGCCGACGAGAAGAACAACGGCCCGCAGGCTCGCGTCTTCGTCACGCGCGCGGTCACCGACATCACGCCGAAGATGACCGAAGGCCTCGCCGAGATCGCCGACGAGCTCGCGCGGTACAAGGAGATCGAGAAGCGGCAGAAGGACGTGGTCGCCGCCTGCGAGCGCGGCGCGGCCGCGCCGGCGGCGGGAGCGCAGGGCCAGCGCGGGCAAGCCGCGAAGGCTGGCCGCTCGGGCACCCGCTGCACGGCGGCGCCGTTCTACGAGCGGGCGCAGTGGTTTCTGGTCGAGCAGCTCGAGATCCGCGACGTCCGCCTCGTGTGGGCGCCGCCCGCGGGCGTCGGCAACTACGGCGGCGAGATCGACAACTGGCGCTGGCCGCGGCACACCGGCGACGTCTCGTTCTTCCGGGCATACGTCGGCAAGGACGGCCAGCCGGCCGACTACGCGCCGGACAACGTCCCCTACGCGCCGCCGCACCACCTGAAGCTGGCGTCGTCGCCGCTCCGTGAGGGCGATCTCGTCTTCGTCGCCGGCTATCCGGGACGGACCCAGACGCTGAAGACGAAGGCCGAGGTCGACGAGGCCGTGACGTGGGCTTATCCGCGCCGCCAGAAGCTCTACGAGGAGTACCTCGCGCGCCTCGCCGAGGTGACGAAGGACGACAAGGAGGCGCAGATCCGGGCGACGTCGTACGTGCGCCGCTTCGGCAACGTGCTGACCAACACCAAGGGCCAGCTCGACGGGCTCGTGAAGGGCGGGCTCGCCGCCGAGAAGGACCGCGCGGAGAAGGCGCTCCGGGCGTTCGTGGCGGCGGATCCGGATCGGAAGGCGAAGTGGGACAAGCCGCTCGACGACATCGCGGCCGAGATCGCCAAGCACGCCGCGCACCGCGAGGCCGACGCGCAGCTCGAGGAGATCGCGATGCCGCGGCTCGTCGGCGCCGCGCTCACGATCGTGCGGATGGCGGAGGAGCGCGCCAGGCCCGACGCCGCGCGGGATCCCGACTACCAGGAGCGGAACTGGCCGCGCATCGTGCAGGGGATCAAGGGGCTGTCGACCAACTACCACCGCAAGGTCGACGAGGCCGTGCTCCGGCTCGCGCTCGAGCGCGCCGCGCGCGCGCCGGAGGAGGAGCGGACGCCGGCGCTCGGCTACGCGCTCTACGGGCCGGAGACGCCCGCGCAGCGCGAGAAGCGCGAGCTCGCGCTTCGGGCAGCGCGAGGCGCGAACGCCGGATCGCCGGGCCAGCCGCCGACGGCCGACGCGATCGCGCAGGCGGTGACGGGCCTCTACCAGACCACGAAGCTCGGCGACGAGAAGGTGCGGCTCGAGCTGCTCGAGAAGGGAACGACGGCGTCGCTCCGCCAGAGCAAGGACCCGCTCGTCAAGCTCGCGCTCGCTCTGCGGCCGCTCCAGCGCGCGATCGAGGAGCGCGAGGAGCGCTTCGCGGGGAAGATGGCCGTGCTCAAGCCGAAGTACATCGAGGCGCTCCGGGCGTTCCGCGCCGAGCCGTTCGCGCCGGACGCGAACAGCACGCTGCGCATCACCTACGGCACCGTGCGCGGCTACCGGCCCGCGCCGGGCGCGCCGATGCACGCGCCGTTCACGGTGCTGCCGGAGGTCGTCGCCAAGCACAAGGGGCAGGAGCCGTTCGACGTCCCGGCGGAGGTGCTCGACGCCGTCAAGGCGAAGAAGGGCGGACCGTACGTCGACGAGAAGCTCGGCGAGGTGCCGGTCGACTTCCTCGCGGATCTCCACATCACGGGCGGCAACTCCGGCTCGGCGACCCTCAACGCCAAGGGCGAGCTCGTCGGGCTCGCCTTCGACGGCAACTACGAGGCGATGGCCTCGGACTGGGTCTTCACGCCGTCGATCACGCGCAGCATCCACGTCGACATGCGCTACGTGCTCTGGCTGCTCGACGGTCCCTTCGGCGGCGACCACCTCCTTCGTGAGATGGGCGTCGCGCCGAAGCTCTGAGCGCGCCCGCCCCCGCGACCCTGGCGCGCCTCGGCGGGGGTTCAGCAGTGACGGGGTCGCGCCTCGGCGTTGGCCCCGCGACGCTGGCGCGCCTCGGGGGGCGTCAGCGGGGACGGCAGCCCTTGAGGCTGGAGTTGGCGACGCCGTCGCAGTCTTCGCCGGCGCCGCAGTCGCCCTGCGTGTGGCACTGCTTCAGGCAGATCAAGTCTCCGGTGCCGTCGCCCTTCGCTTTGCCGCAGACGAGCCCGTCGTCGCACTCGCCGGCGACCTTGCCTTCCTCGTCGCAGGAGTCGCCTTGGCCGCCCCCGCACGCGACGAGGACGACGAACGAGCCGACGAAGAACGAGACCAAGGCCTTACGCATGGCGGCGCATGCTAGCCGATTTCCGTCGCCGCGGGCTCGCCGGCTGCGCGCGGTCCGTCGATTCATCGGCCCCCCGCGAGCCGCCTCGACCGACCGGGCGCCGGAGCGCTCCTCGCGTCATTCGTCGCAGGTGACGACGCCGCTGACGGCCGCGGGGAGACCGCCCGAGCCCTGGGCCCTGGCGCACGCCTCGCCGAAGAACGCGAGCTCGCCGTAGCTCCGATCGACCCAGTCCCAGCCGTTCGTCTTCGTCTGGTCGCGCGGGATCAGGACGCCGTCGATCTCGACGGTGATGTTGTCCGGATCGTTCGGCGCCGACGGCGTCAGGTAGGTGCACTTGGCGACGGCGTCGCGGATGGTCGTGAGCGCTTCGGTGAGGTCGTTCTCGGACTGGACGTTGTAGTGGCGGGGAGCCGTCGCGCGCGGTCGGCCGCCGGCGATCGCCATCTGGTCGAGCACGTCGAGGAACTCCGGGCGCTCGGTGCTGCCGATGCCGATGACGTAGACCGGGATCTTCCGGTTTTCGGCCGTGTCGCGGATCGACGCGAGGGTGCGTGTGTCGTCGAGGCAGCTGTAGTCCCCCTCGCTCGCTTCCCTGCAGGACTGGGGCGAGGTCGCGGTGCAGATGCAGCTCCGCCGGTCGAGGTCGCCGTTGCAGTTCGGCGCGCCGTCCGTGGCGAGCACCATCGTCCGCGCCACGCTGCGCCGCTCGGTGAGAAACTGGGTCGCGAGGCGGATGGCCTCCGACGTCGGGGTGCCGCCGAGGGGCTCCGTGAGGTCGAACGCGGAGATGATGGCCTGGGCGTTGCCGCGGGCGGGCGCGATGCCCACGCCGGTGTCCGTCCGGCAGGCGCGCTCGGCGCCGACCGAGCTGCCGAACGGGAGCGCCTCGGGGAAGAACTTGGCGCCCATCGCGATCTCGTCGTCGAACGTCGTGATCGTGCGGCGGAGCGCGTTCTGCAGCACCGTCCAGCGCCACCGGCTTCGAGACACGTCGGGGACGCCGCTGAGCGAGAAGCGCATCGAGCCCGAGCGGTCGAGGACGAACATGAGCTGCGTGAGCGCCAGCTCGAAGCCGAACCGGCCCGGGATGCACTGGACAGGCCCGTCGTCCGGCGCGTCGGCGACGCCCGCGTCGGGGATGGTCGCGTCGCCGGTGAAGAAGTCGGAGTCGGGACCGAAGAGGCCGGTGCGCGACCCGCAGCTCAGCATCGCCGCGGTGAAGGCCGCCGCGAGCGCCGCGGGGACGAGACGCCGGCGCGCGTGGAAGAGGCGCTGTCCGAATCGAGCGCGCAGCGAGGACAGGCGAGCCGGCATGGCGGGTGCGGCACATCCTAGCGGAGCGCCCGCCGAGCGCTACCGGACCGAACCGGGCTCGGACGCGTGGATCGCGAGCTGCGATCGCATGAGGGCTGCCGCGGCGAGGCCCAGGCGCCCGCCGCGGTCCGGGCCACCGCGAGCGGGTGGTCGTCAGCCGCCGAACTGCAGCGACGGTCCGACGGCGAGCACCTCGAGCTCGGTCCCGACGATCCGCTGGTAGGTCACCTCGGCGCCGATCGCCATGATGCGTCCGAAATGGATCATGAGGCCGCCGCCGCCGAGGTAGGCGAGGCCCGTCTCGCTCGGGTTCGACAGACCGCCGATGCCGACGCCGCCCACGACGAACGGCGCGAGCGGTCCGATCGGGAGCGTGACGCGGAAGGTCGGCATCGCGGTACCGACGAACCGGCTCGAGATGACGTAGCCGCCGAGGCGCCCGCCAGGCGCGAGCACGGTGGGCCCGGCCCTCAAACCGTAGCGCCCGTCGAGGACGACGCCGCCTCCCATCGGCCCTCCGTCGGACGGGAACAAGAGCTCGGGGCCGAACCCGATGCGCAGACCCTTGTTGGCTTGCATCGCGGTGCCTTCGCTCCGCTCCTGGGCGGAGGCAGGCGAGGCGGCGAGCGAGACGACAGCGGCGAAGGCCCCAGCGAGGGCCGTGACAACGAAGCGCGAGCGACTCATGTCGGCAAGGTTCGTCGCCGCGCGGCATCGTCAACGCGGGAGGTGATCGCAGCCGGTCGTCGTGGCGGGACGCCCCGCGCGCTCGCGACGCTGCGGTACACGGGTTGCAGCCGGGCGGGCATGAAGGAGCGACCGGCACGAGATGACGAGCTCGTCGCGGCCGCCGTCCCGGTCGACGCAGGCGGGCACGCGTACGACCGGCTCCTCGAGGCGATCGGCGACGCGCGCTTCGTGCTCCTCGGCGAGGCGACGCACGGCACCCACGAGTTCTACCGCGAGCGCGCGATCCTCACGGAGCGGCTGATCTCGATGAAGGGCTTCGACGCCGTCGCCGTCGAAGCGGACTGGCCGGACGCGCGCCGCGTGCATCGCTTCGTTCGTGGACAGGGGCAAGATGCCTCGCCCGAGGAGGCGCTGCGCGCGTTCGAGCGCTTCCCCACGTGGATGTGGCGGAACGAGGACTCCCGCGACTTCGTCGGCTGGCTCCGGCGGAGCGCCCCTCACGTCGGCTTCTACGGCGTGGACCTCTACAGCCTCCACGCGTCGATCGACGTCGTGCTCGGCTACCTCGACCGCGTCGATCCGGCGGCCGCCGGCCGGGCCCGCGCGCGGTACGCGTGCTTCGACCACTACGGGACCGACACGGTGGTGTACGCGTACGGCGCGGGCCTCGGCCTCGCGCCGTCGTGCGAAGAGGCGGTCACGCAGCAGCTCCTCGACATGCGCGGGCTGGTGCACGAGCGCGCGTGCGCGCAGCTGGAGCGAGACGACGAGCGGCACGACATGCTCTTCGAGATCGAGATGAACGCGCGCCTCATCCGCGCTGCGGAGGAGTACTACCGGAGCATGCTGCGGGGCTCGACGCTGACCTGGAACCTGCGCGATCGGCACATGGCTGACACGCTCTCGGCGATCGCCCAGCACCTCGACCACGCGCTCGGTCGTCCGTGCAAGATCGTCGTTTGGGAGCACAACTCACACCTCGGCGACGCCCGGGCGACCGAGATGGCGTCCCACGGCGAGCTCAACGTCGGCCAGCTCCTGCGCGAGCGCCATGGGCGCGACGCCTTCCTCGTCGGCTTCACGACGTACGACGGGCTGGTCACGGCGGCGCCCGAGTGGGGGGCGCCGCCCGCGCGCGTCGCGATGCGCCCGGCGATCGCCGGCAGCCACGAGCTCTTCTTGCACTTCTTCGTCGAGAGCATCGGCGTCGAGAACGTCGTGATCCTTCCGGACAGCGAGCGCCGCCTCCCCGACGTCCTCCGGATCGAGCGCCTCGAGCGCGCCATCGGCGTGGTGTATCGTCCCCAGAGCGAGCGGATCAGCCACTGGTTCCGCGCGCGACTCGGCGACCAATTCGACGCGGTGGTGCACCTGGACCGGACGCGCGCGCTCGAGCCGCTCGAACGCAACGGGGCGCGCGTGGCGACGGATCTCCCCGACACGTACCCGTCGGCGTTCTGAGGCGGTCGCGCGGCGCGCAGACGCCCGCGCGGCTCCCCGCCGGGGGAGCGCGCCGGCGACGCCGCTCAGGCGAGCTTCATCTCGGCGAGGTCGGAGGGGACCTTCAGCGTCGGCTCGGTGCGCGCCTGCACCTCGCGTGCGCTCACCCCCGGCGCGACCTCGCGGAGGACGAGGCCGTCGGGCGTGACGTCGATGCAGGCGAGATCGGTGATGATGCGGTGAACGACGCGGCGGCCGGTGAGCGGGAGGTTGCACTCCCGGAGGATCTTCGGCGCGCCGTCCTTGGCGGCGTGGTCCATGATGACGACGACGCGCTTCGCGCTCGCGACGAGGTCCATCGCGCCGCCCATCCCCTTGACCATCTTGCCGGGGATCATCCAGTTGGCGAGGTCGCCGCGCTCGGAGACCTGCATCGCGCCGAGGATCGCGAGGTCGATGTGACCGCCGCGGATCATCTCGAAGCTCGCGGCGCTCGAGAAGGTCGACGAGCCCTTCAGCATCGTCACGGTCTCCTTGCCCGCGTTGATGAGGTCGGCGTCGATCGCCGCCTCGGTGGGGTACGGGCCGATGCCGAGCAGGCCGTTCTCGCTCTGGAGCACGACCTCGACGCCCGCGGGGATGTAGTTCGCCACGAGGGTCGGCATGCCGATGCCGAGGTTGACGTAGAAGCCGTCGCGCAGCTCCGCCGCCGCGCGCCGCGCGATCTGCTCGCGCCCGAGTCCGCTCACCTTCGCCGCCGTGCTCATTTGCCACCGCCGTTCGCCGAGACCGTCCGGCGCTCGATCCGCTTCTCGAACCGCTCTCCTCGGAAGATCCGCTTCACGAAGATCCCGGGCGTGTGGATGTGGTCGGGATCGAGCTCGCCGACCTCGACGATCTCCTCGACCTCGGCGATCGTCACCTTGCCGGCCGCCGCGCACATCGGGTTGAAGTTCATCGCGGTGTGCCGGTAGACGAGGTTGCCGAAGCGGTCGCCTTTCCACGCCTTCACGATCGCGAAGTCGCCGGTGATGGCCTCCTCGAGCACGTAGCTTCGACCGCCGAACTCGCGCGTCTCCTTCTTCGGGCTCGCCTTGGCCACGCTGCCGTCCGCGGCGTACTTGAGCGGGAGGCCGCCGTCGCTGACCGCCGTCCCGGCGCCGGTGGGCGTGTAGAAGGCGGGGATGCCGGCGCCTCCCGCGCGCAGGCGCTCGGCGAGCGTGCCCTGCGGACAGAGCTCGACCTCGAGCTCGCCCGAGAGGTACTGGCGCTCGAACTCCTTGTTCTCGCCGACGTAGCTCGAGACCATCTTCCTGATCTGCTTGTTGCGCAGCAGGATCCCGAGGCCGAAGTCGTCGACGCCGCAGTTGTTCGAGACGAACGTGAGGTCCTTCACGCCGAGCTCGGCGATCGCGCGGATCGCGTTCTCCGGGATCCCGCAGAGACCGAAGCCCCCGGCGAGGACCGTCGCGCCGCTCGGGATGTCAAAGGTCGCCTCGCGGGCGCTCTTCATCACCTTGTCCATGGCTGCGGCACGCTAGTCGGAACGGGGGCGCTCCTCAAGGAGCGTCGGGCGCGGCGACGCCGGCACGACGCGGCGCGCAAATGTGGGCGCTCGGTCGGTGGGCCGGCGCGTCTCATCGCACGTCGAGTGTGGCCAAGCGCCACGGACCGCCGAACTCCAACGCCGCGTCATTTCGTACGTCTCGCCGCGGCCCGGTTCTCGCTCTTCCGCAGGTCGGCCGTGCGACGTGCGCGCGGCGCGGCGTGACGGGTCCATCCGAGGTCGACGGCGACGTGAGCATCCTGACGGCAGAGACCACGTGGCGCGTCCACGAGCAGATCGAGACCGCGCTCTTGATCGACGGGCGCGACTATTACCGCGCGTTCTTCGCCGCCGCCTCGAAGGCGAAGAAGAGCATCCTGCTCCTCGGGTGGCAGTTCGACAGCGACGTGCAGCTGGTCCGCGGCGACGATCTCCCGGCGGGCGTCGAGCCTCGCGAGGCCGAGCTGCTCGCGCTGCTCGACCGGCTCTGCCGTGACCGTCCGGAGCTCCAGATCCGCGTCCTCGCCTGGGACCACAGCGTGCTGTTCGCGTTCGAGCGCGAGCTGCTCCAGAAGCTCTACTTCGACGCGATCTCGTGCGACCGGTTCGACTTCCGCTGGGACAACACGGTCCCGCTCGGCGGCTCGCACCACCAGAAGGTGGCGATCGTCGACGGGCGCGTCGCCTTCCTCGGCAGCCAGGACATCTGCCAGGCGCGCTGGGACGACTCGGCCCACCGCCCGGACAACGAGCACCGGACGTCGCGCGGCGCGGCCCACCAGCCGTACCACGAGGTGCAGCTCGCGGTGACGGGGGAGGCGGCGCGGTCGATGGTCGACCTCTTCGTCTGGCGCTGGTACGGCGCGACCGGCGAGCGCCTCGACCCCGGCGAACTCGCCACCCGCGACGAGGAGGAGGACAACGCGCTCTCGCGCCCGAGCCTCGACTTCCCGGTGACCCTGCCGATGCCCGCCGCGCGCCTCGGCCTCGCGCGGACGATCCCCGAGGTGACCGGTCGCGCGCAGGTGAGCGAGGTGGGGGCGCTCTACGTCAAGGCGATCGAGAGCGCCGAGCGCCTCGTCTACATCGAGTCGCAGTACCTGACGTCCTGCGCCGTGCGCGACGCGCTGCTCGCGCGCATGGCCGACCCCGCGCGACCCAAGCTCGACATCGTCATCGTCCTTCCGCGAAAGCCGGAGCGGCTCAAGGAGGAGATGACGATCGGGATCCCCCAGGCCGTCCTGCTCCAGCTGCTCGACCAGGCGGCGCGCGACCACGGTCACGCGCTCGGGATCTACGACGTCGCCGCCGGCACCGGGGAGGACGGCGAGCCGCGCTACGTCTACATCCACTCGAAGCTGCTGATCGTCGACGATCGCCGGTTCATCGTCGGCTCCGCCAACCTGACGAACCGGAGCATGACCATCGACTCGGAGATCGTCGCCGCCTACGAGGCGCTCCCCGGTGAGCGCGCCGTCCGGAACGCCGTCCGCCGCGCGCGCGTTCGGCTCATGCTCGAGCACGTCGGCGAGCGCGCCGTCGTCCGGGCCCTCGTCCGCCCCGAGGGCTTGGTCGCGCGGCTCGACGCGATGATCGAGGCCGGCGAGGTGCGGCTCCGTCGCCACGATCTACGGAAAGACGAGCCCGGCCTGGTCGCGAAGGCCGTCCACGAGCTGACGCTGGAGTTCCTCGACCCGTGGGAGAGCACGAACGAGAAGTGTCCGGCGGCCTGACGGGCCGGCAGGCCTGCTCCGTGGAATCTGCACGGAACGAGCTCGCGATCACGAGCTTCCCGCGCGAAGTTGGCCCAGGTGGCTGCCTCGTGATGGGGTCGATCCATCGTGCCGCGCTTCGACCTCCGCCTGCTCGCCCTCGCCGCTCTCCTGGTCGCCCCCGCGGCCGTCGCCGCGCCGCCGGCCAAGAAGCCGGCGCAGCACGGCGGGCGGACGGCGAAGCGCGAGCTGCCGGCACGCCGCAACCCGCCGGGGCGGAGCGTCGGCTCACCCACCGAGGGCCACCTGATCGGCGGCGCGCACCTCAACGAGTCGCCCTACCTGCGCATCGTCCCCTTCTATGCGCCGGGCGACGCGCGGTGGGGGCTCGAGGCGCTCGTCTCGATGATCGACAACGCGGCCCGCGCGGTACGCAAGCAGTTCCCGGACGCGGTGCTCTCCGTCGGGCACCTCTCGCGTCCGGGGGGCGGTGAGATCGATCGACACGCGTCGCACGAGAGCGGGCGCGACGCGGACATCGGCTTCTACGTGAAGAACCACAAGGGCAAGCCGATCTTCGCGGACCACTTCGTCCCGTTCCGGGGCGACGGCACCGCCGCCACGTGGCCCGGCGCGCAGTTCGACGACGCGCGCAACTGGGCGCTCGTGGCTTCGATCGCCGGCAACACGCAGGCGCGCGTCACGTACATCTTCATCGCGTCGCCGCTGCGCGCGCGGCTCCTCCAGTACGCCGCGAAGATCGGCGCGCCCGCGGCGATCCGCGTCCGCGCCGCCGAGCTTATGGCGCAGCCGCGTGGCTCGCTGCCTCATGACGATCACTTCCACGTCCGGATCGCCTGTCCGGCGGGGATGGACAAGTGCATCGAGCGCCCCGTCGCGCGCAAGCGACGGCCCGCGGCGGCCGACAAGGCCGTGGCCGCGAACGCTCGCGGCGGCAAGCCCGCGGCTCCCGCCCACGCGCCGAGCCGCCCCGCTCCGCCTCCACCTCCCGCGCCCCGGCCTCCGCCCCGGCCCGAGCCGCGCGCCGACGAGCCGGAGTCGAGCAAGAGCGACGGCCTCGTCCCGAGCCTCGCCCCGATCGTCCCGGGGCTCGACTCCGTCGTCATCCCCGCGCCGCTCGCGGGCACGCGGCCGCCGCCCTCGGAGGAGCGAGCGCCGCCGCCGGAGCCGCCGCCGCCGATCGACGATCCCGACGGCGTGCTCGACGACGCCCGCTGAGACGGACCGCCTCGCGGAGCTCCCCGCTGACGCGCGCTCCGCGGTCGGCTACGCTCGTTCGATGAGCTACCGGGGAGGGTGGATCGGGCTCGTCTTCGCCGCCGCCGCGTGCACGGGCGGCGCCTCCTTCAGCGCAGGTGGGAGCGCGTCGGGCGGCGCCGCGGGGTCGCCGGGGAGCGGGCCGCTCCCGGGCGCGCCGCCGCCCGCCGAGGCGGCGGCCGGGGTGCCGATGCCCGTCGTCGCATGCTCCCTGGCGGGCGCGGGGAGCGACGCCGGCGAGGAGCTGGCCGACGCCGACAGCCCTCCGCTCGCCGAGGACAGCGGTACGGCCCCCGAGGACGCCGGCCCCGACGACCCTTGCGCGACGCCGCCACCCGGTGACTGCGTCAGCTCGACGGTCATGACCGTCTGGACCGCGGGGGTGTGCGACGGCGAGCGGTGCGTCTTCGATTCGACGTCGGAGGTGTGCCCTGGCGGCTGCTTCCGTCAGCTGGACGGCGGCGATCGCTGCCTCGAGTGAGCTCGCGCTTCGCCGGTCGCGGTAGCCTGGCCGGCCAGGCGTTTCGCGCTCGGCGTCCGGCCGCCTATGCTAGAAGCCGCGCCGCGCGGTCCCCTCGCATTCGGGGGCGGCGCCTTGCCCCAACATGGTCGAGAGCCTGAGCTTAGCCCCAGCGGGTTTCGGTACGATCGACCGTCGAGCCGTGCTCGTCGGTCGGACGGCGGAGCTCCGTGAGCTCGACATCGCGCTGAAGTCCGTCCGCGAGCACGGCCGCTCGCGCGCGATCACGATCATCGGCGCCGCGGGCATCGGCAAGACGCGGCTCGTCCGCGACTTCCTCTCGAAGCAGCGCACCAGCGAGCGCGGCGCGCCGCGCGTGTTCCGCGGGTCGGCGCGGGAAGGCGGCTCGGCGTACGACGTCTTCGCGCGCGTGCTCCGCGCCCGCTTCGGGATCGTCGAGGGCATGGACCCCGAGGCGGCGAAGGCGCAGATCCGCTCGCAGGTCGCCGCGGTGCTCGAAGATCGCAAGGTCGGCGACGTCTGCTTCTTCCTCGGCCAGCTGCTCGAGCTCGAGTTCCTGGACTCGCCGCTCATCCAGGCCGTGCGCGGCGACGCCAACCAGATGCGGATGCTCCGGCGCGCCGTCATCAAGCGCTTCCTCGAGGCCGACGCGTGGCACGTGCCGCAGAGCGCCCGGGACACCGCGCCGGAAGACGGCTCCGCGAAGCCGAGACCCGCCCCGCGCCGCGACCCGTGCGTCCTCGTGTTCGACGACCTGCACAACGCGCACGACGAGTCGCTCGATCTCCTCGGACACCTCACCGACACGCTCGACGCGCCCGTGCTCGTGCTCTGCCTGGCGCGGCCCGAGATGGTCGCGCGGCGCGACGACTGGGTGAAGCACGGCGCGACCCGCCACGAGCTCGTCGAGCTCTCGCCGCTCTCGGAGACGGACGCCTCGCGCGTCATGGAGGAGCTGCTCGTCCCGTGCGGCGAGGCCGAGGGCGTCGAAGAGCTCGCGGGCGCCGCGTGCACGCTCGCGGGCGGCAACCCGGCGCTCCTCGAGCGCATGGTCTCGATCTTCCACGACATGGGCGTCATCGAGGTGAAGGACGAGTTCGCCGAGGTGGAGGGCTGGGTCGTCCACGTCGACCGCCTCTCGGAGGTGAAGCTCCCGCTCACGGTCGAGGACGCCATCCAGGCGCGCATCGGCGCGCTCGCCGTGCACGAGCGCGACCTGCTCGAGCGGGCGGCGATGATGGGCAGCGTCTTCTGGCTCGGCGGCCTCCTGGCGATGGCGCGGCTCGACGTGAACGGGCCCGACGTCTGGTCGCGCGACGCCGTCACGGACGTCGCCCGGATCAAGGAGACGCTCAAGGAGCTCAAGGAGCGCGACTACATCCTCACGCTGCCGGACGGCACGTTCCCGGACGACGAGGAGTACGTCTTCAAGCACAACCTCGAGCGCGAGACGCTCCTCAAGCTGCTCCCCCGCGCGCAGGCGAGGCGGTTCCACAAGTCGATCGCCGACTGGCTCTCGTTCAAGCCCCACGTGCGCACCCACGAGGAGTACATGGGGATGCTCGCGCGCCATCAGGAGGAGGCGGGCCTCGTCGTCCAAGCGGCGGCGACCTACCTCGACGCCGCGCACCTCGCGCGCGAGCGCTACGCGAACGCGAAGGCGTCCGAGTACTACGTGAAGGGCCTCGGGCTGCTCCGCGACGGCGCCGAGGGATCGACCGAGCAGCAGCTCCGCGCGCTGCACCACTTCGGCGACGTCCTCCAGGTGCTCGGACGGAACGACGAGGCCCTCGACTGCTTCAACGAGATGCTCGCGCGCGCTTACCGCTTGAACCTGCGCGCCAAGGGCGGCGCAGCGCACGGCCGGATCGGGCGCCTCTTCCGCGACACCGGGCGACTCGACGAGGCGGAGGTCCACCTCGACGCGGCGCTCGGGCTCTTCGAGGACGCGGGCGACGAGCGCGGCATCGCGAGCACCGTCGACGACATCGGCAAGCTCTTCTGGCTCCGCGGCGACTACCAGAAGGCGCTCGCCTCGACGCAGCGCGCGCTCGTCCTCCGCCGCAAGCTCGGCGATCGCCGCTCGATCGCGCTCTCGCTGAACAACCTCGGGCTCGTCTACCAGGACTCGGGGC
>JAHBWA010000192.1 GCA_019637195.1 Labilithrix sp. | reverse complement strand
CGCGCTCCTTCGGCGGCACCGAGCCGGTCGAGGCGTAGAGCGCCCCGCGGAATCGGATGACGTCGAGGACGTGGTAAGCGCGCGGGAGCACAGCGGCGCCCGCGCGCGCTCCCGCGTCGGCGCGCAGCTCGGGGAACGCGGGCGGCTTGAAGTGGGGGGCGCGCGGCGGCGCGAAGGCGCCCTTTTCGTCGGACACGAAGACGTAGCCTTCGGTCCCCCAGTCGACGACGCCGAGGCCGCCGTAGGGTGGATCCGCGTCGGGCACGAAGAGCCGGCCGCCGATCGCGCGGACGCGGACGAAGCCCTGACCGGCGCCGCCGCCCTTCGCCGGCTCGCCCGGGCGGTTCCAGTCGAACGCGACGCGAAACGGCCGCGCCGCGGTCTTCGGCCGATCGCCGCGCGCGCCGTCGCTCGTCGCGGGATCGCTCGGAGCGTCCTCGGGCGGCGTGTAGCGCGTGATCGTCGCCCCGTCGGTACCGAGCGGCTGGTGCGCGTGGGCCATGTAGAGCGAGCCGTTCAGCGGGGTGAGATCGCAGATGCGCGTCAGCGCCTGCGGAGGTACGCCGACGCGCTCCCAGCGCCCGCGCCCGGGGACCTTCCCGCTGCCCGGATCTTCGTCGTCGTCGTTGCCGTCCGGATCGAGCTGCGGCGCCACCTCGGCCTTCGGCGCGCCCGCGCCGGCCTCGACGAGCGCGCTCTTCGGCACGACGTCCGACGGAGCCGCGCCGGGCGAGCTCGCGCCCGCGTCGCTCTGCCCGGCCGGAGCTGCCACCCGCGCGCACCCGGCGATCGCGATCGCCGCGAGCAGCGGTCGCGCGCCGCCCAGCGTCATGCGCCGCGCATCGCCCAGCGCCATGCGCCGCGCGCCGCCCAGCGTCATGCGCCGCGCATCGCCCAGCGTCATGCGCCGCGCATCGCCCAGCGCCACGTGCCGAGCGCTCGCCCGGCGCGTCACGCGCCGCTCCCGACCGCGGCGCGGATCAGTCTCGGCAGACGGAGTAGCCCGGTAGGCTCTGGCTCGCGCCGCAGGTCCTGCCGCTCGCCGCGCACTCGTCGACCGCCGCCTTCGGATCGCAGAAGCGAACCGCACGAAAGCCCGGCATGTCGTTGCACGACGAGCGGCACGTGACCGACGTGTACCCCGAGTTGTTCGAGAGGCTGCCGCAGCAGATCTGGCCCGCCGGGCAGTCCGTCTGGTCGTCGCACTCGATCGATCGGCCGCCCACGCACGAGAGCAGCCCCGTCGCCTCGCACGCGAAGCTGAGCTTGCCGCCGCTCCACGAGCCGCAGCACACCTCCGTCCCCGCCTGGCAGCTCGTTCCCGGCGTGGTGATCCCGCAGTAGACCTTCCCGCTCGGGGGCGGCGGCGGCGCGTCCAGCCCCGCGTCCTTCGTCCCGCCGCTCGACGAGCCGCCGCTCGACGTCCCGCTCGATCCGCTCGATCCGCTGGTTCCCGAGGAGCCCGAGGAGCCCGTGTCGCCACCGCCGCTCGAGCTCGGCGCCGGCGGATCGCCCGAGGAGTCGCCGTTCGAGCCGCTCGGATCGGTCCCGAGCTGCGAGCTGTCCGGCGGCGCGAAGAGATCGCTGCTCTCCGCCCCGCTGCACGCGGCAAGAGCGAGGAACGAGGCCGCAGAGCCGAACAGGAGGCGGAGCTTCATCAGGACCGAGAAATAGCCCTGCCTTTCCGGAAGTCGACATGAACCCGCGCTACCTTTCCGTCTCAACGGACGAGCCGCTCGCCGCGCCCACCAGTGGCGTCGTGGCTCGCGGCGAGAGCGTGACGAGAGAATCTTCGGATCCGACCTCGGCCAACGCGGCCCGACAAGCTATGACCGGAGGGCGAGGTGGCGAGGTGGCGAGGTGGCGAGGTGGCGAGAGGGTGCGTGTGCCGAAAGGTATGGGAGCGCACTTTTCCGCTCGCGCGGCCTCATGCTAAGGAGCGCGACCCTTCCCAGCGTCCGAAGTTCCCGGTGCCCGAGATGCCTTCCAACGTTCCCTCTGCTGTTCCCTCCGTCGACCCGCGCGGCGTCGACCGGGTGATGGACGCGCTCGAGCTCGCGGCCGTCTCGTCCGAGAAGGGTCACCTCGTCCAGATGGTGCAGGCGCTCGCGATCGACGACGTCCGCGCCGCCCTGAAGGCGCACCCCGTCGACGTCCGCGCGAAGCTCGACCGCGTGGTGATGGGCGTCGATCCGGAGCTCGGCCTCGACGTCCTGCTCGACGCGCGCGTCCTCGAGACCGTGTTCCCCGAGGTGCACGCCATGGTCGGCTTCGGCGACGGCGAGTGGCGGCACAAGGACGTCTGGAAGCACACGAAGCAGGTCGTCCGCCAGGCCGTGCCGCGCCTCGAGGTGCGCTGGGCTTCGCTCTTCCACGACATCGGCAAGGTGAAGACGCGCTCGATCGACCCGAACGGCAAGGTCCACTTCCTCGGTCACGCCGAGGTCGGGACGCGCATGTTCGACAAGCTCGAGCGGCGCCTCGGCATGTTCTCGCCGGAGCCGGCGCTCCGCGACACCGTTCGCTTCCTCGTGCTGCACCACCTGCGCGCGAACCAGTACGAGCCGGGCTGGACCGACAGCGCGGTGCGCCGCTTCGCGCGCGAGCTCGGCGCGCACCTCGACGATCTGCTCTGCCTCGCGCGCGCCGACATCACCACGAAGCGGCCGGAGAAGAAGCGCAGGGGCCTCGGCCAGATCGACGAGCTGGCCGGGCGCATCAGCGCGCTCGCCGCCGAGGACGCGAAGCTCCCGCCGCTCCCGTCGGGCGTCGGCGACGCCGTGATGAAGGCGTTCGGCCTCGCGCCGTCGCGCAAGATCGGCGAGATCAAGAAGCTGCTCGAGGACGCGATCGCCAAGGGCGAGATCGACGAGCGCCTCCCGAACGAGGACTACGTCGCGTTCGTCGCGAAGGATCCGGCGCGCTTCGGGCTCTGACCGGTCGCGGAGCTCGTCCAGCGCTCGCGAAGGCGTGCGCCGCTGGCGCCTCGCGGAGCTCCCGACGACGCGCCCGCGTCGCGGTCAGCGCTTGCGGAGGCGACCCTCGAGCTCGGCGATCGTCCGGTTGAGCGAGCCCTCGTGGATGCAACCGAGGAGGTCCTGCTTCCTCCTGCCGGTCCCGTGCATGCGCGGGGCGGTGAGCGGCCGGAGGATGGCGAGCGTGCGATCGTCGCCCTTCTCCGCGGCTCGCTCGAGCAGCGCCTTGACCGCGCCGCAGTTGTGACCTGCGATGTGGAGCTCGACCGTGACGGCGAGCGCCGCGGTCATCTTCGTGCGGTCGGCCTTGACGACCTCGCGCTGCGCGCGCTCGCGCGCCTTCTGGTAGCCCGGCGTCAAGCCCGACCTGCCGTAGGCGATCTCGTAGAGGTCATCGAGGCCGACGTGACCGAGCCGCCCGGTGAGCAGGCTCCACGCCTCTTCGACCGCCGCCTTGTCGGCGGACGGCTGGCCCTCGAGGAGGGCCGTGTTGCGGACCTCCTGCCGGAGCACGATGTTCTCGGTCGCGAGCAGGTCGAGCGCGGGGTTCGCCGCGAGGACGAGACCGACCTCGCGCATCGCCTCCGCCGGGCGCCCGGTCTTGCCGTACGCGGTGAAGAGCGCGCGGTGGACGTCCTCGCGCCCCTGCGCCTCGGGGCCGAGGCTCTCGAGCGCGCGGATGCCGCTGCCGTAGTTGCCGCTGTCGATCTGCGCGATCGCCTCGCTGATCTTCTGCGCGGTCGACGGCGGCAGAGGCGCGAGCGTCGCGCCGGCGTCCGCGCGTTGGGCGACGCCGGCCTCGGCGTCGACGGTGGCGTCGCCGCCCTTCACCACGATCAAGATCGTCGCGACGAGCACGAGGATGCCGATCAAGCCGCCGCCGGCGGCGATCATCCAGGCCTTGCCCGTGAGGAAGCCGTCGCCGGTCTTCGGCGGCACCGAGGGCGCCTTGGCGGCCGCCGGGCTCACCCCGGAGAGATCGGGCGCGGGGCCGATGCCGCTGACGATCCCCGGGTTCGTGCCGAGGCGCGAGGCGGGGGGAGGCGCGTAACCGGCGTCGATCCTCCCCGCCGCCGCGAGCTGGCCCAGCACGGTGGTGATGCCGTCGATGAGCTCGCGCGCGTCGCCGAGGCGCTCGGATGCCTCCTTAGCGAGCAGCCGCTTCACGAGCGCCTCGACCTCGGGCGGGATGTCGGCGTCGGGCGCCTTGGTCGCCATCGGCGGCATCGGCGCCGTGACCTGCATGCCGAGGAGCGCGACCTTGCTCTCGGCGTCGAACGGGCGAACGCCGCAGAGCATCTCGTAGATGATGCAGCCGAGCGCGTAGAGGTCCGCGCGCGCGTCGACCGGCTGACCGAGCGCTTGCTCGGGCGCCATGTACTCCGGCGTGCCGTAGACCATGCCGGCTTGCGTGAGCACGGGCTGGCCGGGGCCCGCCTGGCTCACGTCGCCGGCGGTGAGCTCGCCGATCTGGACCTTCGCGATGCCGAAGTCGAGGACCTTGACGAAGTCCGGATCTCCGTCGCGCTCCACGAGCATGACGTTCTCCGGCTTGAGGTCACGGTGGACGATCTTGAGCGCGTGCGCGCGCGAGAGCGCGGCGGCGATCTGCCGGCCGACGTGCAGCGCGCGGCCGAGCTCGAGCCGGCCGAGCGCGATCACCTCGCGGAGGCTCCTGCCTTCGACGAACTCGAGCGCGAGGAAGAACGAGCCGTCCTCGAGCTTGCCGAAGTCCGTCGCGGTGACGACGTGCGGGTGATCGATGTGGGCCGCGGCCATCGCCTCGCGCTCGAAGCGCGCGACGACCTCGGGCAGGCGCGTCATCTCCGGGTGGAGCACCTTGATCGCCATGCGCTTGCGCATGAGCGTGTGCTCCGCCTGGTAGACCGCGCCCATCCCGCCCTCGCCGAGGAGCCGCTCGATCCTGTAGCGCTCGCTGATCGTCGAGCCGATCAGGTTCTTCGGCCCAGGCTTCGCGGGTGGCAGCACGCTCGTCGGCGCGCGCGCCATTCCTTTGGGCGTCGCCGTCGGGGCGTTCGGCTTTTCGTCAGCAGGGCCTGCCATCGGAAAACGATTACAAAGCTAGCGGGCTCGCGCCGGACAGGACCTGGGGGATTGGACGGCGAACAGCGAGGCTAAGCTAGCATGACGGCGCTCGAGAAGAGAGGGCCAGCGGTAAGGCGGGGCCCGGTGCGGCTCTTCCGGTCGTCGGGGGCGCTCGTCGGGCGCGCTCGCGGAGGCGGACCGTTGCCGTTTGCCACGGTCCGTCAGAGGTCGATCATGACCCCGACGGTCAGCCCGACCGCGAAGCGATCGACCCCAGCCGGCGCCACCCGCTGGCTCGCGCCGCCGGGCACCGCGACGCCCGGTCCCGGCGGCTCGTAGATGCTCCCGGAGTGCCCGATCCCGACCCGCCCGCCGAGCTCGGCGCAAAGCTCCCACGGCTTGAAGAGCCTGTAAGATGCACCGATTCCGAAGGGCACCTCGAAGAAGCCGCCGCCCGCCCCCGCGACGCGCACGGCCTGGCGCGCGGTCGAGCCGTCGCTCTGCGTGAGCGCGAAGGTCGTCGCGTAGCTCGGCGCGTAGACGCCCGCGTAGCCGAAGCCGGCGAAGACCCACGTGCGCGCCCCGCCGCGGGGCCAGGGGAGGACCCCCTTGACGCGCGCCCCGCCGAACGTGATCTGCCGCGCGGACGGGTCGCCCGGCATCGGCGAGACGTCGTGACCGAAATAGCCGCCGACGTGGATGAGCGGCAGGAGCGCGAGGTGCCCCGTGAGCTGACCCGTCGGTCCGAACCCGGCGTCGTCCGTGCCGCGATGCCGCTGCGTGAGCACGCGCCTCATCACGCCGACTTGCGCCGACGCGTCCCAGTGGAGCTGCGCGCTCGCGTCTCCGGCGGCGACGCCGGCGACCAGGGCGACGGCGAGGGCCGTCGCGCGTCGGCGCCGGCGCCGGCGTCGGCTCGCGAACTCTGCCATACCGTCTCCCTTCATAGTCCAAAAGACGGTAGCCAACCGCGGATCTTTCGATGTAAACCCCGCGCCAATGCGGCGCAGCTTACTCGCGATCGTCCTCCTCGCGGCCGCCGGGTGCGTCGACGTGCCCGACAACGTGCGCGCGCAGTTCGCCGGTCCTGGCGCGAACGATCGCTCGAACTACCGACCGGGACGCCACGGCTCGGCGCCGCCGGTCGAGGACGCGCCCGCTCCGAAGGCGGCCGAGACGCCTTCGGCACCCGCGGAAGAGGCCCCGCGCGCCTCCGGCGACGCCGGCGACGCGGAGCCGGCTGTCCCCGACGCCGCAGAGCCGGCCGCCCCCGCGGTCGCGGACGGAGGTGTCTCGTGAAGCTCGCCCGCGCGCTCGTCGCGCTGACCGCGCTGGCCCTCGCGGCGTGCGGCACGATGAGCCTCCCGCCGGTCCGGGTCCTCGGCGTGAGGAACGACGAGACCCACAAGCCGACCTACAACGGGCTCTCGATCAAGTCGGGGCAGCTCGTTTTGACCGAGTCGCCCGACGCGACCAGCTACGTCTTCGTCCTGATTCCGAAGAAGTTCTACGCCTTCACGCACGTCGCGGTGATCAGCGTCGAGGACGGCGAGCCGTGGGTCTACGACGTCACCGGCGAGGTGAAGACCTTCCCGCTCAAGAAGCGGCTCATGGACAACGTCACCGGCAAGATGTACCGGCGGCGCCTGTTCGAGTACGTCGCGCCGAACCTCTACGCGGAGATCTACGATCCGCCGGCGGGCGCCGACGGCGAGAAGATCGCCGCCTTCGTGCGGCAGAAGTACGCGGAGGGCGTCGAGTTCGACTCGTACTTCGACTCCCACGACCACTCGAAGCTGTTTTGCTCGGAGCTCGCGGCGATGGCGATCGAGAGCGCCGGCGGCCCGGCGATCGGCCCGGAGGAGTCGAACCCGAACCCGTCGGTCGTCGAGGGCATGAAGTGGCTCGGCGTGCCGCCCGGCGAGGCGCTCCCGGCGGGCCGCTTCGCCGATGCGGCGCGCTACGTCGGCGCGCTCGGCCAGTTCCCGACGCGCACCGCGGCGTGGTCGTACTTCGAAGCGAAGCGCGAGCTGCACCGGCGCTTCACCATGGACCAGCGCATGGGGTTCTTGCTGTCGGTCGACGGCAGCGGCCGCATCGACGTCCGCCCCGAGATCAGCGCTTTTACCGCGCGCGCCGGTCACCTGTTCGACGGCGATCCGAGCCCGCCCGAGCCGGGCGATCCGCGCATCGCCGCCGCGGTCCGCAAGCTGGCGGCCGACGCCTTCGGTCCGTTCCCGGCCGAGGCGGCCGCTCCGCCGCCGGTGGCCGGCCGATGAGCGCCGTCGTGCGCTCCCCGATGCACGCCGTCGTGCGCTCGCGCCGCGCGCTCGCGCGCCTCGTGTCCGCCGGCCTCATCGCCGGCGCGATCGCCTGGACGGGGCAGGCGGGCGCGCAGGACATGGGCGTCGGCGGGGCGAGCCCCGGCGGAGCGACCTCGGGCCCGTCGTGGGGCCGGCCGGACGTCACGAACTCGCCGGAGAGCGGCAACGCTCCGCGCGAGAGCCACCGGTCGGTCAAGCTGTTCGACACGCGCAAGTCGATCGTGTCGCTGCAGCTCGACGTCGGCCCGATCTGGGCGCGCCGCGTCCAGGACGAGACGCCGATCACGCAGCGCCGGAACTTCGAGCGCGGCGCCCCGCTCGCCGGTGAGGTCGGCTTCGGGACCGTCTTCACCACACCGGCGCAGCGCGGGCCGTTCTTCCTCGTCGGCCACCTGAAGACGCTGCTCCGCGTCGTCGACGACAAGTCCTTCTCCTGGTCGATTTTTCACCAGGAGCTCGGGGGCGGCTTGATGCTGGGGCCCTTCGAGCCCGAGGTGCGCCTGCGTCTAAGTGTCCTCACCGCGGACATCATGCACGCCCAGCCTAGCATCCAGCTCCTGTCGCCCGGAGTCAGCGCCGGCTTCGGAATTCATGTGGGGAAAATTCGCCTGGACATTAAAGCGCACTCCGAATACTTGTGGCGATGGTTCGGGCCGGATTATTTGATCCGGGGAGTAACGATCGGGTTCCGACTCGATCAGACCCGTCCCAAGACACCATACCCAGGGGCCCCATCACCGCAGTGACCTGCGGCAAGTCCGCAGATGGGTGATTGATCTCTGGCGTGGTCGTCGTGTATTCACGCCCTCACTTCGAAGGGCTCGAAGACTTCGACTCCGTGCGAGCGGTTGGCGCTGCGGACAAAGAACTCAGACCCAAGCAGTACCAACAACCTCCTGGGAGGCTCAGATGTCGACGAAGAACTTGCTCAAGATTGCGGCTGGCGGCGTGATGGCGTTCATCCTCATCGGCTGCGGTGGCTACGGCTACCCGATCGGTTCGCTCTACACGGGCACCCAGGTGCCGCACGGCATCAACCGCAACGAGACCTCGGGCCCCGGCAAGACCGGCGACAAGCACGGCGAGGCCTGCGCGACGGGCATCCTCGGCGCGGCGGCGTTCGGCGACGCGTCCCTCGACGCGGCCAAGAAGGCCGGCGGCATCACCGAGATCCACTCGGTCGAGTTCCACGGCACCAGCATCCTCGGCCTGTACACCCAGGGCTGCACGGAAGTTCACGGCAAGTGAGCTCCTGACTCGAAGCCACCGGCTTCGAGGCAGCTCCTCCATTTAGGGGACATACGAAGATGACCACGACCAAGCTTTTCAAGCTCGCCACGGGCGCGGCCCTCGCGATGATCGTCATCGGCTGCGGCGGCTACGGCTACCCGATCGGCTCGCTCTACACCGGCACCCAGGTGCCGCACGGCATCAACATCAACGAGACCTCGGGTCCCGGCAAGTCCGGCGACAAGAGCGGCGAAGCCTGCGCGACCGGCATCCTCGGCGCGGCGGCCTTCGGCGACGCCTCGCTCGACGCGGCCAAGAAGGCCGGCGGCATCAGCGAGGTCCACTCGGTCGAGTTCCACGGCACCAGCATCCTCGGTCTCTACACCCAGGGCTGCACCGAGGTTCACGGCAAGTGATCTCGTCTCACCTGCGCTGACGCGCGGGTGACAAGGCGTGCCCCGACTGCCTCTGGCAGCCGGGGCACCTCGTTTTTGTGCGGCGGCTCCTCGCCGCGGAGGTGCCCGGCGCGCGGGTGCGTGGAGGCGGCGCGGGCGATGCGCGCGGGGGCGGCGGCGGCGCGCGGGGGCGGCGGCGGGCCTCAGTTCGGGGCCGTGCTCGGGTGGCTCCGGAGCGTGGCCAGGCGCTCCTGGATCGCGCGGGCGTCGGGGGCGTCCGGCTCGAGCTCGAGGACGCGCGCGAGATCGGTGCGCGCGAGCGCGTGGATGCCGAGTCGGAGCGCGACGCCGGCGCGCTCGCGGAGGACCCGCGCCGAGTCCGGCTCGAGCAGCGCGATGCGATCGATCGCGACGAACGCCTTCGTATGCTCACCGCGTCCGGCCCAGACGGCCTTCAGGTTGGTCAGCATGCGCACCAGCGTGGCGCGCGGCGACGCGGGCGCGAAGAGCGAGGGGTGGACCTCGGCGCCGGCGCCGAGCGTGCGCTCGAGCAACGCGCGCGCGTCTTCGTCGGTGACCACGCGCCCACCGGCGAACGGATCGACGATGACCGGCGCCTCGACAGGCGCGGGGGTCGGCGCGCCGTCGCCGCTGCGCGTCGACGCACCGCCGTGCGCGTCGACGCGCGCGAGGAAGTGGCCGGGGAAGCCGACGCCGCGCGCGACGAGGCCAGCCCGGCGCGCGATCTCGCACCAGACGAGCGTGAGCGTGATCGGGATCCCCGTGCGCCGCTCGAGCACGTCGGGGAGCAGGCTGTTCTTCGCGTCGTAGTAGTCGTCGACGTTCCCGCGGAAGCCGAGCTCGCGGAAGCGCGCGCTCACCGCGTCGGCCTGCTCGCGGAGCGGAAGGCCGGCGAGCTCGTCGCGGAGGCGGGGCCCGGCGAGCTCGTCGAGCCGGCCGAGGAGCGCGTCGACGTCGAGGGCGTCGTAGACGTCCTTCGCGATGAGCGCCGCGCCCACGGCGACGTCGATGTCGTCGTCACCGGCGCGGGCGAGCGCGTCGAACGAGCGAATCGGTGCCTTCGAGGCCGGGCGCATCGCTCCTTCTTTGCCTCCGCGGGCGCGCGATCGCAAGCGAGGCCGCCGCCTCGCTCGAGCTCACTTCGCCTCGCCGAGCTCGACCAGGCGTCCGTCGACGAGGTCCGCGCTGCCGATCCGGACGACGCGATCGCCCTCGTCGAGCCCGGTCGCGATCTGGATGGCCGGCCCCGTGTCGCGCTCGACGGCGACCGGCACGAGGCGGAGCCGGCTGTCCGGGCCGACGATCGCGACGCGCGTGCCGTGGGCGTCGGCGATCAGCGCCGTCGACGGCAACTCGAGGACCCGGTGCGGAAGCGGGAGCGTGATCTCGACGCGCGCGTACATCCCGGCGAGGAGCTCGCCCTTCGGGTTGGGCACGTGCACGACCGTGGTCATCGTGCGAGAACGGGCGTCGAGCGCGGACGCGAAGCGCGCGACCTTGCCCTCGAAGGTGCGCCCGGCGAACTCGCGGATCGAGACGGCGGCGGGCACGTCGTTCTGGACGCTCGGCGCGACGTCCTGCGGGACCTCGATGAGGACGCGGATCGGGTCCGTCGTCGCGAGCTTGAGCAGCTCGACGGTGGGGTTGACGAGCGCGCCCTTGTCGACCGAGCGCGCGATGACGGTGCCGGCGAAGGGGGCGACGACGCGCGCGAAGGCCTTCTCCTGCGTCAGCCGGCGGACGTTGGCGCCCTGCGCGTCGACGTTCGCCTGCGCGAGGGCGACGCTCGCCTCGGCGACGGCGGCCTCGGCGCGGCTCTTCTCGACCTCGTCCGCCGACGTCACGCCGGTGGGCGCGAGCTTTTCGCGCCGGGCGAGGCTCGAGCGCGAGTACTCGCTGCTCGCGCGCGCGTGGGTGAGCGCGGCCTGCGCCTGCGCGAGCTGGGCGCGGGCCTGCTCGAGCTGCTGGTCGAGCTCGGGGGTGTCGATCTCGACGAGCACCGCGCCCGCCTCGACCTTGTCGCCGATGTCGACGAGGCGCCGGCGCACGTAGCCGCTGGCGCGGGTGCGGATCGCCGCTTCCTCGAGCGGGCTCACGGTGCCCGGCAGGACGAGCGAGCGATCGCTCGAGAGGACCTTGGGCTTCACCGCCTCGACGCGGGGCACCGTGGCGGCGAGCTCCTTCGTGCTCGCCTCGAGCTCCAGCCGCGCGCGGCGCTTCGGCAGCCAGCCGGCCAGGAACGCGAGGGCGACGAGCGACACGCCGGCGAAGGCGAAGATCGCGAGGCGCGGGCCGGAGATCTTCGCCGGCGGCGGGAGGTCGAAGCCGAGATCGCTCTCCTGCCCCGCGCGCGGCGCGCTGGGACGCTCGTGCGGCGCGCTGGGGCGCTCGCGCGGGTCGCGCGGGTCGCTCGAATGGCTCACATGGCCTCCACTTCTGCATCCACCTTCGGCGGCTTGCGGCGCAGGATGCTGTACATCACGGGCACGAAGAACAGCGTCGTCAGCGTGGCGAGGAGCAGCCCGCCGATGACCGCGCGTCCGAGCGGCGCGTTCTGCTCGCCGCCCTCGCCGATCCCGAGCGACATCGGGAGCATGCCGATGATCATCGCCGCCGCCGTCATGAGCACCGGCCGGAGCCGGGTCATGCCCGCGGCGAGCGCGGACTCGGTCGCGCCCTTGCCGAGCTTGCGTTGATCGTTGGCGAACGTCACGACGAGGATGCTGTTCGCGGTGGCGACGCCGACGCACATGATCGCGCCCATCAGCGCCGGTACGCTGAGCGTCGTGTGCGAGAGGAAGAGCATCCAGGCGATGCCCGCGATCGCGCCCGGCAGCGCCATCAGGATGACGAAGGGGTCGAGCCACGACTGGAAGTTCACGACCATGAGCAGGTAGACGAGCAAGACGGCGAAGACGAGCCCGTAGCCGAGCCCGCGGAACGACGACTCCATGCTCTCGACCTGGCCCTTCACCTTCACCACCGTGCCGCGAGGGAACGTCGGCTCGAGCTCCTTGACCGCGGCGTGCACGCCCGCGGCGACCGAGGCCAGATCGGCGCCGTCGACGTTCGCCTGGACGTCGTAGGTGCGCGCGGCGTTGTAGTGCGTGACGTTCGCCGGCGTGGTCGAGCGCGACATCGTCGCGATGTTGGAGAGCAGCTGCGGGGTCTCTCCGTTGCTCGTCGCGAGCGGGATCGAGCCGATCGCCTCGAGCGAGTCGTTGTCGTACTGCGGGGTCGACACGGCGACGAGGTACTGGACGCCGCGCTTCGCGTCGAGCCAGTACGTAGGCGTCACCTGCGAGCTCGAGGAGAGGGAGACCAGGAGATCGCTCGCGACGTCGCGCTCCGTCAGCCCCGCCTGCTGCGCCATGGTCCGGTCGACGTCGACCTTCACGTTCGGCTCGTGCGGGACCTGCGCGAGGTGAACGTCGGCGGCGCCGGGCACCTCCTGGATCTTGGCGACGAGCCGCTCCGCGAGGGCCAGCGTCTCCGCGTCGTTCCCCGGCGCGCCGACGATCTGCACGTCGATCGGCGCGGCGAGGCCGAAGTTCAGGACCTGAGTCGAGATGTCGGGCGCGAGGAAGAAGAACGTCGTGTCCGGGTACGCGCGCGCCAGCTCCTTCCGCAGCGCCCGGACGTAGTCGGCGGTCGGCCGATGATCGTGGCCGAGCGCGATGAGGATCTGACCGTCGGCGGGCGAGATGAGCGCGCCCTCGCTGAGCGAGAGGTTGATGCCGCTGTACGGCGTCCCGATGTTGTCGAGCATCGTCTCGATCTCGCTCGGCGGGATGACCGTCTTTATCGTCTCCTGGATCTGGGCGAACCGCCGCTCGGTCTCCTCGATGCGCGTCCCGGGCGGTCCTCGGACGTGGAGCTTCACGAGCCCGGCGTCGACGGTGGGGAAGAAGTCGCGGCCGATGAGCGGGAAGAGGGTGAGCGAGAGGCAGACGAAGCCGAGGAACCCTATGACCGTCGACTTGCGGCGGACCAGCGCGAGCGCGAGGAGGCGCCCGTAGCTCGTGCGCATGCGGGCGAAGCCGCGGTCGAACGCGGCGAAGAACCGCCCGGCGAGGCTCTTCGGCGGGCCGTGGACCGGGTTCGCGTGGGCGTCCGCCTCGCCGCGGAGGAGGTAGCGAACGAGCGTCGGCACCAGCGTCCGCGAGAGCACGTACGACGTGAGCATCGCGAAGACGACCGCGAGCGCGAGCGGGACGAAGAGCGACCGCGCCGCGCCGGTGATGAACGCGACGGGCACGAAGACGATGCAGATGCACAACGTGGCGACGAACGCCGGCGTCGCGATCTCCTGCGCGCCGTCGATGATCGCCTGGAAGAACGGCTTCCGCTGCGCCATGTTGCGGTGGATGTTCTCGATCGCGACGGTGGCGTCGTCGACGAGGATGCCGACCGCGAGCGACATCCCGCCGAGCGTCATCACGTTGAGCGTCTGCCCGAGCAGCGCCAGCACGATGATCGACACGAGGATCGACAGCGGGATCGACACGACGACGATCAGCGTGCTCCGCCAGCTCCCGAGGAAGAGGAGGATCATCAGCGCCGTCAGCCCCGCGGCGATGACGGCCTCCTTCACGACGCCGTCGACCGCCGCGCGCACGAAGAGCGACTGGTCGAACAGGAGCGATACCTTGAGGTCCTTCGGGAGCCGCGCGGTGATCCGCGGGAGCATCGCCTTGATGTCGGCGGCGATGTCCATGGTGCTCGTGTTGCCGTTCTTCAGGATCGACATGAGCACCGAGCGCTTGCCGCCGACGTGCACCATGTTCGTCTGCGGCGAGGCTCCGTCGCGCACGTTGGCGACGTCGCGCACGTAGACGGTCGTGCCGCGGACGTCGCGGACGGGGAGCGCCGCGATCTCGGCGAAGGCCTCGGGGCTCGCGTTGAGCGCGATCGAGTACTCGTTCACCCCCATCTTCGCGGTGCCCGTCGGCAGGACGACGTTCTGGCTCGCGATCGCCATCGTGACGTCGCGCGGGGAGAGGCCCCACGCGTAGAGCCGCTTGGCGTCGACGTCGACGACGATCTGGCGCTGCTTGCCGCCGTAGGGCCAGGGGATCTGCGCGCCGCGGACCGTGGCCATGTCGGCGCGGACGAAGTTCGTGCCGTAGTCGAACAGCTCCTGCTCGCTCAGCGAGTCGCTCTCGAGCGCCGCCTGGAGGATCGGCACGTTCGACGCGCTGTAGCGGATGATGAAGGGTGGCGCCGCGCCCGGCGGCATCATTCTCACGGCGGACTGGGAGATCGCCGTCACCTGCGCGGTCGCCGCGTCGATGCTCACCCCGGGCTGGAAGAAGATCTTCACGATCGCCGTGCCGCGGAGCGACTGGCTCTCGATGTGCTCGATGTCGTTCACGGTCGTCGTGAGCATGCGCTCGTAGTTGGTGACGATCCGCTTCTCCATCTCCTCGGAGGAGAGCCCGTCGTACTTCCAGATGACCGAGATGACCGGGATGTCGATGTCCGGAAAGATGTCGGTCGGCATCCTCACGATCGTGAAGATTCCGCCGATCAAGATGAGCATCGCCATCACGATGAACGTGTACGGGCGACGGAGAGCGATCCGGACGAGCCACATGCGCGCGAGGTGAGATGACGGGCGTCACGTTCGCGATGCGCGCCGCCTGCGTCCAATATATCGAGGGCACGCCTGTGATACCCTGAAGGTATCGTGGAGCTACGTTACCTGCGGTACTTCGTCGCGGTCGCCGAGGAGCTCCACTTCGGGCGGGCCGCGGAGAGGTTGAAGATCGCGCAGCCGCCGCTCAGCCGGCAGATCCAGGCGCTCGAGAAGGAGCTCGACGTCGCCCTGTTCGATCGGTCGCGGCGCAAGGTCGAGCTGACCGCGGCCGGCGCCACGCTGCTCGAGCACGCGCGGCGCGTGTTCGACGCGGTCGAGCTCGCGAGGCGGGAGACGGGGAGGGCGGGGCGCGGGGAGCGCGGGCGGATCGCGATCGGCTACCCGTCGTCGCTCGCCTACAGCGGCCTGCCCGAGCTGCTCCGGACGTTCCGTGCGCGCTTCCCCGACGTCGAGGTCGTCTTGTCGGAGCTCGCTCCGCAGGCGCAGATCGACGCGCTCCGTGATGGCCGCCTCGACGTCGGCTTCGTCCGCGCGCCGCTCGACGAGCCCGGCCTCGCGTCGCTCCTCGTGCGTCGGGAGCCGCTCGTCGTCGCGCTGCCGGCCGAGCACCCGGCGGCGGCCCGCACGCGCATCCCGCTCTCGGTCCTCGCCGAAGAGCCGTTCGTGTCGTTCCCGCGGTCGCGCGGCCCGGCGTTCTTCGATCACCTGATGCGGCTCTGCCACGACGCGGGCTTCACGCCGCGCATCGTCCAGGAGGCGCCGCAGCTCGATCTCGTGAGCCTCGTCTCGGCGGGGTTCGGCGTCGCGATCGTGCCGTCGTCGGTGCGCCACCTCCGGCGCGCGGGCGTCGCGTACCGCTGGATCGTGGGCCGGCCGAAGACCGATCTGCGCGTCGCCTGGAAGAAGGAGAACGTCTCGCCCGTCGTGCGCGGGCTCGTCGAGGTCGTGCGGCGGTTCGGCGTCCAGCGCCGGCGCGTCGCGACCTGATGCCGGGCGCGCCTTGACGCCCGCGTCGAGAGACCAGAGAAGGGCCGCTCCGAATGGCCACCGACAAGGTCTCCCTGCGAAAAGGCTTCGACCGCGCGCGCGAAGTTCACCCCGTCGGCATCACCGGCAGGGAGAGCCCCACGGACGTCATCGAGCGGATGTTCCCCGCCTACGTGGGGCGGCAGGAGCGCACCGCGTTCGAGCTGATGCGCCGGAGCTCGCAGGACGACGTCTGCACGTTCCTCGCGATGTCGGGCGCGATGACGCCTGCCGGTCTCCACCAGTCGTGCATCATCCCGCTCGTCGAGCGCGGGCTCGTCGACTGCATCACGACGACGGGGGCGAACCTCTACCACGACGCCCACCGCGTCATCGGCCACCGCGTCCGCGAGATCGATCCGAACGGCGGCGACCTCAGCTACCGCCTGGCGCGCATCATCCGCATCCACGACCTCGGCTTCCGCGAGGAGACGCTGCTCGAGACGGACAAGCTGTTCAGCGCGCTGCTCCTTTCGCCCGACTACCAGCGCAAGATGACGACGACGGAGCTCCACTGGCTCCTCGGCCGCGACGTCGCCCAGCTCGAGGACGCGCACGGCATCAAGAGCCCGTCGCTCCTCGCGACCGCGTACCGCTACGGCGTCCCGATCTTCGTCGGGGCGGTGCAGGACGGCTCGATCTTCCTGAACATCGTGAAGCTGAGGCGGCTCTACGGGAGCGACTTCAAGCTCGAGATCGACGTGAACGACGACGTCTTCGAGATGGGCGCGATGCAGCACCACTGCCTCGGCACGCTCGGGAAGAAGATGGCGATCTGGATCCTCGGCGGCGGCGTCCCGAAGAGCTACGCGCTGCAGGGCGGGCGGCTGCTCGACCAGATCCTCGGCGTGCCGACGCGCGGCTTCGACTTCGACGTGCAGCTCTGCGTCGACCCGGTCGACAGCGGGTCCCTCAGCTCGTGCCCGGCGGGGGAGGGCCACACCTGGGACGAGGTCTCGGCCGAGAGCGTGCAGAGCGGGTCGACGTACGTGCATTGCGACGTCACCGCGGTCTTCCCGTGGCTCACGTACGCGCTGCTCTCGGACGCCCGCGTCCACCGCAAGCCGCGCCGCCTCTACGACGCGCGCGAGATCGCGGTCGCGAACCTGCAGCGCGAGATCGTGAAGCGGAAGAAGAAGCTGCTCGAGACGGTGAAGTTCGGCTTGCCGAAGAAGGCGAGCAAGAAGACCGCCAAGCGGAAGGCGAAGAAGAAGCGCGCCGCGTCCCCGGCGCGCCGCTGAGCGAGCCCCCGCGCGTCGCTGCACGCCGTGCGCTACTCGAAGTCGATCGCGACGAGCATCTCGAACATCGCGAGCGTGGCGTCGGGGGTCGGGTAGTCGAAGGCGAGGCCGGAGCGCGCGCTGGCGCGGGGGCGGCCGAGGGCGTCGAGCTCGTCCTTCGGCGTGCGCGGGTGAGCCCAGGCGACGACGGCCGTCAGGATGAGCGGGTCCCAGAGGGTGGGCGTCGCGAAGGAGATCGTCACCCGCTCGCCCGCCGCGAGCGGTTCGTCGGTCTCGACGCCTGCGCCGGCGAGGTGGACGTCGACCACGTTGGCTGGGCGCTCCCAGCCGTCGCGCTCGGAGCGGAGGGTGGCGTTGAGCCGGACGGGCCTGCGCTGATGCGCGCGGAAGTGCGGTGTGCCCTGGTCGGCGCCGGAGGAGTGGGACGTGGCGGGTGGCACGAGGGCGGCCCAGCGTACCACGGAGAAGACGAAGCGAGCCATTGGACGACGAGCTCGCTCGTCTGCGCTCGCGCCCGCTCGTCCGCGCCCGCGCACGCGCCGTGGCTCATGCGCTGCGTCTCGGCCTATTTCCCTACCCCGCGAGCGTAGCGGGTTGGCGTTTTGCGAGAGGCCTCGGTTAGGATGGACTTCGCAGCGTCG
>JAHBWA010000191.1 GCA_019637195.1 Labilithrix sp. | reverse complement strand
CGGAGTCGGCGAACTTGGCGGCGGTGAGGCCCGTCGCGTCGACCTTGATGACCGCGAGGTCCGTCGCCGGATCGCGCCCTAGGAGCTTGGCCGAGAGGAGCCGCCCGTCCCGCAGGCGCACGTTGATCGAGAGCGCGTGGTCGATGACGTGGTTGTTCGTGAGGATCGCTCCGTCGGCCGTGAAGACGACGCCCGAGCCTGTGCCCCGCGCGATCGGCGAGTCCTGGTTCTTGCCGAAGAACCGGAGCACCTGGTCGGCGCTCTCGTCGCGCGAGGTCACGTCGATCTGCACGACGGCAGGGCTCACGCGGTCCGCGACGGCGACGAAGCCGTCGGACAGCTTCTTCGCCTCGGCCTGCGCGGCCGCGGCCTGCGGCGTGGGTCGCTCCTGCGCGAGCGCCGGCGGCGCGACGACCGCCGCCGCGAGACCGAGGGACAAGACCGAAGCGAGACCGCGAATGCCGAAAGACCGCATGAAGCCTCCGAAGGACACGTTCAGAACCGATGACCTTGGCGCGGTCTTCCACCCCACCGGCGCGAAGGTCCGACGATTCCCGCGCCAGAACGTATCACGCCGACGATCGATCTCTCTCTTAACGGCAGAGACACCGGCCGCGCGTCGCCCATAGCGGCAGCGACGCCGGCCGCGCGTCAGGCGTAGCGCTCGACGATGCGCGACCACGGCCGCGCCCCCGTCGCGCCAGCGCCCTGGTTCAGCGGCGCTCCCGGCGGGTCGAGATCGGTGAGCTCGAGCGTCGCGGCCCCCCGGAGGAACGCGAGCCGCCGACCCAGCCGTACGAGCGGCGCCACAAGCGGACGCGGATCGAGCGCGGGATCGACCGCGAAGCGTCCGAGCAGGCCGCGCCGCGCGGGCACGAACGGCGGATCGAGCGACATGACGCTGAGGCTCGCGCTCCCGCGCACGACGCCTTGCTCGTCGACCACCACGAGCTCGCATTGGTCGAGGGCGGCGACCGGCCGCGCTAGGTGCGCCGCGAGCGCGCCGACGAACGTCGCGTCGACGGCGCGCGGGCGATCGAACCGGACGTCGCCCTGGCCGCGCCGGCGTGCGGCGAGCGACGGATCGAGCATCGCGATCGCGAGCGCGTCGTCGGGGGTCGCCAGGCGCGCCGACCACGGCGCCCCGGTCGCGCCGGCGCCGGGATCTTCGGCGCCGTCGGTGGCGAGGCGCGCCGTCCACGAGACGGGCGCGTAGCCGACCTTCGCGTAGAACGCGTGCGCGGGGTTCGGCTCGAGGACCTCGGCCGCCATGACGACGGGCGCGCCGCGGCTCATGTGCCGCGCGACCTGCGCGAGGGCGTCGAGCAGCGCTCGACCGACGCCTCGCGAGCGCGTCCGCGTCGAGACGATCAGCGAGCGCACCTCGCACGTGTACGGCGTCGTCACGTCGATGCCGTGGCGCTCGAACCAGCCTTCGACCTGGCCCGCCACGCCGAGGTCCGTGTGCGCGACGAGGTGGACGTGACGCCCGAGCACCGGCTGGCCGTTTCGCACGCGCGCGTCGTCCGACAGCCGCTGCGCGAGCTGCTCGTAGACGCGGGGGTCGCGCGTCCCGGCGTAGCCGCCCCACGCCTCGTGGGCGTCCCACAGCTCGCGCCAGAGGCCGGCGATCGCGCTGCCTTCGTCGACCCCCGCCGCGCGCACGACGACGGACGGCGCCTTGGTCACCGCGGCCATCGTTCACCCGAGCCCTCGGGCATCGCCAGGTCGATCGAAGCGAGCGTGAGCCCATGGGCGGGCGCGGTCTGGCCGGCGATCGCGCGCTCCTTGGCGGCGATCGCGCGGGCGATCGTGCCCTCCGCGAGGTGACCGCGCGCGACGTCGACGAGCGTCCCGACGAGGATGCGCACCATGTTGTAGAGGAACGCGCTCCCCTCGACGACGATGCTCCAGCGGCGCGCGTCGACCTCGGTGAGCTCGACGGCGTGGATCGTGCGCACGGTCTCCGCGCGCTCGTCGCCCGCCGCGCGGAACGCGGCGAAGTCGTGGGTCCCCACGATCGTCTTCGCCTCGCGCTGCATCCGAGCCATGTCCATGTCGTAGCCGATCCGCCACGTCCGGGCGCACAACAGCGGGTCGCGCACCTTGTCGAGGAGGAGATCGTAACGGTATCGCTTCTTGACGCTCGCGAAGCGGGGGGAAAAGCCCGGCGGGACGATCTGCGCCGCGCGAACCGCGACATCCTCCGGCAGATGCTGGTTCAACGTCAGCACCCAGCCGCGCGGCGGCATCGCGACGCGCGCGTCGAACGCCGCGAGCTGCCCCTCCGCGTGGACGCCTGCGTCGGTGCGGCTCGTTCCGCGCGGCCCGACCGCGCGCGGATCGACCGCGAGGATCGCACCGCGCAAGGTGTCCTCGACGGTGCGCGCGTCCCGCTGCGTCGCCCAGCCCGAGAACGACGTGCCGTCGTAGGCCACCGTGAGGAGGACGCCGGCGGCGCTCGCGTCGCGTCCCTCCCGCGCCGCGTCCTCGGCCTCTGGCGGTGCCGTCTTCATGAGCCGTCGGTCTTGCCGCCGTCGTCGGTCCCCGAGCTCGCGCCGTCGCCGGTGGGGATGAGCGGCTCCTCGTCGGGGGGCGGGCTGTTCGCGCCGGTGACGAGCGACGGCGCCGAGACGCACGCGCGCGCGGCGCAGACGTTCGAGAGGCAGTCCTCGTCGCGGAGGCACTCCTCGCCGATCGGCCGGCGCGACTCGCCGCACGCGCAGACGAGCGCGAGCGGCGCAGCGAGCGCGGACGCGACGGCGAGGAGGAAGCGCACGCTCAGCCTCCGTCGGTGTCCGCGTCGGCGTCGGTGTCGGCGTCCGGCTCGACCGCGGCGTCGTCCGACGTGTCGTCGCCGTTGGCGTCGGGCACGGGAGAGCTCGCGTCGCCGGCGCCCGGGCTGGCCGGGTTCGGCGCGCAGACGGCGGGGTCCGAGCAATCGGGCGTGACCCCGTCGACGCAGCTCGCGCCGAGCTGGGCCGCGGCGAGGAAGGTCAGCGCGGCGAACGTGACGAGCCCGACCGAAGGCGCGTCCCGTCGACGCTCGCCGGCCATGTCATTGCCTCGGGACGAAGTTGATGGGGATGTTCACGTCGACGCAACCGCCCTTCGGGGAGGGGAAGTTCGCTCCGCGGAAGTAGCCCGACACGCACTGAGCGACCTGCTGGGAGCTCATCTCGTTGCTGGCGATCCCGGCGTTGCAGACCTGGCCGTTGGCGCCGATGCGCACGGAGACGGTGACCTTGCCACGCAGCGTCGGATCCTGCGCGAGCGCGTTGTCGTAGCAGCGGTGGGCCTGCTTGACCCTGAACTGGAGCGCGTTCTCGAGCTCGGAGCTGCTGACGCCGCCGCACTTCTTCGCGTCGCACTGGTTGTTCGAGGCCTGCACGACGACCTTCTTGCCGGCGTCGGCCTCCACGCTCGCGTCCTCGACCGGCGGGGGCAAGGGGACGTCGTCGTCCGGGTTCCGGCCGGTGAAGGTCGGAGGGGGCGCCGCGTCGATGTAGATCACGGGCGGGACCGGCGGCGTCTGCGACGTCTTCCACACGACGGCGGCGCCGATGAGTCCGAGGAGCACGACGGCGATGACGACGTACTTGCCGCTGCCGCTGGGAGGGACCCCGGCGGGTGAGGACGGGGGCGGTGCTTGCGAGGCCATCTAGGACTTTACCTGAACCCGAAGTACGAAGAGCGAAGCCGAACAGCGCGCATCGCCGAGTATACGGAGATTTGCCGGGCGGTGAAGCGCGTCATTCTCGCGTCGCGTCATTCGCGCGCCCGCGTCCGTCGTCGTCCTTCGGAGGCGGCTCCGAGCCAGGACGCGCCGCCGACCGACGAAAGAGCGAGAGCGTGGTGTCGCCGTGCCGGCGTCGGCGGTCGAGCGTGAGCGCGGGGGACGGCGGAGGCTCGTCGGCGGAGGCGTGCTCGAGGACGAGGACGCCGGACGGCGCGAGCAGGGCGGCGGCCCTCGACAACGTCTCACCGAACGCGCGCGCGCGTACGTCGGCGTACGGCGGATCGACGAGCACGAGGTCGAAGGGACCCTCGACGGCCTCCAGCGCCCGCTCGACGCGTGAAGCGACCACGCGGACCTCGCGCTCCGCCCCGAGCGCGCGGACGTTCTCACGGATCGCCGCCAGCGCCGGTCGCGCGCTCTCGACGAGGACGGCGGAGCGCGCGCCGCGTGAGACCGCCTCGAGGCCGAGCGCCCCCGACCCGGCGTAGAGATCGAGGACCCGCGGGCCGAGCTCGTCCGCGAAGACCCCGTCGGAGGCGAGCATCGAGAACAAGGCCTCGCGGACGCGGTCGGACGTGGGGCGGGTCTCCTGACCGCGGGGGGCGATCAGCGCCCGGGAGCGGAGGACGCCGCCGGTGATGCGCATGCCGGGTCAGGATAGAGCACATCGACCGCCGCGGCGCACCGCGGTCGGACGCCCGCGGAGGATCCCGAGCCCTCGCGTCCGGGCCCCGACGCGGCTTTGCTCGCGGCGGCGAATCCACGGTACGCTGCAGGCGATGCTCCGCCGCTGGCTCGCGCTCGTCCTCACCGTCTTCGCCGTCGTCCTCTCGCCTCGCGGCGCCCGCGCGGACGAATCGACGGCGCACAGCGTCGCGGTGGCCGTCCTCGCGCTCGACTCCGACGACGCCGAGGAGCAGGCCGACGCCCTCACCGGGGCGCTCCGGTCGCGCATTCGCGCTTCACAAGGCTGGTCCCTCGTCGAGACCGCGCAGTCGCTCGGCATGCTCACCGCCGCGCTCCGCTGTCCGATGAAGCCGATCAGCGCCGAGTGCGAGCAGCGCATCGCCGACCAGATCAAGTCCGAGCGCTACATCTTCGGCTACGTGACGAAGGGGCCGCAGGCGGGACAGGTCACCGCCGAGGTCCACCTCTATCAGAAGAGCAAGCCGGACACGGTCATCCGCGAGAGCTACGCGGACAACCTGAAGGACCAGAACGACGACACGCTCCGCAAGATCGCCCAGCGCGTGCTCGACCGGCTCGGCGGCAACGCGGTCGGCACCATCGTGGTCCGCATGGGGAGCGAGAACGGCGAGGTCGTCGTCGACGGCGACAAGCGCGTCCCGCTGCAGAACGGGACGGCGCGGCTCGATCTCGCGCCGGGCGGCCACTCCGTCGAGGTCGCGGTCGCGGGGCAGGCGCCGCAGAAGCGCAACGTGCTGGTGACCGCCGGCAAGGAGACCGTCGTGGACCTCGCGCTCGCCACCACGGGCGCTCTGGACGCGCCCGCGGCCGAGAAGGCGTTCCCGACGCGCAAGGTCGTCGGCGGCGGTCTCATGCTGGTCGGCGTCGCCGCGGGCGCGGTCGCGATCGTCAGCGCGCTCGCCTACGGCGACGCGCTCGACAAGGGCGAGACCCTCCAGGCCTCGACCAACCCGATCGACGCCAAGCTCCCGCCCGGGAAGTCGGCGGACGACGTCTGCGGCAAGCAGGGCGGCCTGAGCAAGTCGGAGGCGATCTGCCAGGCGAACGCCGACGCGAACCGCACGTCCACCGTCGCGTGGGCCACCGGCATCGGCGGTGGCCTGTTCCTGCTCGCGGGCGCGTACTTCCTCTTCACCGACGGCGGCGACTCCGAGAAGGCACCGGCGGCGGCCGCGAAGAAGAAGACCCGCCTCGTGCCGACGCTGGGGCAGGGCTCGGGCGGGCTGCTCCTCTCCGGCAGCTTCTGAAAAGTCCGCCGGGTCAGGCGAGGACGTCGGCGAGGCGGTAGCGCCCCGGCGCGCGGCCGACCAGCCAGCGTCCGGCGCGGAGCGCGCCGCGCGCGAAGAGGTCGCGGCTCGACGCGCGGTGCGTGAGCTCGATGCGCTCGCCGTCTCCGAGGAGGAACGCGGTGTGATCGCCGATGACGTCGCCGCCGCGCATCGCGAGGACGCCGATCTCCTCGGCGGAGCGCGCGCCCGGCTTGCCGTCGCGGCCGGTGACGAAGCGCGGCTCCTTCCCGGTCACGGCCCGCCGCGCGGCCTTGGCGACCTCGGCGAGGCGGAGCGCGGTGCCGCTCGGCGCGTCGACCTTCATCCGGTGGTGAGCCTCGACGATCTCGACGTCGTAGCCTTCGCCGAGCGCCGCGATCGCGCGCTCGAGCAGCGCCGACAGGACATGGACGCCGACGCTCATGTTGGGCTCCCACAGCACGGGGACGTGCGCGGCCGCGGCGTCGAGCGCGGCCGCTCCGGTGTCGTCGAGCCCGGTGGTGCCGCTCGCGATCGCGACCTTCCCGTCGACGCACGCCTGGCACGCCCGCGTGAGCACCGCGGGCGTCGAGAAGTCGACGAGCACCTCCGCGCCGGACGTCGCGATGGCGCCGAAGTCGGCCGTCAGCTTCGCGCCGACGGCGCCGACGCCTGCGAGCTCACCGGCGTCGCGGCCCTCGTCGCCGGCGCCGACCGCGCAGACGACCTTCATGCCCGCCTCGTGCGCGAGGCGCACGACCGCGCGGCCCATGCGCCCGTTGGCGCCGAGCACGGCGATGCGCGTCGTCATCACCGGGCCTCGTACGTCTTCACCGCCGCGACGACCTTCTCGCGCGCCGCCGCGGAGATGCGCGCGAGCGGACCGCGGACGGCGTCGCTCATCCGGCCGTGGTGGGCGAGCGCGGCCTTGATCGGCGAGGGGTTGGCCTCGACGAACATCGTCTCGTGCACGTTGCAGAGCGCGAGGTGCTCGCGGCGAGCCTCCTCCCACTTGCCGTCGAGCGCGAGCCGCGTCGTCCGCGTGACCTCGGCGGGGTAGAGGTTCGACGTCACGCTGATCACGCCGCGCGCGCCGATCGACATCATCGGCAGCGTGAGCGTGTCGTCTCCCGAGAGCACGGCGATGCGCGGGCCGATCACGCGGACGATCTCCTGGGCGCGGAGGACGTTGCCGGTCGCTTCCTTCACCGCGACGACGTTCGGGGCCGCCTCGCAGATCCGCGCGAGGGTGGCCGTCGTGAGGTCGATCCCCGTGCGTCCCGGGATGTTGTAGACGACCACCGGGGCGTCGACCGCGGCGGCGACGTCGACGTAGTGCTGGCGGAGCCCGTCCTGCGTCGGCTTGTTGTAGTAGGGGACGACGACCATCACGGCGTCGGCGCCGGCGCGAACGGCGGCCTGCGAGGCGGCGATCGTGCTCCGGGTGGCGTTGGTGCCGGTGCCGGCGAGGACGATGCTCTTGCCCTTCGCGAGCTTGGCGCATCGCTTGACCAGCTCGAGCTGCTCCTCGTGGTCGAGCGCGGGGCTCTCGCCCGTGGTGCCGCAGGGGACGATGCCCGAGATGCCCGCGGCGAGCTGCCCTTCGACGAGCTTGTCGAAGGCGTCCCAGTCGATCGAGAGATCGTCCTTGAAGGGGGTGACGAGCGCGGTGAACGTGCCTTCGAAGCGGAGCGTCATGTCGCGAGCCTTTTCGTACGGCGCCCGCGGTTACGCAAGAGCGGAGGTCGCGCTCGCGCCGACGGACCCGATCACCATACCCCGGGCACCCACACCCGGCGACATCGAGCGCGACGGTTCGGACGACGGAAGAGGTCGACCGCTCAGGCCGAGCGAGCGCGCGCGACCCGCGCGGTGAGCGCCGCGTGGAGACCGCCGAGGTCGGCGCGGTCCGGCTCGATCTCGCAGGCGATGGCGAGCTGGGCGAGCGCGCTCCGGTCGCGGCCCTCGGCGAGGTGGAGGTTCGCGGCGGTGACGCGGTACTCCGCGCGTGTGGAGTCGAGCTCGACCGCGCGCGTCGCCGCCGCCGTCGCCGCGTCGTAGCCGGCGCCGGAGCGGAGGAGCGCGCGCGCCCAGCGATGCTGGACGTACGCGTCGGTGGGCAGCTGCTCGACGATTCGGCCCCAGATCTCGGCCGCCGCGGCCCAGTCTTTCGAGGCCTCGAGCGCCTCGGCGCGCCGGCGGTCGAGGCGCGTCTTCAGGACCTCACGGAGGTACGCGTCGTACCTGGCGCGCCGCTTCGCGTTCGTCAGCGTCGCCTCGGCGGTCGTCATCGCGTTGAAGATCGCCTCGATCTTGCCGCGGAGCGCGCCGATGTCCTTGCGAAACCAGCGATCGGGGTGGTGCTCCTTCGCGAGCCCGAAGTACGCGCGCTTGATCGCCTTGGCGTCGTCGGTCGCCGAGACGCCGAGCAGCCGGTAGTGGTCGACCCGGTTCAGGCTCTCGTAGAGCTCGGTGAGCCGCCGCTGCGTCTCCTCCGGCATGGCCGCGCCGTCGCGCGGTGCGGGGACCGGGCGCGCCGGAGGCGGCGAGGGGGACGGGGCGGGCGCGCGCGCGTCCTCGAGGGCGCTCGCGTCGGGCTTCGGAGAGAGGCTGTAGCGCATGCGAACGGGCCGTGGCCTGTTCGTATGAGGATAGTCGTCCGGAGGCCCGAAGGAAAGTCCGTCCGGCGCTCACACCTTCATGATGGCCGCCCAGTTGTCGGCGATCTCCTGCGGCGTCCAGACGGTGTCGGGCCCGTCCTTGAACTTGCCGGCGGACTCCACGACCTTGAACGCGTACATGCGCGCGCCGGCGACGGCGAGGACGTGCCCGGTCTTGTCGCCGCAGAGATCGCTCGCGAGGAAGAGCGCCGCCGGCGCGATGTGCTCCGGCGTCATCGTCTCGACGTTCTGGAACGTCGGGAGGTCCTCGGTCATCCGCGTCTTCGCGATGGGCGCGAGCGCGTTCACGGTGATGCGGTGCTTCTGGAGCTCGATGGCCGTCGTGCGCGTGAGCCCGTAGATGCCCGCCTTGGCGGCGGCGTAGTTCGCCTGCCCGAAGTTGCCGAGCATGCCGCTCACGCTCGTCGTGTTGACGATCCGCCCGCCGCCGCCGCGGCTGACCGCGTGCTTCGCGAAGGCCTGCGACATGAGGAACGTGCCCTTGAGGTGGACGGCGATGACCGAATCCCACATCGCCTCGTCCATCTTCATGAACGTCTTGTCGCGCAGGATGCCCGCGTTGTTGACGAGGACGTCGACCTTGCCGAACGTCTCGATCCCGAGCGCGACGATCGCCTGGGCGCCCTCGGCGGTCGCCACCGAGTCGTGGCTCGCGACGGCGCGGCCGCCGGCGGCCTCGATCTCCTTCACCACCGCGTCGGCCGGGCTCGACTCGCCCGCGCCGCTCCCGTCGCGGCTGCCGCCGACGTCGTTGACGACGACGGCCGCGCCCTCCGTCGCGAAGAGGAGCGCGTGCGCGCGCCCGATGCCGTTGCCCGCGCCCGTGACGATCACGACCTTCTCGTCGAGGAGACCCATGGGGTAGCCACCTAGCTACATCGGGTGGACGCGGCAAGCGCGTCGGCGCTCGGCTCGCCTGCCCTCGCGCGCGTCGCCGAGGAATCCTCGGGTCGGCGCCGCCATGGCCGCCAGTCGACGCCGCCCCGGATGCGCGGTAAGACCGACGTGACGCGATGAAGGACCCCTTCAAGACGCGAAAGATGCAGACGATCCCGCTGCCGCCGCCCGACGCGTCGCCCAGCCAGCCCGTCTCGAGCAGCGGGCGTGCGTCGGCGATCCCGCTCGGGCCGCCGTCGTCCGACAGCAGCTGGCACACCGGCGACGCCGCCACCGAGCGCACGACCGATCCCGTGATGGCGGTCCCCGGCCTCGCGCCCGGGGGAAAGGACCGCGCGACCCTCACGGTGCTCGCGGGGATCAACGCCGGTCAGGTCTACGCGCTCGACGGGACCGAGCACGTCATCGGTCGCGGGACCGAGGCGGACATCTGGGTCGAGGACGGCGGCGTCAGCCGGCGGCACGCCCGCATCACGTGCCGCTCGGACGGGCGCTATTTCGTCGAGGACCTCGGCTCGACCAACGGCACGTTCGTCGGCACGCAGCGCGTCGACGTCCTCGAGATCCGCCCGGGCGATCGCGTCCAGGTCGGTCCGCACGTCACCCTGCGCTTCCAGATCACCGACGACGCCGAAGAGGAGCTCCAGCGGCGCCTCTACGAGTCGTCGACGCGGGACGCTCTCACGCGCGTCTACAACCGCAAATACTTCACCGAGCGTCTGACGGCGGAGGTCGCCTACTCGAGGCGCCACCGCGTGAAGCTCGCCGTCCTGATCCTCGACCTCGACGACTTCAAGGCCACCAACGACACGTACGGCCACCTCGCCGGCGACATGGTGCTCCGCCTCGTCTCGAACCAGATGCAGCGCGTCATCCGCGTGGAGGATCTGCTCGCGCGCTACGGCGGCGAGGAGTTCGTCATCCTCGCGCGCACGACCGGCAAGACCGAGGCCGTGCGCCTCGCCGAGCGCATCCGCGCGTCGATCGCCGAGCTCGAGATCCCGGTGGCGCCGGACCGGACGATCCGCGGCAGCGTCAGCATCGGCGTGGCCGCGCTGCCGGACGTCGCGCCGGAGGGCGGACCGAACGAGCTGCTCGCGCTTGCCGACGCCCGCCTCTACCGCGCGAAGGCGGAAGGAAAGAACCGCGTCTGCGCCGAGGGAGAGCAATGACGATTCGCAAGACGTTCCCCGTGATCTTCGCCGCGGCCGCGCTCGCGTCGTGCTCGAGCGACGACGCCGTGAAGGACGACGGCCCGTCGGAGGTCACGTTCCCCGAGGACTTCATGTGGGGCTCGGCGACCGCCGCGTTCCAGGTCGAGAAGGGCCTCGGCAACACCGACTGGGGCATCTGGGTGAAGACGCCCGGCAAGATCCTGAACGGCGACGATCCCGACGTCGGCGGCCCCGACGCGCTCGCGAACATCGACGCGGACGTGGCGGTGCTGAAAGCCGCGAACCAGAACACGTACCGCTTCTCCATCGACTGGGCGCGCGTCTACCCGACGCGCGACGCGTTCGACTCCGACCAGCCGGACGCCGATGCGCTCGCCGCGTACGACAAGCTCTTCGCGGCGCTCCGCGCGGCGGCGATCCGCCCGCTCGTGACGATGCAGCATTTCACGCTGCCCGACTGGCTGTCCGATCCGCGCGCGCCCGAGGAGCCGCAGGGCTGGGAGCGCCCGGAGACGGTGCCGGCCTTCGAGAAGTGGTGCCAGCGCGTCGCGGCGCGGTGGGCCGGCGAGGTCGACTGGTGGGTGACGATCAACGAGCCCCTGGTGGCGCCGCTCGCCGGCTACGTGCAAGGCTCGTTTCCGCCCGGCCTGGTGCTGAAGATCGACCGCGCGCTCGAGGTCGGGCGTCAGGAGGTGCTCGGGCACGCCAAGTGTTACGACGCCATCAAGGCGGCCGACACGATCGACGCGGACGGCGACGGCAAGGCGTCGTGGGTGGGCATCGTCCAGCACCAGCGCGCGGTCGAGCCGGAGCTCCCCGACGAGCCCGCCGACGTGGCGGCCGCGGAGCGCGTCCGCTACCTCAACAACCTGTGGTTCATCAACGCCGTCGTCCGCGGTGACTGGGACGACGACTTCGACGGCAACCTCGACGGCCCGAAGGATCGCAAGGCGGACCCCGCGCTCGCCAACCGCTCCGACTACCTCGGAATCAACTACTACTCGGCGCTCACCGCGAGCGCGCGCGGCCTCGTCCTCCCGGTCATCGACGCGTCGATCCGGCTGGACCGCCTCGACACGGATCGGCCGAAGACCGACTTTCAATGGGACATCTACCCCGAGGGCCTGCGCGTGATCCTCGAGGAGGTGCGACCGTACAACCTGCCGATCATCATCACCGAGAACGGCATCGCCGACTCGGCGGACAGGAACCGCGCGCGCTACGTCCTCGAGCACCTCTTCCAGCTCGGGCTCGCGCGCGAGGCCGGCCTCGACATCCGCGGCTACATGTACTGGTCGCTCCTCGACAACTTCGAGTGGGCGCACGGCTACTGCCCGCGCTTCGGCCTCCACACCGTCGACCGCGCGACCGCCGCGCGCACGGCGCGCCCGAGCACCGCCGTCTACGCCAACGCGGCGAAGACCAACAAGGTCACGCGCGCCGAGATCGACGCCCTCCCCCCCTACGGCGATCCGACCTACTGCGAGTGACGCCGCGCCAGCGGCGCGAGGCTCGCGCGAACGAGGGCACGGCTCGCCGTCCTGCTCGCGCGGGGGAGGGCGCTCGCGTAGCCTGGACTCCGTGAGCGACGCGACGGAGCCGACGGGCGGGCCGGAACCGAGGAGAAGCACCGGCGACGACGCGCCGGACGGGGTGGCTGCCGCTGGCGGTGACGATCCGGCTCCGGACGACGCAGCTGCGTCTGGTGGTGACGCTCCGGCGGCTGGTGGCGACGGTCCTCCGTCTGGCGGTGACGCTCCGGCGGCTGGTGGCGACGGTCCTCCGTCTGGCGGTGACGCTCCGGCGGCTGCGGGCGAGGCGGAAACCGCGGAGCCCGACTTCTGGCAACGGCAGCGTACGCTGACTTACCCGCTCTTCGCGTCGGTCGTCTTGCCACCGATCCTCTGCGCGACGCTGTTTCTGCTCTACCGCGACTTCGATCGGCTGCTGAACGAACCGCTGCCGGGAGTCGCCGCGACCGGGGAGCTGGCGGGCTCGCGCGTCCCCGAGGGCTCTGCACGTCCGCGTTCCTCTCCACCTCCGCCTCCTCGAGCGGTCTCGAGCTCGCAGCCACCGACGACCGCGGCGTCCGCGTTCGGGGAGATCTACCGCGACGCCTCTTGGGGGATCGATGACGCGGGCGCGGGCACCTCGGGACTCGGCTCGACCGTCGCGGCGACCGCGCTGTATCGCACGTACCTGCAAGCGTTCTTGAAGGAGCACAAGATCAAGTCGGTCGTCGACGCGGGGTGCGGCGACTGGGAGTTCTCGAAGGCGATGGACTGGAGCGGCATCGACTACAAGGGGTACGACGTCGTCGAGCCCGTCATCGCGAAGAACAAGCAGCGCCACGAGGCCGCGAACGTCCACTTCTTCACGGCCGACATCGTCGAGGACGATCTCCCCGCCGCCGACCTCCTCCTCGTGAAGCACGTGCTTCAACATCTGCCGAACGACGCCGTCATGAAGTTCATGGGCAAGATGCGCAACTACAAGCACATCCTGCTCACGGACACGGTGCACCCGGTGACGATGAGCGGCGTCAACCGCGACATCGCCGTCGGCGACTTCCGAACCTTCGACCCCACGGCGGCGCCGTTCTCTCTGCCGGGCGTCAAGGCGCTGACCTGGTGGGACGGGCATCACATGCAGCAAGTCGTTCATTTCGTGACGAAGCGGGACTGAAGGCAGGGGAGACCGAGCCGATCTTGCGGATGCGCGCGCGCTCGCTGGTGCTACGGTCCGTCCTCGATGGTGGGGCCGCGCTTCATCGTCGGGACCGTGCTCGTGACGGCCATCGCGTGCACGGCGGACGACCTGCCCGTCGCGCTCCGCCCTGCGGAGGGCTCGCCGCCTGGCGACGGCCCGGCGCTCGTGGACGGGGAGCGCGTCGTCGAGGGCGACGGACCCCCAGGGCGTTGCGATCCGGCGAGCCTCGCCGCGCGCGGCTCGCTGGCGGGCTGCCGGTTCGTCATGATCGCGACCCCGGCCGGCGGGTGCCACGCTGTGGTCGTGTCGAACCCGTCCAGCCGGCCGGCGCGTCTTCGCCTGCGGTTCAAGGGGAATGTCCCGGACGTACGCGACGAGGACGCCGCGCCGTACGCGCGGCGCGTCCTCGTCGAGGGGGACGAGGTGCGCTACGAGCCGCTCGAAGGTGGGACGATCGGCCCGCGCGAGTCCGCCGTCGTCTCGGCGCTGCTCGTCCCGTCGGCGTGGGAGGATCCGTCCGCGCCGATCCGGTGCCCCACCGCGGCCTTCGTCGAGAGCGACGAGCCGGTGGCGCACGAGCGCATCGTCACCCCGGGCATCGAGCTTCGCTCGGACGAGCCGGTCGTCGCCGCGCAGGTCTTCGGGTTCGCGCGGAGCGCGCGCCAGCGCAGCGTGCAGCAGTCCGTCGCGCTCATCCCCGTGCACCTCTGGGAGAAGTCGCCGGCCGAGACCGGCATCTTCAAGCCCGGGCTGCCGGCGGCGCTTCCATTCGTCGACGAGGAGGGCGAGCCGCTCGAGATCACGACGTGGCCGGCGAGGACGTTCGCGGTCGCCGCCTTCGACGACACCAACGTGACCCTGCCGCACCCGGACGGGATGCTCGGGGAGGGGACGCTCCAGCGCGGCGAGGTGTTCTCGCACACCACCGGTGACGCGCTCACCGGGCGCCGCGCGATCGCCGACAAGCCCGTCGCGCTCGTCACGTCCTCGGGGGGGGCGGTGATCCCGTGGGACTACGACTCCGAAGGTCTCGGCTACGACAGCGGGCCCGTCTACAGCATGGCGTTGCCGTCGACCGCGTGGGGCTCGGAGTACGTCGCCGTCCGGCACGGTGATCGCTGGAGCGGCGCGCCCGAGGAGGCGGTCTGGCGCGTCGTCGGAGGCGCGGACGACACCGAGCTCGCGTACGAGCCATACCGGCCCGCCGGAGCGCCGGCGCGAATCGCGCGCGGCGAGCTCGCGGTGTTCTTCGCCGACGCCGCCTTCGTCGTGAAGAGCCAGGACGACGCGCACGGCTTCTACCTGAGCGAGAGCATGACGGGCTCGGCCTACCAGCGCGTGCGGAGCGGCCTGCTCGACCGCCGCGAGCCGCACCGCGGCGCGCCGGTCACCGTCCATCAGCTCGCCCGCGCGCGCTACGCGACGCGCTATGCGTTCTTCGCGCCGCCGGGGTTCCCGGAGCTGAGCCTCGTCCTCGTTCGCCCGCGCGACGCCAAGGGCGCCGTCCGCCTCGACTGCGCCGGAGCGCTCGAGGACTGGGAGCCGGTCGGCGATCGCTACGAGCTCCGTCGCGTGACGTTCACCGAAGGCGCCTACGCGTCCGTCGATCACCCCGGCGGAGCATGCCGCGCCGGAGCGCACTGGATCGAAGGCGACGACGTGTTCTGGGGCACCCTCTGGGGATGGGGCAACGGTCTCAACCTCGAGGGCCTCGAGTGGGGGACGAGTGGCGCGTTCGCCCTCCCGCTCTTCGGGGCCGGGCGCGAGCCGGACGGCGTGCAGCAATAGAGGCGCGCGCCGTTCGTCGAGCGCGCGGAGCGCGTGCGGCAGAGCGCGCGCGGCGAGGCGAGCCTTGACCCCCAAGGGGCGCCCTGATACCCAACTGAACCGTCATTCACTTTGGCTCGACGTCGCGACGTGGAGCCTCCACGAAACAAGACGTGGGTATCGCGCCGCGCCGGCGCACAACCGATCGAATCCGAGGAGAACGCCGATGGCCGTCGACATCAAGAAGCTGTTCAACGAAGAGCTCCCCGCCGCGCTCGAGAAGAACGCCGAGGACGCAAAGACGATCGGCGCGAAGTACCAGATGAACGTCACCGGCGAGGGTGAGTGGAACATCGACGTCACGTCGACGGGTCCCTCCTGCAAGCCGGGCACGGCGGACGCCGACTGCACGATCACGATCTCCGCCGAGGACTTCCAGAAGCTCCTCGAGAACCCGCAGGCGAACGGCATGCAGCTGTTCTTCGCGGGCAAGCTCAAGGTCACGGGCAACCAGATGCTCGCGATGAAGCTGCAGAAGCTCTTCGGCTACAAGTGATCGCGCAGGGCGCGTGAGCCTCGAGGGCCGATGATTCCGCTCGCGGGGACGAAGGTCCTCGACCTCTCGCGGCTCCTTCCCGGGCCGCTCGCGTCGCTCGTCCTCGCGGACCTCGGCGCGCAGGTCGACAAGGTCGAGGACGCGGCGGGCGGCGACTACCTCCGGGTGATGCCGCCCCACGCGTCGGGCGCCGACGTCGAGCCGACGTCGAGCGCGTTCCTCGCGCTGAACCGCAACAAGCGGAGCGCGGTCGTCGACCTGAAGAGACCCGAGGCGCGGGCGATGTTCCTGCGCCTCGTGGCGTCGTACGACGTCGTCCTCGAGCAGTTTCGTCCCGGCGTGCTCGACCGGCTCGGCCTCTCGCACCAGACGCTGCTCGAGGCGAACCCGCGCCTCGTCGTCTGCGCGCTCACCGGGTACGGCCAGACGGGGCCGCTCGCGCACCGCGCCGGACACGACCTCAACTACCTGGCGCGCGCCGGCGTCCTCGGCTTCCAGGGACCGACCGATCGCCCGCCCGCGCTGCCTGGCTTCCAGCTCGCGGACGTCAGCGGTGGCCTCTACGCCGTCATCGGCATCATGGGCGCGCTGATGGAGCGCGAGAAGACCGGGCAGGGCAAGCTCGTCGACGTCGCGATGATCGAGACGGCGCTGCCGTTCGCGATCGCGGGCTTCGGCCTCGCGTTCGGCGGGCAGCCTCCGGCGCGCGGTGACGAGGCGCTCACCGGCGGGATCGCGCCGTACCAGACGTACGCGACGAAGGACGGCGGCGCGATGGCGCTCGCGTCGCTCGAGCCGAAGTTCTGGATCCAGTTCTGCGCCGGCATCGGCCGCGACGTCGACATGAGCGATCTCGTCCCGGGGCCGCACCAGGCGGCCTTGAAGGCGCACCTCGCCGGCGTCTTCGCCGAGAAGACGCGCGAGGAGTGGGTTGCCTTCGCCGGTGAGCGCGACTGCTGCCTCGAGCCGGTGCTCACGCCCGACGAGGCGAGGCGCGATCCGCACCTCGCCGCGCGCAACGTGTTCTTCGAGCTCGCGTCGCCGTGGGGAGCGATCCCGCAGATGCGCACGCCGCTCACCTCGCTCGACCGCGTGCACACGCCGCCGCCGCGCCAGGGTGAGCACACCGACGCCGTCCTCGGCGACGCCGGCTTCTCCGACGACGAGATCGCCACGCTCCGCGCCGCCGGCGCCGTCCGCTGAGCGCCGCTGGCGGCGCCGTTCACTGAGCGCGGCGCGACGCTTCCGCCGGGCGCTCCGCGCTCACGGAGCGGCGGAGGCGGCCGCGGTCGGCGAGGGCGCGGGCCCCGAGGAGACCTTCGCGTTCGCGGGCAGCTCGCAGGTGCTCCAGATCGTCTTCGCGCCGAGCCGGACGAAGTACTTCGAGATGAAGCGCCGGTTCTCCGGCGCGGGCGGCGCGTCGAGCGGCGGATCGAAGTGCGGGTTCGCCGCGATCTCCTCCCGCGGGTACCCCATCCACTCGAGCATCGACGGGAAGACGCTGAACTGGCTCGTCTTGTCGTAGTGGCTCGCCGCCGTCTCGCGGAACGCCGCGAGCCTCTCCTGGTCGTGCGTGAGGAGGACGAAGAACGTCCGGCCCTCGTCCGGGTGGGCGTCGCTGCCCGTCGAGCAGTGCGTGTTGAAGCCGGCGCGGCCGTCCTGGTGGAGGTCCTGGCCGTGATCGGCCATGAAGACGATCAGCGTCTCGGACAGGTCGAGACCGTCGAGGACGACCTCGAAGAAGCGCTTCGTGTTCCACCGGAGCGAGTTGTCGTACGAGTTCTTGAAGCGGAGCCGGATGTCGGGGGCCTTGTCCTCGCTCGCCTGCTTCATCTGCGACGGGCGCGGGTCGGCCTCGGTGCCGAAGTACGTGCGCTCCATCGTCGGCTTCGCGACGGCCTGATCCGCGGGGTACTTACCCTCGTAGGGGAAGTGCGAGCCCATCTTCTGGACGTACATGAAGGTCGGCGCGCCGGCCTGATCGCGCAGCACCTTGCGGACGAGCTCGGCGAGCTTCACGTCCCGCTCTTCGGCGAGCACGGCGGCGCCGAGCTGGACGTGGTGGTCCACGAGCTCGAGCTCCTTGGCGTCCATCCCGCTCTGGAGCCGGCCTTCGAAGCGCT
>JAHBWA010000190.1 GCA_019637195.1 Labilithrix sp. | reverse complement strand
CGCGCGAGGCGCTCGAGCGCGGCGACGATCCGGCCCTTGTCGTCGTCGACGGCGCAATGCTCGATCACCTCGAAGCCGAGGTCCGTGAGGCCGGCCGAGATCCAGGAAGCGTTGGTGTTGACGAGCTCGCCTCGCGTGAGCTCCGTGCCGATGCTGAGGACCGCTGCGGTCATGGGACGGACCAGCGTACTCCCACGAACGACGAGAGGAAGCCGGTTCGTTCGGCTCGGTGCAGCCGGGACGAGGTCCGGCCGAGCGCGCCCGGCAGCTCCCCATCCGCGCTCGCCACGCCGCCGAGGCGGGGGTCGTCAGGGCACGCGATCGTAGGCGCAGCGGAAGCCGATCGTCGGATCGCCACCCCGCTCGGCGTCGGCGCCGACCTCGCGGCGGAGCCAGGTCCGCAGCTCGGTCGCCAGGCGCGTCTTCCAGGATCCGCCGCGGACGACGCGGGGGCAGGGCCGGCCGGGCTCGGGGCAGGCCGGCTCGACCCACTCGGCGACGTTGCCCGCGAGGTCGTGGATCCCGAGCGGCGTCGCGCCCTCGGGGTGGGCACCGACCGTGTCGGGACCCGCGGCGCCCTCCGCGCACGGGCCCGCCTCGAGGCCCCACGCGGCGCGGCGGCAGACTGCGCCCGTGTCGCCCCACGGGTAGCGGCGCGGCCTGTCGCCTCCGGCGGCCGCGAGCCACTCGTCCTCCGTGGGCAGGCGCCCGCCGCACGACGCGCAGAAGTCTCGCGCCGCGGCGAGACCGACGCCGCTCGCCGCGCGCGCAGCGTCCGCCGCGTCACACCACGCCGCGCCGGTCATCGCCGGGTGGGCGCACGCTCGGCCGACGGACACCTCGAAGCGATCGATCGCGAAGCGCCCGACCTCCACGGCTCGCGGAGCGACGCGGCCCTCGGCTTCCCAGTCGGACGGCCCGACGACGACCTTCGTCGGCGGGACCTCGACGACGTCGCGCTCGGGCGCGTCGCAGCCGCGCGCGGTCGCCTCGAGCGGCGCCGGACACGTATCGCCGGCGCGTGACGCGCAGACGCCCGGCGCGCGCAGGGGGGCTGCGCAGCAGCGCGGACCGGTGCGCGTGAACCCGGCGCCGCACGGAGCCGCGTCCTCTGCGGTTCGCGCCGCGAGGACGACGACGCCGATCGCCAGCGCGGCGGCGATCGCCACGAGGGCGAGCCGCGCTCGGCTCACGAGCTCCCGACGACGCCGATCCCGAGCTCGCCGATCCCCTCCACCGAGACGACGAGGTGGTTTCCCGGGACGAGCGGCCCCACGCCTTCGGGCGTGCCGGTCACGATGAGGTCGCCGGGCTCGAGCGTCATCGCCGCGCTGACGTACGAGATGAGCGTCGGGATGTCGAAGATCATCTGCGAGGTGCGCCCCGACTGCCGGACCGCGCCGTCGACGGAGCACGTCACCGCGAGGTCGGACGGGTCGAGCTCGGTCTCGATCCACGGACCGGTCGGGCAGAAGGTGTCGAATCCCTTCGCGCGCGTCCACTGGCCGTCCTTCTTCTGCAGATCGCGCGCGGTGACGTCGCACACGCAGGTGTAGCCGTAGACGGCCGACATCGCCTGCTGCGGCGCGATCTTGCGGACACGCCGGCCGATGACGACGCCGAGCTCCGCCTCGTGCTCGATCCGCTCCGACTCCTTCGGCAGGACGACCGCGCCCCCCGGCCCGATGACCGACGACGGCGGCTTGAAGAACAGGAGCGGCTCCTTGGGCACCTCGTTGCCGAGCTCCTTGGCGTGGGCGGCGTAGTTGCGGCCGACGCAGACGATCTTCGACGGCCTCACGGGGGCACGGAGGTCCGCGGGCGTCCAGGGGATCTCGAGCGAGCCGAGACGCGCGCCCTCGAAGGGCGAGCCGTCGAACCGCCGTGCTCGGTCCCCCTCGAGCAAAAACCAGCCTCTATCGCCGTTCTTCTCGAGCACCGCGACACGCATACGCCGGACCCTAGCACCATGGCACGGCGGAGAGCCCGCCCCAACACGAGATCCAACGCAACCAATGAATAACGCCGCGTATTTCGCTCATCAGCACGCGCGGCCCCTCGTTCCACGCGCGCTCCAATCGCGTCTCTGCCAACCTGGATCGCTTGAAATCCACCCCAGCCGTGCGATGAAGCGCGGGCCATGAGAAACCGGAGCCGTCTTCTAGGGTTGTTCATGTTCGGCGTCGTCGGGTGCGGCTCGGTCGTGAGCGCCGGCTGCGCGACCGCCGACGGCCGGGAGGGCTTCGCGCCGACCGATCCGACCGGCGGCGGCGAGGGCGGCGGGGACGGCGCAGGCGGCAGCGGCGTCGCGGCGAAGCCCGACCAGCCCGGCTGCGCCCAGGACGCGTACACCGAGACGTTGCCGACCAGCGCGAGCCTGTCCGCGCTGGCGTTCTCGCCCGCGAACGCCAACGACTACCTCCTCGGCGCGCTCGAGCTCCGCTACCCGCTCGGTAAGGCGATCGTCGAGGGCGGCCTCACGAGCTCGCTCGCGAAGACGCAAGGCAACTGCATCGACCGCTTCCTCTCCAACAAGTCGACCGCCGCCGTCGTGCTCCGTCAGGCGACCACCGTGGTCCACGAGTGCGGTCACTTCTACGACCTCGGCGAGGCGAGCGGCGGCGACGCCACATACGTGATCCGCCCCGACGAGCTGACCTTTACCTGCAAGAGCGGCGACACGACGAGCCGCGGCGGCAAGACCTTCGCGCGCAGCTTGATCCGAAAGGACGCGCACTACGCCAAGCGCAAGGCCTGCCCGGCCGGCACCGCCGCCCGCGGCTGTGACATGTACGCGGAGGTCTACCTCGACGGCAGCTCGACCGACGCGAAGTTCGACAGCGGCGATCAGGGCTACAGCTTCGTCCTCGAGGAGGCCGCGCAGTACGTCAACTCCCTCGCGACGGCGCTCGCGTTCGAGGACTCGTACACCGGCACGAAGGCGAGCGAGCGCGACGGGATCCTCACGTTCCTCTGGTACATCGAGCGCTATCTGGCGATGGCGCGCGCCGACTACCCGGCGGCCTACGCGCTCCTCAGCGAGGACCCGTGCTGGCGCCAGGCGACGCTCTCCGTCTGGGATCGCGGCTGGTTCTACCTCCGCGCGACCGAGGGCCTGTCGAACCTCGGGATCGACGACGCGGCGATCGAGCCGCTCGTGACCGATCCCGAGCTCACCGCCGAAATCGACGCGCTGCGCGAGCTCGAGTGCAAGTGAACCGCCCCATCCGCCTCGCGTTCTCGCCCGACAGCGACGACATCTTCATGTTCTGGCCCTTGCTCGAGGGCAAGGTCGACACGGAGGGTCTGTCGTTCACCGCCGAGCGCGCGGACACCGAGACGCTCAACCGCCGCGCCGAAGGCTCCGACGAAGCGTCGGCCGAGCGCCCCGACGTCGTCGCGGTCTCGATCGCGCAGTACGCGCGCGTCGCGCGCGATCACCTGCTCCTCCCTCACGGCATGTCGGTCGGGCGCGGCTACGGTCCCGTCCTCGTCGCGACGGGCGCGACGGCGCCGCCGCTCGCGTCGTTCGCCGGCAAGCGCGTCGGCGTGCCCGGGCTCCGCACGACGGCGTACCTCGTGCTCCGGTTGCTGCTCCCCGACTTCGAGCCCGTGGTGGTGCCGATCGCGCCGTACGCACGAGCGTTCGAGGAGCTGCGCGCGGGGGCGATCGACGCCGCGCTCCTCATCCACGAGGGGCGCCTCTTCTACGAGCGCGAGGGCACCGCGAAGGTCGTCGACATCGGCGAGGCGTGGGCGCGCGAGACGAACGGCCTGCCGCTGCCGCTCGGCGGCAACGCGATCCGGCGCGACCTCGGGCCCGAGCTCGTCGCGCGGGTCTCGCGCGTGTGCCGCGCGTCGATCCGCTGGGCCGCGGACCACGCGCCGGAGGTCTCGCGCGCGCTGCTCGCCGCCGAGACGCGCGCCGACGTCGGGCTCGACCAGGCCTCGCTCGACCGCTACCTCGCGATGTACGCGAACGCGGACACGCTCGACGCGCCCGCGGACGTGCGGCGGGCGATCGACGTGCTCTTCGAGCGCGGCCGCGGCGCCGGGCTCCTCCCGGCGGACGCGCGCGCCGACTTCGCGCCCTGAAGCGGCAGGGTCGGGCGATCGCGAGAGGCGAACGCCCGGGCCTGGCGAGGCGCGTCGTCGGCTCGTCAGTCGTCGTCGGGCGGAGCCGAAGGGACGCCGGCGTCGATGGGCGGGATCCCCGGCGAGCCGGAGCTGGCGCCGCCGCCCGCGCTGCCGCTGCTCGGCGGCGAGCGGTCGTCGCCTTCGTCGCCGTCATCGTCCGACGCGCGGCGCGTACAGCGGATGGCGCCTTCGCTGGTGGTGGCGGTGAAGCCGCTACCGCTCGTGGACCACGTCCCCACGCTCGTCCCGTTCACCGTAACGGAGCCGTCGTTTCCGAGGACGATCGAGACGGAGCCGGAGCCGCGGACGGTGCACACGCCGTTGACCCGTCGCAGCCGGAGCCTCTCCGAGCCGCTCTCGCCCTCTTGCCGGCACGTGAAGGTGCCGGAGCAGTCGAACGCGCCGGGCCCGCCGCCGGGCGCTCCGGGCGCGCTCTCGGACGACGTGCCGACGCGATCCTGCGACGACGGAGCCGTCTCGAGGAGGTCCGGCGCGCGATCGCGCTCGATCCCCGTGCCCTCGAGCGAGCTCGACGCGGGGTCCAAGGTCGTCATGCCGTCGGGGAGGTTCCCGCCGCCGCCGACGCACGCGACGAGCGCGGCCCCCGCGACGAGCGACGCGATCACCGAAGATCTGTTGTGATCGCGCATGACGCCTCCCGCTCCGGCAGCTCCGGCGTGGAGTCTAGCAGACCGCTTCGGGGCCGCGGTCAGCCCGCGCCCCTCGCTCACGGGAAGTAATAGATGGCGGAGATGTTGTTCGAGAAGATCGCCCACGGATCGCTCTGCACCGTGGTGCCGAAGGCGTTCTCGCCGATCGACGACGACTCGGGGTTGGGCACCCCGGCGGCCGCGTTCGCGTCACGGCTCGCGCTCCACACCTGACGGCGGAAGTTCAGGCCGACGGACGCCTGCAGCGCCAGCTCCGGGATACCGATGAAGCCGAACTGGATCTCGGTGCCGACCCGGGCGCCGACGTCGAAGCGGAGACCGCTCCGGTGAATGTCCGGCGGCGTCGGCTGACCGGCGGGCACGTTCTGCGCGGCCTCGGTCTGCGTCGCGTAGCCGAGGTTGAGCTCCGGGACGAGGAGGAACTTGTAGTGCTTGCCGTAGGCGAACGCGAGCGGCAGGCCGCCGTGGACGGCGAACGCGAGGACCGCCGGACCGTCGGTGTTGTTCTCCGGCTGGCCGTTCGCCTCGACGCTCCGCGAGGAGCTGAAGAAGTTGAAGCCGAGGCCGACGTCGATGCCCATCCGCTCCTGCAGCCAGTAGCGCATGCCGACGACCGGCGTCTGGACGGTGCCCTTGCCGACCCCGGCGGCGGTGCCGGTGCCGATCGGCTGCTGCGAGACGCCGAAGTACATGACGCCGAACTTCCCGACGACCTTCTCGTGGTCGGTGATCCCGTCGTCCTTCTTCTCGGCCTCGACGACCGCGGGCGCCGGCGTCGTGGTCGACACGGTCGCGACCGGCTCGGGCGGCGGCGGAGGCGGCGGCAGCGGCTGGGCCGGCTGGTCGGGCGGCGCTGGGCCCGGCTCGGGCTGCGCCATCGCCACCGTCGTCGTCAGCAGAAATCCAAGACCCCCGATGATTCCGAGAACATTCCTCATTCGAAGCCTCCGCGCGCCAGGGAGAAGGCCACGAGTTGCTTATCCGGGCCAAGATTGTTGCGCGCGGCCGCTGCGCCCCGCCGGATGACGCAGGGCGCCACCGCTTCTCGGCCCGCGCGGGGGTGGGCGAGCCGCACGTATGAGCGCGACCGAAGGTAGCGGGATCGCGACATGTCGCTTGCCCGGGCGCGTTCCGCTCGTACACTCTGCCTCCCTTCGTTCGCCCGGACCGCTCGGCCGTGTCATGACGAAGTTGGTTCGGAGGCTCGAAAGCATGCGGTTTGCCTGGCTTGGCGTGGGGGTAGTGTTCGCGTTCAGCGCCATCGCAGGGAGCGCCTGCTCGACCCCGTCGCCCAGCCCGGACGACGGGGAGCCCATCGCGTCCGCGGCTCAGGCCATCCAGGGCGGCACGGTCGACACGACCAGCACGTTCGCCGTCGGCGTGTGCAGCGGCGGCGGCGGCCCGACCGGCCGATGCAACGGCGGCATCTGCTCGGGCGCGCTCATCCTCCCGAACGTCGTCGCGACCGCGCGCCACTGCATCGACGGCGCGCCCGCGCGGATCGACTGCGCGGCCAACCCGACCTTCGGCGCGCGCAAGAGCGGGCTCCGCGTCACGACCAACCCGAACATGAACGCCGCCCAGGCGGGGTGGTACGCCGTCAGCTCGGTCGCGGTCCCCGACGACGACCACATCTGCGGCAACGACATCGCGCTGCTCGTCCTCGGCGCGCCGATCCCGGCGGCCGTCGCGAGGCCGATCGTCCCCGGCGTGCAGTACCAGATGTGGGATCCCGACCAGTACAGCTCGGCCTTCGTCGGGATCGGCTACGGCAACACGTCGCCGAACGGCGGCGGCAGCGGCACCCGCCGGCGCAGCAAGCCGATCAGCGTGCTCTGCGTGCCCGGGTCCGACACGCGGCCGTGCCCGGCGGCGTTCAACGCGAAGGAGTTCGTGGGCGGCGACGGCACCTGCTCGGGCGACAGCGGCTCGAGCGCGTTCGAGTATTCGCTCTGGGAGACCGGCTCGATGCTCTCGTTCGGCGTCCTGTCGCGCGGCGGCGAGAGCGACGACGGCACGCAGTGCCAGGGCTCCGTCTACACACGCTTCGACGCCCACCGCGACTGGGTCATCGCGGTCGCGAAGGCGGCGACGAACGACTGGACCACGTACCCCGAGCCGTCCTGGACGGCCTACAAGCCGCCGCCCACCCCGCGGCCGCAAGACGCCGGCGCTCCCGACAGCGGTCCGGAGAAGCCGGAGAGCCGCGGGCTCGGCGAGGCCTGCGAGAAGCTCAGCGACTGCGCGAGTGACGTCTGCGTCGACCCCGGCGACGGGACGCTCGTGTGCTCGGAGGCGTGCGACGAGGCCGACGAGGCCAGCTGCCCCGACGGTTACGTCTGCCGCGAGAGCCTCTGCCTCGCGCCCCTTCCCGAGCCGGAGCCGGTCGCCGCCACGACCAAGACGACCACGACGACCTGCGCCGCCGGCCCGCCGACGACCGAGATCCCGTGGACCGCCGCCGCCGTCGGGGCTGCGGCCCTCCTCGGCGCCGTCCGCCGCCGCCGCAGGAGCTGACCTCCCGCGGGCGCCGGAGCGTCGCGCTCCGGGGCTGGGCGAGCGCCCCGGAGACCTGTTCATTTGTGCGGTTGACGCCAAGCTCGAGCGCGCCAGCAGCAACGCCGCGCCGCCGATCGGCATCGGATCGGTTGGGAATCTCGCGGTATGCTGTGGACGCGCATCATGAGCATGGACGCGAACCTGGAGGACGCGAGCCGTCGGGCCCGCTTCGAGGCGGTGCGCCGCCGCGTCTTCTACGAGATGAAGGGCATGACGGCGCGCTGGCGCCTCGCCATGGTCATCCCGTTCCACGTCGTGGTGATCGGCATCCTCGCGTCGCGTGATTTCCCGCGCGAGCGGCTCGCCATCCAGATCGCGTCGTCGATGAGCATCCTCCTCAGCTTCGGCTGCATGGAGAACGCACACGGCAGGAAGAGCCGCGCGTTCCTCTTCCTCGGCGGCACGGGCATCCTCATCGCGATCGCGAACACCGGTGGCCTCGCGAGCCCGCTCATCCTGAGCCTGGTGCCCTTCTTCATGGGCGTCGCGATGAACCCGGAGCTCGAGAACCGGCGGCGCCACTTCGTCCTGAAGTTCGTCGTCGTCTTCGGGATCATGGCGTGGTTCTCGCGCAGCTGCACGCTGCCCGCGCCCCTCGGCACCAACCTGCCGTTCGCGACCTCGGAGTACGTCGCGATCGCCTTCGCCAGCGCGATCCTGTCGATCGTCGCGGTCTACCAGATCGGCAAGGCCATCACCGGCGCGTACGAGCGCATCACGCTCGAGCTCGCGGAGCGACGCGAGGAGCTCTGCGACGAGAACGAGGGCCGGACGCGCGCGCTCGAGGGCATCGCCGCGCGCCTCGCGCACGAGGTGAAGAACCCGCTCGCCGCGATCAAGGGCCTCTCGCAGCACATGGCGCGGAGCGCCGACGACGCGAAGATGAAGGAGCGGCTCACCATCGTCGCGGCCGAGGCCGAGCGCCTCCAGGAGATCGTCGACGGGTTCCTCTCGTTCTCGCGCGGGCTCGACGACCTCACCGTCGCGCCGACGAAGCCGTACGACATCGCGCGCGAGCTCTCGCTCCTGCTCGAGACGCGCGCCGCCGACGCGGGCGTCTCGATCGAGGTGCGCGGCAGCCGCGAGCTCTCCCTCGACGCCGACGCGAAGAAGCTCCGCCAGGCGCTCCTCAACCTCGTCCTCAACGCGATGCAAGCGTCGGCCAAGGGCGCGATCGTCACGCTCGAGGTCGCCAAGAGCTGCGGCGACGGCGCCGCGGTCGTCCGCGTTATGGACCGCGGCACCGGCATGACGCCGGACATCCTCGATCGCATCCGCAAGCCTTACTACACGACGAAGGACGGCGGCTCGGGCCTCGGGATCGCGATCGCGCGCGGCATCATCGAGCAGCACGGCGGGACGTTGCGCTTCGAGAGCTCGTCGGGCCGGGGCACCACCGCCACCGTCGTCTTGCCGGCGTCGCCCTGCCAGCACAAGCTGCGCGAGAAGCTCCCGAACCCGTGCCGGATGGCGATCGCCGCGGCCGCGCCGGCGAGCGCCGAGCCGCGCAACGAGGCGCCGGCGCGCGAGCCGGAGCCGGCCTTCGCGAGCGTGCACGCCGAGAAGGTCCCTTCGTGACGGAACGTCGACGAAGCGCGAGGACACCGTGACGACGGCGCGCGTGCTGGTGATCGACGACGAAGCCTCGATGCGCTTCACGCTCGAGGCCGTCCTCGGCGACGCCGGTCACGAGGTCGAGACCGCCGACGGCGGCGCGGCGGGCGTCGCCGCGTTCGAGGCACGCGGCGCCGACGTCGTGATCACCGACCTGGCGATGCCGGAGGTCGACGGCATGAAGGTCCTCGCGACCATGCGCGTCCAGGATCCTGGCGTCCCCGTGATGATGCTCACGGCGCACGGCTCGGAGCGCGTCGCGGTCGCCGCGATGAAGGCCGGCGCGTTCGACTACCTGCCGAAGCCCTTCGACCCCGACGAGATCGTCCTCGCGGTCACGCGCGCGATCGACACGCGCCGGCTCCGCCTGGAGAACGCGCGGCTCCGCACCGAGGCCTCGCTCGGCCGGCCGATCGTCGCCGAGAGCCCGGTCACGCGGCGGGTCCTCGAGCTCGTCGCGCGCGTCGCGCCGAAGGACGTCACGGTCCTGCTCACCGGCGAGAGCGGCGTCGGCAAGGACGTCCTCGCCGCCACGCTGCACACGCACTCGAAGCGCGCCGACAAGCCGCTCGTCCGCTTCAACGCCGCCGCGATCCCGGGCGAGCTCGCCGAGGCCGAGCTCTTCGGCCACGTGAAGGGCGCGTTCACCGGCGCCACGCAGTCGCGCACCGGCTACTTCCAGCAGGCCGACAAGGGGACGCTGTTCATCGATGAGGTCGGCGAGCTCGCGCTCCCCATCCAGGCGAAGGTCCTCCGCGCGCTCCAGTCGGGCGACGTCCAGCCCGTCGGCGGTCGCGCCGAGCACGTCGACGTCCGCCTCGTCGCCGCGACGAACCGCGACCTCGCGGCTGAGGTGAAGGCCGGGCGCTTCCGCGAGGACCTCTTCTACCGGCTCAACGTCGTGCCGATCCGCGTGCCGCCGCTGCGCGAACGGCCCGAGGACGTCGAGCCGCTGGTCAAGGCGTTCGTCCACACCTACTCGCAGCGCTACGGCATGGACCAGGTGCTCGTCGAGCCCGCCCTGGTCGACGCGTTCAAGGCGCACTCGTGGCCGGGCAACGTCCGCGAGATCGAGAACACGGTCGCGCGCCTGCTCGCGCTGACCGCCGACGATCGCCTCACGCTCGCGCTCTGGCGCTCGCTCACGGAGGAGGCTCGGTCGTCCAACGCGCCGTTCTCCGTCGGGCCGTCGAGCGGCGAGGCTCCCGGCGATCCGGGCCCGAGCCACCCGCTGCGCGCGCGCGTCGAGGCGTTCGAGCGGGCGATCATCCGCAACGAGTTCGAGTCGGCGAGCAAGAACCAGAGCGAGACCGCGCGCCGCCTCGGCGTCTCGCGCCCGGCGCTGATCGAGAAGCTCCACAAGTACGGCCTCATCGGGCGGAGCTGACGGGCGCTCGAGACGCTCCCGCGTTTGCCGCGCGGCCTCAGGGGTCCGGACCGACCACGGGTGCTCGCCGACGCATCGGCCGGCGCCGAGCTCAACGCGCCGGGTCGCCGCGGCCTTCGCGGATCTCGGCGAAGTCGCCGTCGTCGAAGGCGACGACGACGCGGTAAGGGAGGCCCTCCGCGGCGAAGCGAGCGAGCAGCGCGGCCGCGCCGAAGCGGAGCGCGTGGAGCACCGCCTTCTTCGCCTCGCCGCGCGCGGCGAGGCCGGCGCGGACGATCGCGTCGAGCGACGCGCTCGCGAGGTGGCGATCCGCCGGTGTCCAGCTCGGGCTCCCGAGGAGCCAGCGCGCCTCGGGGTCGAAGCCGGCAGCGCCGGCGACGTGGAAGCCCGTGTAGACGCCGGCGCCGTCGTCGTCGACGCCGTCGAAGAGCCCGAAGACGAGCGTGTCGACGTCGCCGGGCGCGCGCCGGGCGATCGCGCGGACCCGGTCCTCGAGGTCGGCGAGCTCCTCGTCGAGATCGAGCTCGGCGAGCGGCTGCACGACCTTCTTGCCGACGGTCCGCTGCGCGCGCACGCAGATCGCGCGCCACCCCGCCGTCGCCGCGTGCGCGCTCTTCGCGACCGCGACCACGTCGTCGAAGAGCGCGTAGTGATTGATGACGGCGGCCGCGACCACGGCGGAGCAGGATACCCCGGCAGGCGGAAAGGCCGCACGCCGACGCGCGTCGCGGCCCTTCTGCCGTCCCGCAGAGCTTCTCCCCTCTCCCGCGGAGCTCGTCACTCCGTCGCGACGCTCGTCACTCCGTCGCGACGCTCGGACCTCGGCTGGTGCGTTCGCCGATCACGCAGAATCCGTTGCCGAACGGGTCGCTACAGAACGCGACGGGCTTCGGTCCCTGCGTCCGAAACTCCTGCTCGATCGAGCCTCCTTCGGCGCGCACCTTCGCGAGCACGGCGTCGAGATCGCGAACGTGGACGTCGATATGCACCGGCGTCCAGTGCCGCTCGTAGCGGCGCACGTCCTCTCCGCTGGGAGAGCTCTTCGTGCGGGGAGCCTTCTCGTGCATGCACACGGTGACGTTGTTGGCGTCGAGGATGGCCATCGTCGGGAAGGGCCTGGCGTCCTCGACGAAGCCGAACACGGTCCCGTAGAACTGGAGGCCCGCCTCGAGGTCCGGGACGTCGATGCTCACGTGGACGCTCGGCCGGACGTCTTCGCTGGGGTTACGGCGGGCCATCAAGCGCCCCCCCAACCCGAGAGGCGCTCCAAGCGCGCGTACGACGCCTCCATCCCGTGCTCCATGCCCGTCGCGAGCATGGCCTCGCGCGTCGCGGGGTCGGGGAGCGTCATGCGCATCGTCATCAGCGTACCGGAGCCGTCGGCGGTGAACGTGGTGACGATCCGGTTGTCCGGCGTGGGGTCCGGCAGGTGCATCCGCTCGACGTGGACGATCCGATGCGGCGCATCGAGCTCGACGATCTCGCCGGTCAGGTAGAAGCCGCCGCCTTTGCCGTCGGACCACTCGTAGCGGATCTTCCCCCCGGGCTTGGCCTCGTTGATACAGACCGTCATCGTCCAACCGTCGGGCCCGAGCATCCATTGCTGGATGAGCTCCGGATCCACGTGCGCGCGGTAGACCGCTTCGGGAGGCGCTTCGAACCGCCGCTTCACGACGACGAACGCCTCGCCCTCGGTCTCCAAGGTCAACTTGCTCATGTGTGCGTGTCCTTTCTTCCGTGGCGTCTCGCCAGGACGTGATCGAGGCGTCGGTAGTTCAGCTCCAGGGCGTCGCGGAGCATGCCGAGGTAATCATCGAGCGCGGCCAGGCCGCCGGACGCCAGGCGGCAGGGGCGCTTGGTGCCCTCGACCCGCTGCACGATGAGGCCCGCGTCGGCGAGCACCCTGATGTGACGCGAGATGGCCGGCTGCGAGACCGGGAACGGCGCGGCCAGCTCGTTGACCGTCGCCTCGCCTCGCGCGAGCCGAGCGAGGATGGCGCGCCTCGTCGGGTCCGAGAGGGCCGCCAACGTCACGTCCAGAGAGCCACGCGCCTGCATCGCGACCAAACATAACGCACTCTTTATATAACGTACACAAGATATTATCCGGTGGGGCGCCTCGCGCGAAGCTCAGCCGTGTCCGCGGGTGCCGAGGCCCTCCGGAGCGGCCCCCCGGCCCGCCGCGGCCGCGGCCTCGCTCGCCGGGGACGGTGGTAGGGTGGCCTCCGAGGAGCTCGGACGAAGCGACGATGCCGCAGTCGACCCACCGAGGAACGATCCGGCTCGCCGCGCTCGCGCTCCTCCTCGCGCTCCTCGCCGCGTGCTCGAAGCCCAAGCCGACCGCGCGCTCGGGCCCCGCGGCGCGCGTCGTCTCGCTCTCGCCGTCGACCACCGAGGCGCTGTTCGCCGTCGGAGCGGGCTCGGCGCTGGTCGGCCGCTCGCGCTACTGCGACTACCCTCCGGAGGTGACGAAGCTCCCGCAGGTCGGCGGCTACGTCGACCCGAGCTTCGAGGCGATCCTCGCGCTCCGCCCCGATCTCGTCGTCGGCGCGCGCGGCCCCGCGGGGAGCGCGATCGCGGAGAAGCTCGAGGCTCGCGGGATCGCCACGTACTTCCCCGAGACCGAGTCGTTCGCCGCGATCGACGCGATGATCCTCGGCGCGGGCGAACGCACCGGGCGCGCCGAGGAGGCCAAGGCGGCAGTCGCGAAGGTCCACGCGCAGATCGCGGCGGTCGAGGGCGCGGTGGCCGCGTCACCGCGGACGCGCGTGCTCGTCGTGTTCGGCCTCGAGCCGCTCAGCGTCGCGGGACCGGGGAGCTTCTCCGACGAGATGATCCGGCGCGCGGGCGGGACGAACGTGATCACCGAGGGCGGCGCCTACCCGACCGTCGGCGTCGAGCGCGTGCTCGCGCTCGATCCGGACGTGATCGTGAACGCCGCGATGATGGAGGAGCGCGCGAGCGAGCGGCTGCGCAAGGACGCGCCCGGCTGGTCGCGCGTACGCGCGGTGCAGACGGACCGCGTCGCGACGATCGCCGACGAGTCCGTCCTCCGCCCGGGCCCACGGATCGGCGAGGGCCTCGGTCGGCTCGCCCGAGCGCTCCACCCGGAGGCGAAGATAGACCTCGGGCCCGAGGCGAAGAGCCACGTCGATGCGCTCCCCGACGGCGGGGCGCGATGAAGGTCCGCGCCGACCAGCTGCTCGTCGCGCGCGGGCTCGCGCCGACGCGGGCCCGCGCGCAGGCGCTCATCCTCGCCGGCAAGGTCTACGTCGGCGAGGCGCGCGTCGACAAAGCCGGCGCCACGCTCGCCGTGGACGCGGCGATCTCCGTCCGCGGCGAGGACCACCCTTACGTCTCGCGCGGCGGCGTGAAGCTCGCCGGCGCGCTCGACGCCTTCGGCGTCGACCCGAGCGGCAAGCGCTGCCTCGACCTCGGCGCGTCCACCGGCGGCTTCACCGACTGCCTCCTCTCGCGCGGCGCGGCGTCCGTCGCGGCGGTCGACGTCGGCTACGGACAGCTCGCGCACTCCCTGCGAGTCGATCCTCGCGTCCTCGTGCTCGAGCGGACGAACGCCAAGACGCTCGAGCCCGACCAGATCGGCGGGCCTTGCGACCTCGTCGTCGTCGACGCGTCGTTCATCGGGCTCGGCAAGCTCGCGCGCGCGATCGCCCGCAACACCAGGCCGGACGGCGAGCTCGTCGCGCTCGTGAAGCCGCAGTTCGAGGTCGGGCGCGACGAGGCCACCCGAACGCGCGGCGTCGTGCGGGATCCGGAGGTGCGCGCGCGCGCGATCGAGGCCGCCATCGCCGACGTGCGCGAGGCCGGCTTCGAGATCCTCGGCTCCGCCGACTGCGTCATCGAGGGACCGAAGGGCAACCGCGAGGCGTTCGTCCACGCGCGCCGGACGGCCTGAGCGCGACCGGAGATCCCGGGGCCCCCGCGGCCCGCGCAAGGCGAGGGCCGTGCGGACGGCGCCCGCCTCTGCTAAGCCCGGTGGCTTCGAATGGCCGGTCCGTCGGAACCCGCGGGGCATGAGGCTCTTCCAGCGTCGGCGCGATCGACGCCTGGGCTCGGGCCGGTCTTCCTCATCGTCTTCCTCGACATCCTCGGCTTCAGCCTCGTCTTGCCTTTCCTCGCCGAGGAGGCGCGGACGACCTTCGGGACCAGCGAGCTCACCGGGACGCTCCTCGCGTCGATCTACTCGCTGATGCAGTTCCTCTTCGTCCCGGTGTGGGGCCGCGTCTCCGACCGCGTCGGGCGCCGCCCGGTCCTGCTCTGGAGCGTGACCGCGACCGCCGTGGGAATGGCCGGGCTCGGGCTCGCGCTCCTGCACGCCGAGAGCATCCTCTGGCTCTTCGTCGCGCGGGCCGCGAGCGGCATCGCCACCGCGAACCTCGGCACGGCGAGCGCGTACATCGCCGACGTCACCAAGCCCGAGGAGCGGTCGAAGGGCATGGGCCTCATCGGCATGGCGTTCGGTCTCGGCTTCATCCTCGGGCCCGGCATCGGCGGCGCGCTCTCGGGCATCTCGATCCACGGGCGCACCGGCGCCGCGCCGTGCTTCGCCGCGGCAGGGCTCTCGGTCGTCAACCTCGCCTGGACGTTCCGCGGGCTCCGCGAGTCGCTCCCGCCCGAGAAGCGGTCGAAGGAGCGGCGCAGCCTCTCGCCGCTGAACCTCGCCGCGGCGCGCGACGCGTTCGCGCGACCCGGGATCGCGAACGCGATCGCCGTAAACTTCGGGATCACGCTCTCGTTCACCGTCCTCGACCAGACCTTCCGGTTCTTCAACAAGGACATGTTCGCGATGAGCCCGCTCGACACCGGGATCGTCCTCGCGTTCATCGGCGTCGTCGCGGCCGGCGTGCAAGGCGGGCTCATCCGACCGCTGGCGAAGCGCTTCGACGAGGCGCCGCTCATCCGCGCCGGCACGGCCATCCAGGCGATCGCGTTCGCGGCCATCGCGGCCTCGCCGAGCTACGGGCGACCGGCGCTCTACGCCGCGGGCGCGCTGCTCGCGGTCGGCAACGGGATGACGCAGCCGAGCCTCGGCGCGTTCGTGTCGAAGCGCGCCGACCCCCGGGCCCAGGGCGCGACGCTCGGGACCAACCAATCGGCGGCGAGCCTCGCGCGCACGTTCGGCCCGAGCCTCGGCGGCTGGCTCTACGGCGCGTTCGGACCGCGCTCGCCGTACCTCGTCGGAGCGCTCGGCCTCACGGTCGCGCTGATCGTCGCGCTCGGCCTCGCGCGGCGCGCGCCGGCCGCGCTGCCCGCCGATCCTTCGCGCTGAGCGCGCGCGCGTCTCAGCGGAGGACGAGCACCCAGACGTCGTAGATCGCGTGGGTCCAGACGGCGGCCGCGAAGCCGCGCGTCACGTAGATGAGCGTCAGGATCAGGCCGAGCACGGCGCGGAACGTGAAGCTCGTCAGCTTGAACTCGTCCGACATCGGACCGACGTAGTGCACGCCGCTGAAGATGATCGCGCAGGCGATCGCCCAGCCGCACATGACGAGGAGCGAGCGGAAGGAGAACCCGCTCGCGGCGGCGCTGGTCCCGGAGAGCTCGACGCGCTGCTTGCCGAACATCCAGACGAGGACCTTCGCCCCGACCCCGAAGAGCAGGACGCGGAAGGTGAGCTCCTCGTAGAAGCCGGCGCCGAGCGACATGATGAAGCCGACGAAGCGGCCCTCGCTGGCGAGGCTGCCGGCCGCGGCGGCGAGGCTCGCCTGGCCGTCGCTGGCGAGGCTCCCGGCGGCCCTGACGCCGTCGGTCGCGAGGCTCCCGGAGGTCGTCGCGACGCTCGCGAAGAGGCTCCCGACGACCACGTTCGCGACGACCGCCATCACGAAGGCGTAGACCGTGCCCTCGATGACGATCTGCAGGAACTTCCGTGGCCGGAACGCCTGACCTCGACCGAGCAGCGCGAACGTGCCCGCGAAGATGACGCCGATGCAGAGCGTCCCGAGCAGGTACTTCGTCTTGTCGCCGGCGCTCAACGTCATGAGCGTCCCGGTCACCATGTCGGTCGCGTTCTGGACGCCGAGGAAGACGACCGCCAGGTGATAGACGAGGAAGATCGGCAGCGTGAGGCCGAGGTCGACCCAGGCGCCGGGGCGGTCTCGGAGACGATCGGTCGTGAGCGGCGGGGCTTCGGCCATCGATGTTCCCGCCTAACGTAGCAACCGACGGGACGCCTGGCCCAATCCCGGCGGGTTTCGAGGCGGCGGCGTCTCCGCGCCCGGCCCAGACGGCCCGGCCCGTGCCGCGTGACCGAGGTCACGCGGCACGGGAGCCGCACTACCAACGGGAGCCGCACTACCAGTAGACGCACCCGAAGGCGTTGCAGGACGAGCCGGTCGAGGAGCGGTACGCATTGCTCATGCCGTAGCCCCACTCGCGCCGGCTGAAGCAGTTGCCGTAGGCGTCGCAGCCTTCAGCGAAGCCGGGACCCCCGACGACATAGCCCGGGCCACCTGGTGCATAGCCGGGCCCCCCGATGTAGCCGGGATCGACCCCGTAGCCGGGATCGACCCCGTAGCCGGGATCGACCCCGTAGCCGGGATCGACCCCGTAGCCGGGTGCATATCCAGGATCGCCGCCGTAGCCCGGAGCGCCCGGCGCATATCCAGGACCGGCGCCGTAGCCCTCGCCGCCGCCGCCGTAGCCAGGCCCGCCGCCGCCATAGCCCTCGCCGCCGCCGTAGCCAGGCCCGCCGCCGTAGCCAGGCCCGCCGCCACCAGGCTCGAGCGCCTCGCCGCCGGGGCCGGGCTCGCGCGGGGCCCGCTCGTCGCGAGGCGGCGGGGGCCCAGCCTCGTCGCGGTCACGAGCGCGATCGCGGTCACGATCGCGGTCACGGTCACGGTCGCGGTCGCGGTCACGCGGCTTGGCCTCGTCGGAAGACGAGTCGAGCGCGTCGTCCAGGTCGAGCGCCTGCGCGCTCGACCCCGCATCGTCGACTGCGCTCGCGCACCCCCCGAGCGCGACCAGCGCGGTCAGAGAGACGACCGTGAACGAACCTCGATTGAACGACAACATGAGAACCTCCTCGAGCGTGGGATGAGCGGCGCGAGGAGCAGCTACGCGGACGCCGCCTCCCGCGCATCGCTGCGCGAACGCGCGGTCCGTCGCGTAGCCGCTCGGGCGCCAGGCCCCGGCGTGCGCGCGCGAGCTCTCCTGCGAGACGCCCGCGCGCGCCCACCGGCGTTCGGGTCACCAGCAGTTGCCCCAGGCGCAGCTGCCGCCCCAGC
>JAHBWA010000019.1 GCA_019637195.1 Labilithrix sp. | reverse complement strand
CCTCGCGTGCACGCCCAAGTCGAACGCCGTCAAGGCCGCCTGGCAGCGCGCGCGCGCGCTGATCGAGGAGCACGGCGCGCTGCCCGTCCCGCTCAAGCTCCGCAACGCCGTGACCAAGCTGATGAAGCAGGAGGGCTACGGCAGCGGCTACAAGTACGCGCACGACTACGACGAAGGCGTCGTGCCCGGCGAGACCTACCTCCCCGACGCGCTCGTCGGGGAGACGCTCTACGAGCCGACCGAGCACGGCGAGGAGGTGCGCATCCGCGCGCGCCTCGCCTCGCTGCGCCGCCGCTGAGCTCGTCACCGCGCACGCGACTGGGGCGAGTCGCCACATCCGAGGCGAGGCGGCCCGCCCACGCGCCGGTATCTCCGGCGAATCGAGCGCGGCGCTCTGGCCCGGAGGTTGCCACTTTCCACGCCATGCCGCGTAGAGACGCACCAGACAGCCTTTCGCTCGCGGTCGGCGGGCGAATCCGAGCTTTGCGGCTCGAAGAAGGAATGACGATCGAGCAGCTCGCCGAGGAGAGCAAGACCGGCTCGAAGGGCCACCTCTCGAACATCGAGCGAGGCCTCGTCCGCCCGAACACCCACACGCTCAAGCAAGTGGCCGACGGGCTCGGGGTGAAGCCGCTCGACCTCGTGACCTTCCCCAAGCGGAGCGTCCGCGAGCGGCTGATCGATCTCACCCGAAACCTCAGCGCCAGCCGCCTCAGCGAGATGCTCCGCGATGCCCTCCGAGCGCTTCGATCATCCCGGTCGTGACAAAATCGGTCGTCGATCGCAACCGCCCGCGAGGCGCCGCGCCGGCGTGCGACATGTCGTCCCTTTGCAGGGCAGTTTGTCGAGACAAACAGGCAGGCTAGAGTGAGGAGGCAATCGACGGCCGGTTCTGCGCCACACGCGCAGCGACGCCCGAACGCAGCACGATGGAGAGTCTCCGAAGCCTCGTCATTCTGATCGTCGAAGACGACGACGACGCGCGCGAGTTGATGCAAGCGGTGCTCGAGCAGCGCGGGGCCACGGTCGCCGCAGCGGCGAGCGTCGCTCGCGCGTTCGAGCTGCTCGGCGGTACGGCGCCCGACGTCATCGTCTCCGACATCGCGATGCCGGACGAGGACGGCTTCGCGCTCGCGCGAAGGCTCCGCGCGCTCCCGGCGGACGGCGGCGGCCTCACGCCGATCATCGCGGTATCGGCGTACGCCGCGAGCTCGGATCGCGCGCGTGCGCTCGCCGCCGGGTTCGACCGCTACCTGCACAAGCCGGTCGATTTCGACGAGCTGAGCGCGTCGATCAAGTCGGTCGTCTCGCAGCGCGCGCAGCGCAGCGCCTGACGATCCCGACGTCGGGCCGCGCTCGATCGTGTGGCGACCGGCCGAGTGCGCGCGCGGCCGGCCGAGTGCGCGCGCGGCCGGCCGAGTGCGCGCGAAGGAGCGCCGACTCAGTCGAGGGCTTCGAGCGCCGACTCGAGCTCACCGAGCGCGTGCCCGTCACCCTTCTGACGCGCCTGCTCGATCCCCGCCTCGAGCCACTCGCGTGCCTCGTCCTGACGCGCGACGCCCTCGAGCATCTGCCCGCACATCAGGTACATCGCGACGTAGTCCGGCTTCATCGCGCGGAGGGACGTGAAGGTCTGGAGGGCCTCGTCCCAGCGTTCGAGCTTGCGGTACTCCATCGCGAGGCCGTACCAGGCGAGCGGGTCGCTCGATCCCTCGGCGGTCGTCTTCTGCAGGAACGCCAGACGCTTCGACTCGGTCATGGTGCGGCTCCCTCTTTACTTCGGGCGCGGTTAAATCGAAAGCACACCCATGAGCGAACGCCTCGTCACGATGCTCTCCCAGGAGCAGATCGCCGCCCGCGTCAAGGAGCTAGGCGCGCAGATCGCCGCGGAATACAAGGACCGTCACGTCGTCCTCGTGGTCGTCCTGAAGGGCAGCTTCATCTTCGCGGCCGACCTCTGCCGCGCCATCGACATGACCACCGTGCGCGTCGACTTCCTCGGCGTCCGCTCGTACGGCGAGGGCACCGAGACGAGCGGCGTCGTCCAGATCACGCAGGACCTCTCCAAGCCGATCGCCGGCGAGGACGTGATCATCGTCGAGGACATCGTCGACACCGGGCTCACCATCGCTCACCTGATGGACCTCTTCCGGACGCGCCAGCCGCGGAGCGTGAAGGTGTGCGCCCTGCTCCACAAGCCCGCGCGCGCGCGGGTCGAGGTGAAGGTCGACTACCTGGGCTTCACGATCGAAGACAAGTTCGTCGTCGGCTACGGGCTCGACTTCGCGGAGCGCTACCGCAACCTCCCGTACATCGGCGTCGTCGAGCGTAGCTGAGCCCGGATCATTCGTCGGCCGCCGTCCGGACGTCGAGCGAGCGACCGTCGGTCGTCACGACCACGCTGCCGACGCGGTCCGTACGGAGCACGCGCACCTTCGCGTCGGCGAGCGTCGCGAGCGTCGACGGGTGCGGGTGCCCGAAGCGATTGCGGACGCCGCACGAGATCACGGCCACGCCAGGATCGACGGCCGCGACGAACGGAGCCGTCGTCGAGGTCCGGCTGCCGTGGTGACCCACCTTGAGGACGTCCGCGCGCAGCCCGCCGCGCGCGCCCAGGCGCTCGACGAGCTCCGCCTCCGCGTCGTGCTCGGCGTCGCCCGTGAAGAGGATCGCGCGCTCGCCGAAGCGAACGCGGACGACGAACGAGTTGTCGTTCGCGCCGCGATCCGGGACGACGCCGGGACACGGGGCGAGCACCTCGACGACGGCGCCGCCGATCGTCCTCGCGCCGCAGAGATCGGCCGGCCGGAGCACGGCCGCGCCGCGACGCCGGAGGTCCGTGAGCAGCTCCGCGTAGGCGCCCGCGGCGCCCTCGTCTTCGCCCTGCCCCGTGTCCCAGAACGAGTCGACCTGCACGCGCGCGAGGCCCGAGGCGAGCCCGAGATAGTGGTCCGGGTGCGGATGCGACAGCACGACCGCCGCGAGCCGGCTCCGGCGCCGCGCGGCGAGGACCGAGGCGACCGCGCGCTCGCCGACGTCGATCGGGCTCCCGACGAGGCCGCCGCCGTCGACGAGCATCGCCGAGCCGTCCGGCAGATCGACGAGGGCGGAGTCCCCCTGCCCGACGTCGAGGAAGGTCACGCGGAGAACGCCTCGCGGCGCGCCGCGCGCCCGCGCGACGACCTCGAGGAGCACGAGCGCGGTCGCGCCGAGGCCGAGCACGACGCCCGGACGACCGAGCGCGGCGCGCAGCCGGCCGAACGTGGCGCCGAACGCGACGCGCAGCCGGCCGAGCGCGAGCCACGCAGCGGCCGCCGCGAAGACGGCGAGCTCGGCGGCCGTCGGCGCCGGCACGGGGAGCGCGCCCCACGTGAAGGCGCGCGCGACCATCCGAACGAGGAGGAGCGCGCCGGAGGCCGCGGCCGCGCAGCCGCTCTCCGCGGCGGGCCAACCGACGAGGAGCGCGTGGACGAGGCAGAGCGGCAGCGCCGCGGCTTCGCCGAGGGGCACCGCGACGACGTTCGCGACGAGCCCGCTGAGCGGCAGCTCCGGCGCCATCGTCGCGAGCACCGGCGCGCACGCGATCGTCGCCGCGGCGGTCGTGGCGAGCGGACGCGCCACGAACACCGGCAAGCTCCGCCCCCGGACGCAGAGGTGGGTCGCCATCGCGGCCTCGATCGGACGCGCGAGCGCGACGAGCCCCCCGGTCGCGAGCGCCGACAGCACGAACGAGACGTCGAACGCCACGAGCGGATCGACGGCCGACATCGCGAGGACGGAGAGCCCGAGCGCGCGCCACGGCGCCGTTCGCCGGGCGAGGGCGCGCGCGAGGAGCGCCACCGTGCACATCCACGCGGCGCGCACGGCAGAGCCGCTCCCGCCGGCGATCTCCGCGTAGATCCAGGCGACGGGGAGCCCCGCGCCCGCCGCGATCCTGGCCGCGTCGAAGCGCGCGGCGACGACCGGGACGCGCACGAGCAGCGCGCGGAGCGCCGCGACGATCCCCATGACGACGAGGACGAGGTGCATGCCGGACACCGCGAGGAGGTGCGCGAGGCCGCTCCGCCGGAAGGCGCGTTGGTCGTCCGCGGGCAGATCGTCCTCGCCGAGCACGAGCGCGCGCGCCATCGGAGACGTCTCCGCCGGAAACGTCGCGACGATGCGCCGCCGGACGTGCGCTCGCACGCGGTCGATCGCGCCCAGGAGCCCCGAGCCCGCGCGCTCGACGACGACGTCCTCCGCCCCGCCCGAGAGGACGGCGCCGCGGCGCGCGGAGAGCGGCCGCGGATCGCCCGCCCCGTCGTTCCAGAAGCGGTACGGAGGCGCGAGGGACGCGAGCACGGAGACCGTATCTCCTCGCGCGAGCTCGAGCTCGGGGTCCGCCTCGTCGCGCGGGACGTGCAGCGTGACGCGCCCGCGCAGCGGCGGCCCCTCGTGACAGTGGAGCTCGTCGGCCTCGATCTCGACGCGCACGGCGCCGCCGAGCGCCACCGGCGAGCGCGAGACGATCCCGCGTCCGGCGCAGCGCGCCGGCCAGCTCCCCGCCTCGATCGTCGCGCTCCGGGCCCGCTCGTAGCGCGCCATCGCGCGATAGCCGCGCGCCGCGCCGACCGCGAACGCGAGGACCGCCGCCGCGACGAGCCAGCGCGCGCCCGCGCGCGCGAGGACGGCGGCGACGATCCCGGCCGCCGCGAGCGTGGCCCACGGCGAGACGAGCGCGATCGGCCCCGCGCTCGAGGCGAAGGCCGTCCAGAGGACGGGATCGAGCCGCGCGCGCTTCCTCGTTGCGTCGAACGCCACGCCTCGACGCGAGTGCATCGCGTGGACCAGGCCAGAGGCGGCGCTCTCTCGCGGACTTGCCGCGTCCCTGCCCTGGCCCGGGCCACCGTCGGCCGGCCCGCCGGCCGAGCCCCCCGCTGGGGCGACGCGGTCGGGAGCGCCCGCTGGACGCGTCGGACCTCGCGGACCTGCGCCGCGGCGACCCTCCGGCTGCGCGGCGACGGCGAACCACGAAGCCGCGGCGACGGCGTACGACGAAGCCGCGGCCAAGCGTTTGCATTGCCGCCGGGCATGAGCGCCCGTCAGCGACGGGATCCGAGCCGCGCGAGGCGCCTCGCCGCCGTGATCCCCGCGAGCACAACTCACCTGCTGCTCGCCTCGGAGAGCGCGACCTGTCCGAGCTGTCCCGTCGGTCGCGCGGCGCGAGCGGACGTCTTCGATCGGGATTTCGGTACGAACCTGCTGATCGCGCTCTTTCCGTTCCTCGTGATCGGGCTCGTCAGCCGCGCGGCCGAGCGACTCGGGAGGCGCGCACCGCCGGGCGAACGAGCCCGCCGCGCGCGAGGACGTGAGGAGGACGAGACATGACGACGAGCACCCACCAGGGCGCGCTCATCTCCGCGGGGATCCTGCTCGGCGCGGGCATGGGCGGCTTCGTCGACGGGATCTTGCTGCACCAGATCCTCCAGTGGCACAACATGCTGTCGAGCGTGCGACCACCGGTCGACCTCGTCGCGATGAAGTACAACATGGTGTGGGACGGCCTGTTCCACGCCTTCACCTGGACGGCGACGGCCATCGGCCTCCTGAAGCTCTGGCGAGCGGGCGCGCGCGGCGACGTCCCGTGGTCCGGACGCACCTTCGCGGGCGCGCTGCTCCTCGGCTGGGGCCTCTTCAATACGATCGAAGGCGTCGTCGATCACCAGCTCCTCGGCGTCCATCACGTGCACCCCGGCGCCTCGGAGCTGGCCTGGGACCTCGGCTTCATCGCCCTCGGGCTGCTCCTCATCGCTTGCGGCTGGACCTCCATCCGCGCCGGGCGGACCGACTCGACACCGCGCGGCGGCGGCGGTCCAGCGCCCCCCGATTCACCGGCCTCGTAACGCGGGCTGGCCACCAGCCGCGTGAACCGCGCGTTATTGGCGTGCCGCCTACACGGACGATGCGCTCGCTCGCCTCGAGAGCTCGGGGAGGGTGCGCGGAAGGAGCGCGCTCTCCCCTGGAGGACGACCACCCACACGCGCCAGCCGTTGCGGGTCGGACGGCAAACTCGATAACCTGAGCAAACGCTCGAGTCTCGGTCGCGGAACGCGGACGGACGCGGCTTCGACGCTCTCGCACGCGCGCCTCAAGGTCATGAGCCATCGTTTCGTCCGCTGCCCGCACTGCCGAACGCCGCACGACGCAGGCGAGCGGGTGTGCCCGAACACGGGGCTCCAGATGCCCGCGAACCCGCGGCCCGCCGCGCGCGAGGCCTCGCGCAACGCAGACTTGCGTAGCCGGATGAGCGAGCTGCCCCCGCCTTCGCGGCGGCCCGAGCCGCTGGCGTTCGACCCGCAGCGCGACCGTGTGCGCGGGCGCTCGAGCGCGCCGTCGGGCGAGGCCTCCGGGACCATCCCGCCGACGCGCGATCTCCACCACGAGCTGCTCGGCCAGACGGTCGGCGGCCGGTACAGGATCAAGGGCGTGCTCGGCGAGGGCGGAATGGGCACGGTCTACGACGCCGAGCACATCGGGCTGAGCCGCCAGGTCGCCATCAAGGTGCTGAGCCCCACGCAGGCGAAGAAGCGCGTCGCCGTGAAGCGCTTCCAGCAAGAGGCCCGCGCCGCGGGCGCGATCGGGCACCCGAACATCTGCGAGGTCTACGACCTCGGGCTCCTCGACGACGGAAGCCCGTACCTGGTGATGGAGAAGCTCGTCGGACAGACGCTCGCCGAGCGCATCGCGAAGGAGGGCGGCCTGCCGTTCGACGACGTCGTCGACGTGGTCAGCCAGGTGCTCTCGGGGCTGATCGCGGCCCACGAGAAGGGCATCGTCCATCGCGACATCAAGCCCGAGAACATCTTCCTCGCGCGACGACTGGGCTGTCCGCCCATCATCAAGCTGCTCGACTTCGGCGTCTCCAAGATGATGGCCGAGTTCCAGACCGGCGACGACGCGCTCGATCTGACGCGCACCGGCATGGTGATGGGTACGCCCTACTACATGTCTCCCGAGCAGGCGCGGGGAGAGCGCAACCTCGACGGCCGGGTCGACGTGTACGCCTGCGGCGTCGTGATGTACGAGGCCATCGCGGGCAAGCGTCCGTTCCTGGCGCCCAACTACAACGCGCTGCTCCTCGCCATCATCAACACCACGCCGCGGTCGATCCGCGAGCTCCGGCCTGCCACGCCCCCGGAGCTCGAGGCGATCCTCCGGCGCGCCATGGAGAAGAGCCGGGCGGAGCGCTACGCCACGGCCAAGCACATGCTCCGCGATCTGGTCCCGCCGAGCGCCGGGCACGGAGACGGAGCGCGTGTCCCTGCGCCTCCCACCGCCGAGGAGCGCAAGCGCGCGCTCGTCCTCGGCGGCGGGCGCAGCCGCTCCGAGCCGCCGTCCGCCTCCGCGCGGCGAGGGCGCTCGGAACCTCCGGCCGCGAGCGGGCGCGCCGACGACACCCGCGCCGAGCACGGCGGGCGCGCGGACCGCGCCGCGCTCGGCAAGGCCAGCGCGCTCGACCGGAGGTCGGCGGCGCGCGATCCACGCGCCTACCGCGAGCCGCCCGATCGCCCGGACGGACCGAGCGCGACCCTGCGGAGCCGGATGGCCGACGGACCTCCGGCGCGCGACGCCGAGCGCTCGACCCGCCTCGACGTGAAGATGAAGCTCGCGCCGTCTCCGTTCGACTCGCTCGGGCGCGACTCCGAGCCGCTCCTGCCGTCGCTCGTCTCGGGGCCGCCGAGCGACGACTCGATCGACATCCCGATCCACATCACGATGTCGCCGGACGACGACGACATCCCGCTCGACGAAGAAGATCCGACGGAGGTGTTTCACCCCGGCAAGCACCGCGCGCCTCGCATGCCCGCGCTCGCGCAGCGATCGCCTTCGCCCGCGCAGCGATCCCCCGCGCCCGCGCAGCGATCCCCCGCGCCCGCGCAGCGATCGCCTTCGCCCGCGCAGCGATCCCCCTCACCCGCGGCCCCAGAGCACGCCCGCTCCGCGACGCCGCCGAGCGCCCCCGACGACTGGGACAGCGAGACGGTCGTGCAGCGCCCCGAGCTCCTCAAGCCGCCCTCTCCGCCCGGACACCACGGCCGGCCGCCGATGCGCGCGCGCGACGCTCCGTTCAACCCGGAGGAGACGATGAAGCTCGACGCCAGCGATCTCGAGGTGCTCGAGAACGGGCACGCCCCGCCGCGGCGCCGCTGAGCCGCGACGGACGGAGCGCGGCCATCAGAGGTCGAACACCTCGATGACCGCCGCCACGACGCCGACCAAGCCGAGGAGCACTCCGAGGCCGGTGAGGACGAGCCCGACGACGAAGCCGCGGAGGAGGTTGCCGACGAGCTCCTCCTCCGATTTGTTCGTGAGCAGCAGCTCTCCTTCAGGCCCCATCTCGTGGGACAGGACGAGCTGGGTGCTCGGCACCATGCGGTAGCCGTCGTGTACCGGCGGGCCCGGCTCGCGGCGCGACGGGCCGAGCGCGTAGAGCGGATCGTTCGGCGCGAGGACCTCTTCTTCGTAACGCATGCTCTTGTTGAAGCCGATCCACGACGTGCTCTTCAGGCCGCGCGACTGGAGGAAGGCCTCGAGGTGTGGCGGCGCGTCGTTGAACGTTCCGCTCGAGGCGACGTTCTGCTTGTCGAGCATGACGTTGGCGCCGTGCGGGGCGACGCGCGCCGTCTGCCCGGAGCCGTCGTCGACCAGGAACGGCCGCGCGTCGACCTCCGTGAGGATGGTGTGCCACGAGCGGTTGCGCCCCGACGACCGGAGCTCCTGCACGGTGACGCGACACCAGACGGCGAGGCGACCGCTGAAGGGCGTCTGGAGGAGCCCCTGCTCGCCGGGCACGATGCGCCCCTTGATCTCCACGACGCCGTTGCCCGGCGCCTGGACGATCGGCGAGGTCGGGGTCGCGAGGATCCGCTTGCGGCGCTTGACGTTCTTGAGGTTCGTCAGCGCGATGATGAGACCGACGACGAAGACGCCGCCTCCCATGATGAACGACAGGACCATGCTCCCCGGAATCCTACACGCCTCGACGGCGCCGAAGGCCCGCCTCGCGCCTGGCGCGGGTCGCGCGAGCCCGCCCGGCGCGCCGCGCGGTGACCCTTGATGCCAACCCGTCCGCGCTCTGGTAGAAGAGGGCCTCACCATGTCGATGAAGCGCACGAAGTCTCGCTCGGCGGGGGGCCGTGACAAGGACAACGAGACCGACTTTTGGGCGAAGCCGGCCGCGCCCGAGAGGTCCTGGGAAGAACTGACCGACGGAAAGCCCGACGACGCCTTCGCCGCCTACGTGCTCTCGGAGCGCTACGCGAAGGGGCAGCTCGTCCAGCACGCCAAGTTCGGCAAAGGCGTCGTCACCGACGCCGACGCATCGCGCGTCGAGATCCTCTTCCAGGAAGGGAAGAAGAAGCTCGGGCACGGACAGCAGGCCTAGCGCATGATCCGCGGGGGCGCCGTCGCGCTGCACGTGAACGACGTCGGGCGCGCCGTGCGCTTCTACGTCGAGACGCTCGGCATGAAGCTCGTCCGCGAGGCGCCGGACGGCTCGGCGCTCATCGACGCGGGAGAGGGCTTCCACATCGCGCTCGTCGCGAGCGGCGCGGGCGGCGCGTCCGCCCCGGTGCACCTCTACCCGAAGGTGCCGATCGACGAAGCGATCGCGATCTACGAAAACCGCGGGGTAGCGTTCACGATCGAGCGGGCCGAGGGCAGCGTCGTCGCGCGCTTCCAGGACCCCGACGCGAACGCGCTCGCGCTCGTCCAGGTGGCGTGAGCCGAGCACGGGCGAGCGTCGCGCTCGCCCTCCTGCTCCGCGTGACCGCCGCTCGCGCCGGCGACGCTCCGCCGGAGAGCGAGCCCGACGGCGCCCCGTCGGCCGGCGAAGCGCCGGTGCCCCCGCGGGATCCCGCGACGCTCCCGGCGTTCATGCGCGACAAGGCCCGGATGAGCGACGAGGACCTCGCGGACAAGGTCGAGGGCGGATACGTCACCGGGCTCCCGCTCCTCGGCAGCGATCCCGACACGGGCTTCGGCTTCGGCGCGCGCGCGATCTACTTCGCGAACGGACCGCGCGCGGACCGGATGTTCGAGCACACGCCCTACCGCCACCGCGTCTTCGGTCAGGCGTTCTTCACGACGAACGGCTACCAGTTTCACACGATCGACTACGACGCGCCGTACCTCGCGGACGAGCCGGTGCGCCTCCGCGCGAACGTGACGTTCGAGAAGAACATCGCCGCGAACTACTTCGGCGTAGGCCCGCGCTCGCTCGGACGGCTCGCGTTTCCCGGCTCCGCGAGGCGCTTCGGCTCGCTCGGCGCATACACCGACGCGCTCCGCGAGGCGCGCCCCGACGGGACCGCGTACACCCGCTACGACCAGTACATCGTCGAGCGCCCGTCGCTCGCCGCCACGCTCGAGCGCGACTTCTTCGGCGGCGTCGTCCGCGGGCTCCTCGGCTTCAGCGCGTCGCACGTCGGCGTCCGGCAGTGGACGGGGCGCGAGGTGAGCGCGGCGAGCCCGGAGACCGGCGAGGACGTCCGCGCGCGGCAGGCGCCGACGCGCCTCGACGAGGACTGCGCGCGCGGGCTCGTGACGGGCTGCGGCGGCGGGTTCAACAACGCGCTGAAGCTCGGCGTCGCGTTCGACACGCGCGATTTCGAGCCGGACCCGAACGCGGGCTTCTTCGTCGACCTCACCACCGAGCTCGCGGGGCGTCCTTTGGGCTCCGACTTCGACTGGGCGCGCGTGACCTTCTCCCCGCGCGCGTACTGGAGCCCGGCCCCGAAGCTCGCCGACGTCGTCGTCGCCGGCCGCCTCGTCGCCAGCGCGCAGACGCGCGACGTCCCGTTCTTCTCGATGTCGGAGCTCTCGTTCACCGACGCGAACGCGCGCGGCCTCGGCGGGCTCCGCACGATCCGCGGCTACAAGCAGAGTCGCTTCGTCGGCCGCGCGGTCACGCTCGCGAACGTCGAGGTCCGCTGGACGTTCTGGCAGCTCACGGCGGCGCGCAGCCAGCGCTTCGCCTTCATCCTCGCGCCGTTCTTCGACGTCGGCCGCGTCTTCGACGCGCTCGACGACTTCGAGCTTCGCCGCTTCCGGAACGGCCAGGGCGCGGGCCTCCGCGTCGCCTGGAACCAGGCGACGATCGTAGCGCTCGACTTCGGCGTCAGCCGCGAGGCGACCTCGCTCTACATCGACTTCGGCCACCCGTTCTAGGGCCGCGCGGGCGGCGTTCACCTTGGACGTCCGCTCAGTGTGCGCGCCCGGTTCACCAACCCCTGGGAAACGTTGGCGAAGCGCGTTTCCTACAACATCTTGTTGACCTGAACGCACGTGGCCCCGTATCTTGTGTCTCGTGATTGGCGCCTGGGCATTCGCTCAGGCTCGCAAGGGAACCCGGTGCGACTCCGGGACTGCCCCGCAGCGGTAAACGAGAACGACCTCCGTGCCATGCACTGGCTCCTGCGGGAGCTGGGAAGCGACGGACAGTAGGAAGCCGGCGTCGTCCGGGCGCGCTCGAAGTCCGAAAACCTGCCCGTCATCCGTCGCCGGGAGAGAAAGCCCGGGGCGGCTCGACCTGAGCACCTCGTGGGAGGGTGATGAGGTCCGTCGGCGCGGCGCCCGTTCGGCTCCGCGACCGCACGGCCCCATCGCCTCCGCGCTGCGCTCGACGTCCGCGGGGACAGGGTCGACTCGAACGTGCGGCGAAGAAACGTCCGCGCGCGAGCGGGTCTCGCGCGCGGCCTGTCCGAGGAGACGCCATGAACATCGATCGGATCCCCAGCAACGGCACGTCGTCGTTGCGCTCTCAGGTCGTCCCGACGCACGAGCCCGTGCGCCCGTCGCCCGCGCCGAGCTACCCGCCGGACAGCGAGCCCGAGAGCGCCGCGTTCGCGGAGACGTCGATGCGCGTCACGAAGCGCAGCGGCCGCAAGGAGCCGGTCAACCTCGACAAGATCGTGCGCGCCGTGGGCCGGTGCGCGTCCGGCCTCGGCGACGTCGACGCGATGAGGATCGCCACCCGGACGATCAGCGGCCTCTACGACGGCGCGACGACGAGCGAGCTCGATCGCCTCTCGATCCAGACGGCCGCGGCGTACATCGTCGAGGAGCCGCAGTACGCGAAGCTCGCGGCGCGCTTGCTCGCGACGTACATCGACAAGGAGGTCCGCGGGCAGGAGATCCAGTCGTTTTCGCAGTCCGTCGCCGCCGGTCAGCGCCTCGGCATCGTCGCCGACCGCCTCGCCGAGTTCGTCGCCGCGAACGCGCGCAAGCTGAACGACGCCATCGATCCGAAGCGCGATCGCGAGTTCGAGTACTTCGGCCTCCGCACCGTCTACGACCGCTACCTGCTCAAGCACCCGGAGACGCGCCTCGTCATCGAGACGCCGCAGCAGTTCTTCCTGCGCATCGCCTGCGCGCTCTCGGACACGGTGGGCGAGGCCGTCGAGCTCTACCAGCTGTTCTCGTCGCTCGCGTACCTGCCGAGCTCGCCGACGCTCTTCAACGCGGGCACGCGGCACGAGCAGCTCTCGAGCTGCTTCTTGCTCGACTCGCCCGACGATCACCTCGAGACGATCTACCAGCGCTACGCCGACGTCGCGATGCTCTCGAAGTTCTCCGGCGGGATCGGCCTCGCGTACCACCGCGTGCGCTCCCGCGGCTCGCTCATCGAGAGCACGAACGGGCACTCGAACGGGATCGTCCCGTGGCTCAAGACGCTCGACGCGTCGGTGTCGGCCGTGAACCAGGGCGGCAAGCGCAAGGGCGCGTGCTGCGTCTACCTCGAGCCGTGGCACGCCGACATCGAGGAGTTCCTCGAGCTCCGCGACAACACCGGCGACGAGGCGAGCCGCACCCACAACCTGAACCTCGCGAACTGGATCCCCGATCTGTTCATGCGGCGCGTGGAGCTGGACGGCGAGTGGAGCCTCTTCGATCCGAAGATCGTCCCCCAGCTGCCGGATCTGTTCGGCGAGGCCTTCGAAGCCGCGTACATCGAGGCCGAGGACAAGGGCTTGGCCCAGAGGAAGGTCAAGGCGCGCGACCTCTACGCGCGGATGATGCGCACCCTCGCCCAGACCGGCAACGGCTGGATGACCTTCAAGGACAAGTCCAACAAGGCCTGCAACCAGACCGCGCTCCCGGGGCGCGTCGTCCACCTCTCGAACCTCTGCACGGAGATCCTCGAGGTCACCTCCGCCGGCGAGACCGCCGTGTGCAACCTCGGCTCGATCAACCTCTCGCGCCACGTGAAGATCGACGGCGGACGGGCGGAGCTCGACTGGGACAAGCTCGCCCGCACCGTGCGCGTCGCGGTCCGCCAGCTCGATCAGGTGATCGACCTCAACTACTACGCGATCCCGTCGGCGCGCGCGTCGAACGAGCGCTGGCGGCCGGTCGGGCTGGGCCTCATGGGCCTGCAGGACCTCTTCTTCCAGATGCGCCTGCCGTTCGACGCGCCCGAGGCGCGCGAGCTCTCCCGACGGATCTCCGAGGAGGTCTACTTCCACGCGCTCTCGGCCTCGACCGAGCTCGCGGCGCAGAAGGGCGCCCACCCCGCCTTCGCCGACACGCGCGCCGCTCGCGGCGAGCTGCAGTTCGACGCGTGGGACGTCGTGCCCGCGGACGGCGCTCGCTGGGAGGCGCTCCGCCAGCGCGTGCGCGAGCAAGGGCTGCGGAACTCGCTCATCGTCGCCATCGCGCCGACCGCGACGATCGCGTCGATCGCCGGGTGCTACGAGTGCATCGAGCCGCAGGTCTCGAACCTCTTCAAGCGCGAGACGCTCTCCGGCGATTTTCTCCAGGTGAACCGCTACCTCGTCGCAGAGCTCAAGGGCCTCGGCCTCTGGAACGACGCGATGCGCGCGCGCCTCAAGCTGGCCGAGGGCTCCGTGCAGTCGCTCGACGAGCTGCCCGCGGACCTCCGCGCGATCTACCGGACGGCCTGGGAGATCCCGATGCGCTCGCTCATCGACATGGCCGCCGATCGCGGCGCGTTCATCGACCAGAGCCAGTCGCTCAACCTGTTCATCGAGAGCCCCAACATCGGCCAGCTCTCGAGCATGTACTTCTACGCGTGGAAGCGCGGGCTCAAGACGACGTACTACCTGCGCTCGCGCCCTGCGACGCGCATCGCCAAGGCCACCGTCGAGTCGCCGGCGACGCCCAAGCCGAGCGAGGCCGATCCGCGCGCCGCGGCCGGCTGGACGCCCGCGCCGGCCGCCGCAGCAGAGACGGTCAAGGACGCCGCCGCCGCCGGAGGGACCGCAGAGACGGCCAAGGACGCCGCGGCCGTCGCGTGCTCGCTCGAGAACCCCGAGACGTGCGAGGCCTGCCAGTGAGCGCCGTCGCCCGTCCGCCGCGGCTGCTCGATCCGGGGATGTGCCTCACGCTCCGGCCGATGGCCTACCCGAAGTTCTTCGAGATGTACCGCGCCGGGATCAAGAACACCTGGACGGTCGAGGAGGTCGACTTCTCCACGGACCTCGGCGACCTCCGGAGCAAGATGACCCCCGCCGAGCGGCACCTCGTCCAGCGCCTCGTCGCGTTCTTCGCGACGGGCGACTCGATCGTCGCGAACAACCTCGTCCTGAACCTCTACAAGCACATCAACGCGCCGGAGGCGCGGATGTACCTGTCGCGCCAGCTCTACGAGGAGGCCCTGCACGTCCAGTTCTACCTGACGCTGCTCGACACGTACGTGCCCGATCCCGAGGAGCGCTTCCGCGCCTTCGCCGCGGTCGAGAACATCCCGTCGATCCAGAAGAAGGCCGAGTTCTGCTTCCGCTGGATCGACGCGATCGGCGATCTCGACGCGCTCGACACGCGCGCCAAGCGGCGCCAGTTCCTCCTGAACCTCGTCTGCTTCGCGGCGTGCATCGAGGGGCTCTTCTTCTTCGCCGCGTTCGCCTACGTCTACTTCCTCCGCTCGCGCGGCCTCCTGCACGGGCTCGCGGGAGGCACCAACTGGGTCTTCCGCGACGAGAGCGCGCACATGGCGTTCGCGTTCGAGGTCGTCGACACCGTCCGCCGCGAGGAGCCCGATCTCTTCGACGCCTCGTTCGAAGAGGACGTGGCGCGCATGATGGCCGAGGCCATCGACTGCGAGGCCGCGTTCGCCGAGGACCTCCTCGCCGGCGGGATCGCGGGGCTCTCGGTGCGCGACGTGCGGCAGTACCTCGAGTTCATCGCCGACCAGCGCCTCTCGACCCTCGGCCTCGCCAAGCGCTACGGCTCGAAGAACCCGTTCCCCTTCATGGATCTCCAGGACGTGCAGGAGCTCGCCAACTTCTTCGAGCGGCGCGTCTCGGCCTACCAGGTCGGCGTCACCGGCGAGGTCGCGTTCGACGCGGCGTTCTGAGCGGCGCGGCGAGCGTTCGCGTCGCGACGAGGAGTGTTCACGCCCATCGCCGAGGAGCGCGCCGTGCCAGGCCCCGACGAGCCTCGCGCGGCGCGCTGTGAACACCCCTCCTCGGTTTGGGGGCGGTGGAATGACGGTCGCGCGAGCGGGCCCTTCGGTATCCTGAGCCTGATGTCCCGCACGAGAGGATCAGGGCCGGCTCCGAGGACGGTGGCTGGCTCGATCGCGTGGGGCCTCCTCGTCGGCGTCGGCGTGGTCGCAGGCTGTGTCGGGAGTGATCCCGCGCTGCCGGGCACCTCGCAAGAGGACGGCGGCGCGGCGGGCGACACCGCCGCCCCTGACGCCGGCACGACGTGCACCCCGTGCGAGGGCGAGTGCGTCGACCTGATGACGAGCGCCACGAACTGCGGCGCGTGCGGGAGCGCGTGCGCGGGCCGCGAGCTCTGCGTGGGAGGCTCCTGCACCTGCCCGTCCTCCGAGCGCGCGTGCAACGGCGCCTGCGTGGACGTGCAGTCGAGCAGCGACCATTGCGGGGAATGCGGCCGCCGCTGCGCCGCCGGGACCACGTGCACCGGTGGCACGTGTTGCGGCGACGGCGAGCGCGGCTGCGGCGGCGCCTGTGTCGACGTGGAGACGTCGGACACGCACTGCGGCTCGTGCGACGAGTCGTGTACGGGAACGACGGTCTGCGCGAGCGCGAACTGCAAGGCGGCGACGCGGGTCGGCAACGCGGCGCCGTTTCCCCAAGGAGGGAGCTTCGGTCAGAACTTCCTCATCGGCTCCAAGGTCACCCTCGCGGCCGGCGCGACGCTCGCGAAGTTCGGCGTCGTCACGAAGGCCGTCGGCGCACGGATGCGCTTCGCGCTCTACTCGGACGACGCCGACAGCCCGGGTCAGCTCCTCGCCTCCAGCGACCCGTTCACGATGGCGATCGGCACGCAGGAGATCCCGGCCAAGGCGCAGATCTCCCTCGCGGCCGGCACCTATTGGCTCATGTTCATCACCGACGTGAGCTCTGCCTCCATCGGCTACGAGAACACCGGCGGCGAGGTGTGGAGGTACGCAAACCGGACCTTCAACGGGGCGTTCTCCGATCCGTTCGGGCCGTCCGCGCTCGCCGCAGCGACCACGGGGAAGGCGAACACGTTCCTCGTCGTCGTCGACTGACGGCCGTTCGACGACGGGCGCGCGCCGAGCCTATTCGCCCTCGGCGAAGCCGCCACCACCGTCGGGCCGTTCGCACGGCGGCTGCTCGCACGGGGTCGCGGGCGGCAGGAGCGCGAGCTCGTAGAACGGCGCCGTCGCGTTCTCCACGATGATCGGAGTGTCTTGCACCACAGGAGGAGCGTGCGAGACGGTGATCGTCGTCGCGACCGCGTATGGCGCCTCCGGGGCGGCGTCCTGCTTGGCTCGAACCTCGTAGGTCCTCCCGGGTAGGAGAGAGACCGCCCGGATCGTGAGGACTCCGCCGTCGTAGCTCCACGTGTCCTTCCACGGCCTCGCCAGCGGCTCTCCGATGAACAGACCTTGGCCCGGCGAGAGGACCGATTTCCAGTACGCTTCGATGAGGGGCTCACCCCTGACGTACCGCCGCATCACGATCGGCGCCGACGAGAACTTGTTCACGTACGCGCACGGCTCGGACACGCTTCCGTAGCTGCCAGTCGCGCCGGCCTCCAGCCAACGAAGGGCGCTCATCTGGTTGCCGAGCCCGTCGGGGACCCAGCCCCCGAAGGACGTCATATGGTCGGCGATGGCGCCTGGCCGGTAGGTGTTGGTGTCGATGCCCTGAACGTCCCAGTGACCGGTGAAGTAGAAGCCGATGTCCGTCTCGTTCTGGATCCAGCTGGATCCCGGCGGCATTCCCGGCGCCGTGGCATCGACGAACGTCGCGTCTACGAACGTCGAGCCGGCCCACTGGGCCACGACCGCCGGATAGCTGCTCGCGCGGACGCTGCGAGTGGAGTCGGTCGTGCGGACGAGCCAGGCCTTCACGGACGGCATGGTCCCGTCGGCGGAGACCCCGCGGTCGATGAACGTCTTGCCGTCGGCGACGCTCCCGGCGGCGATCATCATGGTCGGCCGGACGCCGAAGTCGGTGAACGGCGCTCGCGTGTCCGAGTTGTACGTCGGGAGCGCCCTGCCCGCGTCGCATCCGACGTCGTACGACACGTCGTAGCCGTGGGCGAACGCCGAGGTGATCGACGTGCCGCCGACGCGAAACGGCCGCGTCCACGTGAGGGCGAGCGCCTGGACCGTCGCCGGCATCGCCGCGTTCAGCTGCGTGTACAGGGGCGCGAACGCCTCGGGAGTGAGCGTGTGGACGTTGGTGGCGAAGGCCAGCTCGACGACGTTCTCGGGCGGGATGTTTCGCGCTTGCACGTAGTAGGCGGCGAGCGCCACGGACTGCGGATCGTTCACGTTGACGACGACGCCGAGCTCGCTCGCGTCGAGCCCGGTCTTCGGGAGGATGACCGTGGGCGGCGAGCCGGGCGCGATCGCGTCGGTGGCGGCGTCGGTCCTGCCGCCGTCACGGCCGACGGACCCGTCGGCCACCGTCCCCGCCTGGCTCGTCTCACGAAGGTCGGAGCTCGAGTCCGAGTCGGTGCCGCAGGCGCCGATGGTGACGAGCGGGAAGAGGGTAATCGGGATCAGCGTCGGCACGAGCGAACGAAGGCCAATGGTCATCGATCACACACCGGGCGTTCCCACCCGGAGCTCCTTCGGAGGTCGGACGCGCGAGCGCCCACGTCCGACCTCGGTTTGCATGTTCACGGACGACCTCCGTGGAGGGTCGCGACGCGAGCCTCACCCGTGAATAAGCGCGAGCGGGCGGTTTCCATCACCGAGAACGCACGTCGGCCCCCCCACCGGCGCGACGTCGCCCGCGGCGGCGGTCGCGCGCCCGACGTCGAGGCAGGCGACGGCGCACCGCTGGACCGGCGCGGCCAGCCGATGGGAACGCGAGGGGGGCGCGGTCGACGCGTGAGTCGAGGTGGCGACCGCGTCTGCATCGCCGAGGTATCCTGCGGCGCATGCGGCGCGTGCTCTTCGTGCGGTCGGTGCTCACGGCGCTCGTCATGACGAGCGTGGCGCGAGCGGCGGGCGCCGACGACGAGGCGCCACCTTCGATCGCGCTCAGCTACGAGATCGCATCGTCGCTGAGCGCGTGCCCTTCCGAGCAGGACTTCGGCCGAGAGGTCGAGCGACTGCTCGGCGTCGATCCGTTTCGCGCGGACGCGCCGTTCCGGGTGCGCGTCGAGATCCGTGAGGACGCGAAGCGAGGTCAGCAGGGGCGGGTCATCTTCTCGGGGGCGTCGACCGACGATCCCGACCTGCCGTGGGGTGGCGAACAGACGATACGATCGCGCGAATGTGGCGAGCTCGCGAGCACGCTCGCGCTCGTGATCACGGTCGCCATCGAGCGGCTCCGGCGCGCTCGACCCCAGCACGCGCGCCAGGCGACATCCGCCGACCCGAACGGGCCGGCGCCGGCGAGCTCGCTCGACCCGCCGGCCGCACCACCCGCCGCGCGAAGCTCCGCGTCGACCGCAGGCAGGCGAAATCGAGCGCCGCCGGCCGGCAGCCCCGGCCCCTCATCCGCGGCCCGACCGCCCCCGAGCGTCCAGCTGAGCAGCGTCGTGGGGGCCGTCGCGGCGGTCAACATGACTCCGGGCGCGTCCGTCGGGACGGCCTTCGGCGCCAGGGTACGTCTCGGCGCCGCGTCCGCCGGGCTCGAGGGCGTGCTCCTCGCCCCGTCGACCGTCACGTCGATCCACGGCGGAGGTGTCGCGGTCTCGCTGCGCGCGGCGGAGCTCACAGCCTGCTGGCACGTCGGGTGGGGCGAGCGCCTCGATCTCCGCGCCTGCCCCGTCGTCGCCCCGCTCCTTCTCCGCGGGGTCGGGCGATCGCTCCCGCTCGCTCGCATGGGCTCCGCGACGAGCATCGCGCTCGGAGGCCGTCTTGGTGCGGGCGTCGAGGTGCTCGGTCCGATTCGCTTCGAGCTCGAGGTCGAGGCTCTGGGGCCGCTGACGCGGAACGTCTTCGCCGTCGACGACGAGACCGTGTGGGGGCAACCCTCCCTGGGTGCGATGGCGCGCGCGAACGTCGCGGTACGTTTTCGGTGATGGATCCGGCCCGCTCACGCTTACTTGATGAGGATGGCGGCAACGGCCAACGTCAACGGACGCGCGGCGCGCTTTCGCGAGCTCTTCGCGGCGCATGCGGCCTACGTCCACCGCACGCTCCTCCGCCTCGGCGTTCCTCGCGCCGACGCCGAGGACATCATGCACGACATCTTCGTCTCCGTGTACGAGCGCCTCGACGAGCTCGATCCCTCGCGCTCGCCTCGACCCTGGCTCGCCACGTTCGCGTTCTATGCGGCCTCGAACTACCGGCGACGCGCCAAGGTTCGCAGAGAGACGCCCGACACCACCGCCGAGGACGAGGCGATCGCCGAGACGCCCGATCCCGAGGCCGCGCTCGACCTGCGCTGGCGACAGGCGAAGGTCCTGGCCGCGCTGCAGGCGATCGGCAACCTCGAGGTCCGGCAGGTCTTCATCATGCACGACATCGACGGGATGACCATGACGGAGATCGCGAGCGCCCTCTCGATCTTGTCGAGCACCGGGTACTCGCGCCTTCGTCTCGCGCGCGAGCAGTTTCGGGAGGCGTTCGCGCGCCTCCTGCGCGGGAGGACGCCATGACGCTGACGTCGAAGGAACGACTCCACGAGATGGATCCCGATGTTCGCGACCTGCTCTCGGACGAGCGGTGCTCCGCGGAGGTCATGCCCTCCGAACAGAAGGCGCGCATCCTGAGGAAGCTCGAGCGGACACTCGAGCTTCCTCCCGAAGGCGGTCCGGGTGGCGGAGCCGGCGGCGACGGACAAGCCGCACCGACGGAGAGCAAGCTCGTGACGAAGAGCGCCCTCCCGCTCGCGGCGCTCGCCGTGGCCGCGGCGACGCTCCTGATCCATCGCGCGTCGACGCGACCAGCCGTCGACCTCCGTCCTGAAGGGATCGCCGTCGTCGCGGCGCCGGGCTCGACGGCCGTCGTCGCGAGCGTGGAAGGCTCACCGGAGGTCGTGACACCGACGCTCGAGGTCTCCGCCCTCCCGGACGCGCGGCCGGGCGCCCCGAGCTCACCGAAGACGGGAGCGACCGTGGCGCCCGGGAGCTCCCGCGCACCTGCCCGAGGCGGCCTCGCCGAAGAGAGAGAGCTCATCGCGAGCGTGCGGACGGCGCTGCTCGCTCGCCATTTCGACGAGGCAGCGCGCCTCTTGGGCGAGCACGAGGCCTCGTTCCCAAGCGGGCAGCTCGTGACCGAGCGCGAAGCGCTGCGCGTCTGGCTCCTCGAGGACACGGGGCAGAAGGCGGCCGCCAGCGCCCACGCGAAGCAGTTTCACGAGACCTATCCGAACAGCGTCCTCCGCTCCGCCGTCGAGCGGCGATCCAAGGAATAGGCAGGCTCGCTCGAGCCTGCCGGCAATCGATCGTCGACGACGAGATCGAGTCAGGTACCCATGAACGCGAAGAAGCTCTCCTCATTGTTGCTCACGGCGAGCGTCGTGTTCACGTCGTGGATGGGATGCTCGTCCGAGCGGGTCGACGTCGGGACACGCCTCTCGCCGGCGCCCGAAGAAGACCCGCCGTTCTTGGCGACCGAGGACGCGGCGCTGCCGGCGCTCGCGATGTGCGCGACGAGCGAGTGCCCGTCCGAGCGAACGACGTGCCCCGGCGATCCGTTTCCATGTTCGGTGGATCTGAGCTCGGACAACCTCAACTGCGGGACCTGCGGGAACGAGTGCCCAGGCGCGATCCTCTTCGGGGTCCTGAGGATGGGCACGCGCTGCGTCGAGGGAACGTGTCAGCGCGAGTGCGTGAGCACCGGCGGCGCGGACTACAGAGACTGCAACGGCGTGGTCGATGACGGCTGCGAGGTCGACATCCTCTCGAACCTCGACCACTGCGGCGCGTGCGGAGACGAGTGCCCCGCGGGCACCGCCGTGTGCATCGAAGGCCAGTGCGGTTGCCCGGCCGGGATGACCCACTGCGGATGTGCGGGCGGCTCGATCGGAGGGTGCGCCAACTCCGGGTGCACCGACACCCAGGTCGATGACAACAACTGCGGGGCCTGCGGTACCCGGTGCAGGCCTCCGACGGACGCCGGACCTCCTCCGCCGAACACGGTCTACGGCTGCGGCGGAGGCGAATGCGGGAAGCTGCGCTGTCAGCCCGGCTGGGCCGATTGCGACGGAGACGTCGAATCGAACGGCTGCGAGGTCCGGACCGTCAACGATCCGAACCACTGCGGGGGCTGCGGGATCAAGTGCGGCGCGGGCCAGATTTGCCTCACCGCGCCGGGCGGCACGCCGGCGTGCGTCTGCGATCCCGGCGAGACGCTCTGTCCGACGTCGGTCGACGGGGACGGAAAGATCGTGGACGGCTACTGCTCCGATCTGCGGATCGACCAGGAGAACTGCGGGGTCTGCGGACACGCGTGCCCAGGCCCGACGGGGCCCGAGTATCACGGCTTTCCTCGCTGCACGAAGAGCTACTGTGACTACGGATGCGAAGCCGGCTACGCCGACTGCGATCAAGATCTCTCCAACGGCTGCGAGACCAAGATCGACAGCGACCCGAACAGCTGCGGAGCGTGCGGTCAGCGGTGTGACGCCGACGCGGGGCAGCCCTGCGTGAACGGCGTATGCCGGACGGTCGAGTGTGACGCAGGGACGGTGACGCAGTGAGGAGCGCGCTACGCGCTCCTCTCGCCGTGGCGACGCTCGGGCTCGGGGCTCCGGTGCTCGCCCTCGCGGTCGCCAGCTGCGCCGACTCCGAGGTGGAGGGCGCGGCCCCCGCGAACGACTCCAGGACGATCCCCAGCGCGGACGGCGACGCCGGACCCGACGTGAGCGACGGCTGCGCGGGCGACGCTGACGTCGATGCATGTCCGAACCGCGACGGCGCGTGCGAGCACGAGTGGTGCCCCGTCACGACGCCGCTCGATCCCGACCTCGGGCTCGCCAGCGTCTGGGGCAGCGGGCCGAGCGATGTCTGGGCGGTCGGAGCCGCCGGCAGCGTCCTTCATTGGGACGGAACGGCATGGACCGCGGCGTCGGTCGGGACGAGCCAGGCGCTCTACGCCGTCTGGGGCACCGGACCGAACGACGTCTGGATCGCGAGCTCTCCGGGCGTGATCTTCCGCAAAGCCGGCGACGCCTCGGGCGCGGCGCAGTGGTCTTCGACGCCCGCCATCGTCGAGGCGCCGGGCGCGCGCGGAAAGGTCCTGCGCGCCCTCTGGGGCACGTCACCGAGCGACGTCTGGGTCGGCGGTGACCTCTTCGCGAGCGCGCAGTCCTCGACGCGATGGGGCCTTTGGAGGAGCGGCGCCGACGACGGCGCCGCGCCGTGGACGGGGATCGCGCCCCGCGCCGTCAGCGCCATCTGGGGCAGCGGACCGAACGACGTCTGGATCGTCGGAGGCGCGTCGGGCGACGCTGGGCCGAGCTCGGCGCACACGAACGGAGCTCTGACGGAGAGCGGACTCCCCGCGTGGAGCGCCGTCGACACCCAATCGACGGGGACGCTCCATGCAGTCTGGGGGAGCGGACCGAGCGACGTCTGGGCCGTCGGTGACTTCGGGACGATCCGTCACGGAGGCGCCGGACGACCGCGATGGAGCGTCGTCGCGTCCCCCACGACGAAGGCCCTTCGTGGCGTGTGGGGCTCGGCGCCCGATGACGTCTGGGCCGTCGGCGACGACGGCACCCTGCTTCACTACGACGGGGTCGCGTGGGAGGCGTCGACGGCGGCGTTTCCATCGGGGATCAGACCGCGTCTCTTCGGTGTGTGGGGCAGCGGACCGAGCGATGTCTGGGCGGTCGGAGACGGGCTCGTGCTGCACTACTCCGGCCCGAAGGCGCGCGCGCGAGGAGCAGGTCGATGAAGTCGGTGTGGTATCTACGAGGCACGTTTCTCCTGATGTCGCTCGTGCCCGTCGCGGTGGCGTGCGGCCGCGCCGGTGACACCGACCTGTGGACGGCGGAGGACGTCGACGCCGGCGAGCGCCCTCTTCCCTCCGCGGCCCCGCCGGAAGACTCGGAAGCCGGCGTCGACGCTGGCGAGACGGCCGATGGCGACGCCGCCCCGCCGGCGCGGAAGTGCTCGGACGACGGCTTCTGCCACACCGACGTGCCGGGCGGCCAAACTCTCCGCGACGTGTGGGGCGACGCGGAGGGCGTCGCGTGGACGGTCAGCGCCGAGGGGAACGTCCTTCGCTGGGACGGCTCGGCGTGGGTCCAGAGCTTCGCAGCCGGCACCCCGCTCCACGCGGTCTGGGGAAGCAGCTCCACCGATCTCTGGGTGGGCGGCGAAGCTGGCCTCTTCCACGGCACCGGCGCGAGCGCGAGCACGCTCGTCTGGACGGCGGTGCCTGCGCCGGGCCCGGTGCGTTCCATCTGGGGAGCGAGCGGCTCGGACGTGTGGGCCGCCGTCGCCGAGGCCGCCACGGACACCGTGGGCACCGTCCTTCATCTCTCGGCCACACCAGGACCGGCCGACGGCGGAGACCCCGGCGACGGCGACGGCGACGCCGGCGTCGCGTGGCTCGTCGATCCGGTCTCGACCGCGTTCCCCGCGCGCTACGTGAAGGTATGGGGAACGAGCAGCGACGACATCTGGCTCGGCGCCGAGGTCGGCGCGGTCCGAACGCTCCAGGTGATCCACGGCCGCCGCGAAGGAGCCGGTCAGCTGGTGTGGAGGCCGACTGTCCCGAGAAACGTCCTGCAGATGAACGGCGGCTGCTCCGTCTCGCGCACCGAGGTCTATCTGCTCGGGTCCAGGGACTTCTACAGAGGCGTCAGCGCCAACGACGGCCTCTCCTTCACCTGGACGGCGAACAGCGCCTTCACGGTCGGCGGGCTCGCGCATCGCGCCGTTCGGGCCACCGCGACGGACGATGTCTGGCTCGCAGGCGATCTAGGCCGCCTGCGCCACTGGGACGGCGTCGACTGGCGCCTCGCGCGGCTCGCCCTCGACGACGTCTTGCCCGTCATCAAGCCGTTCTACGCGATCTGGGGCTCCGAGGGCGGCGACGTCTGGATCGTCGGACAAGGCATCGCGCTTCGAAAGGTTGCCCCCTGATGCTCCGCTCGTCGCTCGTCGCTCGCGCGCCGAACGGGAGGCGTCACCTCGGCATGGGGAACGAGCCGGCGAGATCCGGCCCGGCGCCGATCCGCTGCTGCGCGCTCGCGCTCGCGGTGCTCGGCGCGCTCTCGGCGTCGTGCACGACACCGCGGGACGGGTTCGAGTCCGCGAACGACAAGTTCGGGAGCGACGAGCACCTGGACGCGGACGCCGCGTCTACCTCCTGCGCGTCCTCGGCGACGACCATCGAGCGGGTGCCGGTCGTGATGGAGTTCCTCGTGGACGAGTCGGTCAGTATGCGCGACCTGAACAAGTGGAAGGCGGCGCGCGAGGCGCTCCTCGCCATGTTCGCCGACATGCGCGCGGACGCCGACCAAGCGACCTTCGTCGGGATCTACCTCTACCCGAAGAACGACAAGATTCCGCCGCGAACGCTCTTCGACGCCGCCCACTACGACGACGTCGTGAGGGCGGTCAACGTCGGCTCTCCTTCGGGCTCCCATACGCCGACCGCTGCCGCGCTCGAGAGCGCGTATCGAATCGTCGACGAGTTTCGTCCTCCGACGGACGCAGGCTTCTTCTCCGAGGAGACCAAGCGGGTCGTCGTGCTCTTCAGCGACGGTCGGCCCACGGACGGTCCCGAGCGGTGCCAGCGGCTCGCCGCCGCGAGCTTCAACGCCGTGCCGCCCAAAGCCCCGATCCGGACGTTCGCCATCGGCATCGGTCCGTTCCCGCAAGGTGGCGCCGGCTACGATCCCGTGTTCATGAGCCGGCTCGCGCAGAACGGCGGCACGGCTCGCGCGGGGTGCGATCCTCGGTCGACGGATCCCATGGGGGTCTGCCACTACCAGATAACGCCCGGAGCGGACGTCGCGGCGACGACCGACGCGCTCACCGCGGCCTTCGACGAGATCCGCGCGCTCAGCGCTTCGTGCGAGTTCCACTTCAAGACGAACCCGTTCACCGATCTACGGGACGTCACCGTCACCGTGACCGACCGGGACGGCAACGTGACCTCCATTCCGAAGGACGACGCGGACGGTTGGTCCTTCGACGACCCCGCGACCCCCTCCAAGATCGTGCTGCGCGGACGGTCGTGCTCGGTGACCACGGGCGCGCCCGCCGGACGCGTCGACGTCGTCATCGGCTGTCGTCCCCCCAGCTGAGCCTCACCGCGCGCTCGGCACCCAGACCTGGGGCGAGCAGCCCTCCGATGCCGACGAGAGGCCGGACAGCGCGCGTCCGAGACCACCTTCGAGCACGACCTCGCCTCAAGGGATGAGCCCTGTCGCGATGCGCAAGAAGCGGTAGCTGGACCCGGCCTCGGGGTAGCGCGCGAGCGCCGTCTCGTGCGTCGCGGGGAAGCGGCCCAAGACGACGTCGAGATCTCCGTCGCGACGTGGGAACAGCCAGGCGTAGGGCATCGCGGACGTCTCGGCGAGCGACACGCGCATCCACTCGGTGACGAAGGGGGATCGATGGGTCGACGGGGTGACCTCGACGACGACGAGCGACCGCCCGACCACCTGCAGCTCGCGCCGCTCGAGCGAGCAGACGCATCCGGCGTTGACGATCGGCAGCGTCGTCCGGGCGTAGCCCATCCGCTGTCGTTGGTCGGTCGCGACGAACGCCGCGAAGACGCGCTCGCCGCGCGTGAAGAGCTTGGCCTGGGTGATGATGTCCCGGCCGACGTGGCACGAGCGATCGACGGGACACTCGTCGCACGTCACGCCGACGTACGTGTTCCGCGGGCACGTCGAGAAGCTCTCCCCGAGCGCCCACGCGGCGTTCTCGACGCCCGGGGCTCGGACGCCGACGACGGAGGACGACCGGGACAAGACGACCGGCTCGCCACCGGCGTACACGACGTCATAGAGCTCGTCTTGCTCGCGCTCGAGCGGCTCCGACCATCGCTCGTTCGCGAGGTCGTCGCCCTCGCGGAGGCGCAGGGTCGCGCCGTCGTGGAACAGGACCGCGGGGACGCCTGCGGGCGTCACCGTCGCCGCGAAGCGCGTCGCGCTGATAGGAGTGACCGAGGTGGCGACCACGCGCTTCCCACGTAGACGCCGTACCTCCGAGGGACAGCCTCCCATCGCCCGGCCGCGATGTTGACGTTGGGGCGGATCGTGACCTCGGTGTCGTCTTCCGCCGCGACGATCTGGAGGAAGGGCCAGCCAAGGGATTTGCTCGACGAGCTATTGTTCCCCGTCGTCCACGGATTGACCGCGACCAGCGCGTGTCCCATGCCGTCCGTGGGCAGGAGGAGCGTCGCCGCGGGGAACTGACCGCCGGTCCCGCCGTAGGGCCAGATCGAATACGCGCTCACCGGCGCATCCGTCGTGAGGAGGAAGGCGCGGGTCCGCCCCGTACTGGGAGATCGGGTCGTCGGTGAGCGCCGGCGTGACCGCCGGCGGGCGCGACCGCGCCCCTCGTCTCGCCTTCGCGAGGGAACACGATGGCGACGCGGCCGGGCGCGATGGGGCCGTCCACCCGCTCGTACTGGACGAGCGCGTCCTTCTGCTCCGCGTAGTAAAATCGAGCCGCTGACGTCGATCGGCTCTCCCCGAGCGTCGCGCACGCTCACGGGGCGATCCCACACGTTAGCTCGTCGTCACGAAGCACGAGCCGTTGCCGTTGGCGATCGTCGAGTCGGGAGGCAGCGTCGCGAACGCGCACCCGATCAGGCCGCTGAGAGCAAGCTCACTGCGGGCCTCGGCGCGCCTTCGCCGCAGCGAAGTCGGGGCGCACTGCTCGACCGCCTCGGTGCCGTCGCACTCGACGCGGAGGACGCGCTGAATCGCCCGAGCACCGGAGCTGGGGCTTGCACCCCGGCTCGCCGGCATCGTCGCTCGCGCCGAGCTCGGGCGGCTTCGGCGGCTCTGCGAACTCGGCGCGGCCGCTGCCGCAAGCCCCGCTGACGAGGGCAGCGCCGGAGAGCAACGCTCCGATGCCGAGGAGAGGCCGGAGTTCGCGCAGTCGAGACCTCATTCGAACACGACCTTCACGGGATCGGGGTGAGGCGTGATCGCCGAGTCGATCGTGCCCTGCCCGCGCTCGCCGCTGACGTTGCCTCCCCAGCAGTAGACCTCGCCGCTGTCGAGGAGCGCGCAGGCCGCGTTGAGGCTCGTAGCGACCTGAACGGCATGGCCCGGGACCGCCACGCGGCGAAAGGTCGGGTTGCTCCTCACGTCGGCGGGAGCTCCGACCTGGCCGAAATTGTTGAGGCCGCTGCACGCCACCGTCCCGTCCGTCAAGCGGGCGCACGTATGCGACGAGCCCACCGCGACCTGCTGAGGGAAGGCGTTCTCGGCGGCCTCGACCACGGCCTCGGCGGGGAGGAGCTCGTCGTCCGGAAGGCCAGTCCCGAGCATCCCCGCCCGGTTCTTGCCCCAGCAGTAGAGGCGTCCACGCGCGACGACACACGTGACGGAGTCGTTCGCCTGGAATCCAGCCGAGCTGACGCTCGTGACGTCCATCGGCGTCGCGTGCTCGGTCGGGAGCGCGTGGCTGAGCGAGCTCTGCCGGCCGGAGTTCATCCCCCAGCTCACGAGCTGTCCGTCCTTGGTGAGCCCGAAGGACGTCCTGTAGCCCATCGCCATGGGCGTCAGCTCGATCCCTTGCTGCTCGGCGAGGGCAGGAGCGTAAAACATGCCGGTGCCGGTCGTCGCCAACCCCGAGCGCGCGAGCGCCTGGTTCGCGTTCGAGCCCCAGCAGTAGAGGTCCCCGCCGTCGGACGCGACGGCGCAGCCGTTGAGCGACCCGACGGCGACGCGCGCGATCGACTCCGAGATCGCCAGATCCGCGGGGGTGTGATGCTCGAAGCTGTCGCGCGTCACCGTCGGGGCGGTCAGACCGAGCTGCGCGTTGACGTTTTCGCCCCAGCACTGCACGCGTTCGTCGGCGAGCCGCGCGCAGGTGGCCGAGCTGGAGGAGCTCGCCGTGAGCTGCGTGGCAGAGGCGATCCCGACGACCGGAGCCGGCCGCGCCGAGGTCACGCCGGCGTCCGGTCCACGGCCGAGGCTCCCGCGGTCGTTGCGCCCCCAGCACTGGATGGTCCCGTCGGACATGCGCGCGCAGAAGTGACCCGCGCCGCCCGCGAGCTCCACCACGCACGGGGTCGTGGCGCACGTCACCGGCTTGTCGGACAGGTCGGCGTCCGGCGTCGACGGCTCGGCGTCCGCGTCCTCCGGCCCCGCGTCGGCGATGACCTCGACCCCGGCGTCGCTCTCCGGAGGGAGCGACGCCTCGGGCCGTCCGGCGTCGTCGTCTCCGATGAGCGCCGCGCCAGGCTCTGCGTCGCCGCAAGCGACGAGGCATGCCACACCGACGGAGGTCGCGCCCACGCCGAGAACGAGCAAGCGATTGCGATTCATGGCTCGATGTCCCTCGTCACTACTGCGTGACCTTGTGCAGCGCGAGGCCTGCACCAACAGCCCAGATGTCGCCGGGCCCCGAGCCCCAGATGGCGTGGATCGCCTGCTGGAGCGGGAGGCCGTCGAGCGAGACGTTGGCGATACGCCAGGACTGACCGTTCCAGCGACGCAGGCGGCCGTACTCTCCCGCGAACCAGATCTCGGTCGGAGAGAACCCCCACGCCGTGGCGAGCGACCTCGTCGAAGGCCCCGTGCCCGACGTCACCGTCTGGGTCCACGTGAACGGCGCGTCACCGCCAGGGCTCACGCCCGTGTGGAGGTTGCCGTCGCCGCCGGCGTTGCCGATGAAGCCGATGAGGTAGGCGTGCGTCGGCGATACGGAGAAGCCTATCGTCTCGCTCCTCGTCTCCGACGAGAACGTCTGCGCCGGCTCGTCCGTCCGCCAACGGTGGCCACCTTCGCCGTCCGGAAGACGATGCGCGACCTTTCCTCGAACCATCGCGGCCGAGAAGCGAAAGCGCCCCGAGACCCAGACGTCGTCCGCGCTCGTCCCCCAGACCCTGTCGAAGTGGGCAGGGAGCTCGGTGGTGAGCGGATCGACGGTCCACCCGGAGCTGCCGTCCGTGGGCTCGCCGGCGTAGTGCAGGAGGTAGCTCGGATCGGCCGCCTCGACACGGTGAGGGACCGAGGTGACCGCGAACACGTCCGTCGCGCTCGAGCCCCAGATCGAGCGAACGTTCACCTCGGTCGCCACCTTCGTCCACGCGATCGCGCTCGGGCTCGGCCCCGTTCCGTGCAAGAGGACGCCCGGCTCGGGGGCGCCATCGGTCGAAGTCACGCCCCCGCCTGCCCAGAGATCCGTCGACCCGCTTCCCCAGATCGTGGTGAGCGGGACTCCCGCGGCGTAGCTCTGTACCCACGCCGTGCCGTTCCAGCGCAGGATGTTGCCTTCGTCGCTGACGGTCCAGACAGTCCCCTGCCCGTCGCCCCACAGAGCGCGGAGCGTCTGATCGTCCGGCACCACGACGTGGCACCAGCCCTCGTCCGTGCACGTCTTGGCGGCGTCCGCCACGTCGGCGTCGGGGTCGCCGGTCCCGCCGTCGCCGGAGCCAGCGTCCTCCACGTCGGGCGCGGAGGCGTCCTCACCGGGGAGCGGCGGCGGCGCGGCCGCGTCTTCGTCGTCGGACATGACCTCGCCGAGGACGCTGCCTTCGCTGCAGGCGACCGCGCCGAGTCCGATCGAGGTCGCCACCGCGGCGAGCCGCAGATGCCATCGGGCGCTCATTTCGCATCTCCGTTGGGGCCGGGCTTCGGCCCGGAGTAATGAAGGACGATGCCGTCGCCGACGGCCCAGACGTCGGCGGGACCGCTGCCCCAGACGGCGTACAGATCGCGCTGGTCGGCCACGGGCATCGCCGCCGTCGAGGGCGTCCACGCCGTGCCGTCGTAGTGGAGGATGGTCCCGTTCTCGCCGACGGCCCACACGTCGTCGCTCCCCGCGGCCCAGACGCCGCGGAGGTTCTGGCTCGTCGGTGAACCGACGATGTCCCACGTCGCACCGCCGGCGAAGTGCCGGATGGTCCCGGCGTTGCCGACGGCCCAGACGTCCTTCGAGCCGGTGCCGTGGATCGCGTGGAGGACAGCGAAGCTCGCCGTATCGACCTCGGTCCACGTCGGCATGCCGCCGTCGGTCGCGGACACGCCGCTCGTATGGCTCGCGAAGGACAGGAGCGTCGTTCCCTTCGCGCCGACCATCCACGCGTCGTTCGGGCCAGTGCCCCAGATGCCGTTGATGACGTGGGTGCCACCGAAGGCGCCGACCGGCGCCCAGGCCACGCCGCCGTCTCCCGGGCTCGTCCTCCAGCTGTTCTCGATCTGCCCGCCTCGGCTCAAGCGGTGTCGGCCGCCGATCCAGGCGTCCCCGGCCCCGGGCGCCCACACCGCGAGGAGCGCGCCGACCGTGTTCGGAAACTGAGCGCTCTCGAAGAGCGGCGTCTGGGGAACGAACGTCGCCGTGCCGCTCGAGAACCCCGTCGATCGGTAGATGAGGCTCGCCGTCGAGACCACCCAGACGTCGTTCGGCCCGCTGCCGTGGACCGACTGCAGCGAGTAGTTCGTCGCGATCGGGGTCGAGGTCCAGGTCGCTCCGTCCCAGTGGATCACGCTCCCTTTCGCGCCGACCATCCACACGTCGTTCGGGCCGCTGCCCCAGATGCTCGCGAGCCCGAGCCCGGACGGGTGGCCCATCTCCACAGGGACCCACTCGGGCTCCGTGCAGCCGCCGCCTTCGGCCTCACAGGCATCTACCTCGGCGTCGACGCCCCCGTCCGCGACCGTCCTGGTGTCGCTCCCAGCGTCGTCACCGGCGGGCGCGTCGACGGAGGGCGACGGCTCTTCCTCGGTCGAGTCGGCTCCAGCGCAGCTCGCGATGAACGCGCCGAGCCCGACGAGCGCCAGCCCACCCACCGCGAAGCGGGCTCGTCTCACGCTGCCGCGCTTCATTTCGTCACCACTCCCGCGTCGCTGTCACACTCGACCATCGCGCACACACCGTCGATGCACGGCTGCTCGGGCGCACATCGATTCCCGCATGCTCCGCAGTGACGCGGGTTGAGCGAGAGGTTCGACTCGCACCCGTTCGAGAGATCGCCGTCGCAGTCTCCCCAGCCAGGCGCACACTCCGTGACGCAGAAGCCGTTCTGGCAGTTGGCGGCGGTGTGAGCGCCGGTGGCGGTGCAGCGGTTGCCGCAAGCCCCGCAATGGGCGACGTCCGAGAGGAGGTCTGCGCACGAGGTGGCCCCACAGCGCGTCTCGTGCGGATCGCACGAGCACATCGCGACATTTCCCTTGTCGGCCCGGAGCATACAGATCTGGCCGGGGCCGCACTTCGTGCCGCAGGCCCCGCAGTTGTCGGGGTCCATGTTGAGCGCGATCTCGCATCCGTCGGAGATGTCGTTGTTGCAGTCCCCTCTCGTCGCGAAGCACTCGAAGTGCCCGCACTCGCCGTTCCGGCAGACCTGCGTCATCCCAGTCGGAGGCTGCACCGCCGGGCAGGCGTTGAAGCACGCCCCGCAGTGGGCGAGGGTCGACTGCGGATTGACGCACGCCGTTCCGCACCAGACCTTCGGGGGCAAGCACTCCTCGGCGCACACCCCACCGGTGCACGCGCGCGTGCCGTTGGAGAGCGTGGGACAGACGTTCCCGCACGCCCCGCAGTTTTCGAGATCGGTGTACGAGTTGCTCTCGCACCCGTCATCGACGAGCCCGTTGCAGTCCTGGAAGCCCACAGGGCAGGTCAGCGCACACTTGCCGTCGATGCATCGTCCGACGATGTTGAGCCCGGGGTAGGTCGACGTCGTGGGACACGCGTTTCCGCATGCGCCGCAGTTGCTGTCGTCGGTGAGGAGGTTGGTCTCACACTTGTACGCGGGGGCTCCACCGAGCTTGGGACACGTCACGAACGGAGGGGGGCACTCCGTCGAGACGCACATCATGACGTCGGGCTCCGGGAGCGCGCTCGCGCCGTCGGCGCTCGCGTCGTCGGCCGGCGGGACGAACCCGACCGTGTTCGCGCCGGCGTCGGGCGCGGAGTCGAAGCCGATGTCGCGCACGGGCTCGACGCAGCCGAAGACGAGCGCGAGCGTCGCCGAGGTAACGCCGGCCGTGCCGAGGATCTTTGTCGTTCGTTCGTTCATTGCGACCTGATGAGGAGAGCCAGATGGGAGCTAGAGGCCAGCGGCGCGCCGGACCTTCGATGCAAAGGGGCTCGTCGGGTACGTCGCGAGGAAGGCCTCGGCGGCGCGCTTCGCCTCGGTCTCGCGTCCGAGACGCGCGAGCACGTCGATCGCGATCGCTTCGCGTTCCTCGCGGAACGATCCGCCGGCGAAGCGACGGTTGCCTTCGTCGACCATCGAGAGCGCACGATGCGGATCGCTCGCGGCGACCCGACGAAGCGCGCCGAGGTGCCTCGTCTCCTCGAGCGGATCGGGCGCGCTCGCGGTCGGAGCGTTCTCCGCGGGAGTCGCCGCAGGCGCGTCGGCCGTTCGCGGCGAGCGTGCGGCCGGCGGGCGAGACGACGCCGCGGGCGCGGGCTCGGCGGCAGGGAGCGACTCGGCCGTCGGCAGCGATTCGACGGCGAGCGTGGGCACGGGCGCAGCCGTCGCGGGCTCGAACGTGTCCGGGATCGTCTGGATCTCCGCCCCGGGCGAGGCCGCCGGCGAAGTCGCCTCGCGCGCACCGAGCCACGCTACTCCGACGCTCGCGCCGGCGATCAAGGCCGCCACCCCCACCACGAGGCGCGGCGCCGTGCTCGTCCAGCTTCGAACCGCTCCGGTCGGGCGCGGCTCCGTCGTCGCCGGGAGCTCGGGCGCCGATGCTCCGGCGCCGATGGCCGCGCGAAACCGCTCGAGCCCCTTCGCCTCGTCGTAGTCGACCTGGAGCTCCTGCTCGCGGACGATCGCGTCGCGAAGCTCGGACAGCTCGCTCGGATCGTCGAGCAGGCGCGTCGGCTCGATGGCCTCTTCGTCAGCGCTCATCGCGAGATCCCTCCCGGAGCGGGGTCGCGCGTCAGCCGCGCGTACTGCCGACGAAACTCCTGCCTCGCGGCCCGGAGGCGCGAGTACGCGGTCGCGACGGGGATCCCCAGTCCCGTCGCGATGGACTCACAGGACTGTCCTTCGATCTCGAACAAGATAAACATGGCACGCTTCTCGATCTCGAGCGTCTGCAGCGCGCGACCCACGATCGTGAGCGACTCCGTCGCGCGTACGACGTCCTCCTGACTCGGCGACGTGGCGACCGCCGTCGCCAGGTTCGTCTCGTCGAGCATCTCCGGATGCCGTCGCCGGCTACGCCGATCGTGCGAGAGCACCCGGAGCGCGATCGCCGCGAGCCACGTCGTCGGCTTCGCCTCGTCGCTCGTCGAGCCCCCGAGCCGGTGGGCGACGAGGAAGACCTCCTGGACGAGATCGTCGATGTCCTGCGGACGCGCCCCCATCCGGACGAGAAACCTCGCGACGAAGCGCGCGTGCTCCCGGAACAGCACGTCGGCTCCGGTGACTCCGGAAGGCGTCGAGCGCTCGGATGCCGCCTGGGCCTTGCCTGAAGCGTCTGTCATGGCGATGCGCCAGCCGGAGGCCGGCTCATTCGGTGTCGCGCTGCGCCCGGCCGGCGCGACGGAGATCACCGAGGTCGTCATGTCCGTTACTGCCCGGCCGACTCATGATTGGCGCGACTATTTTCGATCAGAGCTCGAAAAAGAACCCCAGCGACGCGGCGGCTCCGAAGAGCGGGAGCGTGAGCACAGCCGTATGCTGCTCCGCGCGCCGCGGCTCGACGGTCGGGTCGACGACGCCCATCTGGGCCCGCCGCAGGGAAAAAATGAGGTCGGTCGCCACCACGATCCCCCATACCGGTCGCGCTCCGTCGCGTCCGAGCACGAGCCGCCCCTCGCCGCGGAGCGGCAGCCCGAGCCAGGGCTGCGCGCGGGAGCGCCCGTCGAGGAAGCCCACGCCGCGCGACGGCACGAAGCCCCATGCCAGCCCGAGGCAAGCGCGGAGCTCGAGCAGCTTCGTCGGCCCGATCCCGCACGCGTCCGCGCGGCCGGCGTAGAGGCTCGTCTCGACCTCTCCGGTCCCGAGCGGAGAGGCGGCGGCCGTCGTGGCGAGCACGGCCGTGCGCGTCACCAGGTGTCTGGACCAAGCGACGTCGACGCCGGCGCTGGCGAGCGGCCGCACACCGGGGAGTGTGTTCCAGAGGAGCCCGAGCTCGCCCGTCACCACCGCGTGGGGGACGGGAGCGGTCGCGCCCCGACTGGGCCTCCGGGGCGGCGACGCGCGCGCGCGTTTGGTCACGGCCGCGCTCGGCGGACGTGCGGGAGCGCGGTCCGCCGGCGTCGCGTCCGCCTCCTCGCCACCGAAGAACGTGGCCTCGATCGCGACCGCGATCGACAGGGCGAGCGCGGTCGTGAGCTCGACGCAGCCCTCGGGGAGGCTCGTGACCGTGCGCTGCCCGACGAGGACGTCGTCGCGATGGAGCCCGTAGACGATGGCGTCGCCTTCTTTCCGCACGGAGATCGAGATCCGGCGGTCGATCGCGGCCTGCCCGAGCCATCGCGTCACCGCCCGCGCGAGGCTCTCCGTCTCGAGGCATTCGGCGCGCTGCACGATGAGCGCCTCGGAGAGCGGACGCGTGACCACGTCGTCGGCATCGGCAGGCCCCGCGACACACACCACCGCGATGGCGATGCTCGGAAAGCCACCCCAGCGACGGCACGACACTGCTCACAGTAGATACGCAAAGCGTCGCCGCGACAAGGCGACCCGCCTCGCGCGAGCCGCCGCGGACGAGCTCGCGACGATCCAGGGAAGCGAGCGCGATGCCGAGCTTCGCACGAGGGCGGGCAGTGCGCGAGCGGAGCGAGGCCTCAGGGAATGAGCCCCGTCGCCACGCGCACGACGCGGTAGCTGGACCCGGCCTCGGGGTAGCGCGCGAGCGCCGTCTCGTGCGTCGCCGGGAAGCGACCCAAGACGACGTCGAGATCGCCGTCGCGACGCGGGAAGAGCCAGGCGTAGGCCGTCGCGAACGTCTCGGCGAGCGGCGCGCGCATCCACTCGGTGACGAAGGGGGATCGATGGGTCGACGGGGTGACCTCGACGACCACGAGCGACCGCCCGACCACCTGCAGCTCGCGCCGCTCGAGCGAGCAGACGCATCCGGCGTTGACGATCGGAAGCGTGGTCCGGGCGTAACCCATCCGCTGTCGTTGGTCGGTCGCGACGAACGCCGCGAAGACGCGCTCGCCGCGCGTGAAGAGCTTGGCCTGGGTGACGATGTCCCGGCCGACGTGGCACGAGCGGTCGACGGGACACTCGTCGCACGTGACGCCGACGTACGTGTTCCGCGGGCACGTCGAGAAGCTCTCCCCGAGCGCCCACGCGGCGTTCTCGACGCCGGGGGCTCGGACGCCGACGACGGAGGACGACCGGTACAAGACGACCGGCTCGCCTCCGGCGTACACGACGTCGTAGAGCTCGTCTTGCTCGCGCTCGAGCGGCTCCGACCATCGCTCGTTCGCGAGGTCGTCGCCCTCCCGAAGGCGCAGCGCCGCGCCGTCGTGGAACAGGACCGCAGGGACCCCTGCGGGCGTCACCGTCGCCGCGAAGCGCGTCGCGCTGGCAGGAGTGACCGAGGTGGCGACCACGCGCGGCGCGTCGGGAAGGCCACGAACGACGACGAGCGGACCGGCGGGCGTATGGTAAGGAGGCCCGCCGCGCGGGACCGCGAAGAGCACGCCCTCACCGCCGGGCCCGGTCGCCACGCGCGGCTCCCAGGCCACCGCTCCCGGCACGGCAAACGGGGCGCCGAGCGCGACCGGCGAGGGGACGAGCGCGCCGGACTGGACCGTCTGCGCGCCGTCGCCGTTCTTCGTGAACGCGAGGATGTGCGTGTCGCGCGCGTCGCTCGCCGGGAGGAGCGCGAACGATCCACCCTGGACGATCCCCGCGGCGGGGTAGGGAGGGATGGGCTCCACGGAGACGGTCGTGACGCCGTCTGCCCCGACGCGGACGTGCTGGACGTGCGCACGGTCGTCGGCCACGAGCGACGGATCGGTCGACGACGCGTGGCGCCCCAGCCCGACCTGCGCGAGGACGATGTCCGTCGCGTCGTTCGCTCCGCCGGCCACCGCGATCGCCGAGGCCTGCAACGCGCACGTGACGGTGACGTCGTCCGATATCAGGCACAGGTTCGCGCTCTCCGGCGGCTCGAGCGGGACCTGCGGGCTCGCGTCACCGCCGCCGTCTCCGTCGAGGAGCTCACCCGCGTCGAGCGGCTCGGGCCTGCTCGACGTCACGCAGAGCGGGGTCGCGGTGCGCGTCGTGGAGCAAGCTCCCGGAGGAGGCGGAGGCGCGGCGTCCCAGGACTCCGTCCTCCTGTCGTCGTCACCGTCGTCGCAGGCGACGGCCGAGACCGTGAGGAGCGCACATCCTGCCCCGACGGCCACCGTGAACACGGGTACGCGGAGCCGTGCGAACGGGAGTCGGCGCGGCGTGGCCATCTACGCGTTTCCTCTCGCGGCAGGGCAGCGCTTGGTCATTATATCCCGGTTGATGCAGAGTTCGTGCTCGTCTCGCGGCGCGCACCGCGCCGAAGCCCCACGGTCGGAGCGCGGAGAGCGCGGGCGCGTCGCTCGTCGTGGGAGGTCCGCGCGCCGGCCGTCCCGTCAGCGCCGCTGACGCGTGATGCGCCCGGCGCCGCGCCGAGGCAGCGCGCTCACCATGCGCCGTATCGCCTCGCGCGCTTCGCGCTCCTCGTGCTGCGCGAACCCGAGGCGCAAGAACGGCCGGCTCCTGCCGTCGAACGCGAACTGGCGAGCCGACTGGAGCGCCAGCGCCTCCTGGTCGAGCGCGCGCGCCGCCCACACGTCGACCGGGACGTCGCCCGCCACGCGCGCCCAGATGGCCGTGCCGCCGCTCGGGAGCGCGAACGAGAGCACGCCGCCGAGCTCCGCCTCCAGCAGCGACGCGAGGCGCGCTCGGCGCTCGGCGTAGACGCGCTTGGCGCGCCGGACGTGCCGCTGGACCTCACCCTCCTCGACGAGCTCCGCGATCGCCGTCTCGAGCAGGTGGTCGCCCTGACGATCGACGATCCGGCGCGTCGCCGCGAGGCGCTCGATGACGGGGACGGGCGCGACGACGAAGCCGATGCGCATTCCCGGCGCCAGGACCTTCGAGAGCGTGCCGACGTAGACGACGACGCCGTGGACGTCGGCGCTCGCGAGCGGCAGGACCGGGCGACCCTCGTAGTGGAACTCGTGATCGTAGTCGTCCTCGAGCACCCAGAAGCGGCGCTCCCGCGCGAGATCGAGGAGGCGCACCCGTCGGGCCGGCGCGAGCGTCGTGGTCGTCGGGAACTGGTGGTGGGGCGTGACGTAGACGCCGCGGATCCGCTCCGCGGCGGCGAGCCGCTCGAGCGCCGCGACGTCGATCCCGTGCGCGTCGACCGGCACCGGCACGAGGCGCGCGCCGCTGGCGCGGAGGGCCTCCCACGCGGGCCGGTAGCCGAGCGCCTCGACGGCGACGGCGTCGCCTGGCGCGAGCAGCGTGCGCGCGACGAGGTCGACGCCCATCTGGCTGCCGCGCGCGACGAGCACGTGGTCTTCGCGCGCCGCGACGCCGCGCGTCGCCGAGACCATCTTCGCCACCGCGCGGCGGAGCGCGACGGGCCCCTCGGGATCGCCGTACGACAGGACGTCGAGCGGGCTCCGGCGGAGGACGCGGCGGAGCGCGCGCGCGAGCTCGCCCGCAGGGACGAGCCGGACGTCGGGGACGCCACCGCCGAGGGTCATCGGCGTGTCCTTCGAGATCACCCCTCCCCGCCCGCGCGGCAGCGGCGCGGGCACGACACGCGCGGGCGCCTCGGCGGTGAGCGCTCCGGCGCCGCGATCGCGGCCGCGCGCCGGATCGACGACGTCGTAGCCGGGTCGCGCCGCGATCTCGCGAGCCTCCGCCGCCCCCGCAGAGAACCGCTTCGGCTGGGGCTCCGGGATCTCGACGGACACGAACGTCCCGCGCGCCTTCTCCGACGCGATCCAGCCCTCGGCGAAGAGCTCCCGGTACGCGGCGAGCACCGTGTTGCGATGGACTCCGAGCGACGCGGCGAGCGTGCGCGTGCCGGGGAGCGCGTCGCCCGCGCGCAGGCGGCCGCGGCGGATGTCACCTGCGATCGCGCGCGCGATCCGCACGAACGTAGGGCTGTTCTCGTCGCCGCGGGTCAGGTCGATCGTCACGCTCCAGCTCGCCATGGCGCGCTCCCACTGGTCTGTCGAAAATCGTAAATCTGGTACTCATCAAGGTACCAGTCTCGGGCCATCTTGGCGCCATGAACGAGCGCACACGGGAGGCGGCGCCGGCGAAGTCGACGGCGCTCGCGGAGCGTCCGTCGGATCCGAGCGCCGCTCCGAGCCCCGCGAACCGCGGCGCGCCGACCATGCGGAGGGCTGCCTTCCGCAGCTCGGCCGAGGAGGGCCGCGCGCTCCTCCAGCGGGCGCCGGTCGTTCACGTCGCGACCACCGCCGACGACGGACGGCCGATCCTGCGCGCGGTCCACGGCGTCGTCGACGGCGACGTCCTCGCGTTCCACGGCGCGCCGGCCGGCGAGAAGCTCGACGGCCTCGGTCGCCAGGCGGTGATCGCGGCGCACGAGATCGTCGCCGAGATCCCGAGCTGGTTCGTCGATCCCGACCGCGCGTGCCCCGCGACCACCTACTACGTGAGCGCGCAGGTCCGTGGAGTCCTCGAAGAGATCACCGCCCCCGACGTCAAGGCGCGCGTCCTCCAGGCGCTGATGGCGAAGTACCAGCCCGAGGGACGCCACGTCCCGATCCGGAGCGACGACCCGCTCTACGCGAAGGCCGTCCGCGGGCTCCTCGTCGCCGGCGTTCGGCTCGACGAGGTCGTCTGCAAGGCGAAGCTCGGACAGAACGGGCGGCTCGAGGAGCGCCGGCGCGTCGTCACGCAGCTCTGGAGGCGCGGCGGTCCCGGCGACGCCCGCGCGGTCGACGCGCTCGTCCGCCGGTTCCCGGAGCTCACGCCGCCGCTGTTCGAGCGCGGCGGGCTCCGCCTCGCGTGCATGCTCGCCGCATCGGAGCTCGACGAGATCGCGCCCCTCCTCGACGAGGCCTACTGGCTCGCGGGCGTACCGCGTGAGGCGGTCCTGGCGGCGTTCCTCGCCTCGCCTGCCGTCGTCACCGCGCGCGACGCCCGAACGGGGGCGCTCGTCGCGCTCGCGAGGGCGACCTCCGACGGCAAGGTCGCGTGGATCTACGACGTCGTCGTGCGTGACGATCATCGCCGCGCGGGCGCCGGCACGGCGGTGATGGAGCTGCTCCTCGATCATCCGGCCGTGCGCGCCGCGCGCCACGTGCGCCTGACGACCCGCGACGCGGACGGGTTCTACCGCCGCCTCGGCTTCCTCGAGCTCTCCGAAGCGCCGCGCCACGCGTGGCGCTCGATCGAGATGATCCGCTCCAGCCCTGGCCTCGCGATCGAGAGGTGAGAGCCCCCGATCCCGATCGCTACGAGGGTCGCGTCGCCGGCGCGCAGTAGGTGCTCCGGTGGATCTCGAGGCCGAGCCGCGGCGAGCTCTCGAGCGTGAGCCAGCCGCACCGCGGGAGCGCCACGTCGACGCAGCACACCCGGATCGTCCTGGTCCGCGCGATGGGCTCGAGGCCGGCCAGCACCTTCGTGAGCCGCTCTCCGCTGAACGGGCAGTAGAGGAAGAATATCGTCCCTATCGGAACGAATCTCGCGAGCTCGGCGGCGTCTCCCTCGACCGACGGAGCGCGCGAGACGAGCAACCGCGCGGAGAGATCGCGCGCCTCGAAGACCAACCGGCGCTGTATCTCGAGACCGATCGCGGACGCACCGGTCAGCAGGTGAACGAACATCGCGGCGCGCCCCACGCCCGAGCCGACGTCGACGAAGACGTCCGACGCACGCACCGGGACACACTCGACGAGCGCCAGGAGATCGACGACCGGGCACGGCAGGTAGGGCACGCAGCCTCTGGGGAGCTCGGGATCGTCGTCCGGAAGCTCTCCGAGCCCCAGCACCAGGTCGAGCCAGGCGTCGCGCTCCGCGGGACGGACCCGACGGAGCGCCGCGAGGAAGCGCGCGGGCCGATGCGACCCATCCTGGATCGACGCGCGAACCCGCTCGGCGCTCGCTCGGTAAGTCATCTCCACGAGCGCGAGTATCTCCGAAGCGAAGTCACCGCGGTAGGTCCACGAATCGGGAGCTCGCGCGCACGCTGCGCGCACGGCGGCGCCGACGCCGGGGACGCTCGTTCGCGCGCAGGGGTCTGGCTCCCGCGCTCGGCTCGCTGACCACAGCGCCGCTCGCGGGAGGAGGCTGCGCGCGGCGACTCCCCATGCTCTCCTTGCTGCTCGCGTGCACCGGAGTGAAGGAAAGACGAGAGCGGGGCGGCGCTTGACGCCGGCGATGGTCCTCGCGACGGCTCTCTGCGCGAAGACGTCCGCGGCGGCGCCGCCGCTGCCGGTGGCGGTGCGGATCTCGGAGTCGCTCCACGAAGGCTGTCCGACGGCGCCGGGCATGGGTGAGCGCCTGGAGGCTCATCTGGCACACATCCGGGAGGCTCGGCCCGACGAGCCGGCGATCGATCTCGCGGTTCGGGTCGAGCGACGAGGTGCCGTCAGCCACGGCACGCTCGAGCTCTCGTTCTCCGGCGTGAGCGTGCACCGGAGCGCGGCGTCGACCTCCTGCGAGGACGTGGTCGGCGCGTTGAGCCTGATGGCCGCCATCGCGATCGGCGAGGAGGCCGAGCGCCTCGCCTCCCACGGTCCCGAAGAGGCGAGCGTCGCCGAACCACCGCCTGCGCCCGCGAGCCCGCCGAAGTCGAGCGCCCGCGCCGCCCGCCGTCCTCAGCGACGCGGGACGCCGCGTCCGGCCGTCCCGCGCAAGCGCCTCTCCGCGGCTCTGGGCGCAGGCTTCGAGGTCAACGGCAATCGCAACGCCGTCCTCATGGGCGCGTGGTTCGCTCAGCTCACCCTGCCGGCGCCGCTGGATCCGACGGTTCGTGTGGGCGCCGCCCGGAGCACGCGCGAGCCAATCGCGTCGTCGCGCGGGGTCGTCGCGATCCGCTGGAGCGAGCTCACGGCGGCGGGGTGCGTGGACGTCCTTCGCGAGCCACAGCTCCGCGTCGGGCCGTGCTTCAACGCCGAGGTCGGCCTGCTCGAAGCAAGCGTCGTCGTGCCTCGCCCCGCCGTCGACGCGTCCTACCTCTGGCTCAGCCTTGGCGGCGCCGCCAGGATCGCGTGGAGACCGATGCCCGCGTTCTCCGTCGAGATGACGCTCGGAGCGCGGGCGCCGGTGCTGCGGAAGGAGCTCTTCTTCGAGCCCTACGCAGAGCCCGTCGCGTACCGAGCCCCGGCGATCTCGCCGTTCATCGGCCTCGGATTCATCGCGCATTTGCCGTAAAAACGCGCAAATGGATGAGCTTGTTCGCGCCGCGCGCCCGGCTTCGAGCACGCCGCTGACGATTTTCGACGCGTGGATCGCGCCGGTCGACATTGCTGACGATGGAGACTTAGGTCGTGGTCGCAGTGTCTACCATCGCGAGGCCGGCGTTCGAAGACGCCGAGGGTGCATCCTCGAAGAGGGATCCCTCGATGGACGAGCGTCTGCGCGGCATGGTGCTCGAGCACTACGACTTCGTCTGGCGGTCGTTGCGGAGGCTCGGAGTCTCCCCGCCGGAGACCGACGACGCCGCTCAGCAGGTCTTCATCGTGCTCTCCCGAAAGCTCGCGAACCTCGAGGCCGGGAAGGAGCGCTCGTACGTCTTCGGGATCGCCATGCGCGTCGCCGCCAACGTGCGTCGCGCGCGCGCGAACCTCCGCGAGGTCCCCGAGGAGGAGGCTCCGCACGCGCAGATCGTCCTCCCGGCCGCGGAGGCCCGCCTCGATCGCGAGGACGCTCGGGCAGCGCTCGACGAGATCCTCGCCAGCATGCCGGACGAGCGCCGCGCGGTCTTCGTGCTCTCCGTCCTCGAGGAGCAGACCTCCGCGGAGGTCGCGGTGACCCTGCAGATTCCGGTCAGCACGGTGGTGTCGCGCCTGCGGCGCGCCCGCGAAGACTTCCAGGCCGGCATCCACCGCCTTCGCGCGCGAAGGAAAGGAGTCTGACGTGGCCGAGCCCGACGATATGTCGCTCGAGAGTGAGCTCGATCAGCTCGAGCGAGACGTCCTCGCCTCCGCCCGCGACGACGTGCCTCCCCCGGAGGCGCGGGAGCAGCTGCTCGCGGCGCTGAACCTGCCGGCCTCGACGGCCTCGGCGGGCCGGTCCTCTGCCTGGGGCGGCGCCGGAGCCCGAGTGGCTCAGGTCGTCGGCCTCGCGCTCGCGGTCGGCGCGGCGTCCATCGCCGTCGTCGGCCTCTCGGGCGACGACGCGGAGACCGCGGCTGCGCCCGAGGCGGCCGCCGTAGCTCCTCCGGCTCCGGCCGCGACGCCCGAGATGGTCGCGACGATCGCCGCGCCTGCGTCTCCGCAGCCGCCGCACGCGGCGGCGCCGGGCGAACCGCCGCCCGCCGAAGAGGCCACCGACGTCGCTGCCCCGAATCGCCCTGCGCCCGCTCCTCGCGGCGCGCGCCCGGCACAGCCGGCGCCGGACGCGCCTGCCGAACTTGGGGCGCGCGCCCCAACCACCCGCAGCGGTGCTCCTGCGCGCGTCGAATCGACCCTCGGCCGCGAGCTCGCCCGCGTGACGGCCGCGCGCTCGGCGCTCGCGGGCGGTCACGCTGCGCGCGCGCTCGGCGAGCTCGATGCGTACGACGCCGAGTTCCCCGCGGGCGCGTTCTCCGTCGAGGTCGCGGTGCTGCGCATCGAGGCGCTCGCGCGGAGCGGGCGAAGCGACGAAGCACGCCGGCTCGGCGACGGCTTCCTGGCCCAGCACCCCCGCGGACTGTTCGCGCGTCGTGTCACCACGACGCTCCGCGGCGCCGGTCCCGCCCCCGAGGACCCGCCCACACCTGCTCGATGACGTAGTCGCTCTCGGACTCCCGAGGAGAATCATGCTGAATCAACGCATCCTGGGGGCGTCGCTCGCCCTCACGCTCGCATCCTTCGTCATTCCAGCGTGCTCGAGCCGCGAGTCGCTCGGCTTCGGCGTGGACGAACCCCCGCCCGTCTTCATCCCCTCCTCCGACGCGGGGGCAGCCGGCTCCGAGGGTGACGACGCGGAGGCGCCCGCGCTCGTCCCCATGTGCGCGTCCGCGACGTGCCAGGCGCCGTTCGACACGTGCGCGGACTCGAAGTTCCTCTGCGACATCGACCTCTCGACCGATCCGCTCAACTGCGGGAGCTGTGGCAACGCGTGCCCGACGGACCTCTGGCGCACCAACGACCTCCGCGCAGAGTGGAAGTGCGTGGGCGGCGCCTGCCAGATGACCTGCGTCAGCCAGTTCAATGCAGATTGCAACAACCGCATCGAAGACGGCTGCGAGACCGCGCTCGGTACGAACCAGAATTGCGGCGGGTGCGGCGACGTCTGCCCCGACGGCTCGATCTGCGAGGTAGGGGCGTGCAAGACGTGCAAAGCCAACGAGGTGCTCTGCATGTCGCAGTGCGTGAACCTGGACAACGACTCCAACAACTGCGGCGAGTGCTTCAACAGTTGCCCCTCGTTCCCGCCCGGATTCCCCGCCCCGCCCCCGCAGATGGGTTACGGGTGCGAGAATCGAACGTGCAATCACCTCAAGTGCACGGCGGATTGGCTCGATTGCAACGGCGACCTCGCGGACGGCTGTGAGGTCAACTCCCGCAGGGATCCGATGAACTGCGGCGGCTGCGGCAAGCAGTGCGCTGCGGGAGAGGCCTGCATCAACGGGACCTGCCAGTGCGATCCGGGACCGTCCGGCTGTGACTGTCTCCCCGACTTCGAGACCGACGTCCAGCACTGCGGCTCGTGCGGGCTCCGGTGCTCCGATCGCGCCAACTCGACCGCTACGTGCGAGTTCGGGCGATGCGGGCTGTCCTGTCGAGTCGGCTATTCCGACTGCAATCAGGTCGAGCTGGACGGATGCGAGGTCGACATCTTCCGCGACCCGCGAAACTGCGGCGCCTGCGGCGTGTCGTGCGAGACGGGACAAGCGTGCATCGACGGCGCCTGCGCCACCGAGCCCTGCCCCGACGGAGTCCTCAAGTGAGCCCGCGGAGCCCCGACGCCCTGCGGAGCGCCCTCGTCCTGACGGCAGCGCTCGTGCTCGCCGTGCGCACCGTCGGGTGCGCCGCCGGCACGGACGATCCGAGCGAGAGCGACGCCCAGCCCGGCGATGGCGGCGGGCCTGCCGTCGCGGACGGCGGGACGCACGCCGACGCGTCGCTGGACGGCGGAGACGCGACCACGGACGAGCGCTGCAGCGAAGACGGGTGGTGTCGCGTGGACATGCCCGACGACAAGGCGGCCCTCTACGGGATCTGGGGCAGCGGCCCCGACGACGTGTGGACGGTCGGCTCGAACGGCGCCGTCTTCCACTGGGACGGCTCCACGTGGAGCGCCGAGCGCGTGGAGACCGACGCCGGACAGCCGAGGCCGCTCTTCGGCATCTGGGGGACCGGCCCCGACGACGTGTGGGCCTTCAGCGCGACCGATCTCCTCCACTCGCGCGGTTGGACCAAGAGCGGCGCGGACTTTTCGAGCTTCGAGGTCATCAAGCGCCCGGGCGCGACCTCGTACTTGCCGATCGGCCTCCGCGCCGTCTGGGGCAGCTCGTCCACCGACGTCTGGGTGCTCCAGGCCACGACCGGCGCGCCCGGGGCTCTTGCGTTCGACAAGTGCTCGCGCTCCGAGGGCTGGGTCCCCGAAGGGCCGAAGCTGGCAGTGGCGTTCGGTGAACGCAGCGCCTCGATAGGGTTCAACCTCTGGGCCATCTGGGGGTCGAGCCCGCGCGACATCTGGATGATCGGCGAGAGGGGCCGAATCTTCCACAGCGACGGCTTCTGGGGCGGCATGGTGCAGTGGTCCCAGGTCAACAGCAACACGTACGCGGACCTCCGCGGCGTGTGGGGGACGGCGGCCGACGACGTCTGGGTCGTCGGGGACAGAGGCACGATCCGTCACTTCACGCCTGATCCGGCGGGGCAGCTCCGCTGGGCGGCCTCCGACGCCGACACGACCCACGCCCTGCACGCGGTATGGGCGAGCAGCGCCACCGACGTGTGGGCCGTCGGCGACGAGGGCACCATCCTGCACGGTGACGGCTCGAGCTGGTCGCGCTCGCGGGCCCCGTCGCTGCCGCCCTCGACGCCGCTCTGGGGCGTGTGGGGATCCGGCCCGGATGACGTCTGGGTCGTGGGGCAGCGCGTGCTCCTTCATCGACGCGGTCCGACGGGAGGCTCACGATGAGCGCGACGAACCTGAGAACCATGGGCACGCGCGGAGCGCTCCTCATCGCGGCGGGGGGCTCGGCGCCGGTGCTGCTCCTCATCGCGTGCGCGAACGACGGGACGGGAGCCTCCGAGTGGACGGGGCCGGACGGCGGCCCCCGCGCCGTCGAGGACGCATCGCGACCGAACGACGGTCTCGACAGCGCGGCCGATCTCGACGCGGACCCCGGCGACGCCGTCGGTGAGAGAGGTGACGCAGGCGTCGATCCCTGCACGGTGGACTGGTGCAAGACGCCGCTGCCGATCCCGGACGGCGGGACGCTCTCCCTGATGGACGTCTGGGTGCCGGGCCCGAACGACGCCTGGGCGGTCAGCGAGCAAGGCCTGGTGCTCCGCTGGAACGGGGCGCTCTGGTCGGTCGTGTGGGACGCCGGGAAGCCCCTCTACGGCGTATGGGGGGATCACGAAGGAGCCCTGTGGGCCGTCGGCGGCCAGGGCTCGATCTTCCGCGCCCCCGGCGGGACGGGCTGGGCGGAGATCCCGAGCGGCGTCACGACCGATCTGCTGGGCATCTGCGAGGGAGCTCGCGACGACGGCCACCCGCGCAACCTCACGATCGTCGGATCGTCGGGCACGGTCCTCCGGTGGAACGGGGACACCGCAGAGGACGGCCACCCGTCGTGGACCACGTCGAGCCCGGCCGCGATGCTCGACCTCCACCACGTCTGGTGCTCGGGCTTCGACGTCTGGGTCTCGGGCCACTCGACCGACTGGCTCTCCTACGGCGGCGCGCTCTTCCTCGACAAGGGCGCTGGCTGGGAGCGCCAGACCGTCGGCGACGGCGTGCTGAACTACGGCTCTGGCAACCAGTTCTCGTCCGTGTGGGCCTACGATCGACACGATGTCTGGCTGCGCGGCAGCGGCGGCTTCGTGCACGGAACGGCGAGCGCGACCGATCCGGTCCTGAAGTGGTCTCAGGAGCGAGTGATCATGAGCGGCGGCACCAAGCGCACCTCCGACATCTGGGGGAGCGCACCGAACGACGTCTGGTTCGCCGGGACGTACGGCAGGATCCATCACTGGGACGGCGCGAAGCTCGCCATCACCGCCACCACCAACACCTGGGACGTGCTCACGAGCCACCTGCACGCGGTCTCCGGCAGCGGTCCCGACGACGTCTGGGTCGTCGGCGAGAACGTCGCGCTCCGTCGCAACGTCGACAAGGGAAGCAAGCAGTGACCTCTACCCTCCACAACTCCCCCGCGGCGCGTCGCGCTGCGCTGCTCGCGCTCCTCACCGCGGGGACGATCTCGGTAGCGTGCTCGGACACCAACGACGTCACCGTCGGTAGCATCGACGACGCGGGCGCCGCTGCGGACGGCGGCGTCGTCGACGTCGACGGCGGAGTCGTCGACGTCGACGGCGGCGCGCCTTCGCCGAGCTTCTCCGGCGAGGTCACGTGCAAGGTCTCGCCGTGCGTCACCGCGCTCTCGGCGAGCGGCGGAGGGCACGCCTGCGCGCTCCTCTCCGACAAGTCGGTCCGGTGCTGGGGCAGCAACGCGAGCGGCCAGCTCGGCGCGGAGACGCCGATGCCCGCCGACGCGGGCGCTCCGGACGGCGGTGGCTCGGGCGCCCCGTCCTCCGCCACGCCCGTGACCGTCGCGGACCTCACGGACGTCACCCAGATCAGCGTCTCCGGGCGAAGCAGCGCCGGGACGAGCTGCGCGCGCCGCTCGGACGGCTCCGTCGCGTGCTGGGGCGCCAACACGTCCGGCCAGCTCGGGCGGGGCGCGGACCGGGTCGTCTTCGACGCGGACGCCCACACGAGCGCCTCGCGGGTCCAGGGGCTGCCTCCCGCCACCCGCGTGGACGTGGCCGGGACGTTCGCGTGCGCGACCGGCGAGCTGGGACCCGACGGAGAAGGCGCCGGGATGCACTGCTGGGGTGACAACTCCGCCCTGCAACTCGGCCGCGGGTACCTCCCGAGACCGATCGGCGTCGCCGGCCCGGTGAACCTCCGCTACCACCGCGTGGTCGCGGGGGCCGGGACTGGGCGCGTCGGATTCGCGTTGCGTGACGACGGCGACGTCCTCTCCTGGGGCGGGGGTGACTGGCACGAGCTCAACTCCGCTCAGCGGGACGCGCTCGGGCGAGAGACCTCGTTCTCGCCCGACGAAGAGCCTCGCGAGATCCCCGACCTTCACCACGCCACGCGGCTCGTCGCGGGGGAGGGCCACGCCTGCGCGCTCGCGCAGGGCAGCGTGTGGTGCTGGGGACGGAACGCGACCGGCGCGGTCGGTAACAGCTCGAGGATCGACGTCTTCTCCCCGTCCCCCGTCTCGCTGATGGGCGCGGAGGCGATCCGAGAGATGGCCGCGAGCAACCTCACGACCTGCGCCGTCGACCAGCGAGGCCGCGCGTACTGCTGGGGTGACAACACGCGCGGACAGCTCGGCAGCGGCGACGCCGAGCTCACGCTCATCCCGGTCCTCGTCGCGGGGCTCGAGCTCGAGACGAAGGGGGCGACGGACGCTCGCGTCGTTCAGATCGCGACGATGGACCAAACCACGTGTGCCCTCCTCGAGGACGGCTCCGTGCAGTGCTGGGGTGACAACTCCGCGGGGCAGCTCGGGGTCGGCACGAAGGACGACGCCTCGCACTACCGGCCGGAGAGGGTCGTCTTCTGAGCCGCCAGCGATGGAGCGCGCGACCCTACGCGCGCCGCGGACGGACCACCGCGCGTGTAGCGGGGACGCGAGCATCGAGCTCACTTTCGAGGATGTACACATGAGAGCGCGTCGTACCAGCGAGTCTTTCGGCCGAGCCGCCTCCACCACCGCGAGCGGATGGCTCACGCGACGCTCGATCGTCTCGTGCGGCCTCGCGATCGCCTGCGGAGCGAGCGTGATGGTCGCCTGCGGGACGACGGATCGCCCATCCTTCGTCGAGCCGCCGAACACCGGCACATTCGGCGAAGCCGATGCGCAGAGCACCGCGTGCGAGACCGCGACCTGCTCTCGCGACCTGCACTCGGTCCTGAGCGGCTGCACCGGCGATGTCATTCGCAAGTGCCCGCCCGACGCGGGGTGCGCGGACGGCGCGTGCGTCCCAGCGTGCGCGAGCGCCGAGAGCAACGAGGGGACGATCGGCTGCTCCTTCTGGGCGACCCCCGCCGTCGCCACGCTGCGCTCATCGGCCGGCAGCGTGAGGGAAGACCACCGCGGCTCTTGCTTCGCCGCGTTCATCGCGAACACGTGGAGCCTCCCCGTGAACGTTCGGGTCGAGCACAAGGGGGAGGCGCTCGACCTCTCGCGGAGCATCGCCATCCCTCGCGTGACCGGAGGCGAGGTCGACTACGAGATCCTCGACGGCCCTCTCCCCCCGGGAGAGGTCGCCATCGTCTTCTTGTACCAGAACCTCGTTCCGCCGCCTTCCGTCCGGGACCACGTCAGCTGTCCGCTGCCCGCAGCGCTGGAGTCGGAGGAGGCCACGATCCCTCTCCGCTCGGGCTTCGGCGCGGCGTTCCACATCGCCACGGACCTGCCGGTCAGCGCATACTCGATCTTCCCCTACGGCGGCGCCGAGAGCTACATCCCCGCGGCCACCGTCCTCTTGCCGACCAGCTCGTGGGACACGAAGTATCTCGCCGTGGACGGGTGGGATCCGGACGATCGCGGGACGTCGCCGCAAGAGCCGACGCTCCAGATCGTCGCCGCGAACGACGACACCGAAGTTCGGATCCGTCACGACCTCGCCAAGCTCCCCGGGGGCTCTCCGAGCAGCGACGAGCGCTCGCAGATCTTCAAGCTCGCGAAGGGCGAGGTCCTCCAGTTCGCGGCGCACAACAAGCTCGCGGGAGCCCCGATCGAGTCCGACAAGCCCATCGCGGTCTTCGGCGGCTCGAACTGCTCGGTCTTCCCCACCACGTTCGGTACCTGCTGTTGCGACGTCACTCAGCAACAGATCCCCCCGATCCGAGCGTGGGGCACCGAGTACGCCGGCGTTCGCTACGAGGACCGCAAGCGCCTGCGCCTCGGCAGCGCCGAGACGGCGGCGCAAGAGTCCGCCCCGTGGCGCCTCATCGGCGCGGCCGACGGGACGGCGCTGGAGTATCAGCCCAGGCGTCCCCCAGGCGCCCCCATCGCTCTGTCGCAAGGCGAGGCGGTGACGTTCTGGACAGCCGAGCCCTTCGTCGTCAAGAGCCAGGACGAACACCACCCGTTCTACTTGGCCAGCTACATGTCGAGCCTGAGCTACGGCGACGGCGCGGGCCCGCTCGGCGGACAGATCGGAGACCCCGAGTTCGTCAACGTGGTCCCCGCACGGCAGTACCTCGACGCGTACACGTTCTTCACGGACGTGACCTACGGCTACACGACGCTGGTCGTCGTTCGTCAGGACCGCGGGGCCGGCTTCGAGGACGTCGTCCTCGACTGCGCGGGGACGATCACCGACTGGAGGCCGATCGACGCGGAGGGGCGCTTCCAGTACGCCCGCGTCACCCTCGTGCGCAGAGGCGAGCCTCAGCAGTTCGCCGCGGGCACCTGCAACAACGGGCGACACGAGATCCGCAGCAAGGAGCCCTTCGGGCTCACCGTCTGGGGGCTCGATCTCGCCGCCAGCTACGCCTACCCGGGCGGCGCGGGGCTCCGCGCGATCTCGGACGCGCCCATCTCGGTCCCACGATAGTCGACGCATCCATTCTTCGAACGGCGCAGCGGACTGCGTCCCTCAGCGAGTGTCACACCATGAGCAAGCTTCACCTGACGACGTTCTCGGCGGCATGCGTCCTCGTCCGGCTCCTCGCCGCGTGCGGCAGCGATCCGGACGCGCCGGCCGACGCCGCGCCGCCTGCCGACGATCGAGACTCCGGAGCGCCCCGCGGTGACGCGGGCAGCGCCGAGGCGGACGCCGGCGACGCGTCCGACGCCGCGCCCGACCGGCGGATCACGTGGGACGGCGGCGGCGACGCCGGCGCGCCCGTCGTCCTGGACGTCTGGGCACAGGGCGGCACCTTCTGCGCGCGCGTGCAGCGCTCGACCGGGACGACGGTCGAGTGCTGGGGCCTCAACAACACCGGCCAGCTCGGTCGGGGGGACGTCACGCCGCCCGTCGCGATGGGGACGACGTTCAAGGCGTTCCCGATCGACGCGCCGGACGCGCACACCTTCAAGGTGATTCGAACCGCCGGCCCTGCCAGGCCCACGATCTGCGGCGTCACGGCCGACGACGATCTGAAGTGCTGGGGCGGGACCTACGGCTCGAGCGCCACGACGGCGAGCGTCCCCGCCGAGCCGCTCCTCACCGGCGTCGCCGACGTCTCCGTGGGCCCGAGTCACTCCTGCGCGGTGCTGACCGACGGGCGCGTCGCGTGCTGGGGAGAGAACCCGAGCGGCGTCCTCGGAATGGGCACGTCGGGAGGCGTGGCCCAGCAGGTGCCACGAGCGATCCCCGACTTCACCGCGGATCAGGTCTCGACCGGCGCCAACGTCACCTGCGCCGTGAAGAACGGCGAGGTATGGTGCTGGGGCACGGGCTCGCTGACGGGGAACGGGATGCTGTTCAACGCGATCACGAGCCCGACGCGCGTCGAGGGGCTGAGCGGCATCAAGAAGGTCCAGGCGAACACGTTCACCTTCGCCCTCGCGGAGGACAAGACGCTGTGGTTCTGGGGGGTGGGGTTGGGGAACATGCCGTCGTATAACCCCGCGAGGGTCCTCGACCCGGCGCCCGATGAGCCGGGGCGATTGATGTCCGACGTCGAGGACGTCGCCGGCAACTGCTTGCTGTTCACGAACGGCAAGGTCCGGTGCCTCGCCGTCATCGCCGGCGTCTACCACTTCGACGAGATGCCGCGCGTGAGCGACGCGGTGCGCCTCGAGCCCTGGTGCGCGCTCAGCTCCGCCGGCTCGCTCCGATGCTGGGGCTCCAACCACGCGGGCCAGCTCGGGGTCGCCTCGAGCCACCTCGCGAGCTCGGCGGGATCCGTCGAGCTCAAGCTCTGACCGGTCACGGGGGAGCTCCTCGTGCCCCCGAGGCGGCGTCGGGCTCGGCTCCCCCGCGCCAGCCCCCGCCGAGGGCCTGGTAGAGATCGACCACCGCCTGGAGCCGGCGCCGCTTCGTCTCGACGAGGTCCATCTCGGCCTCGAGCGAGTCACGGCGGGTCAGGAGCACCTCCATGTAGTCTGCACGCGCGGACTGGAAGAGGATGCCCGAGACCTCGACCGCCTGTCCGAGCGTCGCGACCTGCCTCGACTGCCGCGCGTAGCTCTCGCGCAGGTTCTCGAGGCGCGCGAGCTGGTTCGTGACGTCGGTGAACGCCTGGAGCAGCGTCATCTCGTAGCGGAGCACGGCCTGGATCTGCCTCGCGTTGGCGGATCGGTACTGCGCGGTGATCGCCGCGCGGTTCAGGAGCGGCGCCGTGAGGTTGCCCGCGACCCCATAGGCGAGCGACTCCGGCGTCGTCAGGAGGTGAGCGGCGTTGAACGAGCGGTAGCCCGCGCCCGCGTCGATGCTGAGCGCGGGGTAGAAGGCCGCCTTCGCCGCCTTCACGTCGAGCTTCGAGGCCTCGAGCTCGAGCTCCGCCGCGCGGACGTCGGGCCGGTTCTCGAGCAGCTGCGACGGGAGCCCGGCGCGGAGCCCCTCCGGAGGGGGCATCGCGAAGGCCGCGGCGCTGCGACGAACGGGTCGTGGATAGCGCCCGACGAGGAAGTTGATCCGGTTCTCCGTCTGGACGCGCTCCTGCTCGAGATCGTAGAGCCGGCTCTCGTTCTTCAGCACCTCCGCCTCGAAGCGCTGCACCGCGAGCTCGGTCACGCGGGCCGCCAGCTTCTCGAGCTTCACGACCTCGAGGGCGCGCGTCTGGAGGGCGACGTTCCGCGTCAGGATGTCGATCTGCGCGTCGAGGGCGAGCAGCTCGTAGTACGAGCGGGCGATCTCGGCGACGACCTGGGTGACCATGAAGTTCCTCGCTTCGACGGTGGCGAGGTAGCGGAGCCCTGCTGCCTTCGCCGCGCTCCGCAGCTTCTTCCAGACGTCGACCTCCCACGACGCGTTGAGGCCGAAGGAGAAGTCTCCGAGGTTCTTCGGGAGCCCCGTCGCCGCGTCGCTGGCGCCCTGGCTCGTGCGCTCGCCGACCTTCTCGACGCCCGCGCGGGCGCCCGCGCCGACGCGCGGGAGCACCTCGCCCCGGCGAGCCGACGCCTCGTTTCGAGCGACGATGATCTCCTGGAGCTGGACGTTGAGCTCACGGTTGTTCGCCAGGGCCGCGGCGATGAGCGCGCGCAGCTCGGGGCTCGTGAACAGCTCGCCCCAGGTCTTCTGCGCCGCGCTCGTGGCCGTCGGCGTCCCGGCCTCTCCGTCCGCGGCGGCGCCGCCGCCGAAGCGCGCGGGCGTCGTCTTGTTCGCCTCCTTCGGCTCGTTCCCCTCCAGCGACGGCGCGCACCCGGTCACGCCGGCGGAGAGGATCGCCGCGAGCGCGCCCACGAGGAGCGGGCGGAGGCCCCTTCGATGCTCAGACATGGCGGGCCAGATCCTCGCTCAGGGGCTCGTCCTCCTCGTCGCGGACGAGCTTTCGACCGCCGGCGAGCGTCGCGAAGACGACGTAGAGACCGGGCACGACGATCACGCCGAACACGGTGCCGAAGAGCATCCCGCCGAGCGCGGAGGCTCCGATCGTGCGGTTGCCGACGGCGCCGGGCCCCGTCGCGATCACCAGCGGGACCAAGCCCGCGATGAAGGCGAACGACGTCATCAGGATGGGCCGGAGACGCGCCCTCGCCCCTTCGACGGCCGCCGCGACGATCGTCGCGCCTCGCCGGTGCCGCTGCACGGCGAGCTCGACGATGAGGACGGCGTTCTTGCCGAGGAGCCCCACGAGCATGACGAGCCCGACCTGCGCGTAGATGTCGTTCGCCAGCCCGAGGAGCCGGAGCAAGAGCAGCGCCCCGAAGACGCCGGCGGGCAGCGAGAGGATGACGGAGAGCGGGAGGAGGAAGCTCTCGTACTGCCCGGCGAGCACCATGTAGACGAACGCGAGGACGACGATGAAGACGAGCACGGCCTCGTTGCCGCGCTTCGCCTCGTCGAAGGAGAGCCCCTCCCACGCGATGTCGTAGCCGCGCGGGAGCGTCTCGGCGGCGACCTCGCGGACGGCTCGGATGGCGTCGCCGCTCGTGTATCCCTTCGCAGGTCCCCCGCGTATGGCGGCGGAGTTGTACATGTCGTAGCGCGTGATCTCGTTCGGTCCCTGCGTCTTCACGAGCTTCGTGAAGGCCGAGTAGGGGACCATCTCGCCGCGCTCGCTCTTCACGTACAACGAGAGGACGTCGGACGGGAAGCGGCGGTACTCCGGCGCCGCCTGCGCGTAGACCTTGAAGAAATTGCCGAACCGGATGAAGCCCTGCTCGTAGGTGCTCCCGACGAGGATGTCGAGGTTGTCCATCGCGGTCTTGATGGACACGCCCTTCTGCATCGCGAGCTCGTTGTCGATGACGACCTCGTACTGGGGATAGTCCGCGGCGAAGAAGGTGAAGAGGCCCGTGAGCTCCTTCCGGGCGCGCAGGCGGTCCATGAGCTCCTTGTTGACGCGATCGAACGCCTGGTAGTCGGTCTCGTTGTTCTTGTCCAAGAGGCGCAACGAGAAGCCGCTCGCCGCGCCGTACCCGGGCACGGCCGGCGGCTCGAAGAACTCGACCACGGCGCCGAGGTCCTTCGCCTTCACCTCCAGCTCCTCGATGATCGAGGTCACCGAGCGCGTCCGCTCGGACCAACCCTTCAAGTTGATGAGGCACGTGCCGGCGTTGGAGCCGCGCCCCTCGGTGAGGATCTCGTAGCCGGCGAGCGACGAGACGGAGCCGACGCCGTCCACCTCCTTCGCGAGGTCCTGAAGCGCGCGCGCGACGTCGTTCGTCCGCTCGAGCGTCGTACCCGGCGGGGTCTGGACGATCGCGTAGATCATCCCTTGGTCCTCGTTCGGCACGAAGCCGGCGGGCACGACTCTGCTCAGCTCGAGCGCGCCGGCCGAGAAGAACAGCAGCATGACGAAGGTGACCACGCGCCGGTCGACGATGCGCGCGAGCGCGCGGCTGTACGCGCCCGTGCCGCGATCGAACGCGCGATCGAACGCGTCGAGCAAGACCCCGACGGGGCCGCGCCGCTTCGCCCCGTGGGTGCTCCGGAGGAGCATCGCGCAGAGGACGGGCGTGAGCGTGAGGGCGACCACGCCCGAGAGGACGATCGACGCGGCCATCGTGATCGAGAACTGCCGGTAGAAGATCCCGACCGGACCGCTCATGAAGGCGACGGGGACGAAGACCGCCGTCATCATGAGCGTGATCGCCAGGATGGCGCCGCTGATCTCGCCGAGGACCTCCTTGACGGCGCGGTACGGCGAGCGCCCCTCCCGGAGCTTCACGTGGACCGCCTCCACGACGACGATCGCGTTGTCGACGACGATCCCGATCGAGAGGACGAGGGCGAACAGGGTGATGAGGTTTATGCTGATCCCGAACGCCTGCATGAAGACGAACGTGCCGACCAGCGACACCGGCACGGCGAGGATCGGGATGAGCGTCGAGCGCCAGTCCCCCAGGAAGACGAAGACGACGAGCGCCACGAGGGCGAACGCCTCGGCGAGCGTGTGGAGGACCTTCTCGATCGACGCGTCGAGGAAGCTCGAGACGTCGTAGTTGATCTCGTAGTCCATACCCGCGGGGAAGGTGGTCCGCTTCAGCTCCTCGAGCTTCGCCTTCACGTCCGCGATGACGTCGCGCGCGTTGCTGCCGTAGGTCTGCTTGAGGACGATCGCCGCCGACGGGTGCCCGTCGAGGTTAGAGTAGATGTCGAAGAACTCGCTACCGAGCTCGACGCGGGCGACGTCCTTCAGGCGGAGCATCTCCCCGTCCTCGTTGGCGCGCAGGATCACGTCCTCGTACTGCTCCGGCTTGCTGTAGCGCCCCTGGTAGACGAGCACGTACTCGAGCGACTGCGCCTTCTGCCCCGTGGCTTGCCCGAGGCGCCCGGGGCTCCCGATGACGCTCTGCTCGCCGATGGCCTTCATGACCTCCTCGGTCGAGACGTTGTACGCGCGCATCTTGTCCGGGTTCAGCCAGACCCGCATCGCGTACTGGCGGGAGCCGAGGATCTGCGTCTGCGAGATGCCGCTCACGCGGCTCAGCTCGGGCAGGAGGTTCGCGTTCGCGAAGTTGTAGAGGAACTTCTGATCCGCCGTCTTCTCCGCGCTGAAGAGGTTCACGTACATGAGCATGCTCGGCTGCACGCGGTTGACGACGACCCCCTCCAGCTGCACGAGCGCCGGGAGCCGGTTCATCACCTGGTCGATCCGGTTCTTGACGTTGACGACCGCCTGGTTCGGGTCCGCGTCCAGGTCGAAGACGACCTGGATGGTCGCCTCGCCCGCGCTCGTCGCGTCGGAGATCATGTAGCTCATGCCCGGTACGCCGTTGATCGCGCGCTCGAGCGTGATGAGCGACGACTGGACGAGGACGTCGGCGCTCGCGCCGGGGAACGTGAGCGAGACCATGACCCGGGGCGGCGAGACCTCGGGGAACTGGGAGACCGGCCGCGAGCGCATCGCGAGGCCTCCGCCGAACACGAGCAGGAGCGAGAGGACGATCGCCAGGACGGGACGCTGGATGAGCTTGGTCGTGAGCATGGGTCAGTCCCTTGCCGAAGCTGCGCGGGCGCGCGCCCGGCGCCGGCGAGCGCGGAGAGAGGGGTTCATTCGGCCGGCACGTCGAGGTGCGCGAAGACCTCGGAGGGCGCCTCGAAGTCGACGGCGACGGTCCGGCCGTCGCGGACCTTGCGGAGTCCTTCGACGAGGATGCGGTCCTGCTCGCCGAGCCCGCTCTCTACGACGAAGACGTGGGGTAGCTCGGCGGACACCGTGATCGGGCGAGAGCGCACGACGCCCTTGTCGTCGACGACGAAGACGAACTTCTTGTCGAGCACGTCGAAGGTCGCCTTCTGCGGCACGAGCAGGGCCCGCGCGATCGGCACCTTCATCCGCACCTTCCCCGTCGAGCCGTGGCGGAGCAGGCCCTTCGGGTTGGGGAACGCCGCGCGGAAGGCGATGTTGCCCGTGACGTTGTTGAAATCGGCCTCGATCGTCTCCACCTTCCCGGGCTGGTCGAAGACCTGCCCGTCGGCCATCACGAGCTCGATCGATCGAGGCGCGTCGCCCTCGGCGCGCGCCTTGTACTTCAGGTACTCGGTCTCGCTGACGTTGAAGTAGACCCACGCCGTGCGGTTGTCCGACAGCGTCGTGAGCAGATCGCCCTCCGCCACGAGGCTGCCCTGCCGCACGTGAAAGCGTCCGACGACGCCGGAGAACGGAGCGCGCATCTCGGTCAACGCCTTGTGGGTCGTGGCCAGGGCGACCTCGGCCTTCGCCTTCTGGTACTTCGCGTTGACGAGCGACAGCTCGTTCGGCGACACGACGTTCTTGTCGGCGAGGAGCTTCGTGTTCTCGTACTCGATCTGCGAGATGTCCGCCTCGGCCTTCGCCTTCGCGACCTCCGCCTGATAGACGACCGGCAGGATCTGGAACATCCGCCCGCCCGCCGCGACGGACTGCCCCTCGTCGACGAAGACGGTCTGCAGGTAGCCCTTCTCGAGGGCGCGCACCTCGATGTGCTGGATCGCGCGGACCTGCGCGACATACTCCTTGGTCATCTCGGCGTCGCTCCGCAGCGGCGTCGTCACGCGGAAGCGCCCCTCTTCCTCGACGGCGTGGTGGGTGGGGTGGCAGGCCACCGTCGCGAAGGCGACGGCGCAGAGCGAGAGCATCGGTGTTCGGCGCATGTTTCCTGTTGGGGCCGGCGAGGCGCGCGTCGCGTGAGGCGGCGGCCGGCGGCGGTGTCCTCACGGAGGACGATGGGTGAAGGGTTGCGGGGCTAGCCCGTCGGCGCTCGTGAAGAGCGACCGCGCGGCGGGCGGGCGCGCAGCAGGCGGGCGCGCGGCGGGCGACGGCGCGCTCGTGGGACTCTGGCGCGACACGCTCGAGGACGGAGGCGATCGCCGCGGCGAGAGACGCGGGGAGCCGTGCGGGCCAAGGGCGGCACGACCACCCGCACGCGATGCGTCGGGCCTTGCGGACCGGTCACCGCAGAGCGAGCCCGCTCGAGCGCGGGGCGAGCGCGACGTTCAGCGGGCGCGCTTCAGGCGGGCGGCCCGCGCGCGAACCCGCGCCCCAGCGCGAGGCGCGACGGATCGCTCTCGGGCGCGCGCTCCGGCGAGCGCGGCGGACCCGCGACGCGAAGCGCGGCGGCGGAGTGCTCCGCGAGGTCGAGCGCCGCTGCGCGATCGTCGCCGACGTCGTCGTCGTCGTCGAGGTCGTCGACGTCCGACTCCCCCTCGCTGAGCTCGGCGGGCAGGCCGTCGTCGCGAAGGTCGCGCGAGCCAGGCGGCGCCTCGGTCCACCGAGCGACGCTGACGGGAGCGAGCGCCGCCAGCTCGCTCGCCGTCGCGAGGCGCCCCGCGAGCGGATCCACTCGCAGCAGCCCCACGCACGCCAGCGCCGCGACGACGAGCACAGCGAGCTCTAGCGCGCGGCGGAGAGGCCCCTCGAGCCGCGTCACGAGCGGACGGTGCGCGAGGCGTACGCTCGACGGTGAGCCGTCGGGCGATGCGTCGCGACCTCGGTCCCGCCTCATGATGCCCATCTTGGGTATCACACCCAGCTCCGCGTGAGCAAACCCGCCGGCGCCAGCGCCCATTCCACGGCAGCGCGAGGATCTCCGCGCCGGCCGTCACCGCGACCAGGGTGTCCGAGGCGTGCGCACCGGCCGGGGCCCGCGCATCGATCGGTGCGCCGTCGCACCGATCGGTGGCTACCGCGCCGCGGCGTAGTGCGCCGCGATCTGCGCGTCCGTCAGGGCTTTGTCGTACACGGCGAGCTCGTCGAGGTCACCGATGAAGGAGTTCACGGCGCTGCAGTCGCAGCCCTGATGCCCGATCGTCAGCGCGCTGGTCCGCGCGGGCAGCTCGACGCTCGTGCCTCGCTCGGCGATGCGCGTGGCGTCGGCGTACAGGCGCATGGTGGCGCCGTCGAAGGTCCCGACGAGATGATGCCACTGCCCGACCGACATCGCCGCGCTGCCCGCGGAGCTCTTCTCGTCGACGCTGGCCCACCGCTCGAAGTTCGTGGTCGCGTTGCCCACGAGGATGTCCCACCCTCGTCGTGCGCCGGCCTCACCCCAGTGCGTGTGGTCGAAGACGAAGCCGAGCGCCGGGTTCGCCGGCGAGGGCTTGACCCAGACCTCGACGGAGAACGGCGCGAGGCCGTCGAACGAGGCTCCGGTGTCGAGCTCGATCCGGCCGGCCCCGTCGGTGAACGTCACGGCCGTGTCCGGGTCCCCGGCGATGACGCCGGGCGCGCCCAGCGCGATCCCTGCGACGGAGTACGCGCCGTCTGCACCGACGGCGGCCTTCGCGATCGTCCCTGCGCTCTCGCCGAGCCGCCAGTAGAGCGTCGGCTCGTCGGCGAGGATCGCGCTCGCGTAGCGGCTCGGCGCTTCGACCGCGGAGTCGGGCTCGCTGATCCCGGCCTCGCTCGGCGAGATATCCGCGACGTCCGCGTCCCCCTCGGCGGAGGGCGCCCCCCGCCCTCCGCTGAGCTCACCTTCGTCCAGCATGAAGAGCGAACAGCCGGCGCCGGAGAGGATCGTGGCGAGGAGCTGCGCGACGCGCGAGGACATCCTCACTCGAGGATAGCGGCACCCGTGCCGATCGCCATCGGTCTCACTCGGAATCGCGCAGGCCCGCGAGGAGCCCGGCCCAGGTCGTTTCGCGCGCCTCGCAGGGTCTCACTTTCATGGCGCGCCTCTTCGCACGTCGCCGCGCGCCTTCCCCCGATACCCTCACGCCCCGGGCTCCAGCAGGGCCGAGCGCGCCGCGCAGATCAGAGACACCGCTCGCAGCGGCCTTTGATCCGGACGTCGATCACGCCGCGTCCGATCCGCGGTGAGATGTGAACGGCGTCGCGAGGCAGGCACTGGACCGCCTTGCACGTCACGCACATGAAGTGCGGGTGCGGATCGTGCCCCATCGCCGTGTCGCGCAGCTCGAAGCGCCAGGTGTGGTCGCCGACGTCCGTTCGATCGACGATCCCGGCGCCGGTGAGCGCGACGAGGATCCTCCAGACGGTCACCTTGTCGAGCTGCGAGCCCGCGAGCCGCGCTGCCACCTCGGCGTGACTCAAGGGCGACTTCGCGCGACGGAGCTCGGCGAGCACGCTCAGACGCCCCGCGGTCGCCTTCAGGCCGACCTCACGGAGGCGAGCCCGGAGCGCCTCGTCCGTCGCTCGAGCGCCTCCGGCTCGCGCGACCGTCTTCTTTCGCGTCTTCGTCGTCGCCATCGTCACGGCCACACGCGCACACGCGCCGGCTTCAGGGATGACGAAGTGTCGCGCCCCGCGGGCGCCGGCGCAACACGACCGTTCGCCGCGAAACGCGCGAGACCCGAGCGGCGCCGACGCGACGCGTGGCTCGCGACGCCGCCCGCGGCGCGGCGGGTCCTCGTGAAGCGTCGTCGGTTCACGAACCGACCAAGCGTCGAACCGACGAAGCGACGACGAACCGTTGACAGTGATGCAGTTTAATTGCATTTGAAACGCCACGAATGAAGTCGCTCATCCTTCTCCTCGTCGCCATCTTCCCCACGGCGTGCGCCACGACCGAGCCGGCCTCCGACTCACCGCCCGCCGAGCGGGGAGAGCGCGGCGAGGGAGCGCGGGACGCGTCGCTCGCGTGCGCGCCGACCACGCCGCCGTCGGGAGACGCGCGCGGGGCGTTCGACGGCGGCGCGGCCTGGGGCTACGAGAGCAAAGACTCCGACGCGGTCCTCGTGATCGAGGCGCACGCCGGCGCCGGCGGACCGATGAGCGCGGGGCGTCACACCATCGGCCCGGACGACGTCAGCTACGCGACCTGCGGTCTATGCGTGATCCTCGAGACTGGCTGCAAGGAGAGGCGCGGCCGACGGCAGTGCGCCAAGGCGTTCATGCCGGTCGCGGGAGGTTCGGTCTCGCTCTCGAGGATCGAGCTCGAAGAGGGCGGCGTCGTCGCCGGAGCGCTCGAGGACGTCGCGCTCCGCGAGGTGATGATCGGGAGCGACGGCAGGACCCAGCCCGTCCCCGACGGCGAGACGCTCTGTATCTCGGCGCACACCTTCACGGCGAGCATGACCGCGGCCTCCAGCGGTGAGGAGTGCGGCGGGCACGGGCACGCCCACGGAGACCACTGCCACTGCGACGAGGGCTACGTCCCCGATCCGGCAGACGACACGCGCTGCGTACCGGAGTAGCCGCCGCCGCGACGACGCGACCTCATGCCCAAGGAGCCACGATCATGCGCGACACCATCCAGCTCGTCTCGACCGCCGGCACCGGCTACGCCTACGTGACCACCAAGAACAAGCGCACCATGCCCGACAAGCTGGAGCTCAAGAAGTACGACCCGATCGCGCGCAAGCACGTCGTCTTCGTCGAGAAGAAGATCGCGCGGGGTTGAGGCCGCTCGCCGACGCTCGCCAGGTGCCTCCGAGCGACGGCCACCTCGAGGATCTCGATACACATGAAGGACCGCAGCTCGCTCTCCACCGGCTCGCGCGACGACGTCCGCCCGCGACGGCGCTCGGACGAGGCCTCGTCCAGCACCGTACGGGTCGACGAGACCATCGGCCTCGCGGCGATCTTCGAGCCGCACGCGAACGTCGTCGTGCTCGAGCGACGCGCGCCCCCGTCGCTCGCCGCCTACGCCGCGCGAATCGCGCGCGGCGTTGCGTTCTCGTTCAAGGCCACGACGGCGTTCGAGCAACCTCGCGGCCTCGACGCCCTGGACGAGCTCGCCGCGCAGCTCGCGCCCGACGACGCGCGCGACGTGCTCGTCGAGGATCTCGCCTACTGGGTCGAGGTCGTCACGCAGCTGACCGGCTCGCGGCGCGTCGGCCTGCGCCTCGCCCGCCTCGACGCGCCGATGTGCCCCGGCTTCCACGTCGACCGCGTGACGGTTCGACTCGTGTGCACTTACGCCGGCGCCCCGACCGAGTGGCTGGACGAGCGCGACGTGGATCGGTCGGTGCTCGCCGGTCCGTCCCCGATGCCCGTCGCCGCCGCGGTCCGTCACGACGCGGAGGTCCACCGCTGCTCGACGCTCGACGTGCTCCTGCTCAAGGGCGCCGCCTGGCCGGGGAACGAGCTCCGAGGCGCGATCCATCGCTCTCCTCCCCGAAGCGCGTCCCCGCGCCTCCTGCTCACCCTCGATCCCCTCGGCTAGGACATGCCCACCTCCCTCCCCCACAGGCTCCCCGTCACGGTGCTCTCCGGCTTCCTCGGCGCCGGAAAGACCACGGTCTTGAACCACGTGCTCGCCAACCGCGACGGCCTCAAGGTCGCCGTGATCGTGAACGACATGAGCGAGGTCAACATCGACGCCCGGCTCGTGAAGGGCGGGGCCGCCTCGCTCTCCCGCGTCGACGAGAAGCTGGTGGAGATGCAAAACGGCTGCATCTGCTGCACGCTGCGGGAAGACCTCCTCCTCGAGGTCGCCGAGCTCGCGCGCGCGGGTCGCTTCGACTACCTCATCGTCGAGTCGACGGGCATCTCGGAGCCGCTCCCCGTCGCCGAGACGTTCACCTTCGCCGACGAGGACGGCCGCACGCTGTCCGACGTCGCGCGGCTCGACACGATGGTCACGGTCGTCGACGCCGCGAGCTTCCTCGACGACTGGCGCAGCGCAGACGACCTCCGCGATCGGCGCGCGGCGCTGAGCGACGACGACGACCGAACCGTCGCGGACCTCCTCGTCGATCAGATCGAGTTCGCGGACGTCCTCGTCCTCTCGAAGCTCGATCTCGTTTCACCCGAGGACGGCGACCGGCTCGAGGCGATCCTCCGCGGCCTCAACACGCGCGCGCGCATCGTTCGCGCCGTGCACGGTCGCGTCCCGCTCGAGTCCGTCCTCGGGACGCAGCTCTTCGACTTCGAGCAGGCCGCCGCCGCACCGGGTTGGCTCGCCGCGTCTCGCGGCGGGCGCGCGCCCGAGACGGACGAGTACGGGATCGCGAGCTTCGTCTACCGCGCGCGCGTACCGTTTCATCCGGCGCGCTTCTGGGACGTCTTGCACGACGACGAGACCTGGGGCGGCGTGCTGCGCTCGAAGGGCTTCTTCTGGCTCGCGTCGCGGATGGCCGTCACCGGCCTCTGGTCGCAGGCCGGCGGCTCGGGACGGTGCGAGGCCGCCGGGATCTGGTACGCCGCGCTGCCCCCCGAGGACCAGCCCGTGGACGCCGAGGAGCGCGCCGAGCTCGCCCGCCACTGGGAAGAGCCGTGGGGCGACCGACGGCAAGAGCTGGTGTTCATCGGCGTTCGGATGAACGAGGTCGCGCTACGCGCGCGGCTCGACGCGGCCCTCCTCACGGCCAGCGAGCTCGAGGCGGGCCCCGGAGCGTGGGGCGCGCTCGACGATCCCTTCCCCGCGTGGACCTTCGGGGATGCAGCCGCCCCGTCGATCGCCGCCCGACCCGCTGAACGAGGCACCCACGGCGACGAGCCACACGGCGTCGATCGCGAGCACGACCTCGAGATCACTTGATGTCGAACGAGCCCTCCACCCGGCACGCGCGCGCGGCTGCGTCGTCCGTGGTCGTGACGCGCGGCTCCGGCCTCGAGGCCATCCTCCGCCCCGAGGTCAACGTGTGTGTCTGGCGGCGCGCGCTCGCGCCGCGCCTCCGCGGCTGGCTCGCGCAGCTCGGCGATGGGCTGGTCCATGACGCCTCCTGCAGCCTCTCGACGCCTCACCCTCCGCTGGACGCGCTCTTGCCGCGCGTCCCCGACGGCGCGGAGGCGACGGCTTGGGCCGCCGACGTGACCGCCCTCCTGACGCGCTTCGCAGGCGTCGTCGGGCAGGCCTCGGTGCGCGCCTCGCTCGCCGCGGTCGACACCGACAAGTGCCGCAAGTTCCACTCGGACTACAAGCGCATACGCCTGGTCTGCACGTACGCCGGGCCGGGGACCGAGTGGCTCGACGACCACGACGTCGAACGCGCGGCGCTGGGTCGCGACGAAGGCATCGACGCCGCGAACGGGCGCATCGTCCGCCCCGGCGCGCGCGCCCACCGCGCCGGTCCCGGCGACGTCGTCTTGCTCAAGGGCGAACTCTACCGCGGAAACGCGGGCCGCGGCGCGGTTCACCGCTCGCCGCCGATCGAGCACACGAGGGAGCGACGGATCGTCCTGACCCTCGACATGCCGTAGAGCGCTTCACGCCGGAGGCTCGCCGCGAGCGCTCGCTTCCCGCTCAGATCACGATCTCGCGGAGCGCCTCTACGAGGAAGCGCGCGACGGCCCGGACGCGCGGCAGCTTCGTCGTGCTCTCGTGGGTGATGACCCAGACGCCGGCGCGGAGCTCCGCGATCGGCTCGCCGGTCTCGACGAGGGAGGGGTCGCTCTGCGCATGAGCCCGCGGCAAGAGCCCCACGCCGACCCCCGCGCGAACGGCCTCGACGAACGCCGACCGCGAGTTGGTGCGCAGCGCGACGCGCTCGGCCGGCACGTGCTCGATCTCCCACGCCGCCTGGGGCGTCCCGGAGAGATCGTCGTCGAAGCAGACCCACGGCGGATCGTCGCGCGCGACCACCTCCGCGGTCCCGTAGCGCGCCAGCTCCGTCCATCCGACGCGCTGGCCCACCAGGCTCGAGTCGGGATCCGGATTGACCCGCACCGCCACGTCCGCTTCGCGGCGGGCGAGGTCGAGCTCCTGCGCGGTAACCCGCAGCCGGATCCGCAGCGCCGGGTGACGAGCGCGCAGTCGCGGGAGCACGCCGACGAGGACGCCGGCCACCAGCTCCGGACAGGTGACCGTCACGAGGCCCGCCGCGTCGGCGCCCTCGTCGCGGAGCGCGCGATCGAGCTCGCCGATGCGCTGCGCGAAGTCGGCCGCCGCGGTGAGCACCGCGCGCCCGGCGTCGGTCGGGACCAGACGTGCGCCCACGCGCTCGAAGAAGAGCGCACCAGCGTCCTTCTCGAGCGCGGCGAGCCTCCTCGACACGGTGGTGTGAGCGACGCCGAGCCGGCGGCCGGCGCTCGCGGCGGAGCCTGTCTCGGCGACGGCGAGCGCGAGGCGCAGATCGTCCCAGTGCATGGAGCGCAATGGTACCTCCACGCGCGCCGCCGCCCGCTCAATAGCCGGTGCAGGGGCCGGCGGAGTAACCCGCCGGCTCGCGCGGCTCGCCCGTGAGGACGTCCTCGGCGAACGTCGCGGCCGCGCTCCGGACGCTCGGGCCCATGGGCGCGGGCTCGTTGTCGATCTCGTGGAAGCCGCCCGGACAGTCGAGGCCGTGGGTCGCGGCACCGCGTCGACGCTGGTCGCCTACCCAGGAGCGGACCTCCGCGCTCTTCGCGTAGACGTCCTCCTCGTCGCCTCCCGTGATCGTGAGGACGGGGACGCCCGCCGGCAGCGCCTCGGCGCGAGCGCGCGACGCGTGAACGAGCAGGTTCGCGGCGATCGGGTAGAGCGCCGGACGCGTCGGCGTGATCGGCCCGGTGTGCGGCGGATCCTCGTTTCGCGTGAGCGTCTCCCGTCGGACGCGGTCGAGGAAGAGGTGAACCGCGACGCCCGGCGTGAACAGCACCGCGCCGCGGACGGGCCGGTCGAGCGGCTCGAGGCCCTGGAGGAGCCGCGTCGCCAGCAGGCCTCCCATCGACCAGCCCGCGAGCAAGAGCGGGCGCTCTTCGTCTTCCCGCGTCGCGCGCTCCACCTCCGCAGCGAGGCGCGCGAGGCTCGGATAGAGATAGAACGCGAGGCTCTTCCCGCAGGTCTCTCCGTGCGACGGATACTCGAAGGAGACCACGCGGAAGCCTCGCGCGGTCCATGCCTCGAAGAGCGGCCGGTGGTTGTCGAGGCGATCCGAGAACCCGTGAAAGAACAGGATGTCACCGCGGACGGGCCCGGCCGGCCGCGCCTGACCGACGCGGAGCTGAACGTTGCCGTCGTCGACCGCGAGGCGCGTGGTCTCGAGCCACGTGGCCGGGAGGTCACCGCACGGGACGCGCCGCACGATCTCGTCCGAGGAGGCGTCGGCGTCCTCTTCGGCGGACGCGCACCCCGACGCCGAGGCGAGGAGGATCGTGGTGCCGGCGAGGACCGCGCGGAGGGACGCTCGAATCGAGGCTGCCATGAGCTCCACTGTAGGCGCCGCCCGTGGCTCGCGCCCTGTGCAAGATCGCGGACGCGCCTGAGCGCGCGTGCACAGGTCATCCGCTTGGACCTCGAGCGGATCGACGGTGCGCGCCCCTCGCAGGCGCCCAGCGGCGGAGAACGCAGCGCCTCCGAGGTCCTCGACGCGCCCCTCGGGCGACCCGACCCGATCCGCGGGCGTCCGGCGGCGGGAGCCGCGGCGGCCTCCGAGCCGTCAGCCGCGGCGCGGGATCGAGTAGGTGACCGTCGCGTGCGCGAGCACGTCGCCCGCCGCGCTCCGGATGTAGACCTCGCCGACGGCGAGCTGCTTGCCGAGCTTCAGCAGGAGCGTCTCCGCGGTGAGCTCGCCCGGCGACGGCTTGCGCAGGAAGTTGATGGCGAGGTTGGTGGTCACCGCGAGCGCGACCGGGCCGATCGCGGAGAGGACCGCGAGGTACATCCCGACGTCGGCGAGGCTCATGAGCGTCGGACCGGCGATCGTGTCGCCCGGACGGAGGTCGGCGTCCGTCGTCGAGTAGCGCACGACGAGCCGCCCGTCCTCGACCGCGTCGATCCGATAGCGCTCCGGGCGCGACTGCGGGAACTCGCGCGCGAGGAACGCGAGGAGCTCCGGGGCGTTCATCCGGGGCATGTCACTCGTCCCAGCTCGACATCCCGCCGAGATCGTAGACGTTGGTGTAGCCGCGCGCGCGGAGCGCGCTGGCCGCGCGCGCGGAGCGTCCGCCGGAGCGGCAGTACACCACGATGGGCGTGTCGGTCGGGCCGAGCTCGCGATCGCCGATCGCGTCGACGGGCACGTTCTCCGCGCCGTCGACGTGCTTCTCGGCGTACTCGGCCGCGCTCCTCACGTCGACGAGCTTGGCTCCGCCGGCGACGAGCTCGCGCGCCCGCGCGCCGCCGATCGTCGTGCGCGCGACCGCGGGCGCTGCCGGAGTCTCGGTCTTCGCCTCCGGCGGAGGCGAAGACGAAGAGCGCTCGCAGCCAAGGGCAAGAGCGCCGAGCACGATCGTCGAGGTCCACGTCTTCATCGACCCGAGACTATAGCCGCTGGCCGGCCGCGAGCGCCCCTCGCGGTCGTCCCCCCACCCCCCGCCGATCAGGTGGCGTGCGTCCCGGCGGGGGTGGACCTCCGCTTCGGGCCAGGCGCCGACGTTCGCGCGAAGACGACGGGCGCGCGTGGGTCCGAGAGGGTCTCGCCCGCCGACACCTCGGGGAACCCGGTGGCGCACACGACGCTGCCCGGCCCTGCTTCTTCGATGCGCTCGAAGCCCCCGCGCGACGAGATGAAGAGCTGCTCGAGGGCTCCGCGCCGGTCCGACGGGAGCACGAGCAGCGGCTCGCGCGTGCGGAGCGTGCCCGATTGCACGCGCAGCCATGTGAGCCGCCCGAGCTCGCGATCGTCCGTCGACGCGAAGGCCCTCGCCGAGACGGCGTCCGCGCCCCGGGCGAACCGCGCGACCGCCACGCCTCTCCGCGGGTCGCTGCCGAGCGCGGGCGGGCGCTCGGCCGGCGACGGCAGGTACGAGGCGAGGGCGTCGAGCAGGAGCCCGACTCCGCGGCGCGCGCGTAGCGAACCGCACGTGACGGGGATCACGCTCGCTTCGCGCGCGCTCGTCGCCTTGCGGAGGGCCCGCGCGAGCTCGTAGGCGCCCACGTCGATGCCGACGGCGGACGCCCCCCGGACGGTCTCGTCGTGCTCCGCGCAGGCCTCCACGATCCGCCGGCGCATCCGCGCGACGACGTGGCGCGCTCCAGGTGGCACGTGCCGAAGCTCGCGGGCGCGACCGCCCTCGCGCTCGAGCACGAGGCGCTGCTCGAGGACGTCGATGACGTGCACGCCGTCGTCGTCCCGCCAGGGGACATGGACGAGGACGGACGGCGACAGGAGCTCCTGCTCGAGCGCCGCCGCCATCGCCTCGAGGTCCGCGACGTCGCCGACGTCGTCTATGAACGCGACGCAAGGCGTCTTGCGCGCGCGCGCAGCGCGCAGCGCGGCCTCCGCGGACTCGGCCGTCCCGCGGGCACCGTCGAGGATGAAGAGCGCGCCGTCGAGCGCGTCGTCGTCCTCGACGAGCGTCGTGCTCGTCGCCTCGCCCGCGAGCCAGCCCGAGAGCGGCGTCCACCCGAACGTGATCGCCGGGACGGCGTGCGCTCGCCCTCTGCCCGCGCTCCGGGCGCCGTCGACGACGTCGACGATTCGCGCGAGGCACGCCGACACTCCTACGTCGACGCTGCTCCTGATCCCGATGTTCCTCAAACACGCGATGTCGCGCTGCATGGACGTCTCCTGCTCGAGACGGCCTTCGGCCGTCCCGATGTGAATCGAGGGGGCGACCTCACGAAGACGTGCGAATGCGTGCACGAAATGACGGAGGCCGGCGTTCGCTGGGGTGCGGAGCCGGCCTCGTGAAGCGTCGTCGCGTGAGACTTCGCCTAGAGACCTCCTCCGCGCTGCGGAAGCTCGACGATCACGCGATGCTCGCTCATCCTCATCACTATGAGGCCGCCGCCGAGAACGTCAAGTGCTCCCGCGCGCGACGAGCGCCGGCCCGGCGTCCACTGAGGGTCCGCGTCGTTTCGCTCGGCGACCGCTCCGCGCACCGATCACGCGGCTTCGCCCTCGAGCGCGACGATCTCGAGCTCCTCCTTGCCGCGCGGGAGCACGACCTCGCGCACATCGCCGACGCTCGCGCCGAGCAACGCGCGACCGATGGGGCTCGCGATGCTCGTCGTGGCGACGTCGGGGCGGGACGTGCCGAGGAGCACCAGCTCCTCCGGCGAGACGAGGCGATAGGCCTTCTCCTCGTCCTGCTCGTTCCGCACGCGCACGGTCACCCCGAGCGCCGCCCGCTCGGGGCGAACGACCGGCTCGAGCGTCTCGGCCCGCGCCAGCGCCTCGTCGACGCGCGGATCCGCGCGCTCCGCCGCCGCGCGCGCGCCGGTCGCGGTCAACCGAAACGGCCCCGGCGGGATCGCGAGGCTCGAGCTCGGAAGCGAGACCCCAGCCGCGTCGTCCTCCTTCGTAAACGCCTTGCTCACTCCCAAAGCCTAGTCGTCCGCGAGCGATCCCGCCGTGCGGATGTCCGCCGCCCTCGTCCGTGCGAAGCCGGACGAGACCAGCTCGGAGTCGACCGCCGCCCGCGAGACGCTGGCATCCGCCCACGGAAGAGTCATCATGGCCGGATGGCTTACAAAGCATGGGCGCTCGCGCTTTGCGTTCTCCTCGGCTCGCCGGCGTGCGCGGCGGACGATGGCGACGAAGAGTCGTTCGACTACGGCCGGGACGAGATGCGCTCGACGATCGAGGGCACGTGGGAAGGCTCGTCACGAAGCGCGGACGGCACCGAAGGCCCGGCGCTCACGCTGACGCTGACATACACCGAGCCGGAGACGAAGCCGCTCTGCGCGAACCGGACGCTCGCGCGCGAAGGCGCGTACGCCGGCGCCGTCGCGCTGCGGTGCATCTCGCGAAGCTCCGTGAACGTCGCCGGGACGCTGAACGGTCCCCTCGCCTCGAGCGACGTCTCCGTCCGCGGGACGTTCTCCGTCTTCAGCCTGCGCTTCGACGAGCGCGGAACGCTCGACGCGAACGTCGACGGTCGCCGGCTGAGCGCGGAGCTGGCGAACGGCACGCTCGACGGAAACGTCGTCGACGAGAGCGGTGCCGTGGCCTTCGCCTTCTCTGCCAAGCGTCGACCTTAGCCGTCCGCACGGCGGAGGTCCGCGCCGCGACGATACAGCTCACTTCGCGGCGGGCAGCGGGATCGCGACCGTGGTCTCGGCCGCCGCGTCCTTCGTGGCGATGAACCCGAGCTCGACGGAGCGGCGCACCGGGACGCAGACGCTGTGCGTTTGCGCGTCGCAGACGACGATGTTGATCTCGCCGCCGAGCGTGGCGTTGGGCGCGCCCGCCATCGGCCGGACCGTGACCTGAAAGCCGTCCTTCACGGCGCTGCCCGTCGACTTCACGTCGCTCGGCGCGTCCGCCAGGCCGTCGCTCCGGTTCCAGCGCACGCGAAACGGAGCTTCGTCGTTCACCGCCGTGCCGTCCGGCGTCACCCACGTCACGCGCACGGTCGTGTCGGCGTCCGGGCGCACGCGCACCTCCGGCACCTCGACCTTCTCGACGACGGCGCCCGAGCCCGACGGCACGGCGCCCGACCCCGGCGCGACGCCCGAGCCCGACGGCGCGGCGCTCGAGCCCGACGGCGCGGAGCTCGCCCCCGGCGCGACGCTCGACCCCGGCGCGGCGGTCGCGGGCCGCGCCTCGTTCGCGTCGGCGCTCGGCGCGGGCTTGCGTTCGCACCCCGCGACCAGGGATCCCGCGAGCGCGCACGAGACGACGAGCCACCGCACCGCCGCTCCGCGCTCCATCACCGGAGCGTCAACCGGGCCCCCAGGCGGCTTGTTCCCGCGGCGCGATCGAGCGAGAGCGCTCACGTCCCGATCGGCAGCGTGAGCGAGGGCTTGTCCCATATCCCGGAGTCCTCGGACTCCATCGCCCCGCCCCCGTCGTCGTGGGCGTCGCCGAAGAACGCGAGGATCTCGTCGCGGTGCGCGTGCGCGTCGGCGCGCCCCATCTCGACCAGCTGGCGGCAGAAGTGCCCGTCGAACAGGAGGTAACTCGCGAGGTCGGCCTCGTCGCCGACCCCGATGTCGAGCGCGTTCAAGAGCCGCTTCGTCAGGAAGGGGTTGCCGATGAGCTTGCCGCGACGGACGTGATCGCTCGCGAGCTTGCCCATGTCCTCCGTGGGCCGCAGCGTGAACGCGTTCACGAGCCGATACGCCGGGGCGTTCCGCTTCTGCGCTTGCTCCGACATCGCGTCGAGGAAGCCCGGCCCGTAGTGCTTGGTGCCGTCGCGGATCACGTTGTTGAGGCGCGTGAGGAGCTCGAGATCGACGTCGACGTGGTCGAGCAGGAACGCGTTGAGGACCTTGCCGAGCAGGAACGCGGCCCCCGGAGCCTTGATGTCGCGCTCGCCCTCGTGCGCGCGGACGCCCTTGACCTCGCTCGAGCTGCCGATGGCGAAGATGTGCGTCGCCCCCAGCCGGAGCGCCGGGGCGATCGGCGTGTTCTGCCGGAGGCCGCCGTCGAGGTAGAGCTCGTCGTCGATCCGCACCGGCGGGAAGAGCAGCGGGATGGCCGCGCTGGCGAGCGCGTGGTGCGGGCCGATGTGATCCGACCGGAAGAGCGTGCGCGGCGGCGCCGTCCGCGGGATGTCGACGTCGGGCGCGGTCTGCATGAAGACCACCGTGCGGCCGGTGCCGACCTCGGTCGTCGAGACCGTGAGCGCGCGGAGCTGCTTGCGCCGGAGCGCCCTCGCCAGCGCGCGCCAGCTGATCTCGCGCTGAACGAGCTCAGCCATGGGCCGCACGTCGAAGAGGCCCGTGCCCTCGCCGCCGCCGAGGAGGAGGCGCGGGATGCCCGCGAACTGCCGCGGTCCGAAGCCGAGCACGCGCGTGATCTGGAGCTCGCTCCAGAGGTGCACGAGCCGGCGCATCCCGAGCACCGGATCGGTTAGGTGCGCCGCGAGGTAGCAGGCGTTGATCGCGCCCACGCTCGTTCCGCACAAGATGTCGATCTTCGGCGGCGCCCCGCGCATCCGCGAGAGATCGTCGAAGATGTACCAGAGGACCCCCACCTCGTACGCGCCGCGAGCACCGCCTCCGGAGAGGATCATCGCTGTGCGGCGGCTCGGCCTATTTTTGAGAGCCGTCGTGGTCATGTATCGGGAGTCGAATTCCTTGGGCGAAGGTCCCAGCGGGCGAGCGCGCCGAGCTGAACCGTCGGGTGAGAGGACCCGACGCGGAGACCTCACGACCAGTCTAGCGCGGACGACCGAGCCTAGGGCAAGCGCTCGACGTCGCGACTCGCGACGCGCTCAGCGCGAGCTGCCCTCCCCGACGCGGCCGCGCGCCGACGAGGGACGAGCGCCGAGCGCCGGCGACGAGTCGTCGCTGCGTACGGCGCGCTCCGGCATCGGCGTGTCGTCGAACAGCGTCGTGACCAGCGGGCGCTCCGCGAAGCGACGTTTGAGCCGCGGATCGCGGATGGTGCCGACCAACGCGGCGGCGTAGTCGACCGCCCGCTGTCGAGCTTGTGGCGCCTGCGGCGAAGCCGCCCGCTTGAGCGCGTCGGCGCAGAGCACGCGCACCTCGAGGCCGTACTCGCACCCCTGGAGCGCCTCGACCGCGCCGAGCGCCGTCGTCGCGAGGAGGGTCGCGGCGTGGACCTCGCCGGCGTCGACGCGCGCCGCCGCCTCCACGGCCATCGCGTAGAAGTGGTACGCGACGAGCGCCTGGTGCTCGGCGGAGCGACGCGCGGAGAGCGCGTTGTGGATCGCCATCGCCGCGTCGCGCCGGTACCGCGCGAGCGCCCCGCCGACGACCGCGGCGTGCGTGATGTCGTACGCGTTGCCGGTCGCCTGCGTGAGCTGCGACGCCTCGCGGATGTAGACCTCCGCGCCGTCGACCTCCCCGAGCTCGAGCATCACCTCGGCCGAGACGAGGAGCGTGTCGGCGCGGCCGTCCTGATCGCCGTACCGCTCGTGCGCCTCGCGCGCGCGCTTGAGGTACGCCTGGGCGCGCGGCATGTCGCCGAGGCGCGCGTAGGAGTGGCCGATGTTCGTGAGCGTCTTGGCGAGCTGAAAGCGCCCTCCGATCGACAGGTCGATGCGGATCGACTCGAGCGCGAGGGCGATCGCGTCCTCGTAGCGCCCCTGGACGAACATCGCGTACGCCAGCGCGTTCTTCGCGCGCGCCTCCTGACGCCGCGCGCCGACCTTGCGAAACACGGCGATCGCCTCGACGTACGCGTCCACCGCCTCGCGCACGCGGCCGACGCGCCGGAGCAGGACGCCGCGCGTGCGGAGGACGTCGGCGCGCATGCGCGGCGGCACGTTGGGGTTCAAGCTCGGGTTGCACGCGGCGAGCGCGCGATCGCTCGCCGCCAGCGCGCCCTGCACGTCGCCGATCTCGCGCGCGAGCTCGCTGACGAGGAGCTCCGCCTCGATCTCGAAGCTGGGGTACGCCGAGGCGTGCGCGAGGCTCGCCGCCTTCTTCGCCACGGGCAGGCCGTGGGCGAGGTGGCCCTCGTCGAGGTCGTAGCGCGCGGTCCGGAGGAGCGCGAGGCACGCGGCGCGCGGCGTGGCGATGAGCTTCGCGGTGCGCCGCAGGTTCTCGAGGTGCCGGACGCGCTCGGCCTTGCGCCCGAGCACGCGGAACGTCGCCTCGAGCGCGTCGTAGACGCGGAGCCGGCCGGCGTCGCCCGCGGGGAGGTACTGCGCCGCGCGGAGGTAGTAGCGGATCGCGAGCTGCGTCTGGTAGGCGTGGCGCGCCGCGTTCGCCGCCTCGAGGTAGAACACCGCCGCGCGCTCGGCCGCGTCGCCCTTCACGAGGTGACGCGCGACGATCGCCGCGGAGACGCCGCGCGCCAGCGACGTGTCGGCGAGGTGCTCTCCGAGCGCGCGGTGCATCCGCGAGCGGGTCGTCGAGTCGAGCGTCGCGTAGGCGACGTCACGCGTGAGCGGGTGCCGGAAGTCGAGGACGTCGGCCTTGCGGTCGCACAGACCGCGCGCGCACAGCCGCGTGATGGCGTCCTCGCTCGCGCGGAGCGACGAGCGCGTGTTGAGCTTCGCGAGATCGGCGAGGCCGAGCGGGCCGCCGGCGATCGCGAGCCAGTCGACGATCACGCGCTCCGAGCCGGGCAGCTCGTGGATGCGGTCCGCGAGGAGCTGCTCGAGCGTCGACGGCAGTCCCATCGCGTCGAGCTCGCCGCCGCCCTCGCGCACCAGCGCGTCGTCGCGGATCTCGAGGACGCCGCGCTCGAGCAGGGCGTCGATCATCTCGAGCAGGTAGAACGGGTTGCCGCCGACGCGCGGCAAGAGCTCGGCGCAGACCTGGCGCACGCCCTCGCGCACGTTGAGGCGCGCCTCGACGAGGCGGATCTGCTCCTCGCTCGACAGGCCGTGGAGCTCGACGCGGACCTTGCCCTCGAGCAGGTGGTGCGTGCGATCGTCGGGGCGCGCCACGAGCACCGCGAGGACCGGCAGCGGATCCTGCTGCTTCAAGAGGTCGGCGAGGAGATCGAGCGTCGGCTTGTCGGCCCACTGCAGCCCCTCGATGACGAAGACGAGCGGCTGCTCGAGCGCGAGCGCCGCCACGAGGTGGCGGACGCCGCTGACGAGGAGCTTCTTCCGGTAGTGCGCGTCCTCGTCCTCGCCGCCCTGCTGCTGCTGCTGGTTCGCGGCGATCTCGGCGAGCCGGGCGACCATCGGGCTCGTCTCGTCGCCGCCCGCGGAGCCGCGTCCCGCGCGCGCGATGAGGAGCGCCATGTCCTCGTACGACTCGTCGCCGCTCGCGCCGATCGCGTCGCGCACGAGGTCGGCCAGCGTGTTGTACGGCACCTCGATCCGCACGGGAGAGCACTCGGTGCGGACGACGCGCACGTTCGGCGGGAGCTCGGCGGTGAAGGTCGCGACCAGCGCGCTCTTGCCGATGCCGAGCTCTCCCACGACGGCGCGCGTGGTGACGACGCCGCGCGCGCCGCTCTTCAGGCCGTTGATCGCGACGTGGTAGGCCGCGTGGAGCTCGGCCTTCTCCGCGTCGCGGCCGATGAGGTCGTTCTGCGCCGTCGCCTGCTCCTGCGCCTTCTCCTCGCGCGAGAGGCTCCGCTCGAGCGTGTAGAGCTGCATCGTCGGCGGCAGGTTCTGGACCGGCGCGACGTCGGGGCGGTGGAGATCGAGCGTCGGCGCGTCGTGCCAGCGGAAGTCGCGCCGCACCTGGCGGTAGACGCCGCCGGCGACCCACGTCGTACCGATCGGCGTCGCGCGCGAGAGCACGTCGGCGAGGTAGGCCACGGGATCGTGCAGCACGTAGCGGACGAGGTTCCCCTCGGGATCGCGCGAGCCCGAGGCGATGCCGCGCACGATCGAGAGCGACGCGCCGACGGCCGACGGGAGATCGTCCGCGATGCCCTGGAGCGCCTCGTGGGTCTCGACCGCGAGCCACGCCGCGTCGGACGCCGCCTTGGCCGGCTTCGCGCCGAGGCCGGCGATCGCCCGAGCCTCGAAGTCGCCGGTCCACACCCAGCGCATCCCGCGCTTGTAGGCCATGTCGCCGAGCATCGCGCGCGAGCGCTCGAGCGCGCGCGCGAGCGAGCGCTTCTCGACGTCGTCGAGCGCTCCTCCTTCTCCGCCCGGAACGAGCCGCAGCGTGACGATCGCGACGTGCCGCACCTCGCGCGCCTCGGACCGCCGCGAAGGCGGCCCGGGCGGACTGCTCTTCGTCGCGCCCGGCGGCACCGACGCCGCCGACGGCCCCGGCACGCGCGAGTCGCCTTGCGCGAGCGCGGCCGGCGCGGCGGCCTGGGTGTGGTGCTCGGGGACGTGCGGCGGCGGGATCTCGCTGCTCTTGAGGGCCGGCGCGGAGCGCGGGACGAGCTCGTCGATCGTCTGCTCGAGCGAAGAAGCGTCGACGAGCACCTGGCGCACGAGCATCGCGCGGGCGACCGCCGCGGCGACGTCACGCCCGGACGCGAAGCGGTCGTCGCGGCTCGGCGCGAGCAGCTTCATCACGATCGCCTCGAGCTCCTCCGGCAGATCGCGCCGATAGATGCTCGGCGCGTCGACCCTGCCCGAGCGCACGATGTCGAGCAGCGCCTCGCCGCCGAGCCCGCCGTGCAGCGGTCTCCCGGTGAGGCACTCCCACAAGATGACGCCGAGCGAGTAGAGATCGCTCCGTCGATCGACCTTCTCCCCGCGCGCCTGCTCGGGCGACATGTACCCGAACTTGCCCTTGAGCACGCCGGCCTCGTCGTCGACGAGCCGCGCGCTCGCGATCCCGAAGTCGGCGATCTTCACGACGCCCTCGTACGAGAGCAGGACGTTCTGCGGGGAGACGTCGCGATGCACGATGTCGAGCGGCGCGCCGCCCTCGTCGCGCTTCTCGTGCGCGTAGTGCAGGCCCTTCGCGGCCTCGGCGATGATCCACGACGCGATCCACGGCGGGATCCGCGTCGCGGTGCTCTTCGCCGCGTTCATGAGGTGGCCGAGGTCGCAGCCCTCGACGTACTCCATCGCGAGGATGTGGCCCTCGTCGCCCTCGTTGGAGAACTCGTAGACCTGGACGACGTTCGGGTGGTTGAGGCGCGTCGCGAGCTGCGCCTCGTCGATGAACATCGAACGGAAGCGGCGCGACGTCGTGTACGCCGGCAGGATGCGCTTGACGACGACGACCTTGTACGTGCTCTCGGCGCCGCGCTTCTTGGCGAGGAACACCTCGGCCATCCCGCCCGCCCCGAGACGGCGCACGATCTCGAACTGCGCGATCTGGGTCGGGATCTGGCTGGCGCTCGACATCGTTGGGGTCGCCGCGATTGTGCCACAGCCCGGGCCGGCGGACAGACGCGCCGCGACCTTGGTGTCACATCGGTCGTGCCGTGTGTGCTCGCGGCGAGGACGTCGCAGCGCCCCGAGCGCCGGCGAGGCTTCCCCACGGCGGGCGGCTTCGGCGACGATGGCCCGCGATGAGCTGGCTGTTCGCGACTGCATACGATCCGTTCATGCGGAGGACCGAGCGGGCCTGCCTCGCGGACTGGCGGCGCGAGCTGCTCGCCGCGCTGCCGGCGATCGGCGCGCGGGTGCTCGAGATCGGCGCCGGCACGGGGGCGAACCTGGCTTTTTACCCGGCGCTCGAGCGCCTCGTCCTCAGCGACGCCGACCCTCACATGCTCGCCCGCCTCGGCCGGCGACCGGAGCTCGGACGCGCCGAGGTCGTGCGCGCGAGCGCCGGCGATCTCCCGTTCGACGACGGCTCCTTCGACGCGGTCGTCTCGACGCTCGTGCTCTGCTCGGTGCCGGACCAGGCGGTGACGCTCGGCGAGATCCGTCGGGTGCTCCGACCGGGCGGCGCGCTGGTCTTCCTCGAGCACGTGGCCGCCGAGGACGCGCCGTCCCGGCTGCGTTGGCAGCGACGCATCGAGCCCCTCTGGTCGCGCGTCGCGGGCGGCTGCCACCTCACGCGCGACACCCGCGCCGCGATCGAGCGCGCCGGCTTCGCGTTCGAGGCGCTGACGAAGGAGAGCATGCGCAAGGCCCTCCCGATCGTCCGGCCGACGATCCGCGGCGTCGCGCGGAAGAGCTAGCGAGCGGCGCCCCCCACACCTCGGTCGGGGTGAGCGCACCGGGGAGCGCGCGAGCCCCGCCCCGTCCGACGGGCGACCCCACATCGACGGCCCAATCGAGGCCCCCCCCGAACCGAGCCCAGAACCGAACCCAGACCGGGCCGAAGTCCGAGCCCGAAACGAGCCCGAAACGAGCCCGCCAAACGCGACCAAGAAGCCGAGACGCCGATGACGAGCGCGCCCGATGGATGGTACTTTTCGAGGTTCGCGATGCGTGTAGACTGGGAGAGCTAGCCGCGATGCAAAACCCGCTTCCGGCACCGACAGCGTCCGGGTCGTTCGTCAAAACGCCGTTCCCGCACCTCCTGGTCTATGCCCTGGAGCGTCGGTTGACCGGGACGTTCGAGCTCACGCTCGGCGCCGCGCCGCTCGCGACGATGCTCGTGCTGAGCGGATGCCCGGCGAAGATCCGCACGGCCGAGCCGATCCACTACCTCGGCACCGTGCTGAGCGAGCTCGGGATGATCACGCCCGACCAGCTCGCCGCCTCGCTGGCGCGCATGCAGGAGGGCCCGATGCTCCAGGGACAGGCCCTGCTCGAGATGGGCGCGATCGATCCGGCGCGGCTCGACGCGGGGCTCCGTTCGCAGGTGGAGCGCAAGGTCGAGCACCTCTTCAGCCTCTCCGGCGACACGACGTTCGCCTACTACGACGGCCTCGACCTCCTGCAGTCCGTCGGCGGACCTCCGACCGCGATCGATCCGTTCCCCGTCCTCTGGCGCGGCGTCAGGGAGACGCCCGCCTGGGAGCACGTGGACGCGACGCTCCGGCGGATCGGCGGGGCGCACCTGCGCGCCTCGGCGAACGCTCAGCTCCAGCGCTTCGCCTTCAGCCCTCAGGAGCTGCAGGCCGTCGAGCTCTTGCGACAGCGTCCGACGCGCGTCGTCGACCTCTCGAGCGTCATCGGTCCGGGGCTCGGGCAGGTGCTCGCCTACTTCCTCTTGATCATGAAGCAGGTCGAGCTGAGCGAAGCGCAGCCGGCCGCCCAGGCCGCGCCCGCGCCGTCGGCGAACATGCCGGCCGCTCCACGGCAGGCGCCGGCGAACGTCCCACCTCCGTCGAGCGGGCAAGCGTTCGCCCGCGTGCAGCTGCAGCGGCAGGCGTCGCGGAGCCCGCTCGTCGTCGAGGAGCACGTCGCCGCGTCGGGCGCGAACGACGAGCGCGCGTCGAGCCCGGGGATGCGAGCGCCGGTCAACGCGTTCGGCGCGCAGCCCTCACCGCTCGGCGCCTTCGGCGCCGCCCCCTCGGCGCCGCCCGAGCCCGTGATCAGTACGCCGCCCGAGCCGGTGATCGCGCCGGCGGCGGGCCTGTCGATGGACATCGGCTCGATGATCACGCAGACCATCCAGCAGTCGGCGGTGCCGCCGGCGATGACGGGAGCGACGCCGAGCGTGCCGGTGCCGGCCCCCGCGAGCGTCCCGCAGATCGCGAGCACGATCGAGCCCCCCGCCTCGTCCAGCTCGATGTCCGTCGCGCCGCCGTCGAGCTCGCGCCAGCTCACCGCCGAGCAGAACGCGCTGAAGACGAAGATCCTCGAGCGCGCCGAGCAGATCAACGCGCAGGACTACTTCCAGATGCTCGGCCTCGAGCGCGACGCCGCGCCCGAAGCCGTGCAAAAGGCCTTCATCGGCCTCGCGAAGGTGTGGCACCCCGACCGGCTGCCGCCGGCGCTCGTCGACGTGAAGGACGCGTGCAGCAAGGTGTTCACGCACCTCACCGAGGCGCACGCGACGCTCATGGATCCGGCCAAGCGCCACGACTACATGACGCTGCTGAAGGACGGCGGCGCCACGCCCGAGGATCAGGCGAAGATCCAGGCGATCCTCGAGGCCGCCACGGAGTTCCAGAAGGCCGAGTTCCTGCTCAAGCGGAACATGGGGGACCCGCAGGCGTACGAGATCGTCAAGCGATGCGTCGCGCTCGACGGCGATCAGGCCGACTACCTCGCCACGCTCGCGTGGCTCGACGCGCAGAAGCCCGAGTGGCTGAGCCGCGAGAAGACGCTCGAGAAGGCCCTGCTACTCGATCGCTGCATCCAGAAGAACCCCAACTGCGAGCGCGCTTACTTCTACCGCGGGCTGCTCTACAAACGCGCCGAGGAGCCGAACAAGGCGCTCAAGGACTTCAAGAAGGCCGCGGAGCTCAACCCGCGCAACCTCGACGCCATGCGCGAGGTGCGGCTCCACAACATGCGCGGCGGCGTGAGCAAGCCGCCGCCCGGGATGCCCAACAGCCCCAGCAAGCCCGCGCCGCAAGAGACCCTGGGCGGGCTCTTCGGCAAGCTGTTCAAAAAATAGCGACGCAGGCCTGCGTCGTCGAAGACGCCGACGGGGCCCCGCGTCCGTCGTCGGCGACGGCCTGCGTTCAGAGGACGGCGGCGGGGCCCGCGGCGTCGGCGGCGACGGCCTGCGTGTCGGAGACGGCGACGGGCCCGCGGCGTCGGTGGCGCGGGCTCGCGGCGTCGTCGGCCACGGCGCGCGGCGTCGTCGACGCCGGCCACGGGTTCATCGCGCCGCGGCACGTCCACGCGTATGGGAAACTCGATGACCGCGGCGACGCTTTGGCTCGGCCGCGACCGCGCCGCGGATGGAGCGACGCGCGCCGCCAGAAAAGCTTTGGCTTCGGCCGACCACTGATCGTACGTTCAGTTCATGTCCGTCCGCTCTCCTGCCGTCCAATCCCTCCTCGATCTCTTCGCGAGCGAGCTCGCCGACGTCCGCTTCGGCGAGCTCGACGCCACGACGCTCGCGCGCCTCGCCTCGGAAGCCGACGCGGCCGAGGACGCCGTCGCCACCGCCCAGACGCTCGTCGACGAGGCCCGGGCTCGTCTCCTCGATCGCCAGGAGGCCCTCCTCCAGCACGCGCAGCGCGCGCTCGCCTACGCGCGCGTCTACGCCGAGTCCAACGCCGCCCTGAGCGCGCGACTCGAGGCGATCGCGCTGCCGCGCCCTGCGCGCCGACCTCGTCCCAGCGACGCGGAGGGGTTCGCGCTCTCCGCCGAGCACGAAGCCCCGCGCCGCCCGCGCGGCCGTCCTCGCAAGACGCCGCTCGCCGCGCCGCTCCTCGAGGCGGCGGCCGCCAACGCGGAGTGACGTCGGGCGCGATCAGGCACGAACGCGGACGCCGTCGCCGGCCGCGGCTTCGAGCTCGACGCCGGCCAAGAGCCCCGCGAGGCTCGGACTCAGGCGCCGGGCGGGTTGCTCGGGGTGACGGCGCGCATCGGCGCGAGGCTCGGACGCGTATCGCCCTCGGCGAGGTAGCCGAAGCGCTCGACGAACTCGGACGGCTTCATGTTCGCCGCCTGCGCGAGGCGCGCGAGCTCGACTTTGTCTTTGAAGTCCTCGGCGCGGAGGCGGAGCATGTAGCTCCGCGCGATCTTGTAGCGGTCGGATTCGATGTCGACCATGCGGACGCGCATCCGGCCGGTCTTCGGGTCCATGATTTTGTCGAACGGCACAGGGACGAAGCGCCCGCGCTGCATGCTGATGAGCGCCTGATCGCCCCCCTCGATCACGTAGCGCGCGGCGCAGTAGCCGAGATCGCGCGTGTACTCCATGTCGAAGGGGATCGGGTCGGCGCAGCGGAGCTCGTAGCCGATGTTCTTCGAGACGATCGTCGTCTTGATGCGGAGCTCCGCGAGCTGACGCTGCACGGCGGCCTTCACGATGTTGCCGAAGTCGACCTCGGCGATGCGGATGTGACCGTGGGCGTCGCGTTCGACGCCCTCCAGCCCCTCGATGTCCGCCGTGTCGACGACCTCGACGAGGCCCTCGGCGAGGACCGCGACGCCGTCGGGCCGGCCGTGCGAGAGGCGCTTGATGACCGCGCCGGTGAGCGTGTCGACGATGTCGCGGAGGCGGACCGTCCCGTTGGGGGCGCGCGCGGTGAACTCCTCGGGCACGAGCGAGAGCGTCGCGCCGGCGGCCTTGCCGATGCCGAGCGCGAGGTGCCCGGCCTTGCGGCCCATCGCGACCGTGAAGTACCAGCGCGAGGTCGTCTTCGCGTCGACCATGAGGTTCTTCACGACCTCCGCGCCGATGTGGCGCGCCGTCTGGAAGCCGAACGTGTAGACGTCCTGCGGGAGGTCGAGGTCGTTGTCGATCGTCTTCGGCACGTGGACCACGCGCAACCGGCCGTTCGACGCCTTCGCGAGGGTCGACGCGCTGAAGCACGTGTCGTCGCCGCCGATCGTGACCAGCATGCCGACGCCGAGGCGGTCGAGCGTGTCGAGGCAGCGCGCGAGCAGCTCCGGGCTCTTGGTCGGGTTGGCGCGCGAGATGCCGAGGTGCGAGCCGCCGCGAAAGTGGATGCGGCTCGTGTCGGCGATCGAGAGCGGCGCCACGCGCGAGGTGTCGCCCTCGATCAACCAGCGGAACCCGTCCTGGACGCCGATCACCTCGACGCCCGAGAGGCTGGCGCGGATGGTGGCGGCGCCGATCACGCTGTTGATGCCGGGTGCGGGGCCTCCGCCGACGAGAATCGCGAGCTTGTCGTTCGTCATGGGTGTCCGAAGGAGTTCGGCCAGGAGTGTACTCGCCGCCACAGTCTCTCTGCGAGCCGTGATCGACCCAGATATAGTAACTCATTTATGAGTTACGTTCCAGCCCGCGGTGCTCGGTCCCACGAAACGCAGGCGCAGAGCGCGGCGGGCGCCATGTCCGTTCCGCGCGCGGCGTCCGCGGTGCTAATCGAGCTGCGTGGAAACTCCGCTCCTCCGCGAGGTGCTCGCGCTCCGGTCCGAGAGAAACGCGGACGGCGCCGCGACGGGTGCGCCGCTCTGCCTCGGCGCCATGAACTTCGGCCGAAGGACGGACGAGGCCGAGTCGAAGCGGATCGTCGCGCGGGCGCTGGAGCTCGGCGTCCGGCACGTCGACACGGCGAACGCCTACTGCGACGGCGCCTCCGAGCGCATCGTGGGCGAGGCCCTCGCCGGCAAGCGCGACGAGGTCGTGCTCGCGACCAAGTGCGGCTTCGGCCGCGTCGGCGGCAAGCCCGAGGGGCTCGGCCCGGCGCGGCTCACCGCGGCGATCGACGAGAGCTTGAAGCGGCTCGGCACCGACCGCGTCGACGTCTACTACCTCCACGTCCCCGACCGCGACACGCCCATCGAGGCGACGCTCGACGCCGTCGCCGAGCTCATCGAAAAGAAGAAGATCCTCTCGTGGGGCGTATCGAACTACGCCGCCTGGCAGGTGCTCGAGATGATCCACCTCACCTCGAGCGAGGCGCTGGCGAAGCGCGGCCTGCCGCGCCCGGCCGTCGCGCAGCAGCTCTACAACGTGCTGATCCGGCAGCTCGACGTCGAGTGGTTCGCCTTCGCGCGGCGCTACCGCGTCCACACGGTCGTCTACAACCCGCTCGCCGGCGGCCTCCTCGCGGGCCGGCACCTGCGCGACGGCTCCACGCAGAAGGGCTCGCGCTTCGACAAGAACCGCCTCTACCTGGGCCGGTACTTCACGGACGCGATGTTCGACCGCGTCGACGCGCTCGCCGAGGTCGCGAAGACCGCGGGCATGAGCCTGCTCGAGCTGTCGTACGCGTGGCTCGCCGGCGCCGAGGGGGTCGACTCGATCCTCCTCGGTCCCGCGAGCGTGACGCAGCTCGACGAGGGCGTGCGCGCGTGCGGGCGCGCCCTGCCGCCCGAGGTGCGGAGCGCCGTCGACGCGCTTCACCTCGCGTGGTCGGGCACGGACACGAAGTACGTGCGCGGATGATCCCCGACGACCGAGCTCTGGACGACGCGGTCGCGCACTACCGCGAGCACGGCTGGGCTCGGCTCGGCAAGCTCGCCGACGACGCGACCATCGCGCGGCTCCGCGCGCGAGCCGACGCGATCATGCTCGGCGAGGTGACCTACCCCGGCCTGTTCTTCCAGCACGACTCGGAGTCCGGCCGCTACGAAGACCTCGAGTACGGCAAGGGCTGGAAGGGCCCGTCCCTCGCGTACCGCAAGGTCGAGAAGCTCGAGCTCGATCCGCTCTTCTGGGACTGGATCGCGAGCGACGTCTTCCGGCGCGTCGCGGCGAGGGTCTACCCGAACGCCGACGTCACGCTGTACCGCGCGTTCTTGATGAACAAGCACGCGGGCGGCGGCTCGAACCTGCCGTGGCACCAGGACGGCGGCGACTTCTGGGGCCTCGATCGCGAGCCGACGTTGCAGCTCTGGACCGCGCTCGACGACGCGCCGGTCGGCGGAGGGTGCGTCGAGGTCGCGCCTGGGACGCACGCGGCCGGGCTCGCGACCCCTCTGGGCGGCGTGGTCCCCGAGGACAAGCTCGAGCGGCTCGACGCCGAGGCGCTCGCCCTCCCGCTCCCCGCCGTGGCGGGGGAGGTGCTCCTCATCCACAACCACGTCTGGCACCGCTCGGGCCGTTCGCGCACCGGGCATGCGCGCCGCGCGCTCAGCGTTTGCTACATGGATGGCGCCACGACGTGCCGACGGAGGAAGCGTGCGCCCCGGACTTTTGTCAGGGTTTTCGCGGCCAGCGAACGCGCATGCTAAATACGACGAGTGATCCGGGGCCGCGTGCTCGTGATCGACGGGGACGAGTGGGTGGCGAGCGCCCTCGTCCGCGCCCTTCAGGAGAAAGGCTACGTCGTCGACGCCTGCGGTGAGGCGATCGTCGGGTTTCGCAAGGCGAGCGAGACCGTGCCGGACTGCATCGTCCTCAGCCCCGAGCTCCCCGACATCGACGGCGCCTGGGTCGCGCGGAAGGTCCGCACCGAGGCGGGCGCGCTCTCGAAGGTCCCGATCCTCTTCGTCGGCGACCTGACCGAGGACCGGAGCGTCCGCGCCCAAACCCTGAACGTAGGTGCAGATGTCTTCCTCGACCGTCCCATCTCGAACGACGACATCGTCGCGCAGGTCGGGGCGCTGATCGCGATGGCGCGGAGGCTCGACGGCCGGGACGTCGACGGCGCGCCCTCGTCGACCTCTGTCGCCGCGGCCATCCGCGGAGATCTCTCCGCCTTCCCGCTGGCGAGCCTGCTCATGATGTTCGAGATGGAGCGGCGGAGCGGGCTCATCGAGGTCGTCGCGATGAGCGGCAAGCGCGCGGCGCTCACGCTCACCGACGGCCTGTTCGCCAGCACCGAGGTCGCGGGGGCGCCGAGGCCGGCGCTCGAGGTGCTGCGAGAAGTGCTGGCGTGGCGCGCCGGGCGCTTCTCGTTCCAGCCCCGCGAGAGCCGGAGCCTGCCGGCGCCGCGCGCGTCCGTCGGAGCCCTCGTCCTCGAAGCGATGCGCCTCGAGGACGAAGAGAAGAACCCGGTGCAGGAGCTCGGGCCGGACGATCTCGTCGACGCGGTCGAGAGCGTCTCGAGCGGCAGGCACGCGGAGGACGGTCGACCTCCGCGCGAGGAGAAGGTCATCGTGCGCCCCGACCTCGCGCCGCCCTCGCACCCGAAGGCGTCGTAGCGGCCACTCGCGCTGCGCGGCCGGCTCCGGCGCGCCCGCCCCGTTCGGCGCGGCCGCCCATCCGGCGTGGCCGGCTCCGGCGCGCCCCGCCGTCACGACGGGCGCCTCACGCGCTCGCTCAGTACTCGCTGCTCCACGACGCGGTGTACTCGGTGTAGCGGCCGTCGTTCGCCGACGCGTAGACGCGGCCCGTCGAGAGCGCCTGGAGGCAGTGGTTCGTCACCTTCTTCTGCGCGAAGGTGAGGTAGCTGCCTGTCGACGGGAGCCAGCTGCCGATCTGCACCGAGGCGCCGTCGAGCGTCGGCATCCGGAAGTCCCACGACGGCGCGTTCGACATCGACGTCGAGTTGCCGAGCGAGAGCGTCGGGTAGTCGTCGAGCCCGAGGTCGATCGCGATCGTGTTCGACGTGACGGAGAGGGTCGCGTCACCGGTCGACGGCGTCGTCAGCGAGCGCGCCTCGCTCGTCGTGTAGCGGCTGCCGCTCCACGTGACCTTGTAGAACGGGAGGGACGTCGTCGCCTGCCACGCCCGGCAGCCGGTCTGATCGTGGCAGTCGCGCTTGCGACCGTCGAGCTGCACCGTGCCGAGCACCGCCGTCGTCGCGGCCGGCTGGAACTTGGCGAGCGCCTCGCTCTTGGTGATCGGATTGCCGCCGCACCACGACGGATCGAACACGGTGTTCGTCGGCGCCGGAGGCGGCGCCGGCGGCACGGGGACGTCGTACCTGCCGTAGAGCGAGGCAGCGATCTCGGTGTACTGGCCGTTGCCGTTCGCGTTGTAGACGCGCCCCGTCGAGAGCGCCTGGATGCAGGTGCTCGTGATCTTCTTCCGCGAGAAGGAGAGGTAGCTGCCGGTCGACGGCAGCCAGCTCCCGACCTGCACCGAGGCGCCGCCGAGCGTCGGCATCCGGAAGTCCCACGACGGCGTATTCGACAGAGACGTCGAGCTCCCGAGCGAGAGGCCGCCCACCTCGAGGGCGATCGCCGTCGAGCTCGTCGCGATCGAGAGCTCCGCGGTGCCCGTCGCCGGCAGCGCGATCGTCTGCGGCGCGCTCGTCGTGTAGCGGCTGCCGCTCCACGTCACCTTGTAGAACGGGATCTCGCTCGCGTTCTCCCAGTCCTGGCACCCGGTCTGATCCTGGCAGAGGCGGGTCTTGGCGCGGAGGCGGATCGGGCCGAGGCTCACCTCACTCGCGGCGAGCGGGAAGCGCGCGACGAGGTCGGCCTTCGAGAGATCCGCGCCGGAGCACCACGCGGGATCGAAGACATCGCCGTCGGGCGTGGGCGGAGGAGGCGGCGGGGGCGGAGGAGGAGGCGGCGCCGGACGGTCGTCGAAGACGCTGACCTCGAAGGTCGAGTCGGCGAGATCGATCTCGCGGAACGCGACGTAGTAGGTGCCCGTCGTGACCAGCGTCTTGGTGACCGTCGCCGTGTTCGCGCTCTCGCCGTTGCGGTCGTCGGTCGCGACGACGCCGAAGCGGGGCCCGAGCAGCCACGCGATCGGCGCGCCGCCCGTCGTCGACCGGACGACGATGCGGACCTGATCGCCCTTCGTGCCGGTCATCTTGAAGGCGCGGTAGCGGAGCGGGTTCGAGTAGGTCGCGGTCCGCGTCTCGCCGTAGGCGATGGTCCCGAGCTGCTGGATCTTCGCGCCGTCGAGCGCGCTGTCGGCGCTCTCGACGCTCTCGTCGGCGTCCGCCGCGCAGGCGAGCGGTGACGAGAGCGCGAGGATCGCGGCGAGACCGAGGATCTTCTTCATGACGAGCTCCAAGAGAGGGGCGAGCGCCGGCGCGCTCGAGCGATGCGGGTTCGAAGCGCACGCCGACGTCCGCGTGGCGAAGGCGCACGCGTCGTCGACGAGCAGGACGGACACGCCGATCGCAGAGGTGCCGGCCGGCGACCGCGAGAGCGACGGTCGTTGGCGATGACAGCTTCGATCCGGCTCCCCACCGAGGGACCGTCCGGACTCGTTTACGCCGGGTCGCGGAGATTCTTCCCTAGGATGTCGTACCCGGGCGCCGATTCGGGAGCGCCGCTTGGAGACGGTCGCGCGATCCTCGCCCGGTGATGCCTGGGCGCGGATGGGGGCTCGAAGGTGAACTGGGTGTTCGCGCAGGACGGCGCGTGCTCGGCGAGGCCGGGACACACCGCGTCCCTCTCGCCCCGCGCGTCGCTGCGTCGACCTTCGCCAACGCGAGCTCGGCCGAGCGCTCGCGATGCGGTCACGCGACACGCCTCGGCCTGATGACACAAACGCCCGCGCACGTCGCTGCCGCCCGCGAGCTCGATGCAGCCGCCACGGTCGACGAAATCGATCCGGTCGACTTCGTCACGATGGGAGGCCAGGTCGCTCCGCTGCCGTCGCCAAACACGCGCTGGTCGCACCCCACGCTGACTTCGGCCGACCACTCGGCGACGGGCACGTCCTCGCCCAGGGGGCCGTCGAACGGAAGAACGCTACGAGCGCGGCGAGCTCGCTCGGCGTGCAGGCTTGGCGACGACGCCCGGCGGCTTGGGCCGCAGCGAGCCGAAGCCAGACCGCCGCGCGCGATCCCCGCTTCGACGGCCGCGGCGCACGCGCTTGCGACGGCTCCGTGCGCGACGTAGCGTCCCGGCTCGTGGCCACCTGGACGACGAAGCTCGACGATCTCGTCCGCCGCGCGAGGCGCCGGCGATCGCTCCACCTCACGGTCGCGGTCGCGCGCATCTTCGTCGGGTTCGCGCTCTTCCCGGCCGGGCTCAAGAAGGTGCTCGCCGAGCCGTTCACGGACCCGCACCTCCACGGAGCGTTCCACGACTTCCTCCACGCGTTCCACGCGACCGGTGCGTTCTATCAGCTCGTCGGCGCCACGCAGCTCGCGGCGGCGACGCTGCTCGTCACGCAGCGGTTCGCGACGCTCGGCGCGCTGCTCGCAGCGCCGATCTTCTCCACCATCCTGGCCTTCTGCTGGAGCACGCGGGTCTACCCCACCGCGATAGTCGTGACCCTGCTCTGGCTGGCGACGCTGGCGCTGCTCGCGTGGGATTGGCCGACCTGGCGCGCGGTCCTCGCGGCGCGCCGCGCGAACGGGACGCGCGCCGCCGCCGGACGCACACCGGACTCCGTACGCCCGACCGAACCCGTGCGCCCGACCGAACCCGTACGCACCGCCGAGCCCTCGATCGACGCCCGCCTCTGGCAGCGCTCGGGGATCGTGACCATCGCGCTCTACCTCGCTGCGTGCGCGACGACCGGCGGCGTGTACCGTCCGCGGGGCGCCGCGTGGGATACGCCGGCGTTCTACGTGTTCCCGACGATGCTCCTCGTCGTCCTCGCGACGCTCATGGTCGATCGACACCGCACCTCGACCGCCGCGCGCGCGTCCGACTCGGCGCGCTGACACCCGGCGTGCGTCCGACTCGGCGCGCTGACACCCGGCGTGCATCCGACTCGGCGCGCTGACACCCGGCGTGCGTCCGACTCGGCGCGCTGACACCCGGCGCGCGGACGTCGGGCGCGCGCGACGTCGGCGCGAGCCGACGCGAGCGCCGACGAATTCGCCCGATTCGCTTGCAAAGCCCGGTCGATTGGCAAGACTGCTGCGACCATGAGCCAGACCGAACCGAACCACCTCCTCGTCATCGCGTTCGACTCTCCGCTGAAGTCGCGTGAGGCGTTCCTCGCGTTCCAGCGTCTCCAGACCGAGCAGAGCATCCTGCTCCACGACGCGGTCTTCCTCGACAAGAACGCCGAAGGCCGCAGCCATGTCACGGAGACCGTCGACGTGAAGCCCGCGGAGGGCGCCGCGCGCTCCGGCCTCTGGGGCGCGCTCATCGGCACGCTCGTGGCCGGTCCGGTCGGCACCGTCGTCGGCGGCGCGCTCAGCGCGGGCATCGGAGCGCTCACCGCCAAGCTCATCGACATCGGCATCCCCGACGCGACCGTCAAGGAGCTCGAGACGTCGCTGTCGCCCGGGACCTCGGCGCTCGCGCTGCTCGTCAGCCACGTCAAGGACGACGCGCTCGAGCGAGAGCTCGCGCGCTTCGCCGGCGCGAAGCTGATGCAGAGCTCGCTCACGCCGGACGCGGTCCAGCGCCTCCGCAACGCGCTCGGGGCGGGCTCGCCGGCCTGAGCCTCCCCGCCGACGTGCGCGACGCGCCGGGCCCCGAACGCCGGGGCCCGGTTGCCTCGGCGCGGCTCGTCGGCCTACGGCGCCGCGTCGCCGGTCTACGGCGCCGCGTCGTCGTGCTCTCCCGGCGCCGTTCTCGACGCGCAGGGAGAACCGGCTGTCGTCCGATCACTCGCTGATGGGACGAATGTCGAGGGCCTCGATCTTGCGCCAAGCGGTGACCAGTCGAGCGATCTCCGGCTTGCCGAACTCGTCGATGGCCGCCTGCAACTCCGCCTCGGGCCTGCCGGCGAGCCGACCGCGCTGCATCTCCTCCCACTCCCCCAGACGTTCGTTGAGGAAGGCCGACGCGTCGTCCGCGATCCGACGACGCTGGTCCGCGGTCCGGACCAGAAACTGCAGGACTGTGGCCCCGCGGGCATACGAGACGAGCGTCGTGCGCGGCTCCGGCCGACCGAACGGATCCTGGAACAAGCTCTCCGCCTTCAGCGTTGCGAAGGCCTTCTCCGCCTCGCGCGCGCTGTCCACGGCCTCCTTGACGTTGAACTTGCTGCGGCTGAGATGGAGATTTGCCAGCGCGTTGAACAACCCCGCGAACGTCGCGTCGACGTCCTGCCTCGTCAAGGAGCGGCGCTCTTTGTCTTGCTGGGACACGGGCCCCGACCAGTCCTTCATGAACGGCGCGTCATGGAGAACGTCGATGCGCGTCAGAGGAACGTGCCAGGCCTCGGGGGCCGCCACACCCTCCTCCGTCGCGTCTGCAAGCGCGGCGAGCCGCGCCCTCAGCTCGGGCCAGGGCATCGAGAGCGATTCGGCCGAGGGCTTCGGACACTGCTCCCATGCCTCGAACGAGCAGGCCGAGCCCTCGTCGGCCTCGCCTCCGCACGCGACGAGCGGCGACGCAAGAATGCCCACGATAGCCCACGTGAGGAGACGACCCATCCTCGCGAAATAGCGTCCTCGGACTGAACCGTCAACCGGGCTACCCAGCGGCGTGGGCGGCGCATGTCATCCACATTGACTGGCGCGCGTCGTGATCGGGTCTGCGAGCGCGATCGTGACTCGCGAGCGGGGGATCCCGGGCCGGGACTCGCGAGTCGGGATCGAGAGTTGGGATTCGCGAGTTGGGATTCGCGAGTCGGGATTCGCGGGCGCGCTCGCTGACGGAGATCGTTTGTCTGCGTGGCGTCGTCACGCGGCCCCGATGGTCGAGGGCCCGAGTGACGCGGCCGTGCTCCGACAGGCGGCGCCCCCGCGGGCGCGGGGACACGCCGGCGCCTCGAGGGGGCGCGGGAACCGCGCCGATCACCGCGTCGGCGCGGCGGACTTCAGGCAGAGCTCGCCCGTGCGGCACGCGGCGAGGCGGCTGATCGAGTCGATGGGGTTGTTGCACTCCTCCTTGTGGATCGCGCCGAGGCAGTCATTGAGCTCCTTCTGATCGATCCCGCGCGGACACTCGTTCGCGTTCAGATCGTCCTTCATGTCCGCCTTGAGCTTCTGGGCGCAGGCCTGCTCGCTGACGTGCTTCTTGTCGGCGCCGATGTTCTTGCAGTTCGCCTCGCGCTGGCAGCGCGCCGCCACGATGCGGTCGATCGCGCTGGTGTTCGCGACCACGCCGGCGCCGGTGACGGTCGTGACGCCGCTCGGCTCGCCCTGGGTGGTCGGGTGGCTCTCGCCGGTGGCCGGCGCGCGGTCGTGATCGAGCGTGCCTCGCTCGCGGTCGCGGTTGCAGCCGACGGCCACGAGGATCCCTGCACCGACGCACGCAAACGGAACGAGACTACGAAGACTGAGCATGAGCGTTACCTCCGCGTGGCACCTTGCAACCGCGGTGCCCTGGCGAGCGCGAGCGGCGCGAAACGCCGGAGCCGACACGAAAAATCGCGCCGGCGTTGCCGCGGCGGCGGCCGGCGCGCGGCGAGCTGAACGGTGCCTTCCGCCACGTGCGGGCGGCGCGGGCGCACGCGGCGACCTCACGCCGCGCGCCCCTCTGACCGACGCTCGCCGGGTCGACTCTCAAGGCGCCGCGGCCGAGAGACAGAGCTTGCTCGCGCGGCAGTCCTCGAGCCGCTCGAGCGTGCCGACGGGATCGAGGCAGCCCGCCTGGTCGATCGCCGCGACACATCGGGTGACCTGGGCCTCATCGAGGCCGCGAGGACACGCCGACGGGCCGACCTCGCGCATCACATCCGACGCGTAGAGACCGCGGCAGATCTCGAGGCTCTCGTGACGGCGCGACGGTCCGACCTGCTGGCACGAGACCTCGCGGCGACAGCGCGCTTCGGCGAGGCGCTCGCTCGTCGCCTTGGCCATCGAGGCGACGTCGGCGCTGCTCGTGGTCGTCTTCGAGGCCGCGCTCGCGCGCTCGTCCTCCGCGCGGTCCCGCTTGCAGGCCGGCGCCGCGAGCAGAGCCGCGGCGCCGCAGACGATCGGAAGGCACCGACTGGCGCACCCCATGGCGAACACCTCCGCGCTGCGCGTTGCAACGGCGGTGCCGCCATGGCGAACACCGCGGTGGGCGCTGCGGAGCTGCCTCGCGGCGCGCTCAGACCTTCTCGGTGCGCGTCGAGCCCAGGAGGCCGGCAGGCCGCACCAGGAGCACGAGGATGAGCACGAGGAACACGAGGACGTCGACGCCCCCCGAGTAGTCGGTGAGCTTGACGAGCTCGCCGATGATCCCGATGAGC
>JAHBWA010000189.1 GCA_019637195.1 Labilithrix sp. | reverse complement strand
CACGGTGATCCACACCGGCGACTTCAAGTTCGACGAGGCCCCGCCCGACGGCGAGGACATCGACGTCGAGCGCTTCCGCGCGCTGGGCGACGCAGGCGTCACGCTCCTCATGAGCGACTCCACCAACGTGGACGTCGAGGGCGCGACCGGCAGCGAGTCCGACGTCGGGCACGTCCTCGAGCGGCTCGTGCTCGAGGCGGAGGGCGCGGTCGTCGTCGCGATGTTCGCGTCCAACGTCCACCGGCTCCGCTTGCTCGGGGACATCGCCCGCGCCGCCGGCCGCAAGATCGTGCTCCTCGGTCGGGGCGTCGGCACGCACGCGCGCGTCGCGCGGAGGTCGGGGTACCTGCCGTGGCCCGACGAGCTCGTGCTCCCCGACGGCCTCGCGCGCCAGCGGCCGCGCCGTGAGATCCTCGCGATCGCGACCGGCTCGCAAGGCGAGGCCAACGCCGCGCTCTCGCGCCTGGCGCGCGGCGAGCACCCAGCGTTCGAGGTGATGCCCGGTGACCGCGTGATCCTCTCGGCGCGCACGATCCCCGGCAACGAGCCCGAGGTCCACGCGATCATGGGCCACCTGATTCGCCGCGGCGTCGAGGTCGTCTCGCGCGCGACCGAGCGCGGGATCCACGTCAGCGGGCACGCGCACCGGCCGGATCAACGGAGGATGATCGAGCTCGTCCGCCCGCGCTGCTTCGTCCCGGTCCACGGGACGATCCACCACCTCACGCGGCACGCGGCGCTCGCGCGCGAGATGGGCGTGCCGAGCATCGCCGTCGTCGAGAACGGCCGCGCCGTCGAGGTCACGCGCGACCGCGTCATGCTCGGCGAGTCGTTCGGCGCCGGCCGCGTCCACGTCTGGGCTGGACGCGCGGTGCCGGCGAGCGTGCTCCGCGAGCGCGCCGCGCTCGCCCAGGAAGGCGCCGCGTTCTGCGCCGTCACCATCGACGCCGCGGGGCGCGTCGACGTCTTCGTGAGCACGCGCGGCGTGGCGGACGACGATCGCGCGGCGGACGACGTCGCCGCCGCCGAGGACGCCGTCCGGCGCGCCCTCGCGGACGCGCCGCGGCACGCGACCGACGAGGCCCTCGCCGAGCAAGCGCGGCTGGCGGTGAGGCGGACGTTCAAGCAGCGCCGCGGCGTCAAGCCGGTCACCGTCGCGCGCGTCCACCGCGCCTCCGCGCTGACCGCGGCGGAGGTGCCGTCGGCAGCTCAGACGACGAACGCGCCGGCGGCCGGCCAGACGACGGAGACGGCGCGATGAGCCACGGGGCCAGGGCCGCGGAGCACGGCAAGACCGCGCCAAAGACGGGCGCGTACGTGCTCGCGAAGCTGCGCGAGCTCGACGCTTCGCTGAACGAGACCGCGCCGCGCGTCCTCACGGACGGCGACGATGACGCCATCCACGACCTCCGCGTCGCGATCCGGCGCATGCGCACGCTGCTCAAGATGTCGCGCAAGGTCTTCGGGCGCTGGCACACGGACGTCGTCCGCGGCGCCTTCGCGGAGGTGATGCGCGCGACGGGCGACCTCCGCGACGAAGAGGTCCTCGAGGAGACGCTCGAGGACGCGACCGAGGGGCCTGAGCTCGACGCGTGGCTGGAGGGCCGCAAGGCGCGCGAGGCGAAGCTCCGCCAGGCGGTGGTCACGCGCATCCAGCGCGGCGATCTCGATCGCGCGCGGCTCATGCTGAAGGCGCTGCTCGTGTTTCCGGTCGAGCCGGAGCGGAACGTCGACCTGGCGCGCTTCGCGCGCCGCACCGTCGAGCGCGCGCGTCGCAAGGTCGAGAGCAAGCGCGACGTCGACGTCGAGGACGTCGTCGGGATGCACGACCTCCGCATCGCGTACAAGGAGCTACGGTATTCGATCGAGCTCTTGGCCGACGCGCTGCCGATCGACGCGCGCGCGCAGCTCGAGCCGGCGACGGTCTTCCAGAAGCGGCTCGGCGAGCTCCACGACGTCGACATGGCGACCGAGGTCGTTCGAGCGGCGAAGGGGCTCTCCGTCGCGGCCCGGGAGCAGGTGCTCGCCTCGCTGGCGACCCTGCGCACGAAGCGGGTCCACAAGTACCTCCGCGAGCTCGACCCCCTCGGGGCCGCCGAGCGGGCCGTAGAGAAGGCCGCGAAGGCCATGGCGAAGGCGCTCGACGCGAGCGCGGAGCGGGCCGGTGAGGACGGAAACCCCGCGCTGCCCCCCGGCGCGCCGGCCCCGACCTCGCTCGACGACGCCCCTACCGTGCACCTCCCGCGGCTGGAGAGCGGGCCGGAGCGGCGCAAATAGACGCTCCCGGGCAGCGGCGGGCGCCTTTCGCGCTCGGGCGCCTCCTACCTCTTCGGCATCGCTACGATTTACTGCGCTTGACCCACGTTGACCGGGTGCAAGATACTCCCTCGGTGAACGCGAGTGTGGCTACGGGGCAAAGCAGCCTCCAAGAGAGGGTCTCTTGATCACCTGTCCCAAGTGCACGAAGGACAATCAAGACCACTACAAGTTCTGCCTCGGCTGCGGGGCGGAGCTCCCTCGTGACGCGGCGCCGAAGCCCTTCACGCCGCAGACGCCGCCGCAGGGCGTGAAGGCGGTGGGTGCGCCGTCGACCCCCACGGCTGCCCCGGGCGCCGGCGCCCCGCTCGTTCAGCCGCAGCCGCAGCCCACCGCGGCGCCGCCGCCGCAGGCCGCGCCGTCGGCCGCCCCACCGCACGCCGCCTCGCAGTCGCAGGCCCCGGCCGGCGCGACCGTGACCTGTCCGCAGTGCGGCCACATCAACGCGCCGTCGAACCTCTTCTGCGGATCGTGTGGCTTCCGGCTCGGAGGCGCCGCGGCTCCCCCCAAGGCCGCGCCCCAGCCCTCCGCGTCGGTCGCGCCGGGCAACGTCGTCCTGACGGCGCTCCGCGCGGACGGCAGCGAAGCCGGCACCTACGCGCTGCCCGGCGGCACCGTCACGGTCGGCCGCGAGACCGGCAGCATCTTCGCGGGCGACAGCTACCTGTCGCCGCGCCACGCCACCTTCAAGCAGGCGCCGGGCCGGCTCACCGTGAAGGACGAGGCCTCGCTCAACGGGGTCTACAAGAAGCTCGTTCGCGACGTCCCCGTCGAGCTCCACCCGAACGACATGTTCCGCATCGGGCAGGAGATCATCAAGTTCGAGCCGCTCGCGTCGCAGCCCGTCGGCTCCGACGGCGTCGAGCGCCTCGGCTCTCCCGCGAAGGGCTACGTCGGGCGCATCGCGCTCGTCATCGGCCGCGACGTCACGGGCAACGCGTTCCCGATCCCGGAGTCCGGCGTGCACCTCGGCCGTGAGCGCGGGGACGTCCTCTTCCCCGAGGACGGCTACGTCTCGGGCCTCCACTGCCGCCTCTCGTGGGAGGGCGGCCGCCTCATGCTGACCGATCTCGGCAGCTCGAACGGGTCGTTCCTCCGCCTGCGCGAGGAGACGGACATCAAGAGCGGCGACGTCCTCCTGATGGGGCAGCAGCTCTTCCGCGTGGCGGTCTGATGTCGACCCAAAGGACGATCCGCGTCGTCGCGGCCGTCCTCGAGCGAGACGGGGCGTACCTCATCACGCAGCGCCGAACGACCGCGGTGCTCCCGCTCATGTGGGAGTTCCCGGGCGGCCGCGTGGAGGCGGGGGAGACCGATCAGCAGGCGCTCAAGCGGGAGCTGTTGCACCGGCTCGGCGTGGAGATCGACGTCGGCAAGCTCATCTCGTTCGTGAGCCACCCTTACGAGAACTACGTCGTCGACCTGTTCCTCTACGAGTGCACGCTCGTCGGTCCCGAGAGCGGCCTCGAGCCGCGCGCGGTCAACGCGTTCAAGTGGGTCGCGAGCGGCGACTTCGATCAGTACCCGTTCACGCCCGCCGACGAGGCGAGCATGAACAAGCTGCTCGGCGTCGGCTGACGCGCGCGCGAACGCGGCCACGGCACGACGGGCGTGCTCGCGGCCGCGCGAATGCCCCCGACGCGACGGGCGTGCGTGCTCGCGGCCGCCCCCTCACGACGGGCGTGCGAGCTCGCGGCCGCCCCCTCACGACGGCCGTGCTCGCGGCGACCGGCTCACGCCGGCCGCCGCGGCGCCTTCAGCGGACCGCGTCCTTCTGGACCTCGGCGCGGCGCCACATGTCGGCGAACACCTCGGCCGAGCTCATGAAGGTGTCGTCGACGAGGGCGTTGCCGTTCGGCGCGGTGCGGACGTCCCGGATGTAGTCCGAGAGCATGCCGTAGTGAGCGACGCCGGCCACGTTGTAGTCCCACTCCTTGCTGCCGGAGCGGCTCCTGGGGAACGACGCGTCGTAGACGACGCGTGAGCCCGGGCGCGGAGGCGGCGCCTTGACGAGGCCGTTGAGGTCCGTGCCGATGCCGGCGCGCCCGCCGGTCGCGCGCGCGACGTCGGCGTAGGTCCGCGCGAACTGATGCGCGTTGGCGTCCTCGCAGCCGACGCCGACCATCCCGCGGAGCTGGGCGATCCGCTGCAGCTGCCGTGGCGTCCGGGCGTTCTCGGTGCCACCGGCGCCGCGCGGGCCGTTGTGACCGGACGCGATCGGGTAGCCGCCACCCGGCACCGCGATCGCGATGTCGAGCGTCCGGTCCGCGGCGAGCTGAGACATGTGATCGATGTCGATCATCATGCCGAGCTTCATCATCTCCTTCACGGCGATCTCGCCGGCAGGCGTGAGCCCGCGGGTGTTCATGTGACCGGTCCCCGCCGGGCAGGTCGGCGGCGTCGGCGGATTGCGCGCGATGTCGATGCCGAGCTTCGTGGCCTTCACGAGCGCGACCGCCGCGTCGAAGCCGTCGTTCTTCACGCGGAAGCCGATGCCGTCGGCGGGCGCCGAGCAACGCATGCTCCAGAAGCTGCCGAACTCGCGGTAGTTCGAGATGTTGAAGGCGTTCTCGTAGATCGCCGTCCCGCCGAACTTGTTGTCGATGACGTGGATCGGGAACGCGTAGCGCACGCCCTTGCCGTGGAGCCGCCGGAGCTCCGCGCTGATGGTGGCCGCCGTCAGCGTGCTCGCGCGGTTGAAGTTGCCGATGTTGTCGAGCTCGACGCCGAGCACGATCGCGAGCTTGTTCGCGAGCACGATCCGGCGCACGTCGGCCGACGTCAGCGCGACCTCCATGAAGTCGCGGTGGCGCCCGACCATCGCCTTGATCTCGTCGAGCTGGAGATCGCCGGAGGCCTTGTCGTCGGTCGGTCCGTCGCCCGGCCCCGAGACCGCCGCGCCCAGCGTCTCGTTGTGCGTCGCGAGCGCCACCATCACGCGCAGGCCGCCGTCGTAGGCGCGCTTGATCCAGTCGATCCACATCTTCTGGTGCGTGATGTCGTTCCACGCCGGGTAGTTCGCGAAGTCGGGGGCGCCGCGCGCCTTGTCCGGCGTGACCAAGGCCCCCTTCTGCTTCTGGAGCTCGTCGATCACCTGCTTGCGGATGTCGTCGCCGCAGGTGTTGTCGAACGCGCCCCAGCCGCCGTGGGTCGAGTTGTCCTGACCGAGCGCGTGCTCCATGCTCGTCGCGCGGACGCGGGCCTGACAGCGGCTGTCCGCCGGGATGAGCGAGCCGACGTCGGGCGCGCCGTGAACCAGCTTTCCGCCGAACGCGAGGTGGACCATCGGATGCGTGTGGAGATCGACCCAGCCGCGAAGGCGCAAGGCCGTCGACGGGGGCGCCACCGGCAGCGTGATCGTCGGCCTAGGGACGTTCTGCGGAGCGATCGTGGACGCCGGCTTGGGCGGCGCCGGCGGCGCCGCCGAGGTCTCGTGCGAGACGAACAGCGCGGCGGTCACGACGAGGGACACGGCGACGACAGACTTACGAATGAAAGTGCGCACGACCACCTCCGAGGATGGCAAGCCCCCGCCTGCCTACCCCCCAGGTAGCATTGGCCCCGGACGCCTCGCACCGCAAAAGAACTTGCAGGGCGGCCCCCACCCGGCGCTCAGCGGGGCTCGCCCGGGAGCTCGACGACGACCTCCGCGCCGCCGCCCTCGACGTTCTTTCGCCCGAGCGAGCCGCCGGTCGCCGATGCGATGGCGCGCACCAAGAAGAGACCCAGCCCGGAGCCGTCCGCCTTGGTCGACGGTCCGCGCGCGTCGAGCGACGCCGCGAGGACGTCCGCCGAGAACCCCGGGCCGTCGTCGCGGACGACGAGGCGCACGCGATCGCGCGGGGCGCGCTCGACGTCGACGGTGACGCGCGAGGGCCGCGTCCGGCCGTCGCCTTCGCAGGCGTTCGTGACCAGGTTCGAGAGCACGCGGTCGAGGCTCGTCGCGCCTCCGGCCACGACGACGCGCGCGTCCACGTCGCCGCGGAGCTCGACGTCGATCCCGGGGAAGCGGGCGCGGACCCGCGACACGACGTCGTCGGCGACCGCGCGCACCTCGACGCGCGCGGCCCCCTGCATCGCGGCGAGCTCCGCGTACGCTCGCTCACGCATCCCGACCACGAGCTCGTTCAGCCGCGCGAGCTCCGAGCGGAGGTCGCCCCCGACGCGCACGAGGTCGTCACGATCGTCGCTGCGCTGGGCGGCGCGGAGAAACAGCTCCGTCTCGAGCGCGACGGCGGAGAGCGCGCTTCGCATCTCGTGGTTTCCCTCGAGGACGTGCCACAGGCTCATCTTTGCGGACTTCGCGGACACGTGCTCCGTCGCGGCGAGGTGGACGAGCCGCCGGACCTGCGTCGACATGACGAAGGCGAGCGCGATCGCGCTGAGCACGAGGATCGCGAAGATGGCGACCGTCGGCGCGCCGTAGGCGATGCTGTCGCCGTTGCGCGTCAAATCGACGCCCATCAGCGTCGCCGCTCCCGCTGCGTGGAGCACCGCGCCGACCTTCGCTGCGCTCGGCGAGAGGCGGAAGCCCGCCGCCATCGCCACGACGAGGAGCGCCGCGGCGTCGGGCACCCGGAGGATCCCGTCGTAGCCGGGCCACGGGACGAGGACGTTCGCGAAGAGCGCCAGGAAGCAGCCAACCGCGTCGACCGCGACCGACACGACGAGGAGGCTGGGCGTGGCCCGCGCCGACCGCGCGCGCGCGATCACCCAGACGGAGACGAGCATGAGGACGACGCACAGGGTGGCCTCGATCGCGATCCGCGAGGCGTTGACCTCGAACTTGAGCAGCCCGAGGCGCCCGAACATGACGGCGCAGAACACCGCGCGGACACCCGAGATCATCGCCTCCCAACGGAACGCCGTCGAGGTTACGATGTCATCGACCGGCGACGGCTTGGGAGCTGACACCTCCGCCAGTATACCTTCACGATGTCGCCACGATGGGTGACACCGTGGCCTCGCACCATCCGGCCCCGCGCAACGTCCAACCCCAGATGCTCGACTCCATGAAGCGTATCCTCATCGTCGAAGATGACGCGTCGCTCCGTCGAGCGCTCTCCGCGGCGCTGACCCCGCTGGCCTCGGCGCTCACGGCCTGCGCCACCGTGGCGGCGGCGCGCGCCGAGCTCCCGGGATTCCAGCCCGAGATCGTGGTGCTCGACGTCTCGCTGCCCGACGGCGACGCCTTCGACGTGCTGGACGCGATCGACGCGCTGGCCGCGATGCCCCTCGTCCTCGCCGTGAGCGGCCAGGCGACTCCCGACCAGTCGTTCCGCCTCGCCCAGCGGGGCGTGCGGGCCTTTCTCCCCAAGCCGCTCGATCTCGCGACGCTCGAGCGCACGCTGGGAGACCTGCGAGCGCGCGCGCCGGACCTCATCCCACATGTGCGCGCCGCGGTGGGTCACGCTCCCGTCCACGCCGTCGAGAAGGTGGTGCGGCGCACGATGGTCGCGGAGGCCCTCGGCCGGTCCCACGGGAGCAAGAACGGCGCGGCCAAGATCCTCCATGTCTCGCGTCAGCTCCTGCAGCACATGCTCCGCGGCACGCCCTCCTGAGGCTCAGGTCTCGAAGACGGGCGCCACGGCGAGCACCCGCTCTCCCGTCACGGCGAGCTCGAGGAGCGCGCGCTCGCGCGCCGGCAGCACCGCCGCGAGCAGCGCCCTCGCGACCCGCTGGGTCACCTCGTCCGGCTTCGGCGGCTCCGGGACCGGGAGCGGCTGCCGCGGCGTCCGGACGACGCGCACCTCGAGCCGCGCGTGGAGGCTCGGGTCCAGACGCTTCTTCACCTCGTCGACGGCCGTGTCGAAGCCGCCGAGGACGTCGACGAGCTTCGCGTCGAGCGCGTCCTGCCCGGAGTAGACGCGCCCGCGCGCGAGGCGCTCGACGTCATCCTCGGCCAGCTTGCGCCCGGCGGCGACGACGCCGACGAACGCGCGGTACATCGCGTCGAGCTCACGCTGGATCGTGGCGCGCGCGTCCTCGTCGAGCGGACCGAGCGGCGCCAGCAGCGAGGCGCGCCTCCCCGTCTGCACGACCTCGGTCGCGATCCCGAGCCGCGACAGGAGCGGGTCGAGGGAGAGGCGGGCCGCGACCACGCCGATCGATCCCGTCACCGTCGTCGCGCGGGCCACGATGCACGAGGCCGGCGCCGCGACGTAGTAGCCGCCGCTCGCCGCCACGTTCGCCATGCACGCGACGACCGGCTTCTCGCGCGCGAGCTGCTCGACCTCGTGGTGCATCAGGTCGGACGCCAGCGCGCTGCCCCCGGGCGAGTCGATGTGGAGGACCACCCCCTTCACGCGGCGATCGCGGCGCGCGGCGCGGACGGCGCGCGTGACGCGCTCGTCGGTCGACAGGCCGCCGAGCGGCCCCGCCGCGTGCGCGATCGCCCCGTGGACCGGGACGACCGCGATGACGGGCGGCGGCGTGAGCCGGCGGACGAGCGGCCGCTCGGCGCGCGCCAGGTAGGCGCCGGCGTCGACCGCCCAGCGCCTCCGGGCGCGGCGCTCCGGTGGGACGCCGAGCTTGTCCGCGACCTCGTCTTCGTAGGCGAGCTCGTCCGCGAGCCCCTGCTCGACGGCCGCGGCGCCGAAGAACGGGGCGCCGTCGACGAGCTCGGACGCGCGCTCGCGCGTCACGCCGCGCCCCGACGCGATCCCGTCGAGCAGCGCTCCGTGGAAGCCTTCGAAGAGCCGCTCGAGCTGCGCGCGCTGGGCCGGGCTCATCGCGTCGCGGACGAGCGTCTCCCCGGCCGACTTGAACTCGCCGCACGCGAACACCTGCGGCTCGACGCCGGCGCGATCGAGCGCTCGCTTCACGTAGCGCGACGACGTGCGGAAGCCGAGCGGCGCGAGCTGCGCCGTCGGGCCGAGGAGGATCTTGCTCGCAGCGCTCGCGACGTAGACGTCCTTCGTGTCGCCGCCCATCGGCAGGTGCACGACGACCTGTTTGCCTCCCGCCCGTGCGCGGGCGAGGATCGCTCGGAGAGACGACGCGGTCGCCATCCCGGCGCTCATCGAGCGCAGCGTCACGAGCAGACCGTGGACCCGAGCATCGCGCAGCATCGCCGTGACCGCCCGGTCGAGCGCGTACAGTGACAGCGCCTTGTGCGCGCGCACCTGCCAGAACCGCGGCTTCCCGACGACGTCGACCACCGGGCCGTCGATGGTTATCGTGAGCCACGTCCCGCTCGGAACGGCCCCCCCGCGCCGCAGCGCGCGCAGCGGCAAGAGGAGCACGTCGACGAGGAGACCGAGCAGCCTGAGGACGATCATCGCTCCACCATAGTCGTGCCCCACCCAGGCTCCGAGATGACTCCGCGATCGCACCGCCCGAGCCCCTCCGACGCGAGCTGGACGCGCGCGCCCTGCCCGGCCGGCCTTCGGGCCACGACGCGCCGGACCGCGACGCCGCCCGGCGCCCGCCGGCTCGCCGCGGTGCTCGTGGCTGCGTCGCTCGCCGGATGCGGCGCCCCCGCGGCCCGGTCGCCGGCGGACGGATCGCTGTACGTCCCGCCGCTGACGGCGCCCGCGCCACCGGCCGATCCGGGCGTCGTGCGCTTCGCCGACGGGGCGGCGCCGCCGTCGGGCTGCTTCGCGATCTCCCGACGGACCGGGGCGGTCGCGTGCCTGGTCGGACAGTACGCGCTCGAAGCCGCGTCGGGTGAGCGCCGGGTCACCTTCCTGTCGAGCGCCGACGCGATGGCGCCCGACATTCCCGTGCAGGTCCACGTGAGCACCGGCAGCGTGAAGCTCGCGCCGCAATCGCAGCGGGCGCTCGACACCCTGATGCGCGAGGGAGACTTCATCGCGCTGGGCGCCCCCGTCGTCGTCCCCGTCGACTCGCCGCAGACGTTCGCCGGTCTCGTCGTCGAGCTGAACGCCGTGGCGCTCGGCGCGCCCGACGGCTCCTGGATCAACCGCGCCGGCGCTGGGGACCTCAAGGTCGTCGTCCGATCGGAGACGAGCGACGCCGAGCGCGCGGCGCGCGCACCCGACCAGTCGCCGCTGCTCGAAAACACGCTCTCCTCGGTGACCTGCCTCGCGCCGAGCCTCGCCGTACGCGTGCTCGAGCACGGCGTCGTGCTCCTCGAGCGCGAGTGTCGACTCGACGAGGGTGGAGGTCCGGAGATCGTCGCCGGCGCCTGGCTCTGCAGCAGTGAGCGAGCGCGCTGCGAGTGAGCTCGCGCCGGCGCCGAAGAGCGCGGCCCACCACGAACCCGAGCGTTTCGTGATGCCCGCGATCGTCGCCGCGTCGTGCGACAGCGGATGCGCCGGACCAATCGACCCCTGACCAGCCCGGTCGGGCGATCTAAGTTCCGCGGGGTGATGGGCGTAGCACCCAACGTGTGTCCCTGGTTCCTCTCGGGCGGCGGTGCTTGTGGCGAGGTCGCGCGCTCCACGGACTGGGCGACGACGCCGCTCGGCCCGACCTCCACGTGGTCGCCGAGCCTGAAGGCGATGGCGAGCCTCGTCCTCGGCTCGCCTCATCCGATGTTCCTGTTCTGGGGACCGCGGCTCGTGCAGCTCTACAACGACGCGTTCCTCCCGAGCTTCAGCCCCGACAAACACCCGGCGGCGATGGGTCAGCGAGGCGCCGTCTGCTCGCCGGACGCGTGGTCGACGGTCGGCCCGCAGCTCGAGGCCGTGCTGCGCGACGGCAAGGCGAGCCGGCACGACAACCGGCTCGTGTCGCGTCGCCGCGAGGGGCGCCTCGAGGAGGTCTACTGGACCTACTCCTACAGCCCCGTCTTCGAGGTGGACGGAACCGTCGGCGGTGTGCTCGTCGTGTGCAACGAGACCACCGCTTGCGTTCTCGCCGAGCGTCGCGCGCGCACGCTGCGGACGCTCGTCGCGCGGGCGGCAGACGCGAGCTCGTCGTCCGAGCTGCTCCCGATCGCGGTCGACGTGCTGCGAAGCGCCGCGTGGGACATGCCCTTCGTCGCCGCCTACGAGATCGACGGCGACGGCGCCCCGAGGCTGCGCGCCACGACGTCGGAGGATCGCGTCGAGACGCTCCGGCTCATCGGCGCGGCGCTCGCGGAGCGACCGCGTGACGGCTGGGGCGCCGATCCCGACGTCGCGACGATCGACCTCCCGCCGACGGTCCTCGCCGGCGTGCCGTGGCCGGAGCCGGTGACGCGCGCGTTCGTCGCGCCCGTGCCGGCGAGCCCGACCTCGCGCGCGACCGAGCTCTTGGTCTTCGGCCTCAGCCCGCGCCTCCGCGAGACCCCGTCGTACCGCGAGTACCTCAGCCAGGTCGCGGACGCGGTCGGACAAGTCCGCGTCCGGCTCGACGCGACCGAAGCGCGCGCCCGAGCGGAGAGCGAGCGGCGCGACCTGCTCCGCCAGGCGCCGATGCCGATCGTCCTCACGACGGGCCGCGAACACCGGATCGAGCTGGCCAACTCGGCCTTCGTCGAGGTCCACGGCAGCGATCCGACGGGGCGAACGGTCGCCGAGGCCTTCCCGGAGCTGGCCGGCGCCGAGCTCACGCGAGCGCTCGACCGCGTCTACACGACCGGCGCGCCGTTCAAGACGAACGAGCAGCGAGTCGCCTCGCGCGTGAACGGCGCGCTTGTCGATCGGTGGTTCAAGCTCAGCGTGCAGCCGCTCCGCGACGCCGACGGTCTCGTCTACGGCCTTCTGGGAGTGGCCGACGAGATCACCGAGGCGGTCGCGGCGCGTCGAACGCTCGAGCGGTGCTCGGGCGAGAGAGAGAAGCTGCTCGACGCGGTGGAGAAGGCGAGCCGCGCGAAGGACAACTTCCTCGCGATCCTCGGCCACGAGCTGCGCAACCCGCTCGCGCCGATCACCACGGCGCTTCACCTGATGAAGCTGAAGGAGCCAGGAGCGCTCGTCCGCGAGCGCGAGATCATCGCGCGCCAGACGGGCCACCTCGTCCGGCTCGTGGACGACCTGCTCGACGTCGCCCGCGTCGCGCGCGGGAAGGTCACGCTCAACCGGACGCGCATCGCGCTCGCCGACGTGATCGCGCGCGCCGTCGAGACGGCGAACCCGCTCTTCGAGCAGCGAAGGCAGACGCTGACGGTCGATGTGCCGAGCCAGGACCTCGACGTCGAGGCGGATCCGATTCGCCTCGCGCAGGTCTTCGCGAACCTCCTCACCAACGCGGCGAAATACACCGATCCAGGCGGAGCGATCGCCGTGCGCGCCGAGCGCCGCGGGGATCTCGTGGTCGCCCGCGTCGAAGACAACGGCATCGGGATCGAACCCGATCATCTGCCTCGCGTCTTCGACGCCTTCTTCCAGGCGCCGCGGCCGTCCGATCGCGTCCCCGCCGGCTTGGGACTCGGCCTCGCGCTCGTGAAGAGCTTCGTCACCCTCCACGGCGGGACCGTCGCGGCGACCAGCAGACCGGGCGGCGGCAGCGTCTTCGAGGTGAAGCTCCCCGCGCTCGCCTCCGCCGTCGAGCCGCGCGCCGCCGAGCGGCCCCCGGCGCCCGCCGCGAGCGACGACGGCTCGCGCCGCACCCGGGTGCTCCTGGTCGACGACAGCGACGACATCCTCGAGCTGGTCGCCACGTTCCTCCGCTACGCCGGCTACGAGGTCATGACGACGCGCGACGCGCCGAGCGCGCTGCGCCTGGCCGCGACCTTCCACCCGAACGTCGCCGTGCTCGACATCGGACTGCCGGCGATGGACGGCTACGACCTCGCCGAGCACCTCCGCGAGGAGCTCGGCGACGAGGCCCCGAGGATGATCGCGATGACCGGGTACGGGCAGGAGGCCGACCGGGAACGCGCCCGCCGCGCCGGCTTCGCGGCGCACCTGGTCAAGCCCGTCGATCCGCAGGAGCTCCTCGCCAGCGTACGCGCGACGGCGAGCGCCGCCGCGAGCCTTTGACCGCCAGACGCGGCGCGACGGCGGCGACGAGACGGTGACGGCGGGCACGCAGTACGGCGCGCCTCGGCCAGCGGCGGCGCGCCTCGGCCAGCGGCGGGTCAGTCGACGACCGCGGCCTCGGGGACGAGGATCATCGAGCGCTGCTTCGGCACCGTGACGCGGAGCTCGCCGCTCGCCGGCACCGCGTACGTCTTGCGCTCCGGATCGAGCACGTCGACGAGCGTGCCGCGGGCGCCCGCGCCGAGCTTCATCACCTGATCGCCGGAGGCGGTCGAGCTGTCCTTCTTGTTGCTCGTGTTGACGACGATCAGCGCGTAGGCGTCTCCCGCGTCGCCGCCGGTCCGCTCGAAGGCGAAGATCCCCGCGTCCTCCTCGTCACCGACGTGCCCGCTCGACCACACGACGTTGGTGTCGCCGCGTCGGATCGCCTCGTAGCTCGCCCGCGTCCGCGCGAGCTTGGCGAAGTGCCGGAACGTCTCGCCGCTCGTGGCGAAGCCCGTCTCCCACAGGTTCTCGCGGTTCGCCGGGTCGTTGCCGCCCGCGAAGTCCTGCTCGGTGCCGTAGTAGAGGCAGGGGATCCCCTCCTCCGTCATCAGGAGGACGAGCGCGTTGCGGAGGACGTCCTTGTCGCCGTTCGCCTCGAAGAGGAAGCGCGCGACGTCGTGGTTGTCCATGAAGTTGACGAGCGCGCGGCTCGGCGCGACGCCGATGCCGTTCGGCTGCGGCTCGTTCCGGTAGTTCTTCTGGCGCAGCTCCCAGAGGCTCGCGATCTGATCGGTGCCCCGCTGCTCGTCCTCGGTGGTCGCGCGCATGAAGACGTCGCGGAACACCTGATAGTGCTGCGAGAAGTAGAACACGCTGTCGAGCATGCCCTCTTGCGTGTAGCTGCCGAGGAGCTGGTCGTTGCCGTCGAAGGCCTCGCCAAACATCAAGAAGCGGTTCTTGTCCTGGCGGAGGAGTCGCTCGCGGACGCGCGTGGCGAAGTCGGTCCAGAACTCGTACTCGACGTGCTTGACCGTATCGATGCGGAAGCCGTCGAGGTCGGCGAGCTCGACCCAGCGCGTGTACTGCTCGACCATCTCGTCGCGCACCTCTTGCAGCTCGGTCGCGACGTCCTTCAGGCCCCCGGGGAAGTCGCCGAGCGTGCGCTGCGCTTCATCGTCGTAGTCGAGGATGCGCCCGAAGCCGTGGTAGGCGCGCGCGGTGCCGAGGATCCCGGGCGGCGGCACGCGGTTGATCGCCGCGTCCTGGAAGAAGATGAGCGGCGCGCGCCCCGCGGGGCCGAGCGACGTGAACGCCTGGACGCCCTTCGGATCCCAGTCCGGATCGTACTCGGTGATGCGCGACATGTCGGAGCGGCTCGAGACGACCGGGAGCGCGCCGCTGCCGCCGATGTAGATGTCCGGGTTCCCGTTGAGGTTGGTGTCGTAATAGAACACCTGCCCCATGTGGTTCGTGACGATGTCGAGCACGATCTTGATGCCCATGTCGTGCGCGCGCGACGTGAACCGGCGAAGATCGGCGATGTCGCCGAAGTGCGGGTTCAGCTGGCTGAGGTCCTGCGCCCAGTAGCCGTGGTACGAGTCGACGTCGGCGTCGGTCTCGACGTTCTTCACGATCGGCGAGATCCAGAGCGTGGTGACGCCGAGCTCCTTGACGTAGTCGAGGTGCTCGGTGAGGCCGCGCCAGTCCCCGCCCTGGAAGCGCGCGAGGTGCCCCGGGCGGACGCCGTAGTCGTTGTTGAGGTCGCCGTTGGCGAAGCGATCGACGAGGACCTGGTAGATGACCTCGTCGCGCCAGTCGCCGACGTGCGTGGCGAGCTTCGGCTGCGCGCCTTCGGCCGGGACGTCGACGCAACCGGTGCCCGGCGCGACGCACGCGGCGAGGACGAGCGCCGAGAGGATCGCCGAGGCGTGCTTCCGCTGCTGCGAGGATGCGCGTGACTTCATGCTCTCTCTCCTCGGGCTCCGCGGGTCACGGGTAAGACGACGAGTTGAACCACCACTCCGCGCCGACGCCGGCGAAGTGCTCGACGCTCCGCCGGGCGAAGACGTCCTCGACGGGGTAAAGCCCGCGCGTTCCCGAGTCGCGGAAGCTCGCGACGTAGATCAGGCGGATCTGCGGGCGCTTGAAGCTGCCGCGACCCGACGGCGAGAAGTACGGGATGACGCCCGCCTTGAAGACGCTCGCCGTGAGCGGCCCGTCGCCGTTCGGGTTCTGGATCGCGATCCGCCGCTGCTGGTAGCTGCCCTCCACCGACAGGCCGAAGTACTCGCCGAAGAACACGTTCGGCCGCGCGACGATCGCGCCCTCGTCGTACTTCTGCGTCGAGGTGTCGCCGGGCGAGCCGTCGCGGAAGAAGCGGACGTAGCCGGCGGCCATGACGCTGAAGTCGTCGGTCTCGAAGTTGCCCGAGGCGGCGACCTGCGTCTCGCTCGCGCCGCTCACGGTGCGGTCGAGCGCGAACGTGATCGGCACCGCGAGCGGATCGTAGGCGGCGATGCCGCGCGAGTGGCGCATCACGAGCGACCCGAACGTGTCGCGCTTGCCCGTGAAGTACGTGAGCTGCGAGCCGAGCATCCAGCCGGAGTCGTTCGGCAGCCCGCGGTCGACGTTGGTGAGCGGATCGCGGAAGACGCCGGCCGCGAGCTGGTGGAGCTCGCCGTAGAGGATCGCCTTGAAGCCGCCGGGGCCGCCGCCGGGCCGGACGAAGTGCGTGGCCTTGAAGGTCTCGATCGTGCGCGGGCGATCGAGCTTCGTGACGTCGACGGTGCCGAAGCCGATCGGGGCGACGACCGGGATCTGCTGGAACTGGTACGGGTTGTCGAGGCGCTGCTGGCCGACGTGCCCCTGGAGGATTGTCTCCTGCGAGCCGTCGTTGGAGCGGTAGACGGGCCCGCCGACGCCGCCGCCGACCGTGTTCTGGTTGTCGAGCGGCCACCAGTTCAGGAGGTAGATGTCGTCCCCGCGGTACATGCGGGAGCCCGCCCAGATCGTCGCCTTGTCGTAGGTGCCCTGCGCGTACAGGTTGCGGACGCCGATCGCCTGCTCGGGCTTTCCGGAGAAGTGGAAGAACGGCGGGAAGAGGGCGACCGTCGCGACGATGCGGCTCTTCACCTTGTCGCTGAACTTGTCCTCGCGACGGAGCTCGAGCTCCGCGTAGCTGCCTTCGTCGACGATGCGAGGACCGAAGGCGACGACGTTGGTGCCGCGCCCGAGGCCGCCGCGGAGATCGCTCGCGGCGTAGACGCGCCCGTAGGAGCCGAACTCGAAATGGCCCTCGTGCGCCTGCGGTGCTTCCTGCACCGTGCGCAGCGCGTCCTGGCCCTTCGTCACCTCCGTCGCTTCGACCTTGCCCGGCTCGCGCGCGGGCTGGACGGCGGCGCCAGGCACGGAAGGCGCGCTCGTGTCGGACGAGAGCGGTGCGTCCGGAGGCCGCGGCGCGGCCTCCGGCGTGGGGGCGGGCTGTGCCGCGGGAGGCGGGGGCTGTGCGCTCGCGGGGAGCGCCATCGCGAGCGCCGTCGCCGCGGCGAACATCGAGATGATCCGGGGCCGCACGGTTTCCGCACCTAGCACGCCATCCCGGGTGCGTCCCGGGAAAAGGTAACTCAGAGATGCGTGACGGTTGTCGGGACGTCCTGGAGACGCCGGCCTACGGTGCGCGGCGCCGATCCCGGCGAGGAGGCGCCGTTTGCCACGGAGTGGCGCGGATGCACGGGTTTGGGCGCCAGCCCGGTGCGAATCGTGCCCATTTCAGCCGTCGTTGCGGCGGCATCGGCGTTGCTGACGGAGCAGCCATGTCGCGCAGCGCCACCGCCTACCGCATCCTCTCGGACTCCACGCACGACACCGGTGATCGCGGCGAGCACGTCATGCTCGCAGCACACGTCGGTCCGTTCGCGCTTCAGTGCGTGAACGTCGGCGAAGGGGCGCGGCTCCACGCGAACGACGAAGGAGCGCTGTTCCACGCAGACGACGCAGACGACGCAGACGACGCAGACGACGCAGACGACGAGGATAGGACGCTCACCGTGAGCGCCGAGGAGAACGCGCTGCTCGTTCGACGCGCGTTCGCCGACGAGGAGATCACGCGCGAGGTCGCCGCACCGACGATCCCTGCGAGCGTGCCGTCTCCACTCGGCGACACCGGCGATCCGGAGCGCGTCGCGCCGAGCGCGCCGGGCGGCCCCGCGAGGCTCACCTCCCTCTTCGAGGACGAGGACGACAAGCCCACCGCCGCGATGGCGCCGGCGACGCCGCTCACGCCACCCGCGCTCACGCCACCCGCGCTCACGCCGTCCGCACCGCCCCACCGCGCTCCGCTCACGCCGCTCGCGCCGATCGTCCGCGGGAGCGTGAGCCCGAACGCGTACGCGCACGTACGCGCGGCCCGCGAGGCGGCGCGCACCGCGAAGGCGCAAGAGTCGCGCACGCGCCTCCTCGTGCTGGGGATCTGGGGGGTGGCCGTGACGCTCGGCGGT
>JAHBWA010000188.1 GCA_019637195.1 Labilithrix sp. | reverse complement strand
GCGCTCCTGCGCGCGGTGACCGATCGCGATCGGGACGGCTTCTCCGCGAAGTTCGCCGGCGGCGACTGCGACGACGGCAACAAGGGCGTGAACCCGAACGCGCTCGACGTCCCGGGAAACGGGATCGACGAGGACTGCTCGGGCGAGGACACGCCGGCGCCGGAGCCCGCGCCCGTGGCCGTGACGAGCGCGGACGCCGTCGCTTCGGCCAAGCCGAAGCGCTCGTACAACGTGATCCTCCTCACGGTCGACACGCTCCGCCCGGATCTGGGCTTCATGAACTATGGCAAGCCCACCTCGCCGAACCTCGACAAGCTGGCCGAGAAGGCGACGGTCTTCGAGCGCGCGTACTCGATGGCGTCGTACACCGGCAAGGCCGTCGGTCCGATGCTGATCGGCAAGTACCCGAGCGAGACGGTCACCGACTTCAGTCACTTCAATACGTACTTCGACAAGAACGTGATGATCGCCGAGCGCGCCCGCGACGCCGGCTACCGGACCTTCGCGGGGATGTGCCACTGGTACTTCAAGCGCTCGAGCGGGCTCACGCAGGGCTTCGAGGTCTGGGACACGTCGGCGATCCCGCCCGGGATGGGCGACAACGACACGAGCATCACGAGCGAGCGCATGGCCGATCTCGCGCTCAAGCTGCTCCAGCGTCCCGAGAACACGCTCGGCGGAGTCGTCGAAGACGCGGACGGCGGCGCGCCCGACGGCGGCGTCGAGCCTGACGGCGGCGTCGAGCCTCCTCGGACCGAGGACGCGGGCACGCCCGACGCGGCGCCGCATCGCTTCTTCGCGTGGTTCCACTTCTTCGATCCGCACGCGCAGTACGTGCCGCACGCCGACGCCCCCGACTTCTCGGGCGGGAAGGGCACCTCGCGCGCGGTCTACGATCAAGAGGTCTGGTTCACCGACAAGCACATCGGCCGCGTGCTCGACTACGTCGCGTCGCAGCCGTGGGGCGAGGACACCGCCATCGTGATGACCGCCGATCACGGCGAGGCCTTCTACGAGCACGGCATGCTCTTCCACGGCTCGGAGATCTGGAACGAGCTCGTGCACGTCCCGCTCTTCGTCTACGTCCCGGGCGCGGAGCCGCGGCGCGTGTCGGCGAACCGCTCGCACATCGACGTGGCGCCGACGATCATCGAGCTCATGGGCCTCGAGCTCCCCGACGACGGCGAGCTGAGCGGCAAGAGCCTGCTCGACGACGTCTACCTGCCGAAGGACGCCGAGCACGAGGAGCGCGACGTGTACGTCGACATGCCCGCCGGACCGTTCAACGGCGTCCGCCGGGCGATCATCACCGGGCCGGCGCCGGGGACCAAGCTGATCCACTTCGGCGGCGGGAGCTACCAGCTCTTCGATCTGGCGACGGACCCCGAGGAGAAGAAGGACCTCGCGGGCGACAAGGAGAAGCGCGCCGCCGCGATCGCGCGGATGAACGCGCTGCGCGGGCGCCTCAAGGAGATCGAGGTCAAGCCGAAGTGACGCTCGCGCGGGCGAGCCGCGCGACGTCGTCGAGCGAGGCCACGACGAGGTGCGGCGCGGCCGCGAGCACGCGCTCGCGCGCGGCGATGCCGGGCACGGCGATCGTGAAGCAGCCCGCGGCGCGCCCCGCGAGGACGTCCTGCGGACCGTCGCCGATCATCCACGCGCTCGCGGCGGGCACGCCGAGCGCGGCGAGCGCCGCCTCGACGCCGCGCGGGGAGGGCTTCAGCGGGGCGTCGCCGCCCGCGACGACGACGCCGAACGAGCCCGCGATGCCGAGCTCCTCGAGCACGAGCAACGTGATCGCGCGCGGCTTGTTCGTGACCACCGCCGCCGGCAGACCGAGCGCGAGCGCCTCACGCGCGCCGGGGAGCAGCGCGGTGTCGACGACGGGGCGCGCCGCGTAGCGCAAGAGGAAGAGCGCGGACACCTCCTCGAGCAGCGCCTCTGGGACGGCGGGGTCGAGGGCCCCGTGGGCGAGCGCGCGCGCGACGAGGATCCGCGCGCCGTCGCCGATCATCGGCAAGATCGTCGCGAGCGGCAGCTCCGGTCGCCCCACGGCCGCGAGCGCGGAGTTGAGCGCAGCGGCGATGTCACGCCGAGAGTCGACCAGCGTGCCGTCGAGATCGAACAGCAGCGCGCAGCAGCGAGGAGGAGGTGACGTGCTCAGGCCGCCGCAGTGTACGCGCCGAGCTCGCGCTTTTCGAGGAGCGAGCGAAGGCGCGAGCGCGCGCGGTGCAACCTGGAGCGGACGGCGCTCTCGGTGATCGAGAGGCGGTCGGCGATCTCCTGAAGGCCGAGGTCCATGTGGTAGTGGGCGATCACCACGTCGCGGTAGTCGTCCGGCAGTTCGCCGAGCGCGTCGCGGACACGCTCGTCCCGCTGCCGCGCAGAGGCGCCGAGATCGCCGTCGCCGAGGTCGACGTCGTTCATCGCCGGGAGCGTGGCGAGCTCTTCCCACTCGAGGCCCTCGACGAACCGGGCGCGATGGCGGCGGCGCGAGCGCATCAGCATGAGCGCCTCGTTCGCGGTGACGCGGAACAGCCACGTGGAGAAGCTCGCCTCCGCGCGGAACGATCCGAGGCGGCGGACGATCTGCATGAGCGTCGCCTGCAGAAGGTCGCGGCGATCCTCGTCGCTCACGGGGTAGCGGAGGAGCTGCCGCTCGACGTGGGGCGCGATCGTCTTGAGGACATTGTCGAGGGCTGCGGTGTCGCCGGCAACGGCCGCGTCGAGGATGTCACGCTGGATGGCGAAGGCCATGGGTCGGGTCCTTTCGAGGTGAGGAGCCCTATTGCGACGGGCGTGCCGACGGACCTGGGCAGGCGCGGGAGCCCAAGGATGCGTGAATTCACCCGTGAAACGGGCCCGCCTGCGCCGCCAGGCCGCGGCGCGGGGCTGTCAGCCTTCCGACAGCTGAAGCCGGGCCCAACACCGCGCCGCCGGGGCGCCGACACGCGGAACGGGTGGGGCGACCGCGCCGACCCCCGACGGGCCCGATCCGCGCCTCCTCTTTGATGGCGCGCGAGACGGCGAGGGGGCGAGACCTCCCGACCGCGTCGCGCCGACCGCGTCGCGCCGACCACTTCGCGCCGACCACTTCGCGACAGACAGCCCCGGAAAGACGCTCAGGTGGGTGCGAGTCATGAAGGCGGGCGGGCGATGCGACGTCGCTCGGGTCGCTTTCTTCTCTTGGAGCGCGAACGATGACGACGCTACGATTGACGTCTAATGGCGGCGAAGCTCGCGCGATCGCAGCGAACTGCGTCCAGGGGCTCGGGCCCTGAGAGCGGCCGTTCGCTGCTCAAGGTCGGCGATCTCCTCGCGAGCAAGTACCGCGTCGAGCGGCTGCTCGGCGAGGGCGGCATGGGCATCGTGGTCGAGGCGTACCACGAGCTGCTCGACCAGCGCGTCGCGGTGAAGCTCCTCTACCAGGACATCGCCGACCGTGAGGCCCAGTCGCGCCTGCTGCTCGAGGCGCGCTCCGCGGCGAAGCTCCAGAGCGAGCACGTCGCGCGCGTCGTCGACGTCGACGTCGGCGCGGACGGCCTGCCGTTCATCGTGATGGAGCTGCTCGAGGGCGCCGATCTCTGCCAGATCGCCGACTCGCGCGGCGCGCTCCCGCGGTGGCTCGTCGTCGACTACATCCTCCAGGCGCTCGAGGGCCTCGCGCACGCCCACGGCCGCTCGATCATCCATCGCGACCTGAAGCCGTCGAACCTGTTCCTCGCCAACAAGCCGGACGGCTCGCAGATCATCAAGATCCTCGACTTCGGGATCTCGAAGTCGGCCGACGCCGCTCAGGACCGGCGCAGCCAGCAGCTCACCGGCGGCCGCACCGTGCTCGGGTCGCCGCCGTACATGTCCCCGGAGCAGGTCCGGAGCCCGAAGACGGTCGATCACCGGACCGACATCTGGTCGCTCGGCGTCTGCATGTACGAGCTGCTCACGAACTCGATGCCGTTCGGCGGCGACGAGCTGCAGGAGACCTTCGCCCAGATCCTCGAGAAGCAGCCCACGCCGATCCGCTCCCTCGTCACCGGCGTGCCCGAGGGGCTCGAGCAGATCGTGATGCGCTGCCTCTCCAAGAACCGCGATCAGCGCTTCGCCGACGTCGCCGAGCTCGCGAAGGCGCTCGTCCCGTACGGCTCCGGGACGTGGATGCACTCGGCCGATCGCGTGCAGGCGACGCTCGCGCGCGCGCTGATGGACGACGTCGCGAGCGGCTCGCGCATCCGCAACGGCGGCGCCCCGTCCGATCGCGTCGCGATCCCGTCGGCGCCACGGCGCATCGACTCGATCCAGCCCGAGCTTCATGGGACGGCGAGCACGGTCGCGCGCAGGTTCACCGGCTTCGATCCCAAGCGTCGATGGATCGTCGCTGCCATCGCCGTGCCGGCGACGATCGGCCTCGTGCTCATCGGCGCGACCACCCTCACGAACGGTCGCGCAGCGGCGACCTCGGCGGAGAGCCAGCTCGCCGCCGAGCCTCCGCCGGCGTCCGCCCCGCCTGCCCCGACCTTCGTCGCGCCGTTGACCGTCCAGACCGCGTCGGTGGAGAACGACCTCCCGCCCCCGGTGCAGGGCACCCTGCTCGGAGCGTCGCCGATGCCGGCGACGGCCGCGGTCCCGCCGGCGACGGTCGCGGTCCCGCCCGTGACGGCGCGCGCCGTCAAGCCGCCCGCGCCCGCCCGCGCCGCGACTCCGGCGCGCCCCACGGCGAAGACGACCGCCGCCCCGTCGGCCAAGGCGCTGCCGGCCGGCCTCCCGCAGACGCGCTCCGGGCAATGAAACGAGCAGCTCGGACGATCGCCGCCGTCGCCGGCGTGGTGCTCTGGTCGTCGCTCGCGCACGCGCAGTCGCCGGACAAGGACGCGGACGCGGAGCGCTTCTTCCGCGAGGGCCAGAAGCTGATGGAGGCGCGGCGCTACGGCGAGGCGTGCCCCAAGTTCGAGGCGGCGTACAAGAAGGACCACCAGCTCGGCACGCTCCTGAACCTCGCGTATTGCCACAAGGAGCAGGGCGCGGTCTGGCTGGCGTGGGTCGAGTTCAAAGAGGCGGAGCTCAAGGCCATCGAGCTGAAGCGCAACGACCGCCGCGACTTCGCGCGCCAGCGTATGGCGGAGCTCGAGAAATCGCTCGCGCGCGTCATCGTCGAGCCGACCCAGAAGGTCGAGCTCACCGAGGTGCTCGTCGACGACCGCCACGTCCCCGACGCGGAGCGGAGCGTCGCGTTCGCGGCCGAGCCGGGCCAGCGCAAGCTCACCTTCCGCGCGAAGGGCATGAAGCAGGTCGTCGAGCTCGTCACGATCGTGAAGCGCGACCGCGCGCAGCGGATCGCGGTCCCGGCGATGGAGGTGCAAGAGGTCGAGCCCGTCGCCGACGAGCCGTCGCGACGCGACGACCGCGACGACGACGCGCCCGCCGCGCCACCGCCGCGAGGCGAGGTGACGAGCGACGGCTCCGGACGGCGTACGCTCGCGCTCGCGCTCGTCGGGGTCGGCGTCGTCGGGGTCGGGGTCGGCGCGGTGACGGGGCTCATGACGCTCTCGAACGAGTGCGCGCGGAGCGGGCGAGAGGAGAACCCTGCCGGGTGTCCGAACACGGACGTGGGGCGCGACCGCGCGGCCCAGGGCCAGACCACCGGGATGATCTCCACGGTCTCGTTCGGCGTCGGCGGGGCCGCGCTGGTGACGGCGCTCGTCCTCTACCTCACGGCGCCGAGCGCGCCGTCGAGCACGACGGCCGGCGTCGCCGCGAAGCCTCGCGCCGCCGGGCTGCGCGCGACGCCCGAGATCGGCGCCGGCTGGGCCGGGCTGCGCGGCGTGTTCTGACCGTCGGGCGAACTCCTCGGAGCGGCGCGTCCGAGGCAGCGCGTTGACGCGTTCTCCATGCCGTGCGACGTCGAGCACCCTCGATGGTGGAACGTTCTTCAAGCCCGGGAGCCACGGCACTGACGGCGCTCGAGCACCCGCTGCCGCCGGGGATGCGCGACCTCTTGCCGGAGGAGGCCGCGAGCCGGCGCGATCTCTCGCGCGCCGTCCTCGAGCGGCTCGCGCTCCACGGCTACCGCCTCGTGACGCCGCCGGCGTTCGAGCTGGCGAGCGTCCTCGAGCGCGGCCTGGGGGCGGCGGCCGCCGACGACGTCTTGCGCTTCATCGAGCCGGAGTCCGGCGAGGTGGCGGTGCTCCGCCCCGACATGACGCCGCAGGTCGCGCGGATCGTCGCGACCCGCCTCGGCGACCGCGAGCCGCCCTTCCGCCTCGCCTACGAGGGGACCGTCGTGCGGCGGCGGTCGTCGCGCGCGAAGAAACACCGCCAGATCCCGCAGGTCGGCGTCGAGCTCTGCGGTGTCGCCGGAGCCGAGGGCGATCTCGAGCTGCTCTGCCTCGCCGCGGACGCGCTCCGCGAGGGCGCCCGGCTCACGCGCTTCACGCTGGATCTTTCGGACGCCGGGATCGTGCGCGAGCTGCTCGCGGGCGTCGCCGCGCCGCGCGCCGCGGAGATCTCGCTCGCGCTGTCGCGCAAAGACGAGCCGTCGCTGGTCGAGCTCACCGCGGGCCTCGCCGAGGGCGCGCGCATCGCCGCGCTCGCGCGGCTCCACGGCGGCCGCGAGGCGATCGTCGAGGCGATCGCGCTGCTCGCCGGGACGCGCGCCGAGGCGCCGGCGAGCCGCCTGCTCGCGCTCTACGACGCGGCGTCCGCGCGCGGGCTCGGCCCGTACCTCTCCGCGGATCCCGGAGAGGTACGCGGGCTGTCGTACTACACCGGCACGATCTTCTCGATCTACGCGGAGGGGCCGGGGGAGCCCGTCGGCGGCGGAGGTCGCTACGACGATCTGCTCGCGCGGTACGGGGCGCCGCGCCCGGCGGTCGGGCTCGGGCTCGATCTCGATGCGCTCGCGTGGGCGGTTCGGCTGGCGACGGCGCCGTCCGCGCGCCGAACCGGCGCCGTCGTGGTCGGTCCGGACACCGATCCGCGCCTCGCCGAGCTCCGCGCCCGCGGGTTCCCTGCGGTCGCGGTCGCGGATCCCGCGCGGGCCCGAGCGTACGCGGCCTCCTGGGGCTTCGCGTTCGTCTGGGACGACACGGCAGAGCGGAAGACGACCACCGACGACGTCGTGCGCGTGCTAAGCAGCGCCGGAGAGCCGCGAGCTGCTGATCGGACCGGTCAGCCCTTGGCAGATGAAGGAGCGTGAAGAATGCCGGCCGTGGTGATCGTGGGCGCGCAGTGGGGGGACGAGGGCAAGGGCAAGATCGTCGACATCTTCACCGAGCGCGCGGACATGGTCGTGCGCTACGGCGGAGGTCCGAACGCCGGGCACACGCTCGTCGTCGGTGACGACAAGATCGTCGTCCGCCTCGTCCCGAGCGGCGTGCTCCGCGAGGGCGTGACCTGCGTGCTCGGCCAGGGCATGGTCATCGATCCGAAGAGCCTCGTCTCGGAGCTCGATCATCTCGCCCAGCGCGGCGTCGCCGCCGAGGGCCGCCTCGTCGTCTCGGATCGCGCGCACGCGATCCTCCCGTACCACGTGACGATCGACGGGCTCCGCGAGCAGGGGAAGGGCGCCATCGGCACCACCAAGCGCGGCGTCGGTCCCTGCTACGAGGACAAGGTCGCGCGGCGCGGCATCACGCTCGGCGCGTTCCGGGACCCCGCGCGCCTCCGCGAGCTCGTCGCGCGCGCGCTCGAGGGCTGGGCGCCGATCCTGGGCGCGCTCGGGGACAAGGGACCGACGACCGACGAGGTGCTCGAGGCGATCGAGCCCACGCGCGCGCGCATCGTGAAGATGCTGGCCGCGACGCAGCCGCTCGTCGAGCGCGCGATCAAGGCCGACAAGCGGGTGGTCCTCGAGGGCGCGCAGGGCACGCTCCTCGACGTCGATCACGGCACGTACCCCTTCGTCACGTCGTCGACGCCCACCGCGGGCGGCGCGTGCGTCGGCGCCGGCGTCGGGCCGAGCCGCATCGACGAGGTCATCGGCCTCGTCAAGGCCTACACCACGCGCGTCGGCGGCGGTCCGTTCCCGACGGAGCTCCACGACGACGTCGGCGATCGCATCCGCAAGGTCGGCGCCGAGTTCGGATCCGTCACCGGTCGTCCGCGGCGCACCGGTTGGCTCGACCTGCCCGCGCTCCGCTACGCCGTCGCGGTCAACGGGCTCGACGGTCTCGCGCTCACCAAGCTCGACGTCCTCACCGGGCTCGACGAGGTGAAGGTCTGCGTCGCGTACGACACGCCGTCCGGTCGCACCACGGACTTTCCGATCGACGACCTCGACGACGCGAAGCCCGTGCTGCAGAGCTTCCCGGGATGGAAAGAAGAGCTCGGCAAGGCCCGCGCGCTGGGCGAGCTGCCCGCGGCCGCGCGCGAGTACGTCCGTTTCATCGAGTCCGAGGCGGGCTGCCCGATGGTCCTCGCGAGCATCGGGCCGCGGCGCGACGAGACCATCGTCCTCCGCGATCCGTTCGCCGGCTGACGACGCTCGGCGCGCGCAGGATTGTGCGCTAGTTTCTCGAGCGTGCACGGCTCGTTCCTCGCGCTCGTCTGGCTCCTCCAGCCCGCGGCTACGCAGGGAGCGTTCGGGACCGCGCGCCCGGCCGAGTGCGGCATGACCGACGGCTTCCGCGCGGCGAACGCGTGGGAGCGCGCCAAGGAGCCGAACCTCCGCCGGTACTGCGATCTGCTCGCGAGCGGCACCGCGAAGCTCGTCGGTCCGGGGTCGAGCGTCCTCGTCGGCGAGGTCCCGCAGATCGCGGACGACGCCGACAGGCTCTTGCCCGGCCGCTCGGCGCCCGCCGTCCTCAAGGGGCGCGCGCTGCTCCGTCTCGGCAAGGCGCCGGAGGCGCTCGCCTCGCTCGACGAGGCGAAGCGGCGCGACGATCGCGCGCTCGACGATCCGGTCGCGCTGCTCGCGTGGGCCCGCGCGAACGCGCGCACCGGGCGCCTCGCCGAGGCCGCCAAGGCGTACCGCGCCGCGCTCCCGCGCACGTCCTCGCTCACCTCGCAGGAGCGCTCGGCCGCGTCGTTCGAGGCCGGGATGACCGTGATGGCGCAGGGCCCCTCCGGGGTCGACGACGCCGTCGCGATGTTTCGGCAGGCGCGCCGCGACGCGCAGGACGCCATGCAGGTCGCCTCGGTCGTCGCGCTCGCGCTCGCGCTCGACCGCGCAGGCCAGCGGGACGAGGCGCGGGCCGTGCTCGCCGAGCGCGTACGCTCGGACGTGAAGCCGCACCTCGCGGATCCGCGCGTCACCGAGGCGATGGCCGACGCGGGCTCGGCGGCCGAGGTCGACGCGCTCGCCGCGCTCGGGCTCGAGGCGTCGGCCGGCGACGGCGGCGCGGCTTCGCGCGAAGCCTGGCGGCGCTACCTCGACGGCGCCGGCGGAAACGGGCCGTGGGCCGAGCACGCGCGCCAGCGCACGGGCGGAGCGGCGCCGCCGAAGAAGCCGGCCGCCCCGGGCGGAGGTGGACGTTGAAGGCGCGGGCGTGCGCGGCCCTCGCGGCCCTCGCGCTCGTCTGCGGGCTCGCGCCCGCGCGCGCCGACACGCCGCCGTCCGTCTGGGAGCGCGCGCGGGAGCCCGACGCGGCGGAGGCGTTCGACCTCCACCGGGCCGTCCAGCAGCGGCTCGTGCGCACCGCGGTCGCCGCGGTCGACTTCGGCGAGCGCGCGCGCGTGCTCGCGATGCTCGAGCGCGCCGGCGCGGCGAAGAGCAAGCACGCGCTCCTCCGCTTCGACCTCGGGCACGTGCTGCTCCTGCTCAAGGACCACGCGCGCGCCGCGCAGGTGCTGAAGGGGGCCGTCGCGGAGTTCCCCGATCACTCCGCGGTCGATCAGGCGTGGCTCCGGCTCGCGTTCGCGTGCGGACACCTCGGCGACCACCTCTGCGAGCGCACCGCGTACGTCGAGGTCCTCCGGCGCGAGACCGAGGAGCTCATTCGCGCGACGCCGACGCTGAACCTCGCCGAGACGCACATGCACCTCGGCGATTTGAAGGAGGCGATCGAGGGCTACCGCGAGGCGCTCCGCATCGCCGGGCGCGTGCCGTCGCGCGAGACGGCGCCGCTCGCGACGTGGGGCCTCGCCGTCGCGCTCGACCGCTCCGGCGAGGGGCTCGCCGCCGAGAAGGAGGCGCGCTTCGCGCTCGAGATGCAGTACTCGATGGGCCTGCCGCGCCTCTTGCGCAGCGAGGACGTGTTCTTCGTCCCGGAGTACGAGGTCCACTGGTACGAGGGGCTGGGCGCCGCCGCGCGGGCGCGCGAGGCGACGGCGCCGCGCGAGGTCGCCGGCCTGTGGCGCCAGGCCGAGCGGTCCTTCGGCGAGTACGTCCGCGGAGCGGAGCCCAAGCAGGATCGCTGGCTGCCGATCGCGAAGGCGCGGCTCGCCGAGGCGAAGGCCCAGCGCGCGCGCGCGGAGAAGCTCGCGCCGCCCGAGACGCTCAAGAGGCCGGCGTTCGGTCGGGATCTCCAGCTATGAGGCCCGGGGCCGGGGCCCGAGCGCGCGGCGTCCCGTCGGGACGTCCCGCGATGAGGCCCGGGGCGGAGGCGCTCCCGCGCGTCGCTCCCGCGCGGGGCGGCGAGGCCGCGCGGCACGCCGCGATCAAGGAGACCCTCGACGGCGTGCGCGGGCGTGAAGACCTGCGCGCCCGGCGCCGGAACGATCCGGTCGACTTCGTCCACCGGTACACGCGCCGCGACGATCGCGAGCTCGTGGCGCTCGTGTCCGCGAACCTGGCGTTCGGCAACGTGAAGGCCATCCGGATGAAGGTCGCCGATCTGCTCGCCCGCGTCGGCCCCAGCCCGGCGCGCGCCGCGGACGACGAGGCTCGGCTCCACGCCGCGCTCGACGGGTGGAAGCACCGCGTCTTCACGGGGGAGGACGTCGCTCGCTTGATGGTCGGCGCGCGCCGCGTGCAGCGCGAGGACGGCTCCCTCGGCGCCGCGTTCGCGCGCGCGCTCCGCGAGGCCGATCGGAGCGCGTCGTCGGAGCACGAGGGGCTCCGCGAGGCGCTCGCGGCGTTCTGCGATCGCGTTCGGGTCGCCGGCGGCCTCCCGCTGCCGGGGCAGTCGAAGAAGGAAGACCGCCGCGGGCCCGTGAACCTCCTCTCGAACGCGCGAGCGGGCGGGGGAGCGAAGCGCCTCCTCCTGTTCTTGCGCTGGATGGTGCGCCCGGCCGACGGCATCGATCTCGGCCTCTGGCCCATCCCGGCGCGCCGCCTCCTCATGCCGGTGGACGTCCACATCCACACGCTGTCGCGCAACCTCGGCTTCACGAAGCGCGCGGACGTGTCGTGGAAGACCGCCGTAGAGGTCACGACCGCGCTCGCGCGCTACGACGCGGACGACCCGACCCGCTACGATTTTTCCCTCTGCCACATGGGCATGCTCCAGCGCTGTCCGTCCCGCCGGGACGCGGTTCGCTGCGAAGGCTGCGGCGTGAAGCCGGTGTGCATCCGCTGGCGGGGCGGAGCTCGGGCGCCGACCGCGGGGCCGAATCCGCCCGCGGCCGCGCCGGTGAGAAAAAGAACGACGTGACTTTACATGCGATTTGGTGAGATCCTGGCCGCGGCTGGGCTCGCTGCCCACGAATACCGGTAGATGGCTGCCAAGAAACAATTCCCGCTCGACGCGCTCCGGACCGACGGCTGGTTCGAGCGTATCGGCGAGGGCATCGGAAGCTTTCAGGCGCTCTGCGAGATCGTCGGCGAGCGCTTCTTCGCGTTCTCGATCATCGTCGGCGCCCGCATCACCGCGCTCACGATCGATCGGCGGAGCCCCGATCAGACGCTGGTCGACTTCGTCGTCGGCTCGGCGGAGGCCGAGGGCGACCTCGAGCCTCAGCGCCTCACGCTCGCGGACTTCCGCCGGCGGCTCGTCGGCGCGCTCCTCGTCGAGGAGGAGAAGCTCGCTCCGGCGCCCGAGCGCGACACCGACATCGAGGCGATCCAGCTCTACATCGGCGTGCGCTACCTCCTGCTCGCGCCCCTCTACGGCTACTCGCTGGTGACGCTCTCGCTCGGCGGCGGCAAGGACACCGAGCCGGAGATCGTCGTCTTGCACGACGGCGTCGAAGAGAAGCACGAGCTCGACGCGTTCCGCCTCCGCATCCGCGCGCACGTGCGCGAGGAGCTCGACCGCGTCACGACCGGCGCGCGCTCGGCGATCGATCTGTCGAAGGTCGCCGAGGCCGAGGCCTGCGCGCTCCGCAAGGAGTGGCCGAAGGTCATCGCGCTGCTGGGCACGTGGCCGGCGCCGCTCGCCATCTTCCTCCGCACGCCGGAGGGGCAGATGCTCGCGCCCGAGGCGCGCGCGCTCATCGCGAAGGGCCTCGGTCTGCTCGGCTCGGCGTGCGTGCACGTCGGCGAGATCGAGCAGGCGGAGGAGGTCTTCCGCATCGGCATCCAGTACGCTCAGGAGGGCATGGCCGCCGCGGAGCTGTTCCGGCGGCTCGGAGAGGCGCTCCTCTTGAACGATCGCCCGGGCGAGGCGATCGGCCCGCTCCGCCGCGCGCTCGCGTTCGGAGGCCTCCCGCAGGAGGTGCTGCCGCCGCTCGCCCGCGCGTTCATCCAGCGCGGTCGCTACGTCGCCGCGTTCGCCTGCCTGAAGGACGCGCTCGCCGCCGGCGCCGTCGAGAAGGAGCTCGCCGAGGACATCCGCGAGGTCGAGGCCCGGCTCGGACCGGCGCTCACCGCGTGGAAGGCGAAGCTGCTCACCGTCGACAAGGCGAGCTGAGCCGAGCCGCGTTCGCGGGACGTCCTGCGCGACGAAACGTCCTGCGTGACGGAACGTCCTGCGTGACGGAACGTCCTGCGCGACGAAACGTCCTGCGCGACGAAACGTCCTGCGCGACGGAACGTCCTGCCGATAGGCGTCCGGACTCTCGGGCGGCCGAGAGCACGCGCCTCTGTTCCGATCCGCACTGTCGCGGTGGCCATTCGAGGCCGTCGGCGGCGCGCGCTATCCCGACCTGCTCGTGCGGAGGCGCTCGCCCGTCGGGAACGTCGGGAACGTTGCGCCGTTGCGCGACGTATCCCTGCCTATCGGGCGATCGCCAAGCGCGGCGGCCGCGCGCATGGCGCCGCGCACATGAGGGGGACATCTGCGCCCCGCTCATACCCGAAACTTCTGTCGTTCCGCCGCATGTTTGGGTCGAACGACATTGCGGCACCTGATAGGTTGGAAGGATGGACGTCGACTGCGGATCCGCTCGAGACCGACTCGGGCGGACACTCGGCGGAAAGTATCGACTGGCGGCGGTCCTCGGCGCAGGAGGGACCGCGGTCGTGTATCGCGCAGAGACCGCCGACGGCGTCGGGTTCGCGGTGAAGGTCCTGCACGATCACCTGAGTCGAAGCGACGAGGTCTGTCGACGCTTCGTCCGCGAAGGCCAGCTCGGCAACGTGCTCGATCACCCCGGCACCGTGCGCGTCCTCGATCACGGCTCGACCGAGGAGGGGTGCCCGTACCTCGTGCTGGAGCTCCTCGAGGGCGAGTCGCTCGAGGAGCGGCGCGTTCGATCGGGCGGCCGCCTCGAGCTCCGCGAGACGCTCGACTTCTGCGACCAGCTCCTCGCCGTGCTCGAGATCGCGCACGCGAAGAGCATCGTCCATCGCGACATCAAGCCGTCGAACCTCTTCGTGACGAAGGAGGGCCGCCTGAAGGTCCTCGACTTCGGGATCGCGCGGCTGGTCGACGACACGTCCGCGACGTCGACCAAGACGGGGCAGATGGTCGGGACGCCGGCGTTCATGCCGCCCGAGCAGGCGCTCTCGCGCCCGCGCGACGTCGACGCGCGGACGGACATCTGGTCGGTCGGCGCGACGCTCTTCACGCTGCTCTCCGGCGAGCACGTGCACATCGCGGAGACGAGCTCCGAGCACCTCGTGAAGGCCGCGACGCTCCACGCGCGCTCGCTCGCCCGCGCGCTCCCCGGCGTGCCGGCGAACGTCGAGTCGCTCGTCGCGGGGTGCCTCGCGTTCGACAAGGCCGACCGCTGGCCGTCGGCGACGGAGATGCGCGCGGAGCTCGCGCACGTGCGCGTGGATCCGGGCCGGAGCATCGGGACGTCGACGTCGCCGCCGCCCGAGCGCATGCCGAGCAGCACGAACCTGCCGACGTTCGTCACCGCGGGCGATCTGCCGCCGCCGAGCAGCCGCCGCGTGGCGATCTCGACCCGGCGCTCGCCGCTCCCGTTCGCGCGAGACGAGAAGAGCGGCGAGCTCGACGCGAACATGGCGCTCACTTCGAACCCCGGCGCCTACGACCTGGATCTCCTCCGCCCGCGGCGGCGGTGGATCCTCCCGGTCGCGATCGGCTCGACGCTGCTGCTCCTCCTCACGAGCGGGCTCGCGATGATCCTCGCGGTGCGCACGACCACACCCTCGCAGGCCGCGGTGGTCTCGACCGCGCCGCCGGTCGACGAGAGCCCGGCGCTGCCCCCGCCGGAGGCGGCGCCCGAGCCGGCCTCGACGGAGCCTCCGCCGGCCGTCGCCCTACCGGCCGTCGCCCCGGCGGCGTCGTCGGCCAAGCCCGCCGTAGCGAGCAAGTCGTCCGCGCCCGGCGCGTCGACGCCGGGGCGCCCGACCACCAAGAAGACCTCGACGACGCCCGCGTCGCGCAAGGACCTCTACCGGCCGTTCTGAGCTCCCGCCCTTCGGAGCGAGCGCGAGCACATCCTTTCGCCCCCGACCCACGAGGTACGGCTAGAATGTCCGACATGCGCATCGGCGCCTGCGCCATCGCGGCCGCGGTCCTCGTCTGGCAGCTCCCCGCAGCGGCCGGCGATCCGGTGACGGCGCGCGAGCAGCTCAAGATCGGCTACCTCCTCGCGCAGGAGAACAAATGCGACGAGGCGCTCCCGCACCTCGTCGAGAGCCTGCGGCTCGATCCGAAGGCGATCACGCTGATCAACCTCGCCGACTGCGAAGAGAAGGTCGGCAAGCTGAGCGACGCGATGGGCCACTGGGTCGACGCGCGCGCCCGCGCGCAATCGGAGGGGCTCCGGCCGATCGAAGAGGAGGCGACCGCCCGCGCGACGGCCCTCGAGCCGCGGCTCGCGCGCCTCACGATCGTGCTCGCGCCGAGCGCGCCGAAGGACGCGGTGGTCGAGCGCGACGGCGTCGTGCTCGGCGCGCCGTCGATGGGCGTCGCGCTGCCGCTCGATCCGGGCGCGCACACGATCCTCGTGAGGGTGCAGGGTCGAGAAGACGCGACGACGCAGCTCACGCTCGGCGAGGGAGAGGCGAAGCGCGTCGAGCTCGAGGCGGGCGCGCCGCTCGCCGGCGCGCTCCACGCGACGTCGCCGGTGCGGGAGCCGGCGAGCACGTCCGCGCTGAGCCCGCTCGTGTTCGTCGGGTTCGGCGTCGCCGCGGCGGGCCTCGCCGCCGGCTCCGTGACGGGCCTGATGGCGCTCGGCGCGGGGAGCGACGCCAAGACGTCGTGTCCGGACCTCCGCTGCAGGGACGCGAGCGCGCTCGACGACATCGAGACGGGCCGCACGCTCGGCATGGTCTCGACGATCTCCTTCATCGTCGCCGGCGCCGGCGCCGCCGTCGGCGTCTACGGTCTCTTGTGGGCGAAGCCTTCGGCGACGAAGCCTTCACCGAGCGTCGGTGTCTCGATCGCGCCCACCAGCGTCGCCCTGCGAGGAAGCTTCTGATGGCGCGGGTTGCACGAACGCTCGGCGCGCTCGCGGCGCTCACCGCCGCGCTCGTGGCGTGCAACGCGATCAGCGGGCTCGACGACGACTACCAGCTCGATCCCGGCCCGGCCGACGACGCCGGCCCCGAGGGCGGGGGGGACGGGGAGATCCCCGACGGCGGCGCCGACACTTCGCCTCCGAGCGACGTCGACGCGCCGGACGCCGCGGACCCCGACGCCGGGCTCGATTGCGAGAAGCCGCCGCCCGGACCGCCGGACGCGACGGTGGTCCATTGCGACAACTTCGACGATCCGACCGAGGTCGGGCCGACCTACGGCTGGACGCGCCACCAGAACACCTCGGGCGCACCGACGCTCGAGGACGGCGGCTACGTCGCGCGCGGCCTCCGCGCGAACGTGACCACCGGCGCGACGGCGCCCCCCCAGGGCTGGGTCACCTCGCTCTGGAAGAGGATCACGAACGGCGTGCCGGACGGCAAGCAGCTCACCATGCGCTTCCGGTTCAAGGCGACGTCGGCGGACATCGGCTACTCGGTCATCGGCGCCGTCCAGCTCAACAGCCTCGAGTACGGGCTCGCGCTCTACCGGAACGGGCAGTGCCCGAACGGCGTCTCCTGCATCGACGAGAACGACGGCCACGGCGGTCACCCGAACGCGAGCTTCGCCTCGTCGGTGCCCTTCGTGGCGAACCACTGGTACCTCGTCGAGATCAACGTGAGGCGCGCGGGGACGACGTTCTCGGGGAAGGTCGTCGTCGACGGCGTGACGGTGCACGACGGAGCGAACGTCCTGCCTCCGGGGTCGGCGCCGCAGGTCGAGGTCGGCGTGGGCGCGTTCTTCTCGGCGAACAACGGCTCCGCCGACGTCGTCGTCGACGACGTCATCGCCTGGGTCCACTGAGCCCTCCCTGATCGCCGCGCGCCGTGGTGAGCCCCTGCGGCTCGTCGGGCGCCGGCCTCGTCGCTACAGCGGACGCTCGGGCCCCTGCGGCTCGTCGGGCGCCGGCCCCGTCGCTACCAGCGGACGCGCCGGCCCGCCCGCGAGCTCCGCGCCCGGCGCGCTCCGCCGCGGAGGCGCCCGTCAACTGCCGTGCTTCGCGACCAGCGCCTTGGCGCGCTCGACGAACGCGGCCATGTGGAAGCGCTCGAAGTCGGCCCAGGTGGTGAGCGAGCGCGTGTCCTCGACGCGGTCGAGGAAGACCTTGCCGTCGAGGTGATCGACCTCGTGCTGGAACGTCCCCGCCGTCAGGCCCTTCACGTCCAGATCGAGGTCGTTGCCGTCGCGATCCCACGCGCGGACGCGGACGCCGGTGAAGCGCCGCACCTCACCGCGGAGGTTCGGCACGCTCAAGCAGCCCTCGTAGTTGAGGAACGTCTCGTCGGTCGTGGGGGTGACGATCGGGTTCACGAGGATCGTGAGCGGGTAGTTCGGCTTGTACGGGTACCGGGGGTTCTCGTTGACCTCGATCGCCGTGATGCGGACCGGCTCGTAGATCTGGTTGGCGGCGAGCCCGGCGCCGGCGGCGTCGCGCATCGTCTCGACGAGGTCGTCGATGAAACGCTGCACCGCGTCGGACCGGAGCTCGTCCTTGGTCAGCGTCCGCGTGACCTCGCGGAGAACGGGGTGCCCGACGGTCGCGATCTTCCGGATGGCCATGCCGGTCTCTACCTCACCGCCGGGGGCGGCGCCGCCCCAAACGCTCGCCGCGCCCTGGAGCCGCCCGGAAACCCGCGCAGAATCAAAGGGGTCGTTGACTTCCGGACGCGGTCGGCACTAGAAATCGGCGACGCTTGCTCCGGTGACCACCCCGGGCGCCGTCTCCACCTCTCCGGGATCTCCAGTGCCAGCCGAAGGACACCGATGATCGGGACCTACTTGCCGATGTTCTTGATGATCGCCGTGGCGATCATCCTCGCGCTGCTCTTCTTCACGGGCGCCACCTTCCTCGGTGGCAAGCTCGAAAAGACGCCCGAGAAGATGGCGCCGTTCGAGTGCGGCTCCGAGAGCTCCGGCGGAAACCACCTCAAGCTCTCGGTCAAGTT
>JAHBWA010000187.1 GCA_019637195.1 Labilithrix sp. | reverse complement strand
GCCGATCGCGCGTGACGCGTTCCCGCCGCTGGCGGCGGCGGACACGGAGGGCGCGTCGGTCGAGGCGCGCGCGCGTGGGTACTTGCACGCGAACTGCTCGGCGTGTCACCGCGAGGGCAGCGGCGCTGGCGCGGCGACGCTCGATCTCCGGATAGGCCGCGCGCTCCACGAGACGCGGACATGCGGCGTCGCCCCCCAGGCGGGCGACCTCGGCGTGGCGGAGTCGAAGATCGTCGCGCCGGGCGATCCCGGTCGCTCGACGCTCGCGCTCAGGATGCGCGCGCTGGACGAGAGTCGGATGCCGCCGCTCGCGAGCCGCGTGGTCGACGAGGCCGGCGCGGCGGCCGTCGAGGCATGGATCCGCGAGCTCGCCGGCTGCCCGTGACGCCGCTCGGCGCGGCGCGAGCTCGGCCGTGCCTGAAAACGTCCGGCCGGCGACGCCGTGCGCTATACGGTCGCCCAGCATGGAGAAGCTCACTCCGGACGAGGTGCGAGACCTCATCGCGAAGCTCGAGGCGATCGTCGAGGACCGTCTGGTCCTCTCGGAGATCGATCACGACACGCGCATCGCGCTCCTGAAGGCGGCTGGACGCCTCTCTCGTCCCACGCGTGACGAGAGCGCGCGCACCGCCAAGGCGATCCGCGCGCTCGATCGACGGCGAGTGCTGGATCAAGACCGCGCGGTGCGCGCCGCCACCGAGATCCGCGCCGCGAGGCGCGCCGAGGTCTTCACCGCGCCGCCGCAGCTCGTCTCGGCTCCGGTGGGCGACGGCGAAGGCGACGATCCGGGCGCCGGCGAGCTCCACAAGGCGCGCCTCTGCTACGTCTGCAAGGCGAAGTTCCGGAAGGTGCACTTCTTCTACGACGCGATGTGCGCGCCGTGCGCCGAGCTCAACTACGAGAAGCGCTTCCAGACGGCGTCGCTCGTCGGACGGATCGCGCTCATCACCGGCGCGCGCGTCAAGATCGGCTACCAGGCGGCGCTCATGATGCTGCGCGCGGGCGCGCGGGTGATCGTCACCACGCGATTCCCGCGCGACGCCGCGGCGCGCTACGCGCGCGAGCCGGACTTCACCGATTGGCAGGAGCGGCTCGAGATCCACGGCCTCGATCTCCGCCACTCGCCGAGCGTGGAGATATTCACGCGCTATATCGCGCAGACGAAGCCGCACCTCGACATCCTGATCAACAACGCCGCGCAGACGGTGCGCCGGCCCCCGGCGTTCTACGCGCATATGCTCGACCTCGAGCGCCGGCCGTTCGCCGAGCTGACGCCGGACGTGCAATCGGTCCTCGGGAACCACGAGGCGTGCAAGCGCGCGATCGCCACGGGCCCTTCGCTCGAGCCGGCCGAGCTCGCGCTCACCGGCACCGGCGACGCGAACGCGGGGTTCGTCGCGTGGCGAGGGGAAGGTCCGGCGACGGGCATCCGTGCCTCCGCGGAGCTCGCGCAGATCCCTTGCGCGTTCGACGACGCCGAGCGCGACGGGGAGCTCTTCCCGCTCGGCCGCACCGACGCGGACCTGCAGCAGATCGATCTCCGCGCGATGAACAGCTGGCGCATGACGCTGAGCGACGTGCCCTCTGCGGAGATGCTCGAGGTGCAGCTCGTGAACGCGGTCGCCCCGTTCATCCTCTGCGCGAAGCTGAAGGCGCTCATGCTGCAGAGCCCGAGCCCCGAGCGCCACATCGTGAACGTGTCGGCGGTGGAGGGGCAGTTCGCGCGCCACAAGAAGACGGACCGGCACCCCCACACCAACATGGCGAAGGCCGCCCTCAACATGCTGACGCTCACGAGCGCGCGCGACTACGCCGCGCAGGGGATCTTCATGAACGCGGTCGACACCGGGTGGGTGACCGACGAGGACCCGGCGGCGCTGTCCCAGCGCAAGCAGGACAACCACGATTTTCAGCCGCCGCTCGACATCGTCGACGGCGCGGCTCGCATCTGCGACCCGTTCTTCTCGAGCCTCCTAACGGGCCGCCACGTGTGGGGCAAGTTCCTCAAGGACTACGCCGAAGCCGAGTGGTGACGCCCGCGGCGCGCCGATCGCGCCGCGTGACGTCGAGCGCCGCGCGCGTTCTGCTCCGCTCGCGCGCGCTCAGCTCCGGCCGGGGGTCGGCGCGGCGCCCTTCTTCGGGAGCGGCGGCGGCGCGCCGGGCTTGGGTTGCTCCGAGACGACCGGCGGCGGCTCGGGCCACTCGAGCGCGGACGGCTTCTCCGGCACGTCGGACGCCGCCCAGCCCTCCTGCACCGACGCGGGCGCAGCGTCGGCGCCGGGCGTGCCGAGCATCTCCATCATCTTCGCCCGGGCCTCGACGAGCTTCGGGCTCTCCGATCCGCTCCAGACGCCCGGATCCTGCGCGCTCGGTGTCGCGGGCGCGTCGTCGTCCGCCGCGTCGATCGCCGGGATGTCCGGGATCGCGACGGGGAGACCGGAGTCGGGGCCCTTCTCGTCGTCGGGGCTCTTCCCGTCGTCGGATGCCGTCGGCGCCTCGGTGCGCGCCTCGTGCGGCGTCCGCGCGGAGGTCGCGGCGGCGTCGCCCTTCTTGTCCTTGTCCTCCGGCGTGTCGGCGACGAGGCCGGCCTTCTTGGCGAAGGCGTCGAGCGCGAAGAGCAGCGCGTCCTGCGCGGTCTTGGCGAGGATCGTCTCCCACCCGAGCGCGCTGACGAGGCCGGCGGGCGAGCCGTCTCCCGACTCGTGGAGCTTGCGCACCCACGCGACGATCTGGTCCTTGCTGAGCGTGTCGCAGACGACGTCGGTGCCCTTCAGCTTCCCGCCGCGGCCTTGGACGTTGGCGAAGAACCACCGATCGTCGATGAGCTCGAGCTCGCGCGCGGTGGCGAGCGCCTTCTGGATGGCCACGCCGGTGAGCTTGCCGTGACGCCAGAAGCTCCACCAATCGGCGAGCGCGATCCAATCCACGAGCACCTGCGCGGTCACACCTTCCTCGAAGATGGCCTCGTCGATGTCTCCGGCGACGAGCGCGTCGTGCACGACGTTCTTCACCTTCGCGTCGTCGTCCTTCAGCGCCGCCTTGCCGCCGCGGATCCCCCAGCTCGAGAGGATCGGCCCGCGCACGTCGTTCGGCATCGCGTTGAAGACCTTGTCGGTCGCTCCGCTCTCGTCGTACGGAAAGAAGTTCGCGACGAACTCCCGCGCGGTGCGGACCCGCCCGACCTCCGTACGCCGATGCTCTTCCATCGACAGACAGAACTTCGTCACGGCCTGGTTGCGATCGTTCCTCGGCTTCGCCACGCCTTCTCCTCCGGATGCTCGTCCTGGTTTTCGGCGCGAGAGAGCGCCACTCGGGACAAGAAAGGCTACACCTGACGCGTGCGGTTCGTGGCGGTGATCTTCCGGATAGACGGCGCTGACGCCCGCGCGGCGGGGGGCATCGTCCGTTCAGTTCGCTCGGCGGGGGTCTCCCTGCTCGCGCTGGCGACGTTGCTGGCGCCGGCGCTACCGGCCTGCGCCCCCGCGGCGAGCCCGGCCCCGGTCGCGGAGCCGACCCTCGACGTGCCGCGCATCGGGAGCGCCGGCGTGGAGCCCGTGAGCCAGGGGATACGTTTCGGGAGATCCGCGCCCGCGGTAGGTGCGCGATGGAGCGTCATGGTCGACGCGCGGAGCGCTGCACCCGACCCGCAGGGGGGGACGCAGCTCTCCGCATACCTGTCGTCGTACTCGGTCGAGGTCCTGGCGATCCACGGGCCCGCGCCTTCGCGGGTGCGCCTTCGGTTCGACAAGAACCTGCACCGGTACCAAGGGATCGACACCGCGACGTCGATCGACGGCAAGACGTACGTGTTCGACGCCGTCCCGCCCTACGTGCGGGACGGCGCGGGGAGCCCCGTCCCCGAGGATGAGGTGGAGCGCGTGCTCGACATCTTTCCCGATCTCGGGACGCGCACGCAGGTCGATCAGGTCCTCCCCGACGCCGCGATGGAGATCGGTGAGGCGCGCGACGAGCTCGCCGGCGCGATCCTGTCGGTGATCCACCCGCGCGCCTGGACGCTCGACGCGGGCTCGGCGGTCCTCGCGCGCGCCGAGGGCGGTGACGCCGTGTTCGCGGTCGCGATCGACGCGACAGGGAAGAGCGGGCTTCGCATGCGCGTGAAGGGAGAGGCGCGGGTTCGTCTGCGTGACGCGCGGCTGACGCTGATCGCCGTCGACGGCACCTACGCGCCCGGAGGCGGCGGCGCTTCGGAGACCGGGACCTTCTCGCTGCGCCGGACCGTGCGCGATCGCTGAGCCGGCCGCGCTCGTCGACGATCCGCGGCGGTCGCTCGGCCGCGACCGTGAATGGAGCGCACGATGTGGCGTCGTTGCCGCCGCGCGGGAGGCAAGAGCTCAGTGCGCGTCGACGGACCGGGAGCCCGAGACGTCCCTCGTGACGCTCTCGAGCTGTCGGAGCACCGCGCGGAGGCGAGCGACGTCGCGCGCGAGCTCGCGCTGCATCTCGCGCTTGTCGGTGTGGACGAGCTCGTCGTCGACGCGCTCGAGGTGGCGCCCGAGCTGACCGCAGAGGAAGCGCGCGTCGTCCAGGCTCAGTTGCAAGGTGATCATGGCAGGCCTCCGCCTTCGATCGCGAAGCAAGCCCCGCGCCTCGGGAGGTCCCCGAGCTACCGCATCAGCCAGTCGAGCACGTTCTCGACGAGCCAGCGGCGGAGGAACAGCACCTCGATGCAGCCGAGCGCGAGGAAGGGGCCGAGCGGGAGGCGCATCCCGAGCGCTCCCTCGCGCGCCTCGCCCGCCATCGGATCGTCCTCGAGCTCGCGCTTCGCCTCCTCGTCGCCCGCCTCCGCGCGCGCGCGGAGGTCGCGGATCTCCGCCGTGACGCTCTCGGGCTCGCGGTACTCGACGCCGAGCGCACGCATCACCACGGCGGCGAGCGTGGACTGCACCGCGCCGAGGAAGAGCACGAACGGCGCGCCCGCCACGCCATGCCACGCGCCCGCCATCATGGCGAGCTTGGCGTCGCCGAGCCCCATTCCGCTCTGCCCGCGTATGCGCTTGTAGAGGAGGAAGGGCAGGTAGGCGATGGCGAGGCCCGAAAGGGCCCCGGCGATGGATCCGACGAGCCCGACGGAGCGGAACGGCGAGGTCACGAGGCACAGGACCGCGGGCCCGAGCGTCAGCTCGTTCGGGAGGATCATGTGCTCGAGATCGATCGCGGCGCCGGCGAGGACCGCGCTCGCCGCTGCGCCGTTCGTCAAGAGGAGGACCGCCGCGTGCGCGAGCGACATGTCGGCGGCGCCGCCGGCGAGCACGTGGGCGATGCCGAGCGAGGTGAGCGTCGAGAGCGCGACGAGGACGGCGTTGCGGCGTGATCGCCGCGCGCCCGTCGCGAGGTGTGTGATCCCGTAGCGGCGCGGCAGCGCGTCCGCGAGCTTCGCGCCGACGAGGCCGAGGAGCGCGCCGAGGACCGCGCCGCCCGCGCGGAGGGCGTTGGGATCGAGGTCGGCGACGCGCATCGTGCGCGCCGATCCTACGCGATGACGGCCCCGCGCGCCGCCGCGACGAGGCGCGCGGGCGTGTACGGCTCCTCCGGGGACCAGGCCCGCCCGTAGACGAGGTAGCCACCCGTGAGGCGGTCCATCGGCAGGTTCGCCTCGACCGGGTAGTAGCGGTTGTGCAGCCGCACGAGCTCGTTGATCTTGGTGAGATCGAACCGCTCGGCGGCGCCGGCGAGCGCGCGGTCGATGGCCTCTGCGTCGAGCGCCTTGGCGCGGAGCGTCTCGCGCAGCGCGACGAGCTCCGCGACGAAGCGCTCCTCGTCGTCTTCGATCTTCCGCTTCCGCGCGGCCCAGGCGGGGACGCCGACCGTGAGCGCGCGGATGCGCTCGTCGACGCTCAGGCTGAAATTCCGGATCGGGTCGGCGCTGCTGAGCGCGCTCGGGCTCGCCGGGCCCCGAGGCTCGGGCTCGTGGCGCTCGCCCTCGCGGTGGTCGTCGTCGCGGCGTTCGTCCCTGCGGCGTTCGTCGTCGCTCACGGCCCCGAGTCTAGAGTCGGGGCTCCGCCAGGCAAGCCCGAGCGTGTTCCCCGGGGCCCCCCGCGGCGTCTCAGCGCGCGAGCGCGTGCGGTGCGCCCCGCGGCGTGCGGCGGAACGCGGCGTCGGCGCGGGCCGCGACCAGCAACGAGCGCCCGTAGGCTGCGCCGCCGACGCTCAGGATGCCCGCGAGGCCGAGGACGCGTCGCGCGTCTTCCGTGCGTGGATCGAGCGCGGCTTCACGGAGGGCGCGCGCCACGAGCGACGCCGTGACCTCGCCGCACCCCGTCGCGATCACGAACGGGAGACACGGCGTGAGCCGTGTGCGCGCGAGGATCCGCGTCTCCGCGATCGCCTCCGGGTGCGATCGCGACAGGTGGTGGAACGTCACGCAGTCCACGGCGGCGACGTCGGCGTCGCCGCGAGCGATCAGCGCGACGCTGTTGGCGTGGCTCCCGCTGGTCACGACGCCGGAGAAGAACCCAGGCGCCTCGTCGAGCTCGGCGATCGCGTCGCCGAGGAGGTGGCGTCCGGACATCGACTCGCCGTCGTTGATCGCCGCGCGGCTCCCGCGGAGCTCCCCGAGGCTCCGGAAGCGCGAGCGCGCGTGGACGATGACGAAGCTGCGGTGCTGGCCACGCGCGCAGCCCGGGAGGTCGTAGTCGGGCGTACCGACGAGGCGGAGGCGCTCGGACAGGCGCGCGGCGAACGGGTAGCCGCACGTCTGGCCGAAGATCAGGCGCTCGTCTTCCCACGCGTCGGACGGCGAGCGCGCGCGGTCGAGGCGCGCCGGCACGCCGTCGAGCCCGCAGTCGGCCAGGCGCCTCGCGACGGCCGCCCAGAGCGCGTCGTTCGCGGCGGAGAGCTCCCCGCCGTCGTACATCGCGAGGCTCGCGACGTAGGCCGTCATCGGAGCCCCGCGGGCGCGCGGAGCCCCGGCTCGGGGAGAGGCGCCGATGCGTGGAGCTCCGGCTCGGGCAGAGCCGCTGACGCGAGGAGGCGCTCCGGCTCGGGGAGGGCCGCGGCGGCGGAGACGAGCTCCGGGGGCGAGACCGGGCGGAGCGCGTGGCGCCCTACGAGCGCGAGGTAGCCACGCTGGACGAGATCGGGCTGGCGCGAGGTGAACTGGGCGCGCGCGCGCTCCCACGCGGACGGCAGCTCGAACCACGGGAGATCCGGCCGCCGGTGGTGGATGGCGTGCAGGTTGTTGTTGAGGAAGAGGAGGCGGAAGAAGAGCCCGGCCTCGATCACCGTCGTCCGCCGCTCGCGCGCGGGGTCCGAGCGGTGCTCCGCGAGCGAGCGGAGGAGGGTGAGGCTCGCGCCCGGGTAGACGAACGCCACGATGTACTTCCAGAGGGGCATCTCCGCGACGAGGTGGAGCCAGGCCAGCACGACGAGGACGCTCAGCCCGTGGGCCGCCCAGGTGCGGCGGCGCCCGGGCGCCCCTCGCGCCGCTGCGAGCGCCTCGTGGGCGAAGAAGCGCGCCACCGTCACGAGCGGGCCGAGCGCCATCCGGCCCAGCGCCGTGCGGAGCGTGAGCGCGAGCGCGCGCTCGAGCGGCCCCGCCGCCGCCCACTGCTCGCGCGAACGGAAGGACGACTCCGGATCGTGCGCGGGATCGGTGAGGTGCGCGGTCGCGTGATGACGCCGGTGGGTCTCGCGGTAGATGCCGTACGGGAGCCAGAGCGAGAGCGGCGGCGCGCCGAGGAGCTCGCGTACGACCCGCGGCCCGCCCGGGTGCCCGTGGATCGTCTCGTGCTGGAGCGAGCCGTGCCACGCGATCACGATCCCGCCGAGGAGCACCAGCGCGGGGGTCGGGATCCGATCGTGGAGCAGCGTGAGCGCTGCCCAGCCGACGTAGATCGCCGCTGCGACGAGCCACGTCGGTCCGTGGGCGCGTCGGAACGCGGAGAGAGGGGTGGTCGCGGAGCGGCGCGCGCCGGCGTCGTTCGTGAGGGTCGTACGGGGCCTCGTCACGGGCGCCTCGTTTGGGTGTTATGATGAATTGGTGTTCATTATAACAGACGGTGGCGCGGCGTCGACGGCATCTGGTGCCATAATATGCGATAAGGATCGTTGCTGGTTCCTCCCGTTGGTGAGAAGAGACGTCACTATCCTGAACCGTGGCCGGGTCCGTGCGGATCGGGGCGCGGGCGGCGTCGCCGGTGTGCGCGCGATGTCGCGGTCCGCGTCCGCGGCTCCGCGCGTCGGGCGCACGAAACTTGGCCGCCGGCGTCGCGCGAGCGCACCTTCGCGGGCATGCGGATGGGCAACCGAGATCGAAGGGCTGCGCCGGAGGTCGGCGCGTGCGTGGTTTGCGGATCGACGGACGCGAGGGTGCTCTCGTTCACCCGCCTGCTCCAGGGCGAGCGCGTGACCGTCTGCGGCTCGCACAAGACGGCGCACCATCGCTCGGAGATGATCGCGCGCACCGTCGACGAGCTCCGCGCGATCGCCGGGGATCGCCGCAAGTCGGCCTGAGCAGCACGCTCCCAGCGCGAGGCAAGAGGCCAGCGCGAGGCGCGCGCCCAGCGTGCTACGCGACGCGCGTGCGGTGAGCGGCGCGCGTCAGCGTTGGCTCCACTGGCCATGCTGCGGCGCGGGCCGTTGCCACGGCGTCGGCTGGCCCGGCGTCCACGGCTGCGGTTGCGGGACGGGCCGCCCCAGCGAGCGCGCGACCTCGGCGCGCAGCTTCGCCAGCTCCTGGCGGAGCGGGAAGATCATGTCGGCGCTGACGGTGAGCTTGCGGCCCTGCGTGGCGCGCCCCGTGTGCCACTTGCTCAGCGCGAGGCGCGCCGCGGCGTCGATGAAGCGGCGCCCCGCGCCTCCGCCCCAGGCGAACGTCGCGCGCAACCGGCCGATCGGAGACGTGACGAGCTCGAGCTCCCACGGCGTCATGTTCCCCATGAGCACCTCGTCCCGCAGGTGATCGCGGATGATGCGCCCCTTGCGGACGACCATGTAGATGACGAGGGCGAAGAACGCGAGGACGAAGAGGAACCAGAGCGGGAGCATCAGCGCCACGAGGTTGCCGGAGAGCGTCGCCGCCGTGTTCCAGACCGAGTGGAGGAACGCCGCGAACATGAAGCCGCCGATCGGCGCCATCCACTTGAGCCACGTCTTGTTGGTCTCGCGCGCGACGCCGAAGCCGAGGCCGATCATCGACGTGTAGAGCGGGTGGCCCCACGGCGCGAGGATGCCGCGCACGAAGAAGGTCCCCATGAAGAGGCCCTCCTTGTTCTCGAGCATCTCCGCCTTGGCCGCGTTGCCGTAGTAGAGGATGTTCTCGACCGCGGCGAAGCCTAGCGCCGCGAAGGTCGCGTAGATCACGCCGTCGACCACGCCGTCGAACTGGCGGCGCATGAAATAGAACATGAAGAAGACCGCCATGCCCTTGGTGAGCTCTTCGATCAGCGGCGCGCTGATGCAGGCGGAGAGCACGTCGCCGAAGACGGGGCCGCCGGCGGCGTTGCCGAGGACGTGCACCGTGGTGTTCACGAGCGCCGAGAACCCGCACGCCGCGATCCCGCCCCAGGCGAGCGTCATCGCGAGCGCCCAGGTCGGCTCCGGATCGTAGCGGTCGACGATCCACGGGATCCAGAGGTAGATGACGAGCATCGGCAGCGCGAAGACCGCGCCGAGGAGCAGGGCGGTGAGCTCGACGTCCGCGTCGCGCGAGAGGAGCGCGGGGAAGAAGAGCATCGCGACGAGGAGGAAGCCTCCCACGAGCATCCCGAGGACATAGAGGACGATGCCGATCGTCCGGCGCGTGGCCTCGGGATCTCGCCGCATGGGGACAGACACCATGCCGCAGAGGCTACGATAGTTCCGTGATCGCTTCGAGTTCCGATGCTGCGCTCGGTCGCGGGGACGACCCGAGCGCGCGGCGCGTTCAGCCGCTCGCGAGCGCCGCCGTCGAGAGGTTGGGCGTCGCGCGGAAGACCGTGGCGTCGCCCGCGAGCGTGTAGCTCTTCGTGTCGGCAGGGACGAACACCGACCCTCCCTGCGCGACGGCGAGCCCGCCGACGCGCGCAGCGCCCTCCGTGACGAGCAGGATCTCGGGCCCGCGCGTCGCGCGCGTCAAGGAGCGGTCGACGCGGATCCGCGAGAGGCGGAACTCGAGCGCGGGCGTGTCGTAGACGGCCTCGTGATCGTCGAGCGCGCGCGGGCGGAGGACGGCCGGCGGCGCGGCGCCGAAATCGAGCACGCGGATGAGCTCGGGGACGTCGACGTGCTTCTTCGTGAGGCCGCCGCGGAGCACGTTGTCGGAGCTCGCCATGATCTCGACGCCCGTGCCCTCGAGGTAGGCGTGCAGGTTGCCCGCGCCGAGGTAGATCGCCTCGCCCGGCTCCAGGTGGACGAGCTCGAGGAGCAGCGCGCTCACGACGCCGACGTCGTCCGGGTAGAGCGCGGCGAGCCGCCCGACGAGCGCGCGCTCGCGCGGGAAGGCGCCGCTCGTGCGCGCGGCGGCGGCGACCGTGGCCTCGACCGCGCGCCGGCGGAGATCGTCCGGCATCGTCATCAGCGCCTCGAACGTCGCGGCGAGACCGGCGGCGTCGCGCGAGGCGCGGAGCGGCGCGAGCGAGGGCGCGAGCTCGGGGATCGCGAGCGCGTCGAACAGACGGAGCGTCTCGTCGACGCGGCGAAAGCCGGAGAGCGCCGCGAAGGGACCGAGCGCGCAGAGCAGCTCGGGCTTGTGCGACGGGTCCTTGTAGTTGCGGCTCGGCGCGGCGAGCGGCACGCCGCGCGCCTCCTCGTCGGCGAACCCCGCGCGCGCTCGCTCGAGCGTCGGGTGCGCCTGGAGCGAGAGCGGCTCGGCGGCAGCGAGCACCTTGAGCAGGAAGGGGAGGCGCGGACCGAGCTCGCGGACGACGTCGTCGCCGAGCTCACGCGCGGGCGCGCGGGCGATGATCGCGTCGAGCGACGCGCGCGCGCCGTCACGCTCGACGAGCGACGGCGCGACGGGGTGTGCGCCCATCCACAGCTCCGCCTCGGGCCCGGGGCTCGGCGTCGGCCGCCCGGTGAGCGCGGCGATCGCCGTCCGCGATCCCCACGGGTACGGCATCACGGTGCACGCGAGCGGGTCCACACCTCGATCCTAGTACCGCGCGGCCGGAGGTCGGAAGCCGTACGCGTCAGTCGGCCTTCGCGGCGGGGGCGCGCCCGCGGCGAGCGCGGACGAGGTCCTCGGCTGTGACGACCTGCCGCCGCCATTGGCCGTAAGCCTTGCCCTTCGACTCGAGGCGCGCCATCGCGAGCGCCGTCTCGGGCTCGATCGGCGACGGCTCGGCGTCACGGAGCGGCGTGCCCGGGAGCGGCATGAACGCGTGCGAGTGGATGCGCGCGCCCATGCCGACGAGGCGCTCGGCCAACGTCATCGACGCGACGCGGTCCGACTCGTCTTCGCCCGGGAGGCCGAGGAGAAAATCGACGTCGGGGCGGAAGCCGGCCTTCACCGAGAGCTCGACGGCGCGGACGACGTCGTCGACCGTGTGGCCACGGCGCGTCGCTTCGAGGATGCGGTCCGAGCCCGATTGACCGCCGATGACCAGCGTACGGTTGTCGCACCAGCGGGCGAGGATCTCGAGCGCGCGCGGCGTGATGTGCTCGGGGCGGATCTCGGAGGGGAACGTGCCGAAGAAGATCTTCGCGTCCGCGCCCGCGCCCTCGCGGACCGACGCGAGCAGCGCGTCGACGGCGTCGAGATCGGGGGTCGTGTCCGCGGACCCGTACGAGAGCGAGGTCGGCGTGAGGAAGCGGACGAAGCGCGAGCCGCACTCGCGCATCTGGTCGACGTGACGGCGGACGTCGGCGACGCTCCGATGGCGGAAGCGCGCCTTGAACATGTACGGCGTCTGACAGAACGAGCAGGCGTAGACGCAGCCGCGAGTGATCTCGAGGGCGTTCCATTTGCGATGGCGCGCGTTGAACGGCGGGTAGTCGTCGAGCGGGCGGCGCTCGCCGGGGCCATGCGAGACGAGGCGCCCGCCCGCGGGGTCGAGGTGCGCGGTGCCCGGGAGCGCGCGCGGGTCGCGCCCGCTCGCGACGGCGAGGGCGAGCTCGATCGTCGTGTGCTCGCCCTCGCCGATCGCGACGAGGTCCCAGCCGCGCGAGAGCGTCGCGAGCGGCTCGGCGGTCGCGTGGACGCCACCGGCGACGTGCAGCGCGGACGCGCCGGTCGCCTCCTTCACGGCGGCGAGGTCTCTCGCCGTGGCCGCGAAGTCCGGGGAGTAGAACGACCAGAGCGCGATCGCCCGGCGTCCGGCCGACGCGACGTCGCGGAGCGCGTCGATCATCGCGTCGCTGCCCTTCGCGAAGCGGACGTCGAGGCCCTGGGTCCGCGCGTCCGCGTCGAGCGCCGCGGTCACGACGTTCAAGCCGACGAGCCCGGAGCGCGTGTGCATCGCGACGACGACCGGCTTGTCGAGCGGGGAGGCGCGCATGTCCCACGGCGCAGATGCCATGGAGGCGAGGGCCTCGCAAGCTGCGTGAGCCGCGCGCGCCGAGCTCGCTCAGCCGGTCGCCTTGCGCTTCGCCGCGGCTTGCTCGGCGGCGGCCGCCTTCACGATGCCGGGGCGCTGCGAGGCGACGTCCGCCGCGAGGATCATGCCCTGGCCTTCGCAGCGCGGGCACACGTAGTCCTCGGTGTCCCACGCGCTGCCCGCGCGTCCGACGGGACCGCCGCCGGCGCCGCCGCAAGCTGGACAGGGAGTGCGCTCGGACTCGAACGACATGACACCCCGAAGGTAGCACGCGGCCCCGCGCGGGGTCGAAAACGCGGCTGTCTCGGGAGCTCAGCCGCCGCGCAGCGCCTTGATGAGCGCCGTGTTGGCGGCGCTCCGCAGCATCGTGAGCAGCGCCGCGTGATCGGTGTCCGGCGCGACCCGCATGACCTCGGCCCCGACCGCGACGCAGCGATCGTTCAGGATGTCGAGCTCCTCTTGCCGGATCGCCGCCGAGACGACGACCAGCTGCGGCATCACGACGGGGATCCGCTCGCTCGCGGCCGCGACGTGGCCCGCGCGAAGGACCCGGAGGCCGCCGTCGCCGAGCGCCTCGGTGCAGAGGCCGGTGAGCTCGTCGGGGAGGCCCACGAGGATGGCCGTAGGCGTGGCGACCCTCTGGATGGTCTCGCGCTTCACCCGGTTCTTTATAGATCCGTCCTCCGCTCGGAGACAGCCGCAGTTTCGCGTCCCCCGCGCCCGGCGCGGCGCGGAACGGAGCCGTCAGCGCGAGGAATCCGCCGCGAAGCGCGCCTTTCGGGCCGGGCGCTCGGCCCCAAGAAAAGTGTCGGCGAAAAGTGTCCGCGCGGGAGCGAAGCCGCCCTTGCCCGTAGCTCGCCGTTCCGTGGTAGCCTGCGGCGACTCTCCATGCCGAGCCCTTCCCTGGCCCTCCCCGGCGTCTTGTTCGTGGGAGAGGATGAGCGCGCGCGGCTCGTCGCGCATCTCGGTCCCTCTGCAGGATGGATGATCCCGAAAGGCATCCTCGGCTGGTCGACCGAGGTGTCCGTCGTCGCGCGAGAAGCCCTCAACGAGCAAGTCCGGCGCGACGCGAAGATCGTCATGCCGGAGGAGCAAATCGCCCCGGCCAAGCTGCCGTTGACGCACCAGGCGGCGCAGAAGAGCCCCGTCGTCGCGGTCTCCAGCAAGCTCACCCAGAAGCTCGTGGACGCCGGGATTCGTGTCCACACGATCGGCGCCGATCGCGTGACCAGCAGCTTCTACTACATCGCCGAAGGCGGGGGTGAAGCCCCGATTCGCGTCGAGGGTGACCTCGTCGCGGCGGTGGGCGCGATGCTGGGCGAGCGGGCAGACAACGCCGCGATCGAGCGCGTGCTCGACGGCCTCGTCGACCGCCTGCTCCGCTCGCTCTCGAAGGACCGCATCGCCGAGCTGTCGCTCGAGCTCGCGGCCGCGCTCCCGCGCGCCGCGGCGGACGGCACCGGCACGCAAGAGGTCGATCTCGAGTCGTTCGAGAAGGAGCTCGCTGCGCTCGTCGGCGCGTCGGAGAAGTACGCGACGTTCCTCGAGGAGATCGCGAGCAAGATCGGCGACACCAACGAGCGTAAGGTCGACATCCCGCTCTACGGCGACGCGCGCAAGGTCTCGCAGGGGCCCTTCGAGCTCACGGTCGGCGAGCAGAAGGTCGCTCTCGTCACCCACGAGCGCTGGCTCGCGACGGGCCCGCTCACCGAGCCGTCGAAGGCCCCGCCCGCGCCCGCGCCGGTCGCGCAGAAGTCTCCGGCGCCCGCGCCGGTCGCGCAGAGGTCTCCGGCGCCCGCGCCGGTCGCGCAGAAGGCGCCCGAGCCGAAACCCGCGACGCCCCGGCCTGCGCCGGTCGCGGCGTCACCGGCGCCCGCGCCGGTGAGCTCTTCGTCGGGCCGGCCGCTCAACCCGCCGCGCCCGGGCTCGACGCCTCCGGCCGCGACGCCTGCGCCCGCACCCGCGGCGGCGGTCGAGGAGACCAAGCCCGCGTCTGCGCCGAAGCCGGACACCGCCGCGAAGGAGGCCACCCCGGCAGCCGACGAGGCCGCCGCGAAGCCCGCGCCGGCGGAGGAGCCCGCCGCGGCGAAGACCGCAGACGCGCCCGCGCCCGCGGAGCCCGCCGCGAAGGTCGAGAAGGAGCCCGCTCCGGCGGAGCCTGCCGCGAAGGCCGAGAAGGCTGCGCAGGAGCCCGCGTCGAAGGCGGCTGCGCCCGTCGCGAAGGCCAAGGCAAAAGAGCCGGCGTCGAACGTCGTCGAGCCGAGCTCGCGCGACGCGCGTCTGGCGACCACGCAGAAGGTGCCGCGCAAGGAGAAGGGGATCCCGTGGCTGTGGATCCTCGTCCTCGCGGCGGCCGCCTTTGCCGGCTACCGCCTCTGGCTGTCGCGTCAGTAGGCGCGTTCCCGACCGCGACGACCCGCTGAGCGTGCGTCCGAGCGCGCTCAGCGCCCGCGTCGCGCGGCCATGTCCCGGCCGATCGCGTCGAGCGCGTCGTCTCCGAGCAGCTCCTTGGCCGTCGGGAACAGGTGCGCCTCCTCTCGCTCGAGGTGCGCCCGGTAGCTCTCCGTCAAGAGCTCGGCGATCGCGCGGAGCTCGCTCCAGAGGTCTCCGGCGAACCGGCCCGACACGGCCTCCTCGAGGCGCGCGTGGACGGCCTCGTGCTCGCGGTGCTCACGCGCGAGGCGCTCGAGGAGCGCGCGGAGCTCGGGGGGCGCCCCTGCGTCGATGAGCCGGGGGAACAGCGATCGCTCCTCGTCCTCTTCGTGCCTGCGGACCTGCCGCGAGAAGAAGGCGCAGACGTCGCTCGCGGTCTCGATGTCGTGGTCGCGCGCAGCGGTGGAGAGCGCCTCGCACGCCTCTTCGATGCGGCGATGCGAGCGCTCCAGCTGGACGAAGGGCGGGTGCACGCGTCGATGAGAGTCCGTGGCGCCGCCCGGGTCAACCCCGAGGGCGCGGCGCGTCGGGCGCACCGTTCGTGGTATGCACGGTGACGCACTGCCCTGCTTCTCGAGGCGCATGTTCCGTCGCATCGCTTTCCGCCCGGTCGACGCCGTCGTGCGGCACCTCGCGGTGACGCTCGGCGTGACGTGCGTGACCGCGTGGTTCAGCTACGCGTACTTCCACAACGACGAGTACTTCCAGGTCATCGAGCTCACGCGCGCGAAGCTCGGTGACGTCGATCCGCGGCTCTTGCCCTGGGAGCACGCCCAGCGGATTCGCCCCTGGCTCCAGCCATTCCTCTACTGGCTCGTCGCGCGCGCGCTCGGCGCGGTGGGCGTGCGTGACATCTTCGAGCTCGCGTTCGCGTTCCGGCTCCTGACCGGGCTCGCCAACGTCGGCGCGCTCGCGCTCTTCCTCCGCACCACGCTGCCGTGGATGACGACGGACGACGAGAAGCGCGCGCACACCCGCGTCGTGACGCTGCTCGGGTTCTTGCCGTACCTGTTCGTGCGGACGTCGTCGGAGAGCGGCTCGATGGCGGCGCTCACGGCGGGCTTCGCGCTCTTGCTCGCGGGCGCGGCGCCGGGCGTCGGGGGGCGCGTGTGGTCGGTGCCTGCGCTGGCGCGGACGGGGCGCCCGCTCGGCGTGGGGCTCCTCTTCGGACTCGCGTTCGAGCTGCGCTTCCAGACGGCGATCCTCGCGCTGGCGCTGCTCGCGTGGGCACGCGTGGTCGGGAAGGGCTCGCTCCGCGGTCTGGGGAAGGTGGCGCTGGGCGGCGGGCTCGCGCTCGCGCTCGGCGCCCTCGTCGATCGCTGGGGGTACGGCGCGTGGACGTTCCCGGCGTGGACGTACTTCGAGGCGAACATCCTCGAGGGGGCGGCCGGGCTCTTCGGGAGCGATCCGCCGCTCGCCTACCTCTGGCTGCTCCCGGCGAACGTCTTCTTCCCGGTCGTGCTCGCGCTCATCGCGCTCGCGGCGCTCGCCTGGCTCCGCTGTCCGCGTCATCCGCTCACGTGGGCCACGCTGCCGTTCTTCGTCGTCCACAACCTGATCGCGCACAAGGAGGAGAGGTTCCTCTTCCCGATCGCCGTGCTCTCGACGGCGCTGGTCACGATGGCGCTCGGCCCGTCCTTCGCGCGGTCGCCCCGGGGGCTCGGCGCGGTCACGGAGCGCCTGGCCGCGTGGGGCTGGGCGCGGCGTCGCGCGTGGCCTGGCCGAGCCCTCGCCGCGGCGAGCTTCGCCGGGATGACGTTGCTCGCGTTCGTCCCGCTCGGCTGGCACCACAACGTGCGCTTCACGCGCTTCGTCCACGAGACCTTCGGCGACGAGCTGCACGCGACCGCGCTGCCCGAGGTCGACCTCAACCTCCCCGCGTTCCACCCGCGCATCTACGACGTCGACAAGGCCGACCCGGCGGAGGTCGCGCGGCGGATCGAGGCCGGGACCGCGCGAGCGTGGCTCATCGCAGATCGTCCCGCGTTGAGGACCGGCACGAGCCTCGACGAGCACGCCACGCTCGTCTACTCGGAGCTGCCCGTGTGGCGCGATCCGGTGCTCGCGGAGCGCGCGCTGCGCCTCGTCGAGCGGTACAACGCGTCGGCGCCGTCGCCGCTGCGCCGGCTGCGCTTCCGCAGCCTCTACCGACTCCCGCGCGACGCCGGCGAAGCGCGGACCGCACCCGACGGGCGGCCGCACGACCGCGCGGAGTAGGACCGACCGACGAGAGACGGCGCGCGGGGCGCTCAGTCCTCGGCGGTCGCTCGGGAGTAGAGCTCGAGGGCGACGGCGAGGCGCCGCTCGAGCGAGGCGAGGAGGTTCGGCTCGGCGCCGGCGGGCAGCTCACCCAGCATGCCGATCGTCGCGCGCGTGTCGTCGAGCAGCCCGACGATCGGGTCGCCGTCGCCGCCGACGGCGTACGAGAGCAGCGTGAGGAGATCGCGATCCTTCAGGTCACACGGCTCGGCGAGCCGGCGGCGGAGGCGCTCGAGATCGCCGCGCTGCGCCGCGCGCGCGCTGACGGAGCGCGGCGCAGCGCGCTCTCGGCTCGGGGCTTCGCGAGGTCCGGGCTGCCCCTGCACGACGGCGAGGGCGTCGGCGCGCGTCGGCAGCGAGCGGGCATCGATGACGAGTCGTTCCTTGGGATAGGCAGCCATGGGAGGTCCTCGTGGTTTCGTGAGGGCGTGGAGCGTGGTCAGCCGCGCGTGAGCGCGCCTGTGATGCGGAGCGCGACGCCCGCCTGGTTGTGCCCGACGCCGGAGCCGACCAGGACCACGAGATCGCCCGCCTTCGCGCGGCCGCTCTCGAGCGCGTCGTGCAGCACCATCGGGATGCATGCGGAGCCGGTGTAGCCCCACTTTTCCATGACGGTGTGCGTCTTGGCCATCGGGAGCTCGAGCCC
>JAHBWA010000186.1 GCA_019637195.1 Labilithrix sp. | reverse complement strand
CCGTCGCCGCCGCAGACGACGAACTGCTCGCGCGCCTCGCGGAGCTTGCCCGCCGCGCGCGCGCGCTGGCCGTTCTCCGACGCCGAGAGGCACGACTGAACGTCGGCCGACGCGGACGTCACGGAGAGCAGCGCGCCGAGGCCGACGAGCACGGCGACCACACGCCGACTCGCGACCGAGGCGACCGCACGCCGGCTCGCGACCGAGGCGACCGCACGCCGGCTCGCGACCGAGGCGACCGCGCGCGCGCTCGCGACCAAGGCGACCGTGCGCGCGCTCGCGACCAAGCGGCAGCGGGGCGCGCGCGCCGTCTTCATCAGAAGTGGAACCCTGCGCCGGCGGCGACGCCGCGCGCGATCGGGACGACCGTCGGCACGAAGCGCGACGCGCTCGCCTTCGCGCCGCGGTCGTGCGTGAGAAAGAGCACGACCGCCGCGGCGAGCGCGGCGCCGCCGAGGCCGGCGACGACGCCCGCGATGACGTAGCGGCTCTCGATGTCGTCGACGTCGCCCTGCGCGCAGTTCGGCGCGCACGTCCCCCGGAGATCGCGCGCGTCGGCGCTCGCGCCGAGGCCGACGAAGAGCGCGGCGCCGAGCGCGAGGACGCCGGCGCCGCCCGTGACGTAAGCGGCGATCGGAGGCGCCCCGGCTCCCTCGTCCTTCGGCCGCGCGCCGCCCCACGGCTCGCGAGACTCGGCCGGAGGGGCGAACGTCACGGCGACGATCCGGTTCTTCTCGCCCTGACGGACGACGACCTTCTCCTCGACCGCCTCGGCGCCCTCGGTCTCGAAGCGGAACGTGTGGACGCCCGGATCGACGCCGATCGCCTTGCCGTCGAGCGCCTCGGTCACGACCTTGCCGTCGATCGACACGCGGACGTCGACGAGGTCGCGCCCCTTGGCGTCCTTCGCGCCGGGCACGACGCTCGGCAGGATAGCGAGGACCTCGCGCATCCACTCGGCGCAGTCGTGCTGCACGAGCTTCGGGCACTCGTTGCGGCCGCAGACGGCCAGCTGCTCGCGCGCCTCCGAGAGCTTCCCGGCGTTGCGGAGCTGCTGCGCCTGCTCCGACGCGGTCACGCAGACCTGCTTCTCGTTCGCTCGTGCCACACGTGGAGTCACGCCGAGGAGCGCGGCGACGAGGATGAACGGCAGGACGCCACGCCGGCGCGGCATGGCCCCATGCTAGGTCATTTGCCGCCGAGACACTGCGGTTTGTACTTCTTCACCCCGGCGCTGTCGTACCAGTACGGGGTCGCGCAGTCGTCGACGGGCGGCGCCGTCGCCGTCGCCGTCGCCGTCGTGACCGTCTTGCCGCCGCCGCCCTTGGACTTGCCGCCGGCGGACACGGTCTTCCCCGAAGCGACGGGCGCGCCCGCGTCCACGACGTCGTCGACCTCGACGACAGGCACGTCGATCGTCACCGGCGGCGCCGGCTCGCCGATCGGCGGCGCGGTGCTCGGCGGCGGCGCGAAGCTGGCCGCGGGCTCGCTCGGCTCGACCTCGGTCTCCGCGGCGGACCTCCGCGAGCTCTGGTAGACGAGGACGCTCGCCAGCGCGCTCGCGCCCAGCATGACGCCGATCGCCACGGCGACGAGGCCGCGACGGTTCACCGGCTCGGGCGCGCGCCCCATCGAGCCGGTCGACACCGAGATCGACGACGGCTGGGTGACCGGCGGGCCCTCGAGCGGCGGGTAGGACGCGTACGGCGCCGGCGACCCGTGGCGCGTCGTTCCGAGGCTCGGGAGGGGCCCGGGCGCGCCGCCGGGCGCCTCCTCCAGCCGTACGCTCGAGCCGCGCGCCGCCTGCGCGCCGAGCACCGACATCACGTGGCTCTCGTGGGGGCCGAGCGTCATCGACGCGCTGCTCTCGATCTCCGCGACCAGCGCCGCGCGCGAGCTCAGGACGTCGCGCGCGACGGCCTCGACCCAGTCGCCGCACTCGGACGCCGTCGCCGGCGGACACGTGCGCTCGATCTCGATCGCCATCTCGCGCGCCGTCGCGAAGCGCGCCTCGGGCTGCATGTGGAGCGCCCGGAGGATCGTCGCGTCGAGCGCTTCGAACGCCTTCCGCGTCCCGGCGTCGGGCGCCCGCCGCGAACGCGCGGCGACGCTGCTCGGCCGCTCGATGCGTCCTTCGAGCACCTTGGCGACGATGGCGCCCTCGTGGTCGCCCGTGAAGAGCCGCTGGCCCGCGACGAGCTCCCAGAGCATGACGCCCACGGCGTAGATGTCCGTCTGCCGGCTCACCGCCGCGCCGCGGAGCTGCTCGGGCGGCATGTAGGAGAGCTTGCCCTTGATCTGCCCCTCCCGCGTCGTCTGCACGCGCCCCGCGGCCTTCGCGACGCCGAAGTCGAGCACGCGCGGCACGCCGTCGGTCCCGACGAGCACGTTCTGCGGGGAGACGTCGCGGTGGACGATGCCGAGCGGGTGGCCGCGCTCGTCCTTCGCCTCGTGGGCCGCGTGCAGGCCGTGGAGGACGCCGGCGATGGTCGCCGAGAGGATGCGGATCGGCAGCGTCTCCTGGCGCTCGCGCAGGACGCGCGAGAGCCGAGCGATCGACTCGCCGGGCACGTAGTCCATGACGAGGAAGAGCTCGCCGTCCGTCGCGACGACGTCGAGCGTGGGCACGACGTTCGGGTGGCGGATGCGCGCGGCGAGACGCGCCTCGTCGAGGAACATCGAGACGAACTCGGGATCGGACGCGAACTGCGCGTGCAGCCGCTTGATCGCGACCGTACGGGAGAAGCCGACGGGGCCGAGGAGACGCCCGAGGTGGACCGTCGCCATCCCGCCCGCCGCGATGGCACCGTAGAGGGCATACCTCCCGACGACGCGGACCTTGGCCTCCGACACGATGCCCGAAGGATAGCAAACCACCGGCCAATCCGTGAAAGAGCTGAGCCGGCGGGGAGAAGGCGCGTACTTTCACGAGCTCACGGCCCGCGCGGAGGCAGGCCGTGGACGCGGCGTCGCCGAGGCGACGTCCCGAAGCGGCTTCGCCCGAGGACGCCGCTTCGCCCGAGGCGACGTGTTCACTCGGGCGGCGTCACCCGAGGACGCGGCGTCGCCGAGGCGACGTCGCCCGAGGCAACGTGGTCACTCGGGCGGCGTCGCCCGAGGACGCGGCGTCGCCGAGGCGACGTCGCGCGGGCGGCGACGTCGCCCGATCACCCGGGGGCGGAGGCGTGGCCCGAAGGCCCGGCGTACCCCGCGGGGGGCGCCGGCGGGCGGGCGCCCCCGGCGCGTGGCGTAACCTACTTGGCGGCCGCGGCCGCCTGGAGCGCCTGCTGCTGCTGCTGCAGCATCTGGGCGATGGCGCGGCTCCGCTCGATCGCGAACTGCTTCACTTCCTTGTTCGACGAGGTCGCGAGCTTGTTCAAGAGCCCGGTGATCTTCGCCATGTCCTTCGACTGGAAGAGCGCCTCGAAGTAGTTGTGCGCGAGCCGCACGTCTTCCTTCATCAGGGCCTCGTGCGGCGCGAGGAGCTTCACGACCTCGTCGATCTTGCCCGTCTGACCGTAGAGGGCGGACAGCACGATGAGCGGGATCGGATCCGTCGGGTTGCGGTCGACGGCCTTCTTCGCGAAGCCGATCGCCTTGTCGCGGGTCGCCTCGTCGTTGGCGTAGAAACCCTGGAGCGCGACGAAGGGCGCGGCGGTCTTCGCGTTGACGGGCGCGTTCGCGAGCTCTTCGATCGCCGCGATGGCCTTGTCCTCGCCCTCGCTCTCCTTGATGAAGTTGAAGAGGTACGCCCAGGCGTCGACGTTGCCCGGCTGGATCTGGATCGCGCGCTCGACGGACTCGCGCTCGGCCGTCGCGTCCTTCTTCGCCTTGAACAGCTTGGCGAGGTGGAGGCTCGGGTACGGGTTGTCCTTCATCAGGTTCTGGGCGCCCTTCAGCGTGCCCTCGGCCTTGTCGAGCTTCTCCTGCGCGAGCTGCGAGACGCCGAGCCCGAGCCAGTCGTTGCCGTCGCCGCCGCGCGCGACGATCTTCGCGAGGACGGCCTCCGCCTTGTCGTGGCGGTTGTACTTCATCAGCTCCTGGGCGTAGATGCGGCCGCGATCGAGATCGTCGGCGCTCTCTTTCCAGTGCTTCTCGAGGCCGGCGAGGAGATCCTCGAGGCCGATGGCGATCGGCCGGCCCTGGTCGTCCTGGACCTGAACCGCGGGGCCGTTGAAGCCGAGGAGCTTCCAGACCTGCTCCATCGTGACGGCGACGGGGCCGTCGACGACCTGCTTCTCGACCGGCGCGCCGTTCGGGCCGAGCGGGATGAGCACCATCGCGTTGCCCGGCACGCCGTTCGGGAACGCCGTGATGGGTGCGAGGATGGCCGCGCCGCCCTGGAGGGAGATCGCGTTTTCGCCCTCGGGGGGACCACCGGCGGCGTTGGGAGTTTGCGGGTTCGAGGTGGGAGTGGACTGGCTCATGGAAGGGCGCGGACCGTAGCATGGAAAGCTTCCAATGAAACCGGTCGGCGGGGCCGCAGCGGGGCGGCTGGCCCCACCGAAAAGAGCCCTGGCTTTCTGCGGTTGTGGCCGACGAGCGGAGATTGAGACGGGCGCGAGACGGGCGTGGAGGCGTTGTAGGTGGTTGAACGCGCCGGCCATGAAAGAAGAGCCCTGGGTCACCTCCTCCGCTTCGTGATCCTCACCTTGGGTCGCCCGTCGTCCAGCGCACGCTGAGGAGGACGCGCCGGCCGGGGAGGGGATAGTCGAAGGCGTCGCCGATCGGCACCTTGTAGGTCTGGGCGACACCGCCGATCGGCACGCCGGCGTAGTCCGCGACGCGCAGATCGAACAGGTTCCGGACGTCGAGCGTCAGCGAGAGCCCGGGGGCCTTCGGGACGGCGAGGCGCACGCTGGCGCCGTGGAGCGCGCGCGCGGGGACCACGATGCTCCCCTCCCGATCGGCGCGGATCCCCGAGACGACGTCGATCCCGTAGCGAAGCCGCAGGGGGCCGCGCTCCCACGCCAGATCCGCCACGAAGTCGTGCGCCGGGCGGCCGAAGAGCGGCGGTCGCTCGCAGCGCCCCGCGACGTAGTCGCACTCGCTTCCGTTCGCGGTCGCGAGCGCGGTGTGCGTGACACGCGCGTCGAAGCCGAACGCCGACGCGCGCGCCAGCGCCTCGACGCCGAAGACACGCGCGCGGCCGATGTTCGTCGCCTTCGCCTGGCGCTGCGCGCCGACGTAGACGAACGTGATGAGGTCCTCCGCCCACGTCGCGAAGCCTGCCGCCTCCGCGTGCAGGCGGACCGGCCCGACCCGGCGCGACGCGCGCGCGCCCGCGTCGACCGTGAACGCGGACTCGGGACGGAGCGACGGCTCGCCGAGGAACGCGCCGCGGTTGCCGTAGCGCTCGACGAAGCTCGGCGGCCGGGCGACGAAGCCCGCGTGCGAAGCCGCGACGACGGGCCCGACCGGGAGCTCGATCCCGACGTGGCCGGTCGGTCGCTGCTCGCTCCGCGTCGGGCCGACGACCGAGGTGTCGATCCACGTGTCGCCGCGCGCGCTCGCCGCGAGCGTCACACGGCGGCCGAGCAGCGCGGTCGCGTCGATCGCGACGCCGGCGTTGGCGCGGCGGGCGCCGGGCGGCGCGACCGCCCCCACCCAAGTGCCGGGGGCGAAGCGCTCACCGCTGCCGTCGAGCCGGACCTCGAGCGTCGTCTCCTCGAGCAGGCTCCCGCGCCAGCCGGTGCTGCCGCCGGCGGCGAGGATCGCGTCGTCGGTCGACGCCGGCGTGAACGTCCCCCGGGCGCTCCGCGGATCGTCGTGCACGGAGAGCCCCTCGCGACGGCCCCAGGCGCGCGCCACGAACACGCCGCGGCGGCTGGCGGGGAGCGTGAGCTCGAGCGCCGAGACGAGGCGCGAGCTGTCGAGCCGCTGATGCGCGGTCGTGAAGCGCGCCGAGCCGGGCAGCTCCTGCTGCCTCGTCTGCGCGAGCGTGGTCATCGTCAGCGCGCCGCGCGACTTCGGGCCGAGGCGCACCGGCAGGCCGACCGACGCGAGGCCCGCCGCCGCCGCGTGGCCCGCGTTTCGGCGCGTCGCGAAGACCTCGCGCCCGGCCGCGATGCTCGCCGCCGGGTCGACGAACGAGAAGTCGTCGTCCGACCTCGACGCGCTCACGCCGGTGGCGACGCGCACGCCGTCTGCGTCGCCGCGCACGTCGCCGATGCGCACGCGGCGCGCGCCGAACGAGCCCGCGGCGGCCCACACCTCGGTCCGCGGCGGCGCGCGCGGGGACGGCGGGTCGAGCACGAGCGTGCCGCCGAGCGATCCCCGGCCGAGCGCCCCCGGCGCGAACGTGCGGTGGACGCGCGCCTGCGCCCCCGGCCAGAGCGGCAACGTGGCGAGATCGAGCGTCGGATCCGCGCCGCCCGAGAGCGGGACACCCGCGAGGAACACCGCGACCTGCGACGAGCTCGAGCCGCGGATCGACATCGACGCGAAGGAGTCGTCCGCGCCGAGGCGGCGCACGTGCACGCCCGGGAGCGGCTCGACGAGGCTCGCCGCGTCGGTGATCTCGCGCGGCGAGTCCGCGATGCTCGCGCGCGACACGAAGCCGCCAGCCTGGCGCCCGCGGACCCACACCTCGTCGGCGCCCTCGTCGGGCGCCGGCGCGCTCGGCGCGACGTCGCCGCGCGCCGGGACGCCTGTCGGCGCGTCGTCGGCGCGCGCCGTGGCGCCCACCGTCGCGAGCATCGCGAGCACCGCAGCCGCTCGCGTCCGAGCGCCGCGAGATCGGCGCGTTCGACGTGAGGGCCCGCGCATGCGGCCGCTCTACCATGGCGCTCGAGGCGACGTCGCCCGCGATCAAGCGCGAGCATCACCGTCCTCGCGGCGCGGCGCGGCGGACGCATTTCCGGCCCCGCCGGGGGCCGCGGCGGAGACAGGACGCGTGTGCGAAACCGAGCTAAGCTCCGACCATGTCCGTTGCGTATGCCCTGATCGCCATCCTCGGGCTTGCGGTGCTGATGGTGGTCCACGAGGGCGGGCACTACCTCGCCGCGCGCCGGTTCGGCATGCGCGTGACGCGGTTCTCGATCGGCTTCGGCCCGACGCTCTGGAAGCACCGGCCGAAGGGGAGCCCGACCACCTTCCAGGTCGCCATCATCCCCTTCCTCGCCTACGTGCAGATCGCGGGGATGAACCCCTACGAGGAGAACGACCCCAAGGATCCGGGGAGCTACGCGAACGGCTCGCTCTGGGGGCGCATCGTCACGATCGCCGCGGGTCCGCTCGCGAACTACCTCTTCGCGTCCGTCCTCATGTTCTTCGGCTTCTTCCTCGGCGGAAACCAGATCGTCGACGAGACGAGCATGCGCGTGAACATCGCGCCCGAGGGCCCGGCGGCGCAGGCGGGCGTCCAGAAGGGCGATCGGATCGTCGCGGTGAACGGCGAGGGGATCCGCGACTGGGACCACCTGAAGCAGGTCGTCGGCTCGCACGCCGGCGAGAAGGTGGACATCGAGATCGAGCGCGAGGCCGCGCGGCTCCACGTCTTCCCGACGCCGCTCGCCGCCGAGGGCGACACGAAGGGCAAGATCCTCGTCGGCCCCTACACCGCCTGGCAGCCGGTGACGGCCGGACAGGCCGCGGTGCTGAGCGTCACCGAGCCGCCGAAGGTCGTCTACGCCCTGGTGAAGGGGATCGCCCGGATGATCGCGGGCAAGGAGAAGCCCGAGCTCGCCGGTCCCGTCGGCATCGTCAAGGAGACGGCCTCGGCCGCCAAGAGCGGCGCGCACGTCTACCTCAAGCTCCTCGGCGCGCTCAGCGCGTACCTCGGCGGCTTCAACCTCTTGCCGCTGCCCGCGCTCGACGGCGGGCGCCTCCTCTTCCTCCTCTTCGAGGCGGCCTCACGCCGACGCGCCGACGCGAAGGTGGAGGCGAAGGTCCACGCGATCGGCCTCCTGATGTTCCTCACGCTGATCGCGTTCGTGACCTACACCGAGATCATCCCGAAGCGCTGATCGGCGCGCACCTCGTCGCGGCGCGTACCTCGTCGCGGCGCGTACCTCGTCGCGCGCGCCTCGTCGCGGCGCGTACCTCGTCGCGCGCGCCTCGTCGCGGCGCGTACCTCGAGGCGAGGAGCTACTTCCTCTCGCGCAGCTTCGCGGCCATCTGCTCGCCGAGCGTCGCGGAGCGCGTCGTCGCGGCCTCGACGGCGTCGATCAGCGTACGGCGGAGCCCGCCCGACTCGAGCGTGTGGAGGCCGGCGATCGCCGTGCCGCCGGGGCTCGTCACCATGTCCTTGAGCCGGCCGGGGTGCTCGCCCGTGTCGAGCAGGAGCTTCGCGGAGCCGTAGACCGTCTGCGCCGCGAGGAGCAGCGCTGTGTCGCGATGGAGCCCCACCTTCACGCCGCCGTCGGCGAGCGCCTCGATCATCAGCATCACGTAGGCCGGCCCGCTGCCGGAGAGCCCCGTCACCGCGTCGAGGAGAGACTCGTCGAGCGTGACGACGCGCCCGACGGCGGCGAAGAGCTCGTGGGCGATCTCGAGGTCCTCCTCGGTCGCGTGGGTGCCCGGCGCGATCGCGGTCGCGCCGGCGTCGACCGTCGCGGGCGTGTTCGGCATCGTGCGCACGACGCGCGCGCCCTCCGGTAGCCGCGCTTCCATCGCCGCGACCGGGACGCCCGCGGCGACCGAGACGACGAGCTGCTCCGGCCGCACGTGCGCGCCGATGACGCCGAGCACCTTGTCGATCACCTGCGGCTTCACCGAGAGCACGACGACGTCCGCGCCGCGCACGAGCTCGAGGTTGTCGGTCGTCGTCCGCACGCCGTGCTTCTCGTGGAGCTGCTGGAGGCGCTCCTCCTTCACGTCGCTGACGATGACCCGCTCGGGCGGCACCACCTTCGAGTGCAGGAGGCCCTTGACGAGCGCCGCGGCCATGTTGCCGCCGCCGATGAAACCGAGCGTCTTCTCCATCGCGTTCTGCCGTACGTCCTCGTCGGGGGTCTCGTCAATGCGGCGCGGCGCGGACGCCGTCGGCCCGCTCAGTCCGCGCCCATCGGGAAGGCCGCGGGCGCGAGGACGTCGTTCACCCACTCGTCCACCGCGTGGCGCGCCTTCGCGCCCTCCTCGCCGAGGTCCTGCGCGACGCGGTCGTGCCGCGCCCGGAAGAGCGCGCGCCGCGCGACCGACGGGTCCTCGTAGAGCGCGGCGGCCCACGCGATGCCGAGGACCATGTGCTTGTCCTCGGTCGAGAGCTGGGCGCCGCGCCGCGCGAGCGTCACCTTCGCCCCGTGGCCGACCTGGGCGAGCACCTCGTCGCGGTAGCGCTTCGGGATCATGATCGTGCCCGTCTTCGCCGCGAGGGTCACGCCGTGCCCGGGCATGCGGTCGGAGAGCACGAAGCGGATGGCGTCGACCGCCGCCTGCCCGGCAGCGCGGCGCGTCTCGAGCTTCGTGACGACGTCGTTGCGCAGCACCTCGAGCTCCATCGCCGCGAAGTTCAGCTTGTTCGAGACGACGCGAATGACGTGCTCCTCGCGCGGATCGATCGAGTCCCACGCCGAGGCGAGCCAGGCGCCGCGCAGCAGCGCCTTCGCGAAGCCCGGCTCGACGTCGCCGTAGACGTCGAGCTGCTCGACCGCGATCGGCGCCTCGGCGTAGAGCGGCTTGGCGTCCTCGTCGGGCAGGCCGAGCGAGGCGACGAACCCCGCGATCGTGCGCTGCTCCTCCGGATCGAGCGTGCCGTCCGCGGCGAACACCGCGCGGAGCACGCGCGTCGCGAGCGTGCCGAGCCGCTTGACGCGGAGCACGTCCTTTTCGCTCGGCTTCGACGAGAAGAACGACCGGAGGCCGCGCGCGCCGACCTCGAGCGTGACCTTCTCGCGGAGCACGTCGGCCATCGGCATCCACGCCGGCGGGAAGATCGGCGCGATGGCGCGGGTCATCTCGACGACCCAGTGCTCGAGCTCGTTCGACATCGTGTTGAGGCGGTGACCGCCGAGGATCGCCTGGTAGGCCTCGCCGCGACGGCGCCCCAGCCCCTCGAGCACGGCCGCGCCCCCGCCGCTCGCGAGCCCGAAGATCGCGTCCTCGGCCAGCGCGCCGATCAGCCGGCCGAGCGCAGCCGTCTTGGGATCGACCATCGGAGCGTAGGCGTCGAGCGTCATGGACCCGAAAGCTACCCGACCTTGGCCAGCGTGTAGAGGGCGTGTGTGGGCCCGCCCGGCGCGCCCGAGCTCCGCGAGCCATGACGTGCGCCGAGAACTTGGCCCGACGACGCCTCCTTCTTCTAGCGTCGGGCCCATGCGCATCGCCGGAGCCCTCGGGCCGACCCTGTTCACGGCCGTTGTCCTCGCGCTCGGCTGCGAGCAGATGGGCCAGGGCGGCGGCGAAGGCGCGGGCGGGAGCGCGGCCGACGGCGGCGCCGGCGAAGGCGCCGCCGCCGTCGTCGGCGGCGGGTGCGGCGTCGAGCAGAGCACGGGCCTCGAGCTGTGCGTGGCGACGACCCAGTGTCCGAACGTCGTCGTCGATACGCAGGCGATGCCGAGCTGCGGCTTCCGCATCCGGGGCTCGGTCGTCGATCTCGTGTGCGCGTGCAGCGGCGCGATCTGCCCGGTGGGGATCTTCTCGACGTGCGCCGAGGCCGCGGAGCTCCTCGCCAACCAGACCGAGCAGGGCGTGTGCGTGCAGGTCGCCGAGGGGCGCTGCGCGGAGATCAGCGGCCCGCCGGCGACGACGAGCTCCTCGAGCGGCGGTAACCCCGCTTGCGACCGGCAGTGCGTGAAGGACTGCGGCGGCGGCGAGGCCTGCGCGGCCGTGTGCAACTGCGACTGATCGGCGGCTCCCCCGGATCGAGCGCCGTCAGTGTCGGGCGGACATCCCTCCCCGCGACCGGCGACCTCCGACTCCGGAGGCGCGGTCGCGCGGGAAGACGTGCTGCGCGTCCGAGCACTGACGGCGCTCTTGCATCACCGCGACCGCGAGGCCCCCCCGGCCCTCGCGTGGCTTCAATGGCCTCCGATCGCGGATCGTGATGCTGCAATCGCTCGAGGGATGGTCAACGCGACGCGCCCGCCCCGCCGACGCTGGTGAGTAGAGGCGTCTCCCTCCTCCACGCGACGGCTCTGAATTTCGGCGAGCGCTTCATGCTCTGACTCCCTCGGGCGAGCGGTCCATCGCCCTTCCTGTGGACGGCGATCGTGTTCTTACGGCGCCGCGCGGCGGGATGCCTGAAACGAAGATGAATAAATCTTCATGTCCCGTCCGGCGGCCGCGAGGCGGCCGTGACGGACGGCAGGACCACGATGAAACGAGTCGGATCTGCACTGGAATCGAGCGTCAGGTCCCCGCCGTGTCGCACCGCGACCTCGCGGGCGATGCCGAGGCCGAGACCGGCCCCCGAGATCGCGCGTGCGTCCGCGCCGCGATGGAAGTGTTCGAAGATGCGACCGCAATCCTCCTCCGGCACGCCGGGGCCGTCGTTCTCGACGACGATCCGCGCCTGCGCGTCCACGCGGCTCACGCGGAGACACACCGGAGCCGCGCCGGCGCCGTGCTCGATCGCGTTGTCGACCAGGTTCCGGATCATGCGGACGAGATCGCCGCGCGCTCCCTGGACCCACGCGTCGTGGCCTTCGACCACGACGGGCGGCGCGTCGGGCGCGCGCGCGCGCGAGGAGGCGATCGCGTCGTCGACGAGCTCGCGGACGGAGAGCACCTCGAGCGGCGGGCTCGACGCCCGCGTCCCCGAGCGGGCTACGACGAGGAGGTTCTCGGCGAGGTTCGCGAGGCGCTTGGTGTCGTCGAGCGCGTCGCGCAGGAAGGTCTCGTACTCCGCGCCCTGCCGGGGGCGGCGGAGCGCGAGCTCGAGCTCGCCGCGGAGGACGGCGAGCGGCGAGCGAAGCTCATGCGCCGCGTGGGACGCGAACCGCCGCTCGGTCTCGACGAGCATCTTCAGGCGACCCTCCATCTCGCGCATCGCCGACGCCAGCGCCGTGACCTCCTCGTCGCGCGCGCCGCCCGGCTCGAACCGCACCCCGAGCTCTCCCTCGGCGACGCGCCGCGCGGAGCTGGCGAGATCCTCGATTCCGCGCGTGGTGCGTCGCCCGAACCACCACCCGATCACCAGGCTCGCCGGGATCGCGACGGCCAGCACCCACCAGCCGACGGCGAGGAGCTGGCGGGCGTCGGCGTCCATGTCACGCCGCGACGCCGCCAGGAGGAGGTACTGCTTCTCCTTCGCCCCGACCACCTCGACGAGCACGCCGCGGAGCGTCGAGCCACGGAAGTCGAAGTCGAAGCAGTCGCCGCGCTGCGTGACCGCGATGCCGAGCTCGTGCAGCGCCGGCGCGTGCGCGAACGAGGGCGTGTCGGCGACGAGCGTGCCGTCGACGCGGTAGAGCGCGCCGTAGGTGACGAGCTGCTCGAGCGGATCGGGCTCGTCGCCCGCCGCGTCGTACTCCGCCTCGAGCGCCTTGCGGCCGACCATGGCGACGGCGCTGCCCTCCTCCCGCGCTCTCGCCCGGAGGCCGCGATCGAGCTCGTACTCCTGCACGCGCCGGAAGGACACGACGGTCGCGACGCGCGACGTGACGAGCAGCGCGCTGCCGCCGAGCGCGAAGTACAGCGCCAGGCGGTGCCGGAGCTTCACGCCTTTCCTTCGATCAAGAGCATCCGATAGCCCACGCCGCGGACGGTCTCGATCACCGGCCCCGCGGCCCCGAGCTTGTCGCGCACGTTCTTGACGTTCACCTCGATGACGTTGCTGCCGGGATCACGGACGGTCTCCCAGACCTGACTGAGGATCTCGCTGCGCGGGACGACGCGGCCGGCGTTCTTGGCGAAGAGCGCGAGGAGCGAGTACTCGCGCGGCGTGAGGTCGAGCCGCTTGCCGCCGATGTGCACGAGGCGCGCGACGAGATCAAGCGTGAGCGCGCCGACGCGGAGCGTCTGCGGCTCCGACTGACCGCGGCGGATGGCCGCGCGGACACGCGCGAGGAGCTCCTCGAGCTCGAACGGCTTGGTCATGTAGTCGTCGGCGCCGGCGTCGAGCCCCGTGACGCGCTCGCCCAGCTCCCCGCGCGCGGTGAGCATGAGGATCGGCACCTTGCTCGCCGAGCGACGGAGCTCGCGACAGACCGTCACGCCGTCGAGATCGGGCAGCATCCAGTCGAGGACGATGAGCGCGTAGCCGATGTGGCTCGCCTGCACGAGCGCGTCGCGACCCCGGCTGCACGTGTCGACCACGTACCCCTCCTCGGTCAACGCGAGCGCCAAGAAGCGCGCGAGCTTCCGGTCGTCCTCGACGACGAGCACCTTCATCGGACGCCTCTGCTTAGCAGCCGCCTCGGCCGGGGGAAGCTGGGCGTACCCCGCGTGAAAACGCGGTGCGATCCGCGGGCTTCGAGTCGTTAGCGCCCGATAATCAGACGATCTGCTTGGCGATCTGCTTCGCCTCGTCGCGCTCCTTGAGCGACTCGAGGATGATCACCGCGGTCTCTTCGATCGCGCGGCCGGTGACGTCGATGACCGGCCACTGCGCGTGCTCCGCGAAGATCGTCCGCGCGTACTCGAGCTCGGCCTTCACCTGATCCTTGAGGCCGTAGTTCGCGTCGACGCTCATGCCGAGCTGCTTCAACCGCGCCTTGCGGATCTCGACGAGCGGGTCGAGGCCGATCGTGAGGCCGACGATGCGCTCCTGGTTCGCCTCCTCGAGCTCGGGCGGCGTCGGTACGCCGAGCACGAGCGGGAGGTTCGCGACCTTGAGCCCGCGCTGCGCGAGCAGCGTGGAGAGGGGCGTCTTCGACGTGCGGCTGACGCCGACGAGCACGAGGTCGGCCTTCTTGAAGTTGCGCGGCTCCTTGCCGTCGTCGCTCTTGACGGTGAACTCGACGGCCTCGATCCGACGGAAGTACTCGTCGGAGAGCGGGAGCATGCCGCTCGGCATGTTGATCGGCTGGCGGTCGAGGTAGACCGTGAGCTTGCCGATCAACGAGCCGATGAGGTCGAGCGCCTCCACGCGCAGCTCGTAGCTCGACGCGTGGATGAACTCCCGGAGCTCGGGGCTCACCACCGTGAAGACCACGAGCGCGCCTTCGCGCGCCGCGCGCTCGAGGATGGGGCGCGCCGCTTCCTTCGTGCGCACACGCGTATGGAGGCGAAGCTGAGCCCCCGAGTGCGGGAACTGCAGCATGGCAGCCCGCACGACCTTCTCTGCAGTCTCTCCCGTCGAGTCCGAGAGGACGTCGATCCGCTTGGCGTCCACGAAGGCGATTTCTACCACGCCCGCGCCCACAAAGGAGCATCCCCCTGCCAAAACGCGCCCCGCCACGGGCTTACCCCGGCCCCCGTCTCCATCGCGTCGCGAAACCTGTGTACCTACGGGGGGTCATAATGGACCCAGGGGTGGATCGAGCTCGATCCCAGGCCTCCTATGGAGAGGGCTTGTTCCATGAGGGATGGTGGCCTCGACCACCCTATCCAGTAGGCATGGAAGATGCTGCAGTAACTTCGGCTCACCACCCTCCGCGCGGCACCGTATGCTGTGTGGAAGGATCTTCGACAAGACGATGGCGAACCGCGGGATGCTTCCGAAGTTTCGACCGGCGACCCTTGGAGGTCGAGAGGTCTCGGCGCGTCCGACGATCCGCCCGGTGAAGCCGACGGCGCCTCCGCCGCCTCCCTCTCCGCCTCGTCGCGTCGCGTCCGGCGTCCGCCACCCGCACGGCACGCCGATCGAGGACGACGATCGCGAGACGTCGACGGCGTCGTATCAAGATCCGCCGACGATGGCCGCTGCGCGGCAGCGCGTACACGAGATCGCGCGCGAGCTGCCGTCGCAGTACGACGACCCGCAGTTCGACGACGAGACCCAGGCGCGTCCGCTCGACGACGGCCTCATCCAGGCGTCGCGGTACGATTCGCCGCGGAACGCCGACGTCCGGCACGGCCCGCTCGACGTCCCGTTCGAGGCGCTCCCGTCGCTCGAGGTCGAGCGTCCGTTCGACGAGTACGAGGCCTCCTTCAGCGAGCGAGAGCCGGAGACCCAGCATCGCGGCGTCCCCCACGACGCGATCCACGCCGCGCCCGAGCGGCGCGAGCGACGCGAGAGCGGCGAGCGCTACCGCGAGGAATACAGCGAGCCCGCGCCCCCCGCGAAGCGGTACACGACGAACGCGTACCCGGGCACGGGCGAGGACTCGGGCCCGCGCGAGCGCCCGCGCAAGGCGACGCCGGTCCCGCAGTACGACGCGGCCGCGTACGAGGCGAACTACCCGGGCGCGGTGCGCGACGACAGCTACGCCGATCGTCACGAGAGCTACAAGGCGCGGCGCGAGGAGCCCGAGGCGAGCTACCAGCCCGAGGCGAGCTACCCGCCCGAGGCGCGACGCGAGCCGAGCTACCAGCCCGAGCCGCGACGTGAGCCAAGCTACCCGCCCGAGGCGCGACGCGAGCCGAGCTACCAGCCCGAGCCGCGACGCGAGCCGAGCTACCGGGCCGAGGCGCGACGCGAGCCGAGCTACGATGCGATTCCGCACGCGCCGGGCGTCCCGGGCGATCTGAACGTCCCGGCCGGCTTCGTGATGGGCGTGCAGCCGATCCGTACGCCCGGCTCGGTCGTCTCGGCGCTGCCGCCGTACACGAGCGCGATGCCCGAGGCCTTCCCGGCGCCGCAACACGCCCCGACGGGGACGCCGATGATGGGCGTTCCGTACGGCCAGCCCGTGCAGGCCACCTCACCGCGCGCGGCGCACGCGCCCGCGCAGCAGATGCACATTCGTCCGGTGACCGCCGGGCGCTACGCGCAGCCGGTCGGACATCAGCTGCAGATGACCGCCGCCGAGCCGATGCCGCAAGGCTCGAAGGTCGGCCGCTTCGCGTGGTTCGTCTTCGGCGCGGCGTTCGGGATCTTCTTCGCGTTCTTCGCGACGGGGTTCGTCCCGCGCCTCGGCAAGCAGGAGGAGATCGCCTTCCCGCCGCCAGCGCAGATCCCCGCGGCCGATCCGGCGCCGGCCGCTCCGCCGCCGCCCGTCCAGGCGCAGCCGCAACCGCCGCCGGTCGTCGCCGCGGCGCCGCCGCCGGTCGCCGCGCCTCCGGTCGCTGCGCCGCCGGTCGTCCAGGAGCCCGCGCCCGCGCCGCCCCCGGCGATCGCGACCGCGCCCGTGATGGCAGCCGCGCCGGTCCTGACCGCGGCGCCGCCCGCGTACCCGCAGCCTGTCGTCGTGCTCATGCCGGCTCCGACGGCGGCTCCCGCGCCCCAGCCGGTCGCCGCAGCGCCCGCGGCCCCCGCCCGCGCCCCGGCACCTGCCCCGGCTCCAGCGCGCGGTCAGCGCGCCGGCGCGATCGCGCGGCGCAACGCGCCCGCTCCGGCTCCCGCCGCCGGCCCGCGGGCGCTCCCGAACAGCGGCAGCGTCGACTCCGACGACGCGCCGGCGCCTCGCTCGTCCTCGAAGGGCGGCGGCGGTGGCGGCGACATCAGCGATCTGCTGAGCGCCGGCCTCGCGCCCTGATCGCGTGAGCTGGCGCGGTGATCGTGTGAGCTGGCGCGGCTAGCGGGCAACGTCGGCGCTCTGGGGGCCCCGGCGCGCGTCACGCTGCGCCGGAGCGATCTCGCGATGCGCCCACGCGGCGCCGGCGCCGGCTACTCCGTGATGAAGTCGCGACGCGTGTAGATCGCGGTAAACCGGAGGCCCGCCGCCTCGATCGCCTCGCGCCCTCCTTCGAGACGATCGACGAGCGTGACGACGCTCTCGATCCGATAGCCTGCGGCGCGGAGCTTCTCGACGGCCTTCAGCGTGGAGCCGCCGGTCGTCGTCACGTCCTCGAGGATGACGAGCGAAGCGTTCGCGGGCAGACGCGTGTCACCTTCGAGCTGGCGCTTGCTCCCGTGGTCCTTCGCGTCCTTACGGACGTAGACGGCGTCCTTCGGCGCGCCGCGCTGGAAGCTCGTCAGCGACGCCGCGCTCGCGAGCGGACAGCCTCCGAGCTCGACGCCGGCGATGGCATCGAAGCTGCCTGCCGCAATCGCTGCGTCGAGCATGAGGACGCCGGCCAGCGCGTGGCCCTCGGCCGTGAGCACCGTCTGCTTGCAGTCGATGAAGAAGTCGCTCTCTTTGCCGGAGGCGAGCGTCACCTTCCTGCGCGCAAACGAGCGATCGCGGAGCAGCTCGAGGAGGCGCGCGCGCTTCGCGGACATCAGCGCTTCTTCTGCGTCGCCTTCGTGCCCTTCTTCAGCGCGGGCACGACGGGCGGCGGCGGACCGGGGCGCGCGCCCGCGAGCGCGGCGCCTCGATGAGGCTTCGCTGCGGCGGTCTTCTTCGCGGGCGGAGGCGGAGGCGCCTTCTTCGCCGCGGGCGGAGGCGCCTTCGCGGCGGGCTTCGTGACCGCCGGCGTCGCGCGCGAGGCGGCGGCGGCGCGCGGGCGGCTCGCGCCGGCCGCGCCCGTTTGCACGTGCCCTCGCACGAGCCCGCCGGGCGCGATCGCGATGCGCGGCGCCTTGAGATCGCCGACGACGCGCGCGCCCTGCTCGAGCACGAGCGCCTCTTCGGCGACGAGATCGCCTTTCACCGCGCCGCGCACGACGATGCGCCGCGCGGAGATCCCCGCGCCGACGAGGCCTCCGCTCTCGACGGTGACCTCGCCGCTGCACGCGACGTCGCCGTCGACGCGCCCGGCGATCTCGAGATCGCCCGTGCCGGTGACGCGCCCGCGAATCTGTGTGCCGCGGCCGATGACGGTCGGATCTGCCATGTCACACGTCCATGTCGACGTTGCCCTTGAACTGCGCACCGTCGGCGATCGTGATGCGCGTCGCCTTCACGTTGCCGACGACCTTGGCCCCGTTCTGAAGATCGACGCGATCGCTCGAGTTGATGTTGCCCGTGACGTGGCCGGCCACGGAGACCGGACCGCCCGCGATGTCGGCCTCGACGACGCCGCCGTGCTCGACGGTGACCGCGTCTTTCGCGACGAGCTTGCCGCGCAGCGTGCCCTGCACGACGACGTCTTCGTCGCTCGTGACCTCGCCTTCGATCGTGATGCCTGCGCCGATGACCGTGCTCGCCATGTCGTCCTCCGGGCTCGTG
>JAHBWA010000185.1 GCA_019637195.1 Labilithrix sp. | reverse complement strand
GCTCACGCCTTCGTGACGAGCTCGGGAGGTGCGCCCTCCCGAGCGCTCAGGGCGCTTGGCAGCGTGTCGTGGTGCGGATCCAGTCCCCGATGACGCCCAGGCCAACGGGATCCGCTACGTTCGTGGCTACGGGAGGCATCTGCGTATTCGTGAGGAGCATGCCTGCGGATAGCCCGCGCGAGCTCATTCGGCGGAACAGCGAGGAACCCTCCAGTGAGCCGGGCGAAACGCGATTGCACAGGTTCGTATCCTCGAAGGGGGTATCGAACCGCATGTCGAGCTGCGAGAAGATTGTCACGTTCGCGGGGTAGTGGCACATCGAACAGTTGACGTGGAGGTAGGCTCGCGCGCGATCTTCGAGGGGAGCGGTGCTGTCGAGCCGCGGAAGCGTGGGGACGTTCTGCGCTTCGCCGTGGAGGATACCGAGTCGCGCGAATCGCTCGAGGTCGTTCTCACCCGGAGGGTCGCCGCGGTCCGTTCCGCCGAGTTGCCGCCAGTTGATGCCGAGCATCACGTTCTCGTCCTGGTGGCAGAAGAAGCACTGAGCGGGGGCTGGCACGGTCCAGTGCGCGCCCGAGCGAAGCGTCAGCTCTTTCGCTTCATCGAGGAGGAACGCGTCGGTGCCGTCGGCGTTCCACTCGTAGCTCGCCGCGACCCATTCTCCGTTGCCTTGGCGGCCAAGGAAGCGCGTCTCGATCGGTCGTTTGCGCTCTTCATCCTCGAAGAACGTCTTGATCGCGAGACCACCCCTGGGCAGCTCGATCCTCCCGTCAGGCAGCGCCTCGAGCGTGGTGCGGCCCGGAAGCATGACGAACCGGTTCTTCGTGGCGCCGTCGGACCAGAGCTCCACATTCACGCTGTAGGGAACGAGGTGAGCCGACGGCTGGTTCGGATCCGTGCCCAGGAAGCAGTCGGTGTCCGAGAGACGCGCGGGGAAGGGAGGGCGCTCCGGAGTGTCGGTGTCGGCGACGAGGCTGTAGATCGTCCCTCCGCGCCAATCGAGCACGAAGAGCTCGGCGTCCGCTCCCTCGGCGAGCGACGCCGCGAATGGCCGCGCCTCGCCCGCGTTGAGATGAATCGGCCGCGCGCCTGGCGTCGTCAGGTCGATCGCCCAGAGGCCACCAGCCTGGAAATCCGCGTAGACGTACTTGCCGAAGAGCGCTGGGATGCGTGAGCCTCGGTAGACGAACCCTCCCGTGATCGAGTTGCCGGTCGCGTGGGTGTACGAGAACACCGGGAGGATCGTGCCTGTCGCATCACAGCCTTCCGCGTTGTGGTGGCAGTCGGTCCCCTCGAGCAACGGCCAACCGTAGTCGCCGCCGGGTTTGACGAGGTTGACCTCTTCCGTTCGCGTCTCGCCGACATCACCGACCCAGAGGTCGCCGGTGGCGCGATCGAACGAGACCTTCCACGGGTTGCGGAAGCCGTAGGCGTAGACCTCGTCGGGCATCTGCGGATCGGCGAGCAGCGGATTGTCCGACGGGATGGTGTAGGGCGCCGCGCCGTCGACGTCGATCCGAAGGATCGTGCCGAGCAGGTTCGTCCGGTCGTAGCGTGGCGGGATACTCGACTCGGACGTGCGGCCGTCCCCGATCGGGACGTAGAGCTTGCGGTCCGGGCCGAACCGCAGCGTATTCATGCTGTGCGAAGCGCCAGGGATGTTGACCCGGAGGATGAGGGTCTCCGTGTCGAGATCGAACGTACCGTCCGCCCTCAGGTCGTAGGAGCGGAGCTCGCTGTCGAACCCTCGCGGAGGGTTGTCGGGATCGGTCCCGATCGGTGGACGCTCCACGACGACGAACGCGCGCGGCGCGGTCGGATGCAGCGCGAGCGCCCGCAGACCGCCCATGTGCATGTTGCGCTCTGCCAGCTCCGCGACCGTGCGCACCTCGCCGATCGTCTCGTCGATTCGCAGGATCCGTCCGTACATCTCCGCGAGGTAGAAATCGCGTGAGCGCGGGTCGGGCACCATCTCCACGGGGAGCCCGAACTTCTGCCCGCCGAGCCACGGCTCGAGACGCGCGAGACCGGGGGCGCTCTCGGGGACGGAGCAACGACTCACGGGAGCGGGGGGCGGCGTCTCGGGCGCCGACGCATCACCGACGACACACGACGCCAGCGCGACGCCCGTCGCTCCGAGCGTGAGCCCACGCAAAGCTCTCCGAGACCAAAGCAAAGACAACGCACTGAGTGTACCTCAGAGCTCAGCGTTTCCCAGCGGTGATCGGCTTGGGCGCGCCGTTAGGCCCGCACCGCGACCGCGAACATCTCGCCCGTGCGCAGGCGCAGCGGCCGGCTCTGGAGCGCGCTCGGGACGACGCGTCCGAGGACGCGCGCGGCGCGGCTGAGGACCGGGTGCGGGTACACCTCGAACTGCTCGCGGATGTAATTCAAGCTGAGAGACTTCGAGAGCGGGTGGAAGTCGACACGAGAGAAGCCGCATCGCTCGAGGAGGCGCGTGAGGTTGTCGCGCCGGAAGTAATGCAGATGCTCGATCTTGTAGTGGCTCCAGCCGCTGCGGAGCGTCACGCGTGAGAACGAGCCGGCGTCCGGCGTCGTGATCGCGAGGACGCCACCCGGCGCGAGCAGCTCCCGCGCGCGGGCGAGGACGCGCGCGGGCTCACGCACGTGCTCGATGTAGTCGCACATCGTGACGACCTGGAAGTCGCCGTCCCCGGCGTCGTCGAAGCGCGCGTGCTCGATCTCGCCCTGGAAGACGCGCGTCTCGCCGAACTTGCGCGCCAGCTCCTTGGCCCCCAGCTCGCCGAACTCGATCGCGTAGGGCTCGTAGCCCCGCTCCTTCGCGACCTCGAGGAGGAAGCCGGTGGCGGCGCCGCAGTCGACGAGCCGGCCGCCGCGGGTGGGCAGCTTGTCGAGGAGGTCCGAGAACGTCGCCTTCTTCAGGCGCGCGACCCGCTCTTCGTCGGTCCGGAGGCCCCACGCGTCGTAGTAGTGGTCACCGTAGATCGCCGCGAGTGTCTCGTCGGTCGGCGGCGGGTCGATGCGCTCGAGCGCGCACTCCGTGCAGCGGACGAAGGTGTGGCTCTCCTTCTCGAAGAGCGTCGAGAAGCGGGAGCCGGAGCAGACCTCGCAAGGGGTCGGCGAGGGGGTCGTTGCAGCCGTCATGGTCGATCGGCGCGACCTTAGAGCGGTCCGGGAGGCCAGGCAACACGCCGTGTATGCGGAGGTCGCCCCGGGAAAAATTCCCCGGCCGTCGTGAGGGCGGCTGCAGCGCGAGGTGTGAACCCTGGACCGAGAGGTGTCGCGAAACACCATAGGCCGTGGCTCGACACCACGGCGTCCGGTTTCGGGGAGAGCCTTGACGCTCTCGGGCCCGGGTGGCACTAGAATTCCGAGACTTCATTGGGGAGGATCGTGGCCAAACGGCCGGTACGGCGCGGCGTCCTCACGGCCCGCGCCGTCCAGATCCCGGGAGTAGCTTAAGTGTTCGATGTAAAGCTCATGCGGTGGATCGACAACCAGGTCGGCAACCTGGCTTGCACCGCCCTCGCCACCGCCAAGCGCGTCGGCGCGCCGTTTCGGAAGGACACGGTCGACTACAAGAAGATCGTCGTCACGAAGTTCTTTGGGATGGGGTCGATCATCGTCGCGAGCCCCGCCCTCCAGGCGCTGCGCGACGCGTACCCGGACGCCGAGATCCATTTCGTCTCGTTCCGCTCGAACAAGGAGATCCTCGAGATCCTCGGGCTGACGGACAAGAACTGGTTCGTCGACGTCTCGACGCCCGCCGCGTTCGCCGCCTCGGTGCTCACCTTGGCGCGCGATCTTCGCGCCGAGAAGTTCGACCTGATGCTCGACTTCGAGTTCTTCGCGAAGTTCCCGCTCGTCCTCGCGGGGCTCGCCGGCGTGCCGAAGAAGGCCGGCTTCTATCTGACCAAGGAGCCGTGGCGCCGGACGCTGCTCGACGTGTCCGGCTCGTACAACCACTACTTCCACACGAAGGACATCTTCGTCTCGCTCGTCTACCTGCTCACGACGGGCGATCTCTTCTACCTCGACTTCGAGGACTTCCGCCGGCGCTACGCCTATCCGCGCATCGTCAGCGAGCCCGCCGCGCGCGAGCACGTCGAGCGCCTCCTGACGGGGCTCGGCATCGCGAGCTCGCGCACCTTCGTCATCAACCCGAACACGTCGGCGGACCTCGCGCCCGAGGTCCGAAAGTGGCCGGTCGATCGCTACGTCGAGCTCGCGCGCCAGCTGCTCCGCGAGAACCCGGGGGCGTCGGTCGTCTTCATCGGCGCGAAGTCGGAGCGGGCCTACGTCGAGGGCATCGTGAGCTCCGTCGACGATCCGCGCGCCGTGAGCCTCGCGGGCGACCTGTCGCTCCGGCAGCTCCTCGCGCTGTTCGAGCGCGCCGAGCTCTTCGTCACGAACGACAGCGGGCCGATGCACCTCGCGTGTCTCGTCGACGCGCCGATCGTCGGGCTCTTCTTCGCCGACACGCCGACGGTCTACGGCCCGGTCGCGTCGCGCACCGAGACGGTCTCGCCGTCCCTCTACTCGATCCCGCTCTTCACCGTGTACAACGGCAAGGACGTCGTCGCGGGGCGGCCCGTCGACACGATCGACAACACCGCCGCGCGCTCGGTCACCGTCGAGCGCGTGCTCGAGGCGTGCAGGTCGCTCCTCGCCGTGCCCGCCTCGGCCGTCGCCGCGGCCGCGCCGATCCACTGACCATGAGCGACGGGACCAACCGTGGTGGTCGCGGCTCCGCCCAGGGCGCGGAGGTCGGCTCCGGTCACGCCGGGACGCGAGATGACGCCGTCGTCGCGCAGGCGATCGCGCACGCGCTCCGCGACGGGGCGCGGCTTCGCTACGCGACGCTCCAGACGTGCGGCGCCGAGATCGCGCGCGCCGCGCACCTCGTCGTTGCCGCGCTCCAGCGAGGTAACAAGGTCCTCGTGTTCGGCAACGGCGGTAGCGCCGCCGACGCGCAGCACATCGCCGCGGAGCTCGTCGGGCGGTTCGTGGTCGAGCGCGCCCCCTTGCCGGGCATCGCGCTGACGGTCGATTCGTCCGCGCTCACGGCGATCGCGAACGACTACGGCTTCGAACAAGTCTTCGCGCGCCAGGTCCGCGGCCTCGGCGCGCCCGGCGACGTCGCCATCGCGATCACCACGAGCGGCAAGTCGCCGAACGTCCTCGCCGCGATCGAGGCCGCGCGCGAGCGGTCGATGCACGTCATCGGCCTGACGGGCGCGAAGGGCAAGGCGTTCCCGGACGTCTGCGACGCGTGCGTCGTCGTCCCTTCGACGAATACCGCGCGGATCCAGGAGATCCACATCACGGTGGGGCACCTGCTGTGCGAGGCGGTCGACGCGCTCCTCCACGCGAAGGACGATGGGGCCGGCGCGCCGTCGGCGAAGCCCGAGCTCGCGGCGAGCGGCAAGATCGTCGATCTCGACACGCTCGTCGCGCTCCGCGCGCGCTGGCGGGGCGAAGGACGGATCGTCGTGTGGACGAACGGCGTCTTCGACGTGCTGCACGCCGGGCACCTCGCGTCGCTCCGCGCGGCGCGCGCCGAGGGCGACGTCCTCGTGGTCGGGATCAACACCGATGAGACCGTGCGCGCGGCGAAGGGCCCGTCGAGGCCGATCCACCCGGTCGCGGAGCGCGCCGAGCTGCTCGCCGCGCTCGAGGTCGTCGATCACGTGGTCGTGTTCGCGGAGCCTACGCCGGTCGAGGCGCTCTCGCGCGTGAAGCCCGACGTGCACTGCAAGGGGGCCGACTACGCCCCGCCGAACGGCGCGCCGATGCCCGAGGCCGACGTCGTGCGCGGCTACGGCGGGCGCATCGCGTTCCTGCCGCTCGTGCCCGATCGCTCGACCACGGCCGCCGTCGCGCGTCTCCGCGAGCCGTCTTCGGACGGCGAGTGATGTCGTCTGCTGCCCGCGCGCTCCTGCTCGATCGCGACGGGACGCTGATCGAAGATGCCGGCTACCCGCGCGATCCGGCCAAGGTCGCGCTCTTGCCGGGCGCGGCCGCGGCGCTCCGCGACGCCCGCGCGCTCGGTTACAAGCTCGCGATCGTCAGCAACCAGTCCGGCGTCGCGCGCGGGCTCATCCAGCCGAGCGAGGCGCGCGCGGTGCAGGCGCGAGTGGACGATCTCTTCGCGCGCGAGGGGGTGACCTTCGACGGCGCGTGGTTCTGCTTCCATGGGCCGGAGGACGCCTGCGCCTGCCGCAAGCCCGCGCCGGGGATGCTCCTCGACGCGGCGAAGACGCTCGGCGTCGACCTCGGCGGCTCGATCATGATCGGCGACAAGGCTTCGGACGTCGGCGCCGGCGTCGCGGCGGGCTGCGTCGCGCTCAGCTTCGGTGAGACCGCTCACACGGGCGCGCGCGCGGCGTTCGCCACTTGGGCCGAGCTCGCCGCCTGGCTGAGAGCCAAGAGCTGACGTTGAGCCTAGGAAGGGCTAAAAGGACCCGCGCATGAGCCCACCCGGCATGAGCCCAGAGACGACGAAGAAGCTCGAGGCGTTCCGAGGCCGTCGCGTCGTCGTGGTCGGCGACCTGATGCTCGACGAGTTCGTCTGGGGCGAGGTCTCGCGCATCTCTCCGGAGGCGCCGGTGCCGATCCTCGAGGCGAAGAGCCGCTCGTCGGTGCCCGGCGGCGCGGCCAACGCGGCGGCGAACGTCGCGAGCCTCGGCGGGCAGGTCGCGCTCATCGGCTGCGTGGGCGCGGACGCCGCCGGCGAGACCACGCGTCGCCTCGTCGAGACCGCTGGGATCGACGCGAGCGGCTTCGTCGTGGACTCCACCCGGCCGACGACGCTGAAGACGCGCATCATCGCGCGCAACCAGCAGGTCGTGCGCATCGACCACGAGACGCGCGGCCCGTTCGGACCCACGATCGGCGACGCCCTCGCCACGTCCGTGACCGCCGCGCTGAAGGGCGCCGACGCGTGCATCGTCTCCGACTACGGCAAGGGGGTCGTCACGCCGGAGCTCGTCCGCGCGATCACCGAGGCCGCGAGCGGTATCCCCGTCGTCGTGGATCCGAAGCGGCGAGATTTCAGCGCCTACAAAGGCGCGACGGTCATCACGCCGAACCTCGGCGAGCTCGAGGTCGCGGTGGGTCGGACTTGCACGACGGTCGACGACATCGTCGAGGCCGCGCAGAGCCTGCTCCCTCTGTTCGGCGGCGGCGCCGTGCTCGTCACGCGCGGGCCCGGCGGGATGTCCCTCGTCGAGTCGGGGAGCCCACAGGCCGTCCACGTCCCGGCCCGCGCGCGGGCCGTCTTCGACGTCACCGGCGCCGGCGACACAGTGGTCGGGACCCTCGCGCTCTCGCTCGCCGTCGGGCTCCCGCTGTCCGTCGCGATCGACGTGGCCAGCGCAGCCGCGGCGATCGCGGTGAGCAAGCCCGGCACCGCCACGGTCACCATCGACGAGCTCCGCGCGGAGCTGCGAGGACACGACGCATGACCAGCATCGGCTCTCATACGAACGCGGGCAGCTCGGCTCCCGGCACGAAGGGCAAGCCCACCTGCGGCGCGTGCGGCGGCGACACGCGCGCCGACATCGCGCGGCCCGCGTCGACCTACGCTCCCCGCGGAGATTACGGCATCGCCACGTGCGAGCGTTGCGGCTCCGGTCGCACCGTGCCGGTCCCGCAGCCCGACGAGCTCGAGGCCTTCTACGCCAAGGAATACAAGTACGACGCCCACGTGCTCATCGCGGCCGAGAAGCGATGGCGCGCGCGTCAGATCCTCGACGCCGCGCTGCCGCGCGGGGCCAAGCGCGTCCTCGACGTCGGCTGCATGTACGGCTACCTCCTCGAGGAGGCGAAGCTCCGCGGGGTCGAGGACGCGATGGGCGTCGAGCTCTCCGCCGGCGCGGCGAAGGCTGCGGTCGCGAAGGGACTCGACGTCTTCTGCGGGAGCATCGAAGCGTTCGCCGAGCGCGCGCCGGGAAAGTTCGACCTCATCCTGGCGCAGCACGTCCTCGAGCACGTGCCCGAGCCCACGGCGTTCTTGAAGTGCGCTCGCGAGCTGCTCGCGCCCGGCGGCAAGGTCTGCCTCTGCGTCCCGAACTACGACGCGCGCGCGCGGAAGGTCTTCCGCGAAGCCTGGGGCTGGTACCAGGTACCCGTCCACCTGCATCACTTCGGCGCGCGTGGGCTCGCGAGCGTCCTCGACGACGCCGGCTTCACCGCCGAGCGCACCGAGCGCCGTGGCGGCGATTCGCTCTTCGTCCTCATGACGCTGCTCCAGAGCGTCGGCAAGATGCCGAGCTCGAGCGACGCCGAGGCGCCCTCCGCGCTCGGTCGGGCGCTCGTCCGCACCGCGAGCACGTTGCTCCGGCCTTACTACTTCGTCGGCGACGACGAGCTACTCGTCATCGCGTCGCCTCGCTGAGGATCCGTCCCTCCCCGCGCCATGCAGGATACGGACGCCAAGAGCTCGCCTCCCCCCGCGCGCCACGCCAGGCGCCTCCCGTCCGTCGTGCGTGAGGCGCTCCCCGCCGCGGTCCTGATCGCGCTCGTCGTCGCGGCCACCGCGTGGGTCCTCCCGGGCAGGAGTCGCAACCCGCTCGCCGAGACCACGGTCTGGTCGCTCCTGATCCTCACGAGCTTCGTCGGCTGGGGATCGCTCGTGCGCTTCGTCGTGGCCGCGCGCGAGCGCGTCGACGCCGGGCTGCGCGCGGCGTGGGGCGCGGGGCTCGTCTGCTTCCTGGGCGGCGCGCTGATGGTGCCGTCGCTGATGACGCGCGCCACAGCGCTCCTCCTCGTCGACGCCGGCGTGGTCTTCGCGATCGTCGCGCTCGTGCGCGAGCGCGCCGCCGTTCGACTCCGGGCGCGCTTCGTCGGGCGCTTTCTCCGGCGCGAGCCGGCGCTCTCGTTCGTCGGCCTCGTCGTCGGCTGCGTGGTCGCCGTCCACTGTCTCGGCGGGATCGCCGACTGGCACACGAACCCGTACGACGACGACATCGCGTACCTCGCGTTCCTCAAGAAGCTGAGCGACACGGGCACGATACTCGAGCCCTTTAGCTTCCGGCGCCTCTCGGCGTACGGCGGGCAGACGCTCTTCCTCGAGCTCGTCAGCGTGCGGGCCGCGCCGAGCCAGGCGCACACCTTCGACCGCTGCATCTCGGTCCTCCTGATCGTGATGCTGATGCTCGGGCACCGGCGGCGGGGCCGTCGTCCCGCGGTCCTCTTCCTCCTGTCGACGATCCTCCTCGTCGTCGCGATGCCGACGATCGCGATCAACACGGCGAGCTACTTCTCGGGCGTCGTCTTCTTCCTCGCGCTCTTCCGCACGCTCGTGTGGGTCGAGGAGCGGACGAGCGAGCGCTCCGACGTGGCTCGGCTCGCCCCGTGGAAGGCGGCGCTGCCGCTCGCGCTCGTGGCCGTCGCGGCGTGCACGCTTCGCCAGAACTACCTGCCCGTCCCCGCGGTCACGCTCGCCGTCTCGTACGGCGCGCGGATCTTCCGCACCCGGGGCGCGCTCCGCGTGCGCCTGGCGGAGCCGTTCTACGCGGCCGGGTTCTCGCTCGCCGCGCTGGTGCCGTGGTTCATCGTCTCATGGCAGTCGAATCACACGTTCCTCTATCCGGTCATGCCCGGCACGTTCCACACGCCGCTGGCGCTGAATGCGACCGGCTGGAACGTCGTCCGGGAGATCGCGTTCCAGGGGAACGTCGCGGTCGAAGGCCTGCCTCTGGAGACGTTTGGTCTCTTCGTCGTAGCGGCGGCGTTCGTGCGCGAGCCTGGAGCCCGCGTTCCGCTCGGCGCGACGTGTGTGGCAGCCATCGTCGGCTTCGTGGCGCTCGTTCACGGGCTCACGCAGAGCGACGCGACCAACATCGGACGCTATGCCTTCGCGTTTCTCGTCGCGATGGCGCTCGCAGTCGTGCTCACGACCAGCACGGCTCGCTTGAGCGCTCGACCCGGGCGCCTCCACGTCGCGGCGGGGCTTGCCCTGTTCGCCACATTCCTTCAGATCGCGCTCTCGCGCGACAAGTTCTGGAAGGAGTACGGACTCAAGTTCGACAACGTCGAGCTGCTCGCGTACTCGCGCTCTCGAGCGACCGCGACCGAACCTCCCGAGCTTCGCATGTACGCCGAGCGACTTCAGGGCGCGGTCCCTGCGGGCGAGCGCATCGCCGTGCTCGTCGACGAGCCACACTACCTCGATTTTCGGCGCAACCCGATCTGGAACCTCGACATGCCGGGCTACGCGAGCCTGCCACCCGGGATGCCGTCGTTCAAAGGTAGTGAAGCGCTGGAGGAGTACTATCGGGCGCTCGGGCTCCGCTGGCTCATGTGGGTCACGCCCGAGCACTCGCGCTACCACTACCGTCGCGGGTACTTCCTCGAGCTGTTTCTCAGCGAGCAGGAGATCTGGCGAGCCTACGCACCCTACCTCGTCGACTTCATCGACAACCTTGCCGAGATCCGCCGGCGCCATCGTGAGGTCTACTCCGAGCGCGGGATCGTCGTCATCGATCTCGCCGAGCCCCACGCGGAGGAGGCGCCGAAGGACGGCGCGTCCCCGACGGGCGACACGTCGCCGGCGAGCGACCCGCAGTCCGCCGACGCCGGCGCGAGGGCCTCCGACACCGACTCGCAGGCCGCCGACGCTGGCGGCAAGCCCGACGTCGCGGTCGGTGCGCGCGCGAGCGCGTCGGACGCCGGCGCGGACGCGAGCGTCGCGGGTGTTGCGCCCGGCGAGGAGGAGGCCCGATGAAGCGATCGCTCCTCCTCCTCGCCACGGTGACGTCGCTCGTCGTCGGATGCTCGCGCGGCGACGCCCCCGATCCTTACGCGGAGGAGGTCGCCCGGCGCGAGGCCTTCACGCGCGCCGCGCTCGACGCCGGCGGCGCGTCACGCGCGCTCGAGGTCGCGTCGACCTCCGAGGTCCGCTTCGAGGAGGGCTTCGGCATCCTCTCCTTCGAGCTCGACAAGAAGGACGGCCACGCGAGCTTCACGAACCACGCCTTTCGCTGGATGGGCCAGAACGCCCACGTCCGGCTGAAGACGCACGGCGACAAGCCGATGAAGCTCCAGATCGTCGGCTGGGCTCATCTCAAGGTCATCGGCTCCGAGCCCGTGATCAGCATCTACATCGACGGCCTCTACCTTGGCTCCACCGAACCCGTCGGCGGCGAGGGGCACTACTGGCTCGAGCGCGTCATCCCCGCGTGGGCGCTGCGCCGTCCGTGGGTCGATCTCGTCATCCGCACGACCGCGGTGGGGTATCACTGGAGCGATCCCCCGGAGCTCAAGGTCCTCAACGTCTACCGGTTCGGCTGGACCGAGGCGTACTGAAGCAGGCCGCGCCGCACCGCGATCACGACGCTCGTGCCCTCGACAGGGTACATCTCGAAGTCCTCCCGCTCGCCCGTGCCGTCGACGAACGCGAGGAAGTCCGGGTCGCCCTTGAGGCGCGGATCGTCCTTCAGGCGCGCGTTCAGGACGATCACGTTGGTCCAGGTCTCGCGGACGAACTGCCAGAACGGCGTCGTCTTCTGCCACTGCTCGACGCGGACGAAGCGGTCGAAGGCGTAGACGCCGCGTGAATAGTCGGGCTCCAGGATCACGACCGCCGGCATCCAGTCGGCGCGCGGCGTCGGGGGACCCCACGGGAGCGACACGAGCCCGAGGCGGCGGAGGGCGTGGATCGTCGCGCGGTTCTCCTGCGCCGACTCCGGCGCAGGCGGCGGCCCGACCGGAGCGAGCAGCGACGGCAGCGCGCCCGGCCGCGCCGTCGGGACGGCCGCGGCGAGGATCGCGGCCAGCGCCACGACCGCGCCCCGCAGCCAGCGCGCTGGGCGCGTCCGCGAGAGCGGAGTGGGGCCGCGCGGATGACCCGCCGCCGCGGCGACCGCCGCGAGGACGAGGAACGTGAGCGGCAAGACGTAGTGCTGTCGCGGGTAGACGAGCAGCGCCGAGCCTCCCGTCGTGACGGCGACGACCAGGAGGAGCGGCAGCCAGCGGAGCAGGCGCGCCGGAAGCCGCGGAGCGCGCCGCGCCGCCACCCCGGCCAGCGCCCAGACCGCCGTGACGATGAGCGCGGCCAGCGCGGCGGCGCGGAGCAGGCCCGGCTCGTGCGGCAGCGGCGAGATCAGGTCGCGCACCGCGCCGGGGAGGAGCGAGGCGTTCCGCTTCACGTGCCAGGCGAACGCCTCGGGGTTCTCGCGCGCGGCCGCGGCGATCGACTCGGCGCTCGGGAACGCCTCGCGCGCGAGCGTGCGCCAGCTCGTCCACGGATCGAGCGGGAGCCTCCGATCCTCGACGACGTTGAGCGCGTAGTGCTGACCGAACGCGAAGAACTGGCGGCCGTACGCGAACGGATCGCTCAGCCTTCCGAACGCGGCGCGGAGGAGGAAGGGCGGGAGCGCAGTGACGAGCGCCCCGGCGAGCGCAGCGCTCCGGCGTCGTCCGCGCCCTCGCGCGAGCCCCACGAAGCACCACGCGACGACGAGCGCGGCGAAGCCCGCGGCCGGCAGGAAGAGCTCCGGTCGCGCGTAGGCGGCCGCCGAGAGCGCCGCCGAAGAGAGCGCGACGCCCACGCGCGCGTCCCGCGCGTAGGTCGACGCGAGCGCGCCGAGCGCGAGGACGAGGGCCGCGAACTTGCTGACGAACGGCCAGGTCGTCGCCGCGGACGAGAGCGCCCAGACGCTCGCGACGGCGACGGCGGTGAAGAGCGGCGCGCCCGAGCGACGCGCGAGCGCGTAGAGCGCGACCGGCGAGGCCGCGGTGAGCACGAACCAGCCGAGGAAGTAGAGCTTCAGCGGGTCGGGCTGGAAGACGCCGAGCGCGCGGTACCACATCGGGTAGAGCGGGCTCGACTCGGCGAGCGGGAGGAACCGCTCGCCGAGGTGCCGCGCTCCGTCGAGGTAGATCGTCTCGTCGTCGAGGAAGACGTCGAACGTCCCGTCGAGGCCGATCGCGACCTTCAGCGCGAGGCCGACGACGGCGATCGCGGCGAGGCGCGCCGGCCACGCGCTGAAGGTCGCGTCCGAGCGGCGCGCCATCGCCCCGTCACCAGCCGGGTGCCCGGCCCATCACGTCGCGCCGGAGCCAGACGCGCACCGTGCCGAACGCGGCGGCGAACACGTAGCGCTCCTTCATCCACGCGAAGAGCTTCGGGCAGTGCTTGGCGAAGTCCTGCGCGGCGTCCTTGGGGAAGGTGAAGGGCGCGCGATCGTGGAGGGTGAAGGCCGCGGGAGGCGCCGCGTCGACGCTCGTGAGCACGAGGCGCTCGGCGTCGTCGCGGTAGGCGACGAGCCAGCTGGCGAGCTCGGCCGACGGTCGCGCTCCGGGGCCGCCCTCGAGCGCGGCGTCGACGTTGAGCTCGAAGCTGTAGATGACCGGCGAGGCGCTCTTCCGCCGCGCGAGGAACAGGAGGTACGGATCGAAGCCGTAGGTCTGGACGCGCTCGTCGGGCCGCGTGTGGAACGCGAGGTAGGCGGCGGCGTCGCGCAGATCGTTGGCGAAGTAGTCGCCCCACGGGAAGCGCTCGAAGTACGCGCGGCTGGCGCGCTTCTCGGGGGTCGATCCGGCCTCGGCCCATCCGTTGCGGAGCCCGGGGGACTTCCAGGCGTCCTCGCCCGCCTTGAGGCCGAGCGCGATCGCCGCGACCGCGACGGCGATCGCCGCGACGTCGAGGCGCGCGCCGCGCTCGCGCGTGGCCCGGAGGCGCTCCGCGGCGGCGCCGAGGATCACGAGCTGCGCGACCGCCGTCCCGAGCGTCAGCATGTGGAGGTGATAGGGGAACGCCTTGCCCTGACCCGCGAAGACGATGAAACCTCCGAGCGGCAGCACCGCCGCGAGGAGCGCGCGCCGGGGGAGCTTCAGCGCGAAGAACGCCGCGAAGAACGCCGCGAGCGTCGCCATCGCCCAGTCGAGCCGCGGGCCGTTGTTGTACGCGCGGTACGCGCCGATGAGCGTCTCGTTCCAGATCGTGTGGTGCAGGCGCGGCACCTTCGACAGGATCTCGAGCCCTCGCCCGAGGTCCTCGAACGCGAGCACGAACGCGAGCATGGCCGCGCCGACCGCGAGCGCCCCGGCGGCGGCGCTCGCGAGCGCGCGCCTCACGGGCACGGCGACGGCCTCGCGGTCGAGCACGAGGACGGCGACCTGCAGGACCGAGAAGATCGCGCAGGGAGGCTTGCCGAACCACGTGAGCGACGTCGTCACGCCCGCGAGCCCGAACGCGACGAGCGCGCGCCGCCGCCCGCGCGTCGAGTGCGCGATCGACTGGAGCGAGAGCGACGTCAGGACGAGCACCGAGTAGAACGCCTCGCGCTGCGCCGTGTGCCACCAGTCGTAGCGGACGTACTGCGCGCCGAGCAGCGCGAGCCCGGCGAGGCCCCAGACGACGAGCGCGCCCCGCCGCCGCGTCCCGCTCCCGAGCTCGAGCCCGACCCAGCGAGGCAACGTGAGGCCCGCCGTGACGTACGCCGCCACCAGCATCGCGGCGTCGATCGAGCGGAAGACGTGCTCGTCCTCGCCGCCGAGGAGCTGCATCACGCAGTGCCAGGCGTGGGGCAGCGGCCCGTTGATCTCGTGGATGTCGCGGTAGACGCGCTCGCCGTGGCGGAGCGCCCAGGCGACATACTGGAAGATCCCCTGATCGCGCCCGAAGATGCCGAACGTCTGCGCCCGCAGCGCGAGGGCGCTCGGCACGATCGCGATCGCCGCCACGAGCGCCGGCAGGAGCCAAGGCGCGCGAGCTCGGACCGCGTCCGCGGCGACTCGCAGCGGGCTCGTCGTCGCGCCCGCCAGCAGCGACTTTCCCGCCGTCGAGCGCGCCGCGCGGCGCTCCTCGTCGGTCATCGCGCGCGGTCACGGAGCAGCGCCTCGACGCGCGCGCTCCCGTGCTCCTGGGCGGTGTCGACGGTGATCATCGCGCGCGGTCACGGAGCAGCGCCTCGACGCGCGCGCTCCCGTGCTCCTGGGCGATCTCGAGCGCCGTCCTGCCGTTCGCGCGTCGCTGCGTGTCGGCGCCGCTCGCGAGGAGGCCCGCGGCGCGCTCGAGCGCGTCGGTTCGCGCGGCCTCGTGGAGCGGGGGCCACGCACCCTCGCGCGTCGGCGTCGCGCCGGTCTTCCACAGCACCTCGGCGCCGCGGTCTCGCGCGTAGCGGAGGGCGACGTCGAGGGCGGTCTCGCCGCCCGGCGTCTTCGCCGCGACGAGCGGGGTACGGAGCACGAGGGCCCGCACGAGCGGGACGTGGTCGGTGGCCGCGGCCGCGTGCAGCGCGGTGAAGCCGCGGGCGTCGGCGCGCGAAGGGTCGGCGCTGGACCACATGAGGACGGCGAGGAGCGCCGCGGAGGTGTGCGGATCCTTCGTCGCGAGGAGGTGCAGCGCCGTCTGCCCGAAGGCATCGGCCTTGTTCACGTCCGCGCCCGCGCGGAGGACCGCGCTCACCGCGTCGACCGAGCCGCTCAGCACGGCGTCGTGGAGGGCGGTGCGCAGGCGCGGGCCGGCCGTGGCGTCGACGTCGCCCGAGCGCATGGCCGTCGAGAGCACGGTGACGGCGGCGTGGTGTCCGCGCCTCGCCGCGAGGTGGAGCGCGGAGGCGCCGTCCGGCGCGCGCGCGTCGAGCTTCGCGCCGCGCGCGAGGAGGAGCGAGACGATCTCGGCGTCGCCGGCGGCCGCCGCGTCGAGCAGCGCGGCGTCGCCTTCGCGCGCGCCGTCCGCGAGCGCGATCTCGACCGCGCCGCGCCCGTCCGGGATCGCGCGCGCGACGGCGTCGCCGCGCGCGCCGCAGCCGCAGGCGAGGCCGATCGCGAGGAGCGACGCCCCCGCCGCGCGCGCGCGCACGGCGGTCACGAGGCGCGCGAGGCGCAGGTCTCGCCTCGCGGCGGTCTCGATCGCGAGCGCGGCGACGAGCACCGCCGCGAAGAGCGCGAGGCCGTAGCCCCCGGCGCGCAGCGGCGACAGGAAGACGCCGCCGGGGATCGGCTGCATCAGCGGCGCGAGCGGCGGGTGGAAGCCGGGATCGACGCGCCGGCGCGTCGCCGCGATGACGTGAGGGATCGCCCGGAGCGCGCCGCCGAGATCGCCGACGTCGAGGTAGCGCCCCGCGTGCTCGTAGGCCGCGGCGCGCAGCACGCGCGGATCCCCGACCGACGCGCAGCCTTCGATCGCGATCCCCCACCAGCCGAGCTGGATCGCGCACGGGCCCTCGGGGAGCTTCGCGTCGTCGTTCGCGTTCGCGGTCCCTGGCGTCGCGTTCGCGTTCGCGTGTGCGTCGTTCGCGGTCTCTGGCGTCGCGTTCGTGTTTGCGTGTGCATCGGTCGCGATCCGCTGCACGTCGTTCGGGCTCGCGTGTGCATCGGTGGCGGTCCGCTGCGCGTCCTTCGCGCCTGCGTCGCCCGTCGTCCGCGGCGCGTCGGGGGCGAGCGGCGCCTCGGTCGCGAGCGGCGTCGGCGTGAAGCTCTCCGGCGGCGCTGGGCTGAGCCGGACGTCCACCGGCACTTTCCACGCGGCGAGCGTCGCGAGCATGTGCTCGGCGACGACGCGGTCGCGCGCCCGGACCTGTCGCGTCGGATCCGCGATCGCGCGGAGCGCGCCGGGCGCGACCATCGCCACGTCGCGCGGGCCCGGCCGCTTCGTGTAGCGGACCTCGTAGACGACCTGCTTCGGTGCGGCGTTCCAGGTCGCGCGGATCGCCGGCTCCCAGCGCGCGAACGGCGTCTCGAGCACGCGCACCGGCTCGAGCTCGAGCTGCGCGTTGTCGGCGAGGTGGAGCCGCGTCCGGTAGTCCTCGAACGTCGGCAGCGTCGGCTCGTACGACTGCGGGAGCACGAGCCAGCGAACGTTCTTCTCCTCGAGCCAGGTCGCGATGCGACCCGACTCGAGCAGCGCAGCCGTCTTCGGATCGGACAGCCCGCCCAGATCGACGATCCGGCGCCGCGAGGCGTAGCCGATCCCGCCGATGTCGAAGCTCGCGATCGCGCCCTCGGGGAGCGTGTCGACGAACGCGCCGGCGCCGAGCTCGGTCGCCTGGATGTGCGCCACCGCGAGCGCGTTGGCGTGCCGGAGCGAGCCGGCGATCGGCGCGGCCAGGGCGATCCACGGCGTGATGGCGATCGCCGCGAGCCAGCCGAAGCGCGCTCGCTCGGAGAGGCCTGCGATCCTCGCGAGCTCGCGGAGCAAGAACGCGACGCCCAGCGGCACGCACAGCGCGAAGAGCAGCGGCGTGAGCGGCTGGTAGCGACCGCCGTGCCCCGGCGTCGGGAGCAGGAGCGCGTAGAAGGCGGAGTGGAAGAGCGCCCACGCGAAGAGGAGCTTCGGCGCGTCCTCGGACGCGGGGCTCTCGACGAGCTTCTTGCCGGACCCGTGCGCGAGCCTCAGCGCGCCGTACGCCGCGATCGCGATCAGCACCCAGACGACGCCGAGGCTCGTGGCGAAGGTGTAGCTGCCGAGGCGCGTCCCCCACGCATCGAGGTAGTCGAGCGCGAGGTCGCCCCGCGACAGGCCGCCCGACATCTCGAACCACAGCCAGCGTCGCCCGGCGAGCGTGCTCGGCGCCGCGTGACCGGTCTTCACGACGTTGGAGCCGACGTAGACGCCGACGCACGCGATCCAGGGACCGGCGATCGCCACGAGGTCGCGCCTGCGCTTGCGCAGCAGCGCGTGCGCCGCGAGCAGGCCGCCGAGCGGCGCCGCCTCGGGGCGAAGGAGCGCGAGCGCTCCGGCGGCGACCCCGGCCACGATGGCGCGCCGGCTCCGCGGCCGCGCTTCTCCGCCGTCATCCGCGCCTACGCTCGTCGCCGCCCAGATCGCCGCCAGCGAGAGCGCGACGAAGGGCATCGCCTCCATGCCCGAGCACGTGAACCACAGCACGTTCGGCGAGATCGACGCGAGGAGCGTCGCGGCGAACGCCGTCCGATCCCAGGTCGCGGAGGTGACGCCCTCCGGCCTCGCGCGCCGCACGATCGCGTAGAGCAGCTGGCCGGACGCGAGGGCCGCGAGCCCGTTCAGCGCGAGCGCCCAGCGGCTCGGCTCGAGCAGGCCGAGCTTGAAGTCGACCGCGAGCAGCGCGGCCCAGAGGTAGCTGGTCGCGGCGGCGCCGTGCTGCCCGGGCGCGTAGCCGAGCGTGCCTGTCTCCGCGAACGTGCGCGCGACCACCTGGTGGATCCACGCGTCGTCGAGCGGTAGCCCGGGGCCCGGCGAGAACCACGCGATCGCCGCGACCTGCACCGCGGCGAGCGAGGCTCGCGCGAGGAGGTCCCGGCGCTCGCGGATGAATGCCAGGCGGCGTGAGGACATGAAAGACAAGGAGGGACCGGCGCGGCCGGAAATCGGGGCGGAACCTTGCCAGAAAGTCGCGTGCCGATCCACCTGCGGCCCGTGGTCGCCCCCCGTCGACGGCCCGCCTGGACGTGCCGTGCTCCCGGGCGT
>JAHBWA010000184.1 GCA_019637195.1 Labilithrix sp. | reverse complement strand
CGAACACGATCCCGGGACGCGTGAGCTTGCTCGCGCCCACGATCGTCGCGGCGCCGAAGTCGACGACGCGCACGTCCTCTTCGGGCGCCGTCTCCCGGCGCGCTCCCACGAGGAATACGTTCTCGGGCTTGAGATCGCGATGAACCACGTTCACGGCATGCGCGGCGGCGAGCGCGTCGGCTATCCGCGCCGCGAGGCGGGCGGCGCTCGCGGGCGGGAGCGGCCCTCGAGCGCGCAGCCGCGCGGCGAGCGTCTCGCCTTCGAGCAGCTCCATGACGAAGTACGGGCTCCCGTCCTCCATGGCGCCGAAATCGCTGATCGCGACCACCGACGGATGATCGATGGCGGCCGTCGCCTTCGCCTCCCGGAGGAAGCGCGCCGCGAGCTCGGCGTCCGCAAGGAGATCGCGACGGAGCACCTTCATCGCGAGGCGACGATCGAGCGTCACGTGGCGCACCGCGTACACGGTGCCCATCCCCCCCTCGCCGAGCGCCTCGAGGATCTCGTACCGGCCGTCGACGACGACGCTCGCGCGCGGATCGCCGCTGCGGGTCCACAGGGCCACCGCGAGCGCGGCGCCGTCGAACGGGCAGAACCGCGCGTCGATGCCGAAGCGCGCCCCGCACTCGGCGCAGCGCTTCACCTCGACGGGGGCGTCGTCGCTCTGGTCAGCTGCCGGCATCCCCGGCGTCTTCGAGCGCCGGCGCCGGCGACTCGCCCTCGCCCCCCGCGTCGCGACTCGTGTCGTCGTCGTCGCCGGGCTCGCGGCAGACGCCCGCGAGGCAGACCAGCGCGCCGCCGCAATCGGAGCTGCGCGTGCACGGCGCGTTCGGACCGCCCTCGGGATCATCGAGCCCGCCGCAGCCGGGGCCGCGCGCGAACCCGAGCGCGACGAGCGCGACCGCTGCGAACGACTGGCGAACCACGTCCACGAGTGTACCTCATGCCGGGCCCCCGCCGGGAGGGCGCGGCGCTCGAAGTCCGCGCCCACGGCGGCGATCGCGTCGGCGGGCGCGCGCTTGGGGAGACCGCTCGCGTCGCCGCGTCAGAAGGTCCGCTGGATCGTCGGCTCGGGCGCGGCGGCGGGCTCATGCCGCGGTGCGGCAGGAGCTCCGCTGCTCGGCGATCGGACCGGGGACCGCGCCGGCGACGGCGCCGGCTCGCGCGGCGCCGGCGACCCCTTCGCAGACGCTGCGCCCGGCGACGACGGCGACGACGAGATGGCGCTCGGCGACGACGGCGACGACGAGATGGCGCTCGGCGACGACGGCGACGACGAGATGGCGCTCGGCGACGACAAGACCTCGACCGGCGGGACCGGGGGCGACGCGCTCGCCGCCGCCTCCGGCACCTCCGCGACGAGGCCGCTCGCCGCGGTCGATGCGCGGGCCCGGTAGAGCGCAGCGCCGCCGGCGAGCGCAGCCACGAGGCCGAGCGCGGCGACGAGCGGACCTCTCGACCGCGACGCACCGGCGACTCCTGGCCCCGTCCGGGCGGCGACGCCTCCGGTCGTCGGGCCCGCGTCGGCCGAAGACGGCGTGCGCGGAGACGAGTCCGAAGCGAGGGCGACCGTGGCCTCGTAGAGCCCTACCCGTGCCGCCTCCGACCCCGACCGCGACGCCGCCGGCGACGACGATCGCGAGGCGCGGAGATCCTCGGGGATCCCGACGAGCATTCGCTCGTCGATCGCCGTCCCTTCAGGGGCGAGCGCGACGAGCGCGGCGTGCATCTCCTCGGCGCTCGAGAAGCGCTCGTCCGCGTCGCGCGACAGCGCCTTGTGCACGACCGCCGCCACGTCCCCGGGCACCCACGGCGCCTTGTCGGTGATCGGGCGCGCGTCCTCCGCGCAAATACCGAGGATGAGGTCGCCCAGCGTCTCGCAATGCCCGTTCGGCGTCGTCCCGGCCAGCGCCTCGTACATCGCCACGCCCATCGACCAGACGTCGGCGCGGCCGTCGAGCGTCTTCGCCCCGCGCGCCTGCTCGGGCGACATGTAAAGCGGAGATCCGAGCATCGACCCCGTGCGCGTCAGGTGGTGGTTCTCCTGCGCAGAGAGCGGATCTGCGCGGACCTTGGCGATGCCGAAGTCGAGCACCTTCACGACGATCTCGCCGCGCTCGCGACGCGCGAGGTAGAGGTTCGCGGACTTGATGTCACGATGGATGATCCCGGCGTCGTGCGCGCGCTGGAGCCCGAGGCACGCCTGCGCCACCACGCGCACGACGAGGTCCGGCGGGAGCGGGCCCACGCGCCCGACGAGGGCGAAGAGGTCCTCGCCCGCGAGGTATTCCATCACCATGTAGGGGCTGTCGGTCGCCGGATCGACCCCGGTGTCGAGCACCTGCACGACGTGCTGCGAGTCGACGGCTCCGCTCGCGCGCGCCTCGCGCTGGAATCGCGTGACGACCTCGGGCTCCTTCGCCAGCGCCTCCGAGACGATGAGCTTCACGGCGACGCGGCGCGACGTGCCGAGGTGCCGCGCCTCGTAGACGGCGCCCATCCCGCCCTTCCCGAGCAGGCGGACGACCGCGTACTTCCCGTCGATCACCTGGGCCTCGGTCATCGCGACGCTCGCGCCTCCGAGCGTCCCTCACGCATGGGCATGAGTGATCCGTACCCCCGCGCGCGAGCGCGGCGCCACCCGAAAGCGACGACGAGCGCCAGCCCGGCACCCCACCCCGCCGCCGGCGCCCCGCCGCGAGGAGAGGTTGGCGCCGCCGCGCACCCCGCCGCGGCGCCGCTCGGCGGCGCGATGCAGACGCCGTCCCGACTGCAAGCGAACGCGCCGGTGCAGTCCTCGACGCTGGCGCAGCTCGTCTTGCAGCGATTCGACTCGTCGCAGCGGAACGGCGTGCAGTCGGTCACGCTCCGGAGGTCCGTGCTGACGATGCGATGATCGCCGTCGCACGAGCCGGCGAGGCTGCACGCGCCCTCCTCGCACACGTAGCCGAGCGCGCAGTCGCTCGGCGCTCCGCAGCGCGCGCGGCACGCGGACTCGTCGGCGCAGGCGAAGTTGCCGGGGCAAGCGCGCGTCGGGAGGACGACGCACGCGCCCTCGCCGTCGCACGCGCGCGCGGTCAGCGCGCTCCCGGCGCAGCTCGTCCCGCAGCCGATCGCGGCCGACGGGTAGGCGCACACGTCCCTCCGCACGCCGTCGCACGCGCCGCCGCAGCTCGTGCCGTCGCTCGCGCACGCGCGCCCGCCGCGAGGAGCCCCGGCGACCGCCTCGCAGACCCCCTTCGCCAGGCCGTCGCACGCCTCGCAGACCCCGTCGCAGGCGCGGTCGCAGCACACTCCGTCCGCGCAGGAGCCGCTCGCGCAATCGGCGCTCCCGGCGCAGGCGCGGCCGTCCTTCTTCTTGCATGCCCCCGCCGCGTCGCACGTCCGATCACCCGTGCACGAGCTCGGATCGTCGGCGGAGCGGACGATCTCGCACGCCCCGGTCCCAGCCGCGCACGAGTGGCAGACGCTCGTGCACGCTGCTGCGCAGCACGTCCCTTCGTCGCAGCTGCCGGACGCGCAGTCGTCGGCCGCGGCGCAGACCGCGCCCGGCGCGAGGACCTCGAGCTGCTCGGCGACGTCGAGCGACGTCCCGTGGAGCCCGTCCTGGGTCCGGCCCCCCGTGACGAGCAGCGCGCCGGTGTCGAGGAGCGTCGCCGCGTGGTAGCCACGACCGCGGAGGAGCGTCGGCGCCGTCGTGAACGTCCCGCTCGCCGGCTCGTACCGCTCGACGAGCGCGCTGGCGGCGCCGAACGAGAAGCCTCCGGTGACGAAGACGTTGCCCGACGGCATGAGCGTCGCGCGGAGGCCGACGCGCACGTCGACCAGCGAGCCGGTCGCGGTGAACGCGCCGGTCGCCGGATCGTACAGCTCCGCGGTCCTGCCGCCGCCGCCCACGACGAGGACCTTCCCCGAGGCGAGCGTGACCGCCTCGGGCGTGGACCGCTCCACGCTCATGCTCCCGGTGGCCGTGAACGCGCCGTTCGCTCCGGCGTTCGGATCGTAGATCTCGGCGGTCGCTTCGCCGCCCCCCGCGAGGAGCACCCTGCCGTCCGCGAGCCGGGCCGCGGCGTGGCCTGGCCGCGCAGACGTCATCGGGATCGCCGCGGAGAACGTGTTCGTCGCGCCGTCGTAGAGCTCCGCGATCGCGCTGCCCCCGCCGGCGACGAGGATCTTGCCGGAGGCGAGACGCGTGAACGAGCCTCCGCCGTGATCCGCGAGCGCCGCGCCGACGCTGGCGAACGTCCCGCTCGCCGGATCGTAGACGCCTCCGGGAGCGACGCCGACGAGCGCCTTGCCGTTCGGCAAGAGCACGCTCGCGAGACGAGCGGCGCGATCGGGCGGGTTGCCCGTGACCGCGAACGACCGCGTCGACGGATCGTAGAGCTCCGCGCCGACCGCGAAGAAGCAACCGCCGCTGCAAACGTTGCCGTACGCGATGAGGACGCGACCGGACGCCAGCTTGACCGCCGCGTGCTCGTCGCGCTCGCGGCCGAGGCCCGCCGCGGTCCATCCCGGATCGAGGACCAGCGGGTAGCGCTCCGCGCGCCACGCGACGCGCAGCGTGCAGCGCGTCGCGCCTGGAGGGGTCACCGGACGCCCCCAGGGCCCCGCCGGATCGGCGTCGTAGGCGCAGCCCTCGACGTCGATCGAAGCCTCGACTCGCGCGCCGGTCGCGTCGATGGCGAAGGGCGGTGCGACGCGGAGGCGGGGCGCGCCGGCGCCGTCGAGCGCCTCGAGCGAGCGCTCGACCAGGCGCAAGCCGGCGACGCGCGACACGTCGAGCGAGTAGCGCACCTCCTCACGCGCAGGCCGGGTCGTGAAGGCGATGAAGTCCTCCACACCCGCAGGCTCCACGCGCTGCAGGATCCCCGTGGACGGATAGATCGACATGCCGCCGACGTCGACGCGGCGCGCGGTCCGGCGAAGCCCACCGAGCCAGCCGACGCGGACGCCGACGCCCGATGCCTCGTCCTCGATGGTCGTCTCGCCGTCCGCGCGCTCGGGCAAGGTGACGCGCAGGGTCGCGCCGGCGCTCGAGACCGTCGGCGCGCGCAGGAGCGCGGGGAAGCTCGCTCGCCAGCTCGCGAGCTCGCTCCGCGCCGACGCCTCGAGGGCGGAGGGGACCGGCGGCGCCGGCGCCTCCAGGGCCGGCGACGAATCGCGGGGATCCGTCGCGCAACTGGCGACCACGAGCGCCGAGAGCGCGGCGCCCGACCACCGACCTCCCCGGCTCACGGCCGCCTCCGCCCGGGCGCGACGCCGAGTCGCGCGCGCCCGACGCCAAGCCGGCCGCGCCCGACGCCGAGGACCGCGAGCACGAGGAGCACCGCGGGGAACGCGCGGCCTGCATCGTCTCGCGGCCCGCGGACGGCGCAGCCCGACGCCGTGGGCGGGGGGGCGTCGACGCACAGGCCGTCGCGCGAGCAGACCTTCGCCTCGGCGCAGTCCGCGACCGAGGCGCAGGTCGTCCGGCAAGCGCCGGACTGCTCGCACGCGTAAGGCGCGCAGTCGACGACCTCGGTCCCCTTGGTGACGACGGAGCCGTCGCAGAGCGCGATCGGCGCGCAGGCGCTGAGCTCGACGCCCTCGCAGCGGTAGCCGGAGGCGCACTCCCGATCCGTGGTGCAATCCGTCCGGCACGAGGCCTCGTCGGAGCAAGCGAAGTTGCCCGGGCAGGCCTGGCTCCGATCGGGCACGCAGGCTCCCCGCCCATCGCACGTGCTCACCGACAGCTTGCCCGTGGCGCACGCGGTCCCGCACGTGGTGACGGCGCTCGGAAAAGCACACGCCGTCACGCCGCTCCCGTTGCAGGAGCCGCCGCACGTCGTGCCGCCTCCCGCGCAGCGAGGCCGAGCGCCGTGGCTCTCGCCGACGACGGGGATGCACCGCCCCGCGTGACCTGCGACGTCGCACGCCTCGCACTGACCGCCGCAAGCGCGATCGCAACACCACCCGTCGACGCAATGGCCCGAGGCACACTGCGCGGCGGCGCCGCACGCCTGACCGTTCTTCTTCTTGCAAGCGCCCGCGGCGTCGCAGGTGTCGGCGCCGGTGCAGCTGTCGGGATCGTCCGTCGAGACGACGGCCACGCACGCGCCCGTCCCTGCCACGCACGTCTTGCAGGCGCCGTCGCAGGGCCCGGCGCAGCACGCGCCGCCCTGGCAAGCGCCCGAGCGACAGTCGTCGGCGACGGAGCACGCGGACCCGGACGCGCCGGGGCTCCAGATCTCCGGGTTGCGCACGCTGCGGCCGGACGGCAGGCGCCCGCCCACCACGAAGACCTCTCCGGTCGCGAGGCGCGCGGCGGTGTGCGAGTGTCGCGCGAGGGCGAGCGAAGGCTGCGGGGCGAAGGCGCGGCGGACGGGGTCGTAGATCTCGACCGCGCCGACGGCCGTGCCGTCGACCGAGCCGCCCGCCACCATGACGCGGCCGGACTCGAGCACGACGGCGGTCGCGGCGGCGCGCGCGCTCGCCATCGATCCGACGACCGTGAACGCGCCGGTCGCCGGATCGTAGATCTCCGCCGAGGCGGTCTCTCCACCGGCGAGGAGCACGCGCCCGTCCGCGAGCAAGGCCGCGACGTGTCCGCTCCGCGCGTGGCTCATCGGCGCGGGTGTCGCCGTGAAGGTGTCGGCCACCGGATCGTAGACCTCGGCGGACGCGAGCGCGCCGCCGGCGCCCGATCCACCGGCGACGAGCACCCTGCCCGACGGCAGGCGCGTCGCCGTATGCCGCGCGCGCGCTACCGTCATCGCCCCGCCGCCGGCCGCGCTGAACGTGTCCGCCAGATCGTCGAACAGGAGCGCGGTCGCGAGGGGCGCGCCGTCGCGACCGCCGGCCACGAGGACCTTGCCCGAAGGCAGCGTCGTAGCCGTGAGATCGACCGGCTGCGCGGCCATGCTCGCCTCCGAGCGACGGAATCCGCTCCCGGTGAAGACCTCCGGCCGTGAGCTCCCTCCGCCCCCGAACAGCGCGACGAGCCCGCTCGGGAGGAGCGCGGCGGCGTGACCGACGCGACTGACGGGCAAGCCGCCCGCCGCCGCCCAGGTTCGTGTCGCGGGATCGAAGAGGTCGGCCGACGCGAGCGGACCGGCGCCGCACGTCGAACATTCGGCGTCGTAGTACCCGCCCGTGACGAGCAGCTGCCCCGACGGGAGCGTCGTCATCGTGTGCGCGTAGCGCGCGGCGAACGCCGCGGAGGACACCGTCCACGCCGGGTCGAGGACCGCCGGGAACGCTACCCCCTCGCCCCACGCGACGACGACGCGACACACCACGGCGCCGGGGGCCGTGATCGGTCGACCCCACGGCGGGGCTTCGTCGCGATCGATCGCGCAGCCGTCGACGCGGAGGCGGGCGGCGTGGCGCCGGCCGTCTCGATCGATGAGGAACGGCTCGGCGAGCCGCAGGCGCGGCGCGCCGAGGGCGTCGAGCATCTCGAGGTTACCCCCGACGAGCCGCAACCCCGCGACGCCGCCGACGCCGAGCTCGTAGGTGAGCTCGGACGACGCCGGAGGCGCGTCGAAGAACACGAGGTCCTCGACGCCGTCTTCGAGCGGTGCGTGGACGAGATCGGCGCCGGCGATCGCCCCGGGGTAGACGCGCACCTCGGCGGCCGGCGCTCGCGCGACGGCCCGCACGGGCGCGACGCCGCGCGCTCCGCGGATGGTGAACGCGACCGACACCGCTCCGGTCGCGTCGGTGAGGCGCACCGGCTCGGCCGCGGTCGCCGGCAGGGCGAGATCGAACGCCGTCGCGGTCGTCGTCGCCAGCGGCAGCCCGAGCGCGCGGACACCGGCGACGCGCGCATCCACCGCGCGCGCGCTCCGGGGGCTCACCTCCCCAGGCGACCGCTCCGCCACGCACCCGGCGATCGCGACGGCCGCGACCACCGCGACCGCGAGGCGGCGCGACGCGCGCGCCGGGGGCCTCGTCGATGCGCGGGGGCGTTCCACCATCAGAGCTCGTACCGGAGCCCGATCCCGGGGGACGCGAGGAGCAAGACCGATCCGAGCATCGTCTGCTGTCCAAAGACGCCCAGCCCATCGCCGCGCCCCGCGCCGCCGGCGAGGACCTCGGCGCGGTCGCGCCAGCCGGGCTGAGCGAGCGCGGTCATCAGGAGGACCTCCACGCCGACGTTGACCTCGAGGTGCTTGCCGATCGCTCGGCCCAGCCGGACCTCGGGCGCCGCGTAGAGGAAAGACGCCGGCGCGCTCTCGCTCGCGCGGACCGCGTACGTCTCGGAGAGGCTGTTCGTGAACGTCCCCGAGCGAGCGTCGCGCGCGGAGCCGAGGAGCACCCCCGCCCCGAGGCGCAACGTCAGCGGCCACGCGCCCGCGCGGTGGTACTGCGCCGACGCACCGAGCGTCAGGCCGCCGAGACGGACGTCGTCGTCGGCGACGCCCGCGTTCAGCGGTCGACCCTTGGGCTCGATCCGAGCGGCGCGCCCGGTCGTCGATCGGAAGAGGAGCAGGTACCCGACGTCGACGCCCGCGCCGAGGCCCGAGCCGAGCTGGTAGACGCCGTGGAGCACCCCGCGCGCGCCGGCGGGCAGGCTCGCCGAGCACGCGCCGGTGCACGCGTCCGCGAGGTCGCCGCCGGCGAGGAGCCCGAGCGGCGCCGAGCCGTCGAGCTCGAACACGATCGACGGGCTCGGCTGCGCGAAGAGCGCGGACTTGGGATCCCGCTCGAGGCGGACCGCGAGGGTCTCGGTCGCGTCCTTCTGCAGCGTGAAGGCGCGCTTGTAAGGGAGGAAGCCCTCGGCGGTCGCCGTGATCTCGTGCGCGCCGGGCCGCAAGCGGCCTTCCCACGCGCCGCGACCGAGCTCGACGCCGTCCACGGCGACGATCGACGACGCCGGGAGCGGATCGATGTGGACGCTCGCGTCGAGCTCCTCGGCGAGCAGGTTCAGCGAGACGACCTGATCGAGCGTGACCGAAGGGCGGACGGGTTGCGTCCCGACGTTCCCCTCGCCGCGAAGCAGGACGGTGTGGGCGCCCGGCGCGACCGCGCCTTCCCAGGGGGTCTTGCCCACGGCGGCGCCGTCGAGCACGACGTCGACCGCCCTGCCCGCCTGCTCGGTGACGCGGAGCCGCCCCGCGGCGGTGAGGGTCACCAGCTGAACGTCGAGCGTCACCGTCGTCGTACCGGCGACGTCGACGCGCGCCTCGAACGGCAGGAAGCCGCCCGCGAGCACCCGAACGGTGTGGCGGCCGGCGCCGACGCGGAGCGGGCCCGCGAGCGGGAAGGTGCCGCGATCGCGCCCGTCCACGACGATCTTGGCGCCCTTCGCCGCGCCTCGAAGCTCGATGACGCCGACCGACGCCTTGAGCTGCGCGAGCTCCTTCTCGGCGATCTGCTTCTCGGCCGCCGACGCGTCGGGGAACTCCTCGAGGAACGTCTCGTACATCTCGAGCGCCTCGTCGAAGCGCTGGAGCTTCCGCAAGCAGACGGCGGCGTTGTACGTGCTCTTCGACGTCGGGAGCGTCGCGCGCGAGGCGAGGAACTCGACGAGCGCGGCGTCCCACTCCGACCGGTCGCTGTGCTCGACCCCGACCTCGAAGTGACGCCGCGCCTCGGCGCGCCGCGCGTCCTCGTCCGGCCGGGCCGGCGACGACGCGTCCGCTCCGGGCGCGGGCGGCGCCGCGTGCACGTGACGACCGGCGACCAGCGCCGCGATGACGAGGAGGGGGCTGACGAACGCGAACCGCATGGCCGAGCGACCGCGCGTCCCCTCGAGAGGGGGCGACGCGAAGCTCGAGCATATACGGCGAACCGCGATCGTGAGCCGCTGACCGACCTGACGCGCAGCCGATCGGCCGGCGTCCGGCGGTCAGCCGGCGCTCGGAGGCGGCGCCCCGGCGGGCGTCCCGCAGCTCGCGCAGAACTTCGCGGCGCCGATCAGCTCTTGCCCGCAGCCGGTACAGAACTTCTTCGCCTGGGCGAGCGCCGTCCCACACTCGGCGCAGAACTTCCCGCCCGGCTGACGCGTGTTGCAGCTCGCGCACGAGACGGTCGCGCCGCCCGGCGAAAACTGCGGCGCCGCCGCGACGCCCGCCTGCGGCTGCATCGCGCCCGACATGGCGTTCGCCATGTTCACGCCCATCGCCATCTGGATCCCCGCGCCGGCGACGCCGCCCTCGACGCCGTGCGTGGCCATCCCCTGCCCGGCGCCCATCATCGCCTGGCCGGCGGCGTAGTTGTTGTAGTTGCCGGCGAGGTTCTGCACGTAGCGCTCGTCCTGCTTGTACTTCTGGTCGAGCTCGAACTGCTTCGCGCGCGCCTGCGCCTCGGCGATCTTGACGCCGCGGTTGGCCTTCGCGACCTCGGCGTTCGCCGCGACGAGGCGCTGGCGGTCGTCCTCGCTGAAGTTGATGTTGAACTGCCCCATCTGCAGGACGCGGACGCCGATGTCCTGGAGGCACGGCGCGTTCGCGATGAAGGCGTTCGCGAGCTTGGTCGTGAGGCTCACGGCCTGGAGGACGCTCTTCCCCTCGACCTCGCAGAGCTCACCGAGCGACGTCTTCACGCCGTTCATGAACAGACCCTTGATCCAGTGGAGGATCTGGTCGTTGTCGCCCTGCGCCGACTGGCCGGTGTAGCCGATGATGAAGCGGACCGGATCGGTCACGACGAGCGAGAACTCGCCGAAGATGCGCGGGATGACCTGCTCTTGCGTGAGCGGGTCGATCATGTCGCCGATCGGACCGCCGAACGGGATGCTGCGGACCGGCGAGGTCTTGACGAAGAAGATCTCGCTGATGAAGACGTCGCCGCCGGTGAACTTGTTGATGATGTTGTTGAGGAACGGGATGTTCTGCGTCGACATCGTGTGCCGCCCCGGAGGCAGCACGCCGACGACCTTGCCGTCCTTGAAGAAGACGGCGCACTCGTCGCTGTCGACGGTGAGCTGCGACCAGAACGGGAAGTTCTGATCGGGGTGCTTGTAGACGATGAGGTGCTTGAAGTGGTCGGGACGCGCAATCATCATCTCGCGCACGCCGTTCTTCACGAAGTCCATCACGCCCATCGTCGACTCTCCTCAGTTGCGCCAGCCCGGTCAGGCGGGGCAGGCACCCATGAAAACACCAGCGAGCACGAACGTAAATCCACGATCGCAGCTCCGCCAGGTCGCGCTCGCGCCTCCGCCGGCGCGAGGCGCCCGGCGCACCGCGAGGATCGACGGCGCCGGCGCCCGACGCTGCCGCATGTCACCCGTTCGGGCGGCGTCCCGGCCCGCGAGGAGAGGTCGCGAGAGCTGGCGTGGCCCCGTGCATGCACGTAACCTCGAGCCGCCGTGAGCGTTCCCTCCATCGATCCGACGACCCTCCCCCCGGCTGCGCAGAAGATCCTCGATCCGTCGAGCCCTCCGCAGCTCAAGGCGATGGCCGCCAAGGGCCTCATGCCCGGCGTCCCGCCCGGGGCCATCCTCGCCGTCGTCGTGATGTTCTCGCTCGGCGCGGCCGGCGACGCGCACGTCGAGACGGCGAAGAAGACGCTCGAGAAGCTCCCGCCGCCGCTCATCAACGGCGCGCTCGCCCTGCCCGACCTGCACCCGGCGGTGCTCGACGCGCTCGGCCCGATCTACGCGACCGACGCCGCCATCTCCGAGAAGGTCCTCCACCATCCCGCGATCGTCGCCGCGACGGTCGTCGCGATGGCGGCCGTCGGGACCGAGGGCGTCTGCGAGCTCATCGCGACCAACGAAGAGCGGATGCTCGCCAACCCGGCGATCATCGAGAAGCTCTACATGAACAAGCACTGCCGCATGTCGACGGCAGATCGCATCCTCGAGCTGGCGGTTCGGAACGACATCGAGCTCGCCATCCCGGCGTTCGCGCAAGCGAAGCAGGCCATCCAGGGCGAGCTCATCGCCGAGCCGACGGACGAGCCCTCGTTCGACGACACGCAGTTCCTCGAGGCCGGCCAGAAGGCGCAGGAGCTCCAGCTCGCGGAGGGCGAAGACACCCACGAGCTCAACCCCGAGACCGGCCAAGAGGAGGTCACGGCGAAGGCGAGGCCGCTCCACGCGATCTGGGCGGAGATGCGGGCGGCGGCGAAGATCCGCTTCATGAACATCGCGACGCTCAAGAGATACGACGACCAAGGCAGGGAGATCGGCGAAGATCGCTTCGACGTGAAGGCGATCCGCATGCTCGGCATCCGCGACGCGAACCCGCTCGTGGCGGTCTCGGCGCTGAGCACCCCCGGCATCAGCGACGCCGAGGTCGTCCGCATCGCGGGGCTCCGCAACGTGGCCGAGGACGTCCTGCGCGAGATCGCCATCAACCGAGAGTGGACGCGGCACTACATGGTGAAGTTCAACCTCGTGGCCAACCCACGAACGCCGTTCGGCCACGCGTCGAAGTTCGTCCTTCACCTCCGCGAGAGCGATCTCAAGTCGCTCGCGAAGAGCAAGGAGGTGAGCGGCGCGATCCAGACCGCGGCGAAGCAGCAGCTCTCGCGCAAGGGGAAGTGACCGAGGACCCTCCGACCGAGCCCCGGAGCACGCGCCGGCCGATCAGCGGCCGATGCCCCAGATCTCGCCCGTGGCCCACGTGGCGTCGAGCAGCGAGACGACGACGTGAACGACCTCCTCGGCCGTCCCGAAGCGCCCGAGCTGGGAGCGCGTGGCGAGGCGGTGCTGCCGGAGCGGGTCGGCGTCGGCCTCGGGATCGGCGACGATGCCGAGCTCGACGATGTTCACGCGGACGTCGGGCGCCAGCTCGACGGCGAGCGCTCGGAGCCCCGTCTTCACCGCGCCCTTGGCGGTGAGGTACGCGACGTGATGCTCGTACGGGCGCGTCGTGCCGGCGTCGCCGAGGGCGACCACGGCCCCCCTCGCCTTCGCGAGGTCGCCCGAGAGCGCGTGGACGAGGAGGAGCGGCGCGATGCAGTGGACGGTCATCGTGCGCTCGAGATCCTCGCGACGGAGCTCGTCGAACGGCGTCCGCGGGAACGGACCGCAGGCGAGCACGATGTCGTCCACGCTCCCGCGCTCGTCGGTCGCGGGCAGCTCCGCGCGGAGACCTTCGACGATCTGCGCGACGGCGTCGCGATGCGTCAGGTCGGCGCAGACGAGGTGCGCCGGTCCGCGGCCGCGATCGAGCGACGCCGCGAGCTGTTCGAGCTTGTTCGGATCGCGGGCAGTGAGGACGACCTCGTCGCCGCGGTCGGCGAGCGCCTCGGCGATGGCGACGCCGAGACGTCCTGTCGCGCCGACGACGAGCACGCGCCGCGGCTCGCGCGGGCGCCGGCTCGGGCTCTCCCCCGAAGGGTTCTTCTCGCTGGCGGGCTTGCCGTCCCGGATCATGGCCTCGGGTATACCTCACTTCGGGCCCACGCGACCGCGCGCCGAGCACTCGAGGGCGATGGAGAGCGAAGGATGGTGTCGCGCGACCCGATTCGAGTGTAGAAAGGGTGGACAATGAGCGAGAAGGGCGGCGGGAGCCCGCCAGAGTCACCGCACCTGTCGCATGCGGAGATCACGCAGCTCTGGGCGAAGTTCCGGGCGGGTGAGGTCATCCGCTGCCCGCGGGACACGTCTGGAATGGCGCTCGCCGTCGACGGCGCAGCCAAGGCCTACCGCCTCGTCTGCACGCAGTGCGGCCTCGCTTCCCCGTGGTTCGGCACGACGCCGAGCGGGCTCGTCTTCCGGAGCCCGCCGCCGACCGTGAACCCGAACGGCGACGCCCACGACGAATAGCCCCGGCGCGTCCACGTGCGCCCGGATGCCGCTCACGCTCCGGGGCCGAGCTCCTTGGTGGACGCCGGCGGTGGTAGTGACCGGTGATGCTGCCGGCGCCCGCGTTCTACGACTCCTCCGACGTCGGCGCCGTCCGCCTCGAGCGCACCTCGCTCGTCGCCGCGGCCGCCGAGGACTACCGGAGGGGCCACGCCGTCGCACCGGCGGCGCGCGACGCGATCCGCGTGGCCGCGCTCGGCATCGACGCGCAGGTCGCGTTCTGCTGCCCCGGCGCGAGCATGTTCGTCCCGGGGGCGGTCGACGACTGCCGGCGGACGCTGGCGTGGCTCTACCGGAACCTCGACCGGATCACCCAGCTCTTCTTCTCACTCGACACGCACCGCGTCTTCCAGATCTTCCACCCCTCCTGGTGGGTCGACGAATCGGGCGCGCACCCCGCCCCGTTCACGCCCGTCACGGCGGAGGCCGTCCGCGGCGGCCGCTTCCGAGCCGTCAGGCACCCGGCGGAGAGCGCGGAGTACGTGGAGAAGCTCGAGGCGAGCGGCAAGTACGTCCTCACGATCTGGCCGTACCACGCGCTCGCCGGCGGCGTGGAGCGCGCGCTGGAGCCCGCGCTGACGGAGGCGGCGGTCTTCCACTCGCTCGTCCGCTCCGCAGAGCCGCGCTTCGAAGCCAAGGGCGCGCAGGCGACGACCGAGAGCTACTCGGTCCTCGCTCCCGAGGTGCGCGAGCTCGGCGGCCGGCGCCTGGGCGCGTTCGACGCCGCGCTCTTCGACGCGCTGATCGCCTTCGATCGCGTCTACGTCTTCGGCCAGGCGAAGTCGCACTGCGTGCTCGCCACGCTGCGCGACGTGCGTGAGCGCGCGGCGGCGCTCGATCCGCGGCTGCTCCGCAAATTCTGGATCCTCGAGGACGCGACGAGCCCGATGCCGGCGCCCGCGCGCGCTCCGGTACCGCCCGCGCTCGACTTCCCGCGCCTCGCCGACGCGGCGTTCGCGGAGCTCCGGGCCGCCGGGATGAACGTCGCCCGGACGACGGACCCGCTCGCGCCCTGACGGCCGAGCGGCGGCGGCGACGCGCCCGTTTTCACGCCCCGCCCGCGCGGGCTTCGCTATCGTCGAGCGCCGATGAAGACGGCCAAGCGCAAGCCGGGCAGCGGCGAGCGCGCCGAGCAGGAGGACGACGAGGAGCGTTTCCTCGAGGGCTACCGGCCCGGCGTCTACCCGCGGCCGTCGGTGACGGTGGACCTCGTGGTCTTCACCGTCACCGACAGGCGGCTCCAGGTGCTGCTCGTTCGCCGGAGCGAGCACCCGTTCAAAGGTCGGTGGGCGCTCCCCGGTGGCTTCGTCCGCGTCGGCGACGACCGCAAAGCGCAAGGCGAAGACCTCGACGCGGCGGCGCACCGCGAGCTCCTCGAGGAGACGGGCCTCTCACACACGACGTCCGCGGGGGTGTTCCTCGAGCAGGTGCGCACGTTCGGAGCGCCCGGGCGCGATCCGCGGATGCGCGTCATCAGCGTCGCGTACTACGCGCTGGTCCGGCCGACGCTGATCCCGCTGATCCGCGCCGGCGGCGACGCATCGCACGCCGCGTGGCTCGACGTCGCCGAGCTCGCCTCTCCGGCGGCGCGGCGCGCGGCGGAGCGGACCGAGCTCGCCTTCGACCACGCCGACATCCTCGACGCCGCGCTCGCGAAGATGCGCGCCGATCTCGACCGCACGTCGATCGGCTTCGAGCTCGTCCCGGAGAGCTTCACGATCCAGGAGCTCCGCGCCGTCCACGAGGCCGTCCGCGGCGAGCCGCTCGATCCCGGGAACTTCCGCAAGCGCTTCCTGCGGTCGATCGAGGACGGCGTGATCGAGGCGGCGCGCGGCAAGCGGCCGACGGCGTCGAAGCCCGCGAGCGTGTACCGCTTCGTGCGCCCTCGTCGCGGCGACGGCTGAGCCGCGCGGCGAGGCCGCGCCCGGCGCCACGACGCGGCGCGCGTCGGAGAATGGCGGAAAGGCGTGCGGAGGCCTTGCGCGGCGGCTCATCCATCCCAATGATCCGGCTCGACGGATGGGCAGCATGCGGTCTGTCATGGTGATCACGTGATGACGAATCCGAACGACCTCTACCGCTGGACCGCGATGGGCCTCCCCGTCGTCGACCAGCGCGTCGCGTGCGGCCTCCACACGCGCGAGGGCGTCGCCGGTTAGATTCGCGTCACCGCCGTGGAGACCACGGAGCCCGCCCACGGTGACGCGAAGAGCGTCATCGAACCAACGGGGCTCCGAGGGAGAGCACGGTCGTGTCATCGTCATCGAGCGCGGAGCGCCTGGGAGAGAGCCCAGCCGCATCTGCCGAGGGCCCCGAAGATCGATTGAAACGCAGGGTCGCTCACGGCGCGCGCAGCGGCGCGAACGCCGGGCCGGTCACCGCAGGGCAGAAGCGGGCACCGGACGGCGACGCCGAGGGGCGACCTCCCCGCGGAAGCTTCGACTCCTTTCCGGGTCGCGTGACCCGCGAGCTCTTTCAGCTCGCCTGGCCGATCGCGGCGGCGATGCTCGGCGAGACCGCGATCGGTCTCGTCGACACCAAGCTCGTGGGCGGCCTCGGCGCCGCGGCGCTCGGCGGCGTCGGCCTCGCGACGATGCTGATGTTCCTCGCGTACTCGCTCGCGTTCGGAGCGATGCGCGGCGTGAAGGTGCGCGTCTCCCACGCCATCGGCGAGGGCACGCCCGAGCACGGCTTCGCCTACGCGCGCGCCGGCCTGGTGATGGGCGGCGCGTTCGGCGTCGCCGTACTGCTCGCGTGCCGCGACGCGACCCCGCTGCTCCTCCGGCTCGGCGCCGATCCCGAGATCGTCCCCTACGCGCGCGACTTCCTCGCGGCCGTGACGCTCGGCGCGCCGGCGACCTGCGCGCTCGCCGCGCTGATCCAGCACCGGCAGGCCACGGGCGACTCGCGCACGCCGATGCTCGTGGGCATCGCCGGCAACCTGTTCAACGCGGTCTTCGCGTGGGCGCTCATCTACGGACGGCTCGGGCTCCCGGCCCTCGGCGTGCGCGGCGGCGGCTACGCGACGGCGACGACGGAGATGCTCGAGCTCGCCGTGATGCTGGCGCTCCTCCTCCGCGACGAGCGGCGCGCGCTCGAGCGCTCCCCGCGCGGCGAGGCCCTCTCGTTCCGGAGCGCGCTCCGCGGCGTGGCGGACCTCGGGCTCCCGACCGGGATCCAGTTCGCGGCCGAGACGCTCGCCTTCGCCACGTTCACCGTCGTCCTCGGATCGATCGGCAAAGAGGAGATCGCCGCGCACCAGATCGCGCTCAACGTGATCCGCGTGTCGTTCCTCCCCGGCATCGCCGTCGCCGAGGCCGCGAGCGTCCTCGTCGGGCGCGCGCTCGGACGCCGCCGCCTCGACGAGGCGGACGCGGCCGTGCGGAGCGGCCTCGGGCTCGCCGTCGGCTTCATGGCCGCCTGCGGGCTGGCGTTCGCGCTCTTCGGCGGGCTCGTCGGGGGCTTCTTCTCGACCGACGCCGCGGTCGTGAAGAGCACGCGGACGCTGCTGCTCGTGGCGGCGGTGTTCCAGGTGCTCGACGCCGTGAACATCGTCCTCCGCAGCGCGCTCCGCGGCGCGAAGGACGTGCGCGCGGTGATGGTCATCGGGGTCCTCGTCGTGTGGACGTTCGTGCCGACGAGCGCGTTCGTGCTCGGCAAGCTCTGCGGGCTCGGCGCGGTCGGCGGGTGGCTCGGCTTCGTCGGCGAGACGACCCTCGGCGCGCTGCTCTTCTGGCTCCGCTGGCGGCGCGGCGGCTGGCGCAAGGACTACGCGTGACGGCGTGGCGTCGAAATAGGTGAAGCCCTCCGGTGGGGCAACCGGAGGGCTTCGGGGGCTCGGCCCGCGCAGAGGCTTTTGGGAGGAGGACGGGACCGCCGCGCGCGCCAAACTCCAAGTCAATCGACTACGCCGCGTGGCGGCGGCGGCGGAAGAGGACCACCGCGCCGAGGCCGGCGAGGCCGAGGCCCGCCCAGCCCGGGACCGGCGAGGTGCCGGCGGCCTTGCAGCCGCAGCCGGCGCTGTCCTCGGGGCCCCGCGGGAGCCCGCTCTCGTCGTCCTCGGCGCCGACGTCCGCGCCGTTCGCGCCGACCTTGAACTTCTGCTCGGGCGAGTCGGCGTCGTTCGAGAGGACGGTGATCTCGGAGATCGCCGGGCTCGCGCTGTCCGGCGAGAACTTCACGACCAGATCGTAGGTGCTCTTCGGGGCGATCGTGACGGTCTCGCTCGGGACCGCGAACTGCGAGTCCGAGCTCTTGAAGGTCATGACGGCCTCCTTCTCGCCCGAGTTCTCGATCTCGATCGTCTTGGTCGCGCGGCCGCCGACCTTCACCATGCCGACGTCGATGCCGCGCGGGGGCACGTGGACGTTCGGCATCGGGATGTGGACGAGGACGGTCTCGAAGTTCACCTTCTGCGTCGGCACCGTGTAGTTGACGCTGAAGACGTCGATGCCGAAGTCCGTGTCGACGTCGAGCTTCTCGAGGATGGTGCCGACGTAGACGAACGGCTGGATGCTGATCGCGCCCTTGACGCTCATCTCGCCCTCGACCGCGGTCATGAGCTCCATGTAGTCGCCGTCGACCGCGGGCACCGTCAGCTCGCTCGCGCCGTTCGTGATCTCGCCGTCGGCGCCGGAGAGGAACACCTTCGTCGTCTTGTACGAGAAGGTCGGCTTCGTCGAGGCGCGGACGCCGAACGAGCCCGTGACGTTGTTGGAGACGAAGTCCGGCAGCTTGTTCATGTTCAGCGAGAACAAGGTCGCGTTCTTCATGTCCGGGGCGTTCAGCGTGGTGTCGACCGCCGTGAAGCCCCAGGGCGCGAACGCCTGCGTCGCCTTCGAGTCGTAGAAGAACTTCGAGCCGGGGATCTTGTTGATGAGGTCGTTGGCGCTGTACGCGAACGTCGCCGAGAGACCGAAGCCGCTGAACTTGAAGTCGATCGACGGGGTGAGCGTGTGGCGGACGGTGACGAGACCGTCGGTCTGCGCGCCGTTCTGCGCCCGGAGGAGGATCTTCTTGTCGGTCCCCCAGCTCGCCTCGACGAGCGCGCCCTTCGGCATCTCGACGGAGTAGAGCGGGCCGCCGTTGGCGACCGGGTCGATCTTGATGCCGACGTTGACCTTCGCGAACGACGGGCCCATGAAGCCGGTCTCGATGCTGGTCGGGAGCCCGCGCGTGTGCTCGTACTTGAGCTCGGCCGCGCCGACCGAGGCGTTCGGATCGCCGCTCGGCCGGCTCCCGCCGCCGGTCTCGACGTCGCCCGCGTAGGCGTCCGCCGTGGCGAGCGAGACGCCGCCCG
>JAHBWA010000183.1 GCA_019637195.1 Labilithrix sp. | reverse complement strand
CTGACCGGCATGCCGTACGCCGCCGAGTGCGGGCAGGTCGTGCGCGGCGCGGACGGGCGGGCGCGGTTCCTCCTGCCGCGCATGTTCGCCGAGCACCGCAAGGGCGAGGCCGAGCACTGGGCGAAGCTCGCGCGGAAGCTCGGCTGGGAGACCGTCGATCTCGGCGCCGGCACCTGGGAGGCGCAGGGCGACGTCGCCTCCTTCGCGGGCGTCACGATGCTCTTCTTCGGCGGCCGCACCGATCGCGCGGGCTTCGAGCGCGCGCGCGAGCACTTCACGGGCGAGGTGCTCCCCGTCGAGGTCCGGGAGCCGGCGTTCCACGGCAACATGGCGCTCCTGCCGCTGCCCGCGGGCGATCGCGTCCTCGTCTGCTCCGACGTGCTGGTCGGCGACTCGCTCGCGCGGCTCGAGGCGCGCTTCGGGCGCGATCGCCTCGTCCACGTGACCGAGGCCGAGATCCGGAGCTACGCCACGAACGGACTGCCCGTCGGCGAGACGCTCTTCGCCCCGAGCCTCGTCCCCGCGCGCGTCCGCGAGCTCGTCGCGAGCTTCGGCGTCGAGGTCGTGCTCCTCGAGATGGACGAGGTGTGCGGCAAGGCGGGAGGCGCCTCCCGCTGCCTCGTCTGCCACGTGCCCGACGCGCCCGACGTTCGCGTCCCCGAAGAGCATCGCCTCGCGCCGTTCGCGGCCGCGATCCGCGAGGCCGGATGACGTCGACGCTCGACGGCCTCGCCGAGGATTTCTTCGCGCGGCACCCCGAGCTGACGCTCGCCGCGCTCGGCGCGCGCGACAACGCCGCCGCGCTCGATCCGAGCCCGTTCGGCGTGAAGGTCGACTACCGCGCCGCCGAGCAGCACCCGGACCTCGTCGAGCGGTACCGATCCGCCAACGCGCTCGCCTTCCCCGGCGAGCTCACCCTCCCGGGCTGGGTGCTCAGCGATCTGTACCTCCTGCCCGGCGCGATCGGCCTGCTCCTCTGCCGCGCGTCGTTGCTCGACGTGCCGACGCGCAAGCGCCTCGGGCTCGCGCCCGACGACGAGGCGATCGCGGCGGCGTACCTCGCCGCGCCGACGGTCGTGCCGCGCGCGTTCGTCGGCGTCTCGCTCCTCAGCCTGGTGCCGAAGATCGTCGCCGGCGCGTGGGTCAAGGCGCTCACGCTCCGGATGCTCGGCGCACGGAGGCTCCGCGGCGTCGCGCAGTGGGCGAACCCGAGCGTGCGCGTCCACACGCGCATGGGGCCGATCCGCGTCGTCTCGGCGGTGCCCGGCACGCACGAGTTCCGCGCGAAGAGCTTCGTCTACGAGAGCGACCTCTCGGACGAGTCGCGCTGGACCGCCGCGATGGCGCGACGCGCGTCGCCGATGCCGGCGCAGAAGATCCGCGCGACCGACGAGACCGCGCTCGCCGCGCTGCTCGCCCGCGCCGAGGCCGGCGAGCGGATCTACCTCGTGCCGCCGGGCCTCGACGCCAGCGGCCACCTCCTCGTGCACGTCGACGAGGCGCGCGCCCCCGCGGACGGCGACGCGACCGCCGCCGCCGCGCCCGACGGCGTCACGAGCGCGAACGCGACCGCCGCCGCCGCGCCCGACGGGGCCGCGCGCGCGCCACGCGGGTGAGACATGTCCGCCACGGCCGACGGCCTGTCGCGCGGCGGAGAGCGTCATGGGCTTGCTCATCGGAGGCCGGACGCGGATAGTAAGGCGTGGCGTCCTCGTTCAAGCTCCCGCCGGCCCTCGCCGGGCTCGCCGCGGCCGCGGCGCTGATCTCCCTCGGCGCGACGACGCTGACCGCGTGCGGCGACGACGGGGCGGCTCCCGACGTGGAAGAAGAGGACGCCGGCGTCGACGCGGGCACCGAGCCTCCGCCGCCTCCGCCGGCGTCCGACGGCGGGAGCGCGAACCAGCCTCCGCCGATCGAGGTCGACTGCCCCGTCGGCACCGTCGTCGAGATGGAGGACAACGACACCCCCGCCACCGCGAACGAGCTCGACGACGGGCTCTCGTTCTGCGGCGCGATCTCGCCCGGCAGCGACGTCGACTACTCGACGTTCACCACCCCCGCCGGCAAGAAGCTCGAGCTCTTCCAGGGGGTGATCGAGGGCGCCGTCGACTTCGACCTCATCGTGAACGGGAAGACGCTGCGGCCGAGCGAGGTGAAGCGGTTCGAGGCCGGGAAGTACCTGATCAAGGCGTACACGAAGGACCAGAAGCCCGGGAAGTACCGCTACCGGATCCAGTACGCGCCCTGACGCGCGGCACGCGCCCGGACCTCGGGGCGGCGCTGCCGCTTCAGCGTCCCTTCCAGACCGGCGCGCGCTTCTCCATGAACGCCATGAGCCCCTCGCGCGCGTCCTCGGTGGCGAGGCACTCGCCGAGCCGGCCGCGGAGGACCGGGAGCGCCGCGGCGAGGTCCATGTCGTCCTGCTCGGCGAACGCGCGGAGGCCGAGCGCGAGCGTCTTCGGGCTCTTCGACGCGAGCGCGTCGCAGAGCCGGCTCATCGCCCCGTCCATGTCCGCGGCCACGACGACCTCGTTGACGATGCCGAGCGCGCGCGCCTCCGCGGCCTCGAGCTTCTTACCGAGGAGCATCATGTCGAGCAGCGCGCGGCGCGGGACGAGCCGCGCGAGCACCGCCATGATCATCATCGGGAAGAGGCCGACGTCGATCTCCGGCGTCCCCAGCTTCGCCGTGCTGTCGGCGATCGCGAAGGTCGACGCCGCGACGAGCCCGAGCCCGCCGCCCATCGCGTGGCCGTTCACCCGCGCGACGATCGGCTTCTCGGCGCGGACCATCGCGAGCAGGAGATCGGCGTAGTCCCCCTTCGGCGGGAGCTCCGGGCCGTCCGCCGCGCCGCCGCTCATCGAGCCGAAGTCGCCGCCCGCGCAGAACGCCTTGCCCGCCCCGGTGAGGACGATCACCCGGACGTCGTCGTCCTCGTGCGCGTCGGCGAGGGCCCAGAGCAGCTCGTTGACCATCTGCGGTCCGATCGCGTTTCGGCGCTCGGGGTTGTAGAGCGTGATCGTCCGGACGGGCCCGGCGTCCGAGGTCCGCAGCTTTGCCCAGAGGCGCGTGGCCGGCTTGGTCTTGCTCATCCGCGATGCTCCTCTCACGACGGCGCGGGAGCCATGGAGGCCCCCGCGCGATCCGAACGATGCTCGTCTCCGCGCCCGCGTCAGGACGGCATCGCCGCTCGCGCCGTCGCCGCGAACGGCTTGACCTGGTCGAGCGCGAGGATCTGCCGCGCCTCGTCGACCGTGGCGACCTTGCGCCCGCAGTCGCGCACCATGCGCGCCGCGACCTCGATGAGATCGCCGTTCGACCGCGCCATCTCGCCGCTCGGCAAGTACAGGTTGTCCTCGAGCCCCGCGCGGATGTTGCCGCCGAGCGCGAGCGCCGCGCCGATCATCCGCCAGCCGCTCTTGGAGATGCCGATCACCTCCCACTCGCTCCCGGGCGGCATGATCTTCGTCTGGAGCTGGAGGCTCTCGACGAGCGGAGGGATCCCGCCGAGCACGTTGACGATGAACGAGAACTGGAGCGGCTTCTTGAGGACGCCCATGTCGAGCAGCGGCCAGATGCCGTGGGTGTGGCCGGTGTCGAAGCACTCGAGCTCGGGCTTCACGCCGGCGGCGTTCATCGCCTCGAGCAGCTTGATGATCTTCGCGTAGGTGTTCGGGAACACCATGTCGAAGACGAACGACTTCTTGTTCTCGGAGTACTTCGAGTAGTTCATCGTGCCCATGTTGAGGGCGGCGATGTGCGGCCGGCTCTCGCCGATGTACGCGCACTGCTCGGAGACGTCCTCGAGCACGGTGCCGGTCGAGAAGTTGAGGAGGATCGGGCAGCGCTTGGTGACCTCCTCCTTGATGCGCGCGAAGACCTTCGGATCGAAGGTCGGCGTGCCGTCGTCGCGACGCGCGTGGATGTGCACGACCGAGGCGCCGGCGTCGTAGGCGCGCTTGCACTCCTCGCCGATCTCCTCGGGCGTGTAGGGGATCCCCGGGCATTGCTTGCGGTTCGCGAGGACACCCGTGACGGCGCAGGTGATCACGCAGAGGTCCGGATCGCGCACGAAGGTCTGGCTCATGGTCGTCTCCTCATCATCCATCGTTGGTCCGGGATCATCCCTTGCCCGAGTCGTTCTCGGCCGTCTCGCGCCGGACGGACTGCCGCACGCGGCGCGCGACCTTGCCGAGGATCCTCACGAGCTCGCGCACCTCGGCGCCGCTCAAGCTCTCGAGCGCGCCGCGGAAGATCTCCATCGGCTCGACCGGGATCTCCTCCGCGAGCTTCCGCCCCTTGGTCGTCAGGCGGATGTAGACGACGCGGCGGTCCTCCTTCGAGCGCTCGCGCATGACGAGGTTCTCCCGCTCCATGCGGTCGATGATCCCCGTCACCGTGCTGTTCTGCGCGCGGATGCGCTCCGACAGCTCGGACAGCGAGAGATCGCCGATCTGCTCGAGCATCTTGACCACGGTGAGCTGGGGCCCCGTCAGGTCGGCGCGCCGCGCCAGCTCCTTCGTGAGGCGGCGGCTCTCCGTGTAGAGGTAGAGGATCGCCTCGAGGACCTGGTCGACATCGCTCTTGATTTCAGCGCTTACGGGCGGCGACGGCATTATTTAGCGTGCGAAATATCCGCCCTTTCAGCGTCGCCGTCAACAGCCCCCTCCGACGGTCGCGTCACGCCGCGGCGCGCCGCGCGTTCGCCCGCCGTGTCGACGCGGCGCGTGCGGCCACGGCGCGCTGCGTCGTGCGAAGCGACCGTCGTCGCGGCAGCGTCGGCGCGCAGGTCGGCTACGCTTCACCGGAGTCATGGACGCCCTCGTCACGCCGAGGTTGATCCTCGAGCCGATCACGCTCCCGCTCGTCGAGGCGACGTTCCGCGGCGACCGCGCGGCGATCGAGCAGCTCGTGCGCGCGAAGGTCCCCGACGCCTGGCCGGGGCGCGCCCTCGTCGAGCGCGCGTTCAGCGCGTCGCTCGAGCACATCCGGGCCGATCCCGCGACGCGCCTCTGGGGCGACCGCCTGATGATCACGAAGAGCGAGGACGACGGCGCCCGCGTCGTCGTCGGCAGCGTCATCTTCCACGGCAAGCCCGAGGGCGGCGTCGCCGAGGTCGGCTACGGCGTCGAGGAGCGCTGGCAGCGCCACGGCTTCGCGTCCGAGGCCACGCGCGTCTGCGTCGACTGGGCGCTCGCGCAGCCCGGCGTCGCCGGCGTGACGGCGACGACCCCCCCCTGGCACACGGCCTCGATCCGCGTCCTCGAGCGCTCGGGTCTCGTGCGCGTCGGGATCGAGGAGCACGAGGCGCTCGGCGAGGTCCTCCGCTTCGAGCGACGGCGTTGATCCCCGCGGCCCCCCGTATCCCGGGCTCGGCGCGCCGGCCGCGCCCGATTTCCGCAGCGTTCGGCGCGGCAGGAGTCGTGACAGATCGCGTCCAGCCGTTGTAAAGCCTTTAAGCGATGCACGCCGTACGCCGTACCCTCGCCGCCGCGCCGCTCCTCCTCGTCTTCGGCGCCGCGGCGCTCCCGGCCCGCGGCGGCGAGCCGAAGAAGGACACGCCTCCGGAGCCGAAGGAGGCGAAGCCGGCGATCGTCGTCCCGAAGGAGCCCGCCCCCGCCCCGGCGACCAAGCTGACGGTCACGCTCGCGGACGGCAAGACCGCGCACTGCCGCGAGCAGAGCGCGCAGTCGTTCTTGATCCGGGGCAACTGGTTCCCGCGCACGAGCGACGCCGAGAAGCTGAAGGAAGGTCGCAAGCTCCTCGAGGAGGCGATCAAGTACCGGACGGAGAAGTACGGCTACTTCGAGGGCTTCGGGAACCCGAAGTCGAACCCGCACCCGCCGAAGTACTACGCGAAGTCGACGAAGTTCATGGGGATGAGCGTCCAGGTCCACGCGAAGATCATCCCGGCGCTGGCGTGCGTCGAGGCCGCGCTGAAGGCGAGCCCCGCGGGCGACGAGTACAAGCCGCGCGCCATGGGCGGCATCCGCTTCCACAACACCTACCGCGGCGTCGAGATCTCGAACCACGTCTACGGGATCGCGATCGACATCGAGCCCGACAAGAACACGTGCTGCGGCTGCGTCGCGCCGTGGAACAACCACGCGCTCTGCAAGCAGAAGGACAAGACGGTCTGGGACCGCATGGTCATGCCGCGCTCGTGGGTGGAGACGTTCGAGAAGTACGGCTTCTACTGGCTCGGGCACGACGTCCTGCAGGACACGATGCACTTCGAGTTCCTCGGCGATCCGGACAAGATCACCGAGACCGCCGGCGACGTCGCCACCAAGTGAAGGGCCCGGCCGGCCCGCGCCCGGGAGGCGCGGACGGACGCGTCGCGGGTGCGAGCGCGAGCTCTGCCGGCCGGTCGAGCCCGGGAAGCTCGGGCTTGCGCCGCGCCGCCGAAGGCCTATAAGTCCGCGCCACGAGGACCGTCTTGCCATGACCGCCCACGAGTATTCGATCCCGGTGAGTGAGCTCGACGCGGGAGGGAAGGAGTATCGCTTCCCCGTCCGCGCGGCCTGGGTGCGCGGCGCGCTCGAGGGCCACGAGGCCACGACCGCCGGCGCCGACGGCGCGCTCGTCGTCCGGGCGTCGAAGAGCGGCCACGACGTCGTCGTCCACGGGACGCTCGACGCGGGCGTCACGATGCCGTGCGCGCGCTGCCTCGAGCCCGCGACGCTGACGATTCACTCGAACCTGAGCGTGCTCTACGTCCCGGCGTCGCAGCTCAAGGGCGAGGCCGACGGCGAGCACGAGCTGACCGACGAAGAGGCCGACACCTTGCCCTTCGAGGGGGAGACCATCGCCCTCGACGACCTCGTCCGGGACGAGCTCGTCCTCGAGATCCCCATGATCCCCTTGTGCTCGGAGGCTTGCCCAGGTATGTCCCCCGGCCCTGATGTGGAGAGGGCGGGCGACAAGCCCATCGATCCGCGGCTCGCGCCGCTGCTCGACTTCACGGCGCGAAAGCCGAAGTGAAGCCCCCTCCCAAGCACGCACCTGACCTCGAAGAAGAAGTCCGAAGGAGTTAGCCGTGGCCGTCCCGAAGAGGCGAACCAGCCGATCGAAGCGCAACATGCGTCGCGCCAACCACGACAAGGTGACGCCCGTGCAGCTCATCGCTTGCCCGAACTGCGGCGAGCCGGTGACGCCCCACCGCGCGTGCGGATCCTGCGGCCACTACAAGGGCCGCGAGGTCCAGGCGACGAAGAAGACCGCCGCGAAGGCCTGACGGCCCGCGGCTCGCTCGAGACGGTCGGCCCGCACCCCGGGCAGGCCCGCTCGACCGCAGCGACGGCATCGCAGACGCCGAGTTGCGCCTTGCGACGGCCAGGCCGCGTACGTTCGTCCCGCGCCCGGCGCCGCCTCTCGGCGCCGGCCGCCGTCCCCTTGCGCCGAGGGACAAGCCCCCCGGCGCCGACGGACACGCGGGAGTCGGCGGCCGTGCCCAGCCGACGCGGCTCGGCGCCGAGGACCGCCCCGCGCCCGCGACGTGACGCCGAACGCGAGAGCGCGGCGCGAAGTGCGGTATACTCGGGCGGATGACCTTCCGCAGACTCGGCGCGCTCGCGCTCCTCGGCGCCCTCCTGAGCAGCGTGCTGCCAGCGTGCTCCGCGACCGCGAACGTCGGGGACGTCTGGATGTCGCTCGACGAGGACGGCGGGCGGCGCCGGAGCGTCTTCTTCACGGACTCCGCGGCCATCACGTGCATCGCCGAGGTCGGCGTCGGCCGCCAGGACGTCACCCTGGAGATCCTCATCCGGCAGATCCGCGGCGCGGCCGTCGGCACCGACGACTTCGAACCGATGGACCAGGTCGTCCTCGCGCGCGATCTTCGCCCGGACATCACGAAGGACGGCCCCGCGCTCATCGCGGTGACCATGGTGCCTTCGTCGATCGACGAGGAGGGGCGGCTGAAGGAGGACCAGGAGGCGCCCTTCTCCCCCGGGAGCTACATCTGCGAGGTCATGCTCGACGGCGTGATGCAGAAGAGCGCCGCCTTCAACATCGACTACCCGCCGTGCCCCACCGCGCTGATCCTCGCAGGCACGCCGTGCCTCGGGTTCTACACGTTCGACACGGAGTGTCCTGCGGGCGGCGCGAGCGGTCAGCCGCAGCCCACTTGCGTCTGCAGCGGGAAGGATTGGGTTTGCCGATGAGACAGCCGCCGAAGATCCCCCTCGACGCCACTCCGATCCGACGGATCCAGGCGCGCCGCCGCGTCACGTTCGGCGCGGGCATGGGGGCGATGGTCGCAGTCGCCGTGACGGCCCTGGCGCTCGGCGCGGGCTGCATCTTCGACCAGGGCGACTACCAGGGCGGCGGCCGTCGCACCGGCGCGCCGACCTCGACCGACACCGCGACGAGCACGCCCCCTCCGCCCGGGACGAGCACGCCCACGAACGAGCCGACATCGACGCCCACCGACTCCGGCTCGCCGACGCCGGACGCGGCCGCGCTCGACAACTGACCCGCCTGCTCACGTCGCGACGCCCCGGACGCGCGTCGCGGCGCCCCGGGACGGGCGTGATGGCGGCCAGGCATTCCACCATTATAGTGGTCGATCCGTTTGCCCGTCGCCCACATTTCGACCACTATAATGGTCGTCAACGATGCCAGCCGGGAAGTGCCACCTCGAGCTCTACATCGACGGAGACTGGACCGTCGCGGCGGAGGTGCGCTGCGACGACGTGTCGGGCGGGTTTCAGTCGAGCGCACGCCTCGAATACGACTTCGACTATCTCGCGACCGCAGCAGAGCTCGACGTCCGCGATCGACGCGCGGTCTCGTGCCGCTACCCCGTCGGGTACGGCGTTCACGCGGAGGAGGTCTGGCCGGCCTTCCTGCTCGATCTCGTTCCGTCCGGCGCGGCGCGCCGGTTTTGGGAGGCCGAGCTCGGCGTGCCCAACACGGAGGCCTCCGACTGGGCCGTCCTCGTCGCCGGCGGGGGCAACCCGCCGGGGAACCTACGCGTCCGCGAGGCCGCGCAGCCGCTCGATCGAGAGGCCGCGTCCGCCCCCGGCTTCCCGCGCGCGGACGTCCTCGACCGCGCCGAGGGCTTCATCGAGTACGCCCGCAAGGAAGGCGCGTCGATCGCAGGCGGGAGCGGCGCCGCGGGCGACGCGCCGAAGTTCCTCCTCCGTGAGGACGACCGCGGACGCTGGCACGCCGACGGCGCGGTGAGCGACGCGCGGACGGCACGATCGTGGATCGTGAAGTTTCCCCGATCGGGGCGGCCCGCCGATAGGCTCGTGCTCGAGACGGAGGCAGCGTGGTACCGCCTCGCCGGGCGTCTCGGCGCGCGCGTCGCGGGTCCGCTGTCGTGGGAGCGCGACAGCCTGTTCGTCCCGCGCTTCGACCGCCCGCGCTCGGCCGACGGAAGAATCGCGCGACTCGGCATGGAGAGCCTTTGCTCGCTCGCGGGCGTGAGCGACTTCGGCGCGCCCATCGCGAAGGAGGCGCTCGCCGCGGCGCTCGCGCGCTTCGCCACGGATCCCGCGCGTGAGCTCCGCGAGCTCCTGCTCCGCGACGTGCTCGACGTCGCGCTCGGGAACACCGACAACCACGCGCGCAACAGCGCGGTGCTCAAGCACGAGGACGGCGGGATCGAGCTGACGCCGCTCTACGACTTCGCGCCGATGGTGCTCGACCCTCAGGGGATCGCGCGGGTGTGCCGCTGGCGCGACGAGACGGACGGCTACCCCGACTGGGGGCGTGTGGCCGAGACCCTCGATTCGCTCGGGCTCGATGCAGGCGCGACCAAGTCGTGGCTCCGCGAGCTCTCGCCCGCCGTCGCCGAGCTCCCGCGCCTGATGATCGACGAAGGCGTCGGGGGCCGCGTGCGGGAGATCCTCGAGCCGCGGATCGCGCGCGTCGCCCGCGCGCTCGAGGCGGCGCGATGAGGCCGACGCGCGCCCCCGAGCCCGCGAAGGCGCGCGCCGACGAGCGCGCGCGCCGCGCGAAGGAGCGCAGGGTCGCGCTCCGCGACGAGCTCTACGAGCGGATCGCGCGCGGCGACATCTCGATCGCGGCCGCGGTGAGGACCATGCGCAAGATCGCGGGGCGGACGCAGACGGACTACGCGCGTCTCGTCGGCGTCAGCCCGCGGATCCTCATCGAGATCGAGCGAGGCCTCGGCAATCCGACGCTCAAGACGCTCGCGAAAATCCTCGCGCCGTTCGACCTCGAGATCGGACTGCGGCGGCGCGCGAAGTAGCCCGTCGCGGGGCGGGCGACGTCACTTCTGCAGATCGCCCGACCGGAGCTCCGGGATCGACACGAAGCCGTTGCCCGCGACCCGCCACAGGATGATCTCGAGCGCGGTGTCGCCCCGGTCGTCGATGTCGAACGTCCCCGACGCGCCCGTGTAGTCGATGTCCCGCCCGCTGCGGACCGCTTGCAGCGCCTCGGCGAGCTGGCCCGGGCCGAAGGCGTCGCCGGGCGGCGCGGAGACGGAGTAGAGCGCGTCGCGGATCGCCACTCGGTCCTCGACGCTGCCCGCCTTCTCGACCGCGAGCGCGAGGAGGATGACCGAGTCGTAGATCTGCGGGATCGGCGACGGGAGGCTCCCCGCGTCGGCGGCGGGCGGGAACTGCGACCGGTAGAGCGCGTCGAAGCGCGCCCACTCCGGGCTCGTGGCGCGCTCCTGGTTGCAAGCCGCGCCGAGGACGCCGTCGACCTTCGACAGCTCGCTCGTGTTCTTGGCGTCGACGCGCCCGGCCTCGATGAACCCCTGCTGGTAGAAGCGGATGAAGCCGAAGGTCAGGAAGCGTGACGCCGAGAAGGCGTCGTTGCCCTCCGTCGCGCTCCGGAGCTCGCGCATGTACTTGCCGCCGTCCGCGGCGAACATGAGCAACGTCTGGCACTCGACCTCGCCGGCCTCGGCCGCGGCGACCACGCTGGCGACGTCGGCGGCGTAGGTCGCCGCGCCGGGCTTGATGATGAAGTCCTTGATGACGCCACCGAACTTCGAATACTCGGCCCTCAGCGAGTCGATCGTCGCGCTCCCCTTGCCCGGCGCGTCCTCGGCGAAGAGCACCGCCATCTTCCGGCACGCCTTGAACGACGAGCCGCCGCCGGCGTCGGCGACCGGCGGAGGCTCCCCGCCGCCGTCGACGCCGCCGTCGCCGTCTGCGCCGCCGTCGTCCTTGGGCGGCTCGTTCGGGTCGTCGATGAGCTCCGGCGGCGCGAACGAGCCGCCGAGCGCGTACCGCGCGATCGCGCGGGCCTGGTACTCGACGGCGCACGACGTGCGGAACAGGTAGCGGTCCTTGCCGTCCTGGAGCAGCGGCACCTCGGGGGACGTCGCGAAGGGCGTGAGGATCGGGATCCGCGCGTCCCTGAACGCGACGTGCATGCCCTTCAGCGCGTCGGTCGTGCTCGGCCCGACGAAGCCGACGACGCCGCGCTCGATGAAATCCGCCGAGAGCCCGGCGATGAGCGAGCCGTCCCCACCGTCGTCGCGGATGTCGAGGACCACGCGCCGGCCGAGGACGCCGCCGACCGCGTTGAGCTGCTGCTCGGCGACGCGCAGGACCCGCTGCGAGCCGGCGCCGAAGTCCTTCTGCTTGGTCAGGTCGACGGTCGCGCCGATGACGATGGGCGGGTCGGAGACGACGACCTTGGCCTCGGTGCACGCCTGGTTCGAGCCGAACGCGAGGAGCGCGAGGGGGACCGTGACGAGCGCGAGCGCGAGGACCGAGAGGCCCGGCGACCTGCCGCCCGACGGAGACCAGCGCGGGGGATTCGAGGAGGGCTCGGCCATTCGCTCGAACGTCATGGTAGCATTTCCCGGCTCATGCGCGTTCGCCCCGTCCCCGTCCTCCGCCGGCGCGCGGTCGCCGCCGCCCTCGCGGGGCTCGGGGTCCTCGCGACCGCCTGCGCGAAGGAGCAAGAGGCGAGCGTCCAGCTCGAGGTCGTCTTCCCGTCCACCGCGATGGCGATCGCGTCCGACGACGTGAAGCTGATCGTCTACGACGATCCCGATCCCGGCGGCTGCCAGCGCATCTACCTGAAGCACATCACGAACCAGACCGACCTGCCGCCCGTCGTGCTCGAGCCGCCGGCGATCCCGGTCTGCAACCTCGCGTTCGGGCGCCCGCCGGCGATCGTGCTCCCGCTCGGCAAGCACTCGATCCTCGCGATCGCCTCGCGCGGCGCCGAGGATCTGCTCGTCGGCTGCTCGGACGTCGCCGTCTCGGCCGAGGGCGGCGTGGCGGTCGTGAACCTCGCGCTCCCCGGGGCGACCCCCGTGCCGCCGCAGACCACCTGCGCCTCGCTCCGCGACTACTGCGACGACCGCTGCCCGTAGCGCGTCCGCTCGCGCGTCCCGAACGGCGCGCGGCGTCATGACCGGACGCGGCGCGGCAGCGTTTCGCGCGCGCCGACGGCGCTTGGCGGGGCCCCGAACCTGCGCTATCTCGCGCGCCGATGATGCTCGCGTGGTTGTTTCCAGGCCAGGGCTCGCAGGCCGTCGGAATGGGACGAGATCTCGTCGACTCCTCCCGCGCCGCGAAGGACGTGTTCGACCGCGCCGACGCCGCCCTCGGCGAGCCGCTGTCGAAGCTGATCCTCGAGGGCCCCGAGGCCGACCTCACGCTCACCGCGAACGCGCAGCCCGCGATCGTGACGACGAGCATCGCCGCCCTCGCGGCGATCCGCGAGCGTCACCCCGAGCTCCCGGCGCCGCGGTTCGCCGCCGGCCACTCCCTCGGCGAGTACTCCGCGCTGGTCGCCGCCGGCGCGCTCACGCTCGAGGACGCCGTGCGCATCGTGCGCGCCCGCGGCCGGGCGATGCAGGACGCCGTGCCGCCGGGCGTCGGCGCGATGGCCGCGATCATGGGGCTCGAGGCCGCGCGCCTCGAGGCCCTCTGCGTCGAGGTCGAGGCCGAGAAGGACGAGTCCGGCGCGCCGCTCGGCGTCGTGTCGTGCGCGAACTTCAACGCCCCGGGGCAGATCGTCATCGCCGGCTCGGCCAAGGCCGTCGCGCGCGTCTCGGCGCGCGCGAGCGACGAGAAGGGCAAGGCGATCCCGCTCAAGGTGAGCGCTCCCTTCCACTGCGCGCTGATGAGGCCGGCGGGCGCGGTCGTCGCCGCCGAGCTCGAGAAGGTCGCCGTCAAGCCGCTCGCGTTCCCGGTCGTGGCGAACGTCGACGCGCGGCCGAACACCGATCCGGCGCGCGTGAAGGAGCTCCTCGTCCGCCAGGTCGACGGCGCGGTGCGCTGGGAGCAGGCGGTGCGCCTGATGCACGTGGAAGGCATCACGCACGCGATCGAGATCGGCCCCGGAAAGGTGCTCGCCGGCCTCGGCAAGCGCATCGCGAAGGAGATGAAGATCGCCAGCGTGGGCGACGTCCCGAGCCTCGACGGGCTCGGCGCGTTCCTCGCGCCCGCGACTTCCTGAGGAGATCCGCATGTTCAAGCTCGATGGAAAGGTTGCCCTCGTCACCGGCGGCTCGCGCGGCATCGGCCGGGCGTGCTGCGAGGCGCTCGCCGAGCACGGCGCGACGGTCATCGTGAACTACGTCAAGGGCGAGGCCGCCGCGCGCGAGGTCGCCGACGCCATCGTGAAGAGCGGCGGCAAGGCCGAGATCAGCGGCTTCGACGTCGCCGATCCCAAGGCGTGCGAGGCGGCGATCGAGGACATCACGAAGCGCCACGGCCGCCTCGACGTCCTCGTCGCGAACGCGGGGATCTCGATCGACGGGCTCCTCCTCCGGCTGAAGGACGAGGATCTCGACCGCCTCTGGCAGGTCAACGTGAAGGGCGCGCTCGCCTGCGCCAAGGCCGCCGTGAAGACGATGATGCGCGCCAAGACCGGCCGCATCGTCTTCATGTCGAGCGTCGTCGGCGAGATGGGCAACGTCGGGCAGACGGCCTACGCCGCGTCGAAGGCCGCGCTCATCGGCGCCGCCAAGTCGATCGGCCGCGAGTACGCGACGCGCAACATCACGGTCAACGTCATCGCGCCGGGCTTCATCGACACGGACATGACGAGCACCATGACCGACGCGATGAAGGATCAGCTCGTGAAGGTGGTGCCGCTCGGCCGCACCGGCACGGCGCGCGAAATCGCAGGCGCCTGCGTCTACCTCGCGAGCGACGAGGCCGCCTACGTGACGGGGCAGGTCCTCCGCGTGAACGGCGGCATGTACGTCTGACGCACGCGGTCGGACACGCGACCGTCACGCCGGCGACGGCTGATTTCTCCTCGCGGAGCCCCGAGCCTCGAGCTTGCGTGGTTGCGGTCCCCCGAAAGGCTGTGTAGAAAGCGCCCACGAAGCTCCCCTCGACCCACGCTGCGGACCCGCAGGCTGGGCGCTGAACCGAACGTAGAAATCGACGAGGCATAAGGAAAATGGCCCAGGACATCGCGAGCGAGGTCAAGCGCATCATCAAGGAGCAGCTGGACGTCGAGGAGAAGGACATCAAGCCCGAGTCCACGTTCATCGAGGACCTCGGCGCCGACTCCCTCGGACTGGTCGAGCTCGTCCTCGCGTTCGAGGAGGCCTTCGAAATCGACATTCCGGACGAGGACACGGAGAAGATCCGCACCGTCCAGGACGCGATCGACTACATCGAGAAGAACGCGAAGAAGTAAGGCTGCCGCCGTCGGCCTCGCCTTCTCTTCCGCCGGCCGCGCCGCGGCCGGGTTCTTCGCAATCGCAGAGGATCCAACGAACGAGAGGACCGAGGACTGATCATGCATCGCGTCGTCATCACGGGTATCGGGCTCGTCACTCCGGTGGCGATCGGCCGCGTCGAATCCTGGGAAGCTCTGCTGTCCGGAAAGAGCGGCGCAGGGCCGATCACCCTGTTCGACGCGTCGGCCTTCCGTGTCCGCTTCGCCGCCGAGGTGAAGGGCTGGGACGGGACGCGCTTCGTCGAGAAGAAGAAGCTGAAGGAGATGGATCGCTTCATCGAGTTCGCGTGCGGCGCGGCTCAGATGGCGATCCAGGACGCCCAGCTCGAGCTCACCGACGAGGAGCGCGACGCGGCCGGCTGCTTCATCGGCGTCGGGCTCGGCGGCCTCGCGACGCTCGAGAAGACGAAGCAGACGATCCTCGACAAGGGCCCGCAGAAGGTCAGCCCGTACGCGATCCCGGGGATCATCGCGAACCTCGCCGCCGGCCAGGTCTCGATGATGCACGGGCTCAAGGGGCCGAGCTACTGCAACACGAGCGCCTGCTCGAGCGGCGCCCACGCGCTCGGCGAGGCGTTCGAGTGGATCCGCCGCGGCCGCGCAGAGGTCATGATCACCGGCGGCGCCGAGGCGACCGTCACCCCCGTCGGCATCGGCGGGTTCGAGGCCATGTACGCCCTCTCGCGCCGCAACGAAGAGCCGGAGAAGGCGAGCCGCCCGTTCGACAAGGGCCGCGACGGCTTCGTCTGCGGTGAGGGCTCCGGCGTGCTCGTCCTCGAGACGCTCGAGCGCGCGACCAAGCGCGGCGCGAAGATCTACGCGGAGGTGACCGGCTACGGCGCCTCGAGCGACGCGAACCACCTCACCCAGCCCGCGCCGCACGGCGAAGGCGCGCAGCGGTCGATGCGCATGGCCCTCCGGGACGCCGGCGTCTCCCCCGAGCAGATCGACTACCTCAACGCGCACGGCACCTCGACGCCCGTGGGCGACGTCGCCGAGACCGAGGCGATGATCCAGGTGTTCAAGTCGCACGCCACCGACAAGAAGCTCTGGGTGAGCTCGACCAAGTCGATGATGGGTCACCTCCTCGGCGCCGCGGGCGCGGTGGAGAGCGCGGTCTGCGCGCTCGCGATCTCGGAGGGCAAGGTGCCGCCGACGATCAACCTGACCGATCCCGACCCGGCCTGCCCGCTCGACTACGTGCCGCTCACCGCGCGCGAGCGGACGATCAAGCACGCGCTGAACAACTCGTTCGGCTTCGGCGGGACGAACTGCTCGCTCGTCTTCTCTCGGTACGAGGGCTGAGGCGTCGTGCGCATCGGCATCGCCTCCGACCACGGCGGGTTCCGGCTCAAGTCGGAGCTCGTGCCCGTCCTCCGCGAGCGCGCCGGCGTCAGCGTCGAGGATCTCGGCACGACCTCCGACGCGAGCACCGACTACCCGGACTACGCCCACCGGCTCGCCGCGGCGATCCTCTCGGGCGAGCTCGACCGCGGGATCCTGGTCTGCGGCACCGGCGTCGGCATGTCGATCGCCGCCAACCGCCACGCCGGGATCCGCTGCGTCGTCTGCTCGGACACCTACACGGCGCGGCTGTCGCGCCAGCACAACGACACGAACGTCCTCGCCATCGGCGAGCGCGTCGTCGGCAAGGGGCTCGCGGTCGAGATCGTCACCGCCTGGCTCGACGAGGCCGCCGACATGGATCCCCGCCACGCCCGCCGTCGTGAAAAGATCGAACCCACGGAGCCCCGGTGAAGCCCACGCGGGTTCGGCGCGCGCCGAACCACGCCGAACGCTGACCCTCCCTGCACGATGAGCCACTCGTGAAGTGTCCCTTCTGCGGCCAGCTCGAGAGCAAGGTCACCGACTCGCGCGCCGGTACGGCCGGTGACGTCATCCGCCGCCGCCGCGAGTGCGAGACCTGCGCGCGACGCTTCACCACCTACGAGCGCGTGGAGCACACGCTGCCGACGGTGGTGAAGAAGGACGGGCGGCGCGAGCCCTTCGATCGCAGCAAGCTGCTGCGGAGCCTTCAGATCGCGTGTAACAAGCGCCCCGTGGCGGCCGACCAGCTGGACGAGACAGCGGAGGCGCTGGAGCGTACGCTTGGCCAGCTTGGCGACAAGGAAATCCCAGCGCGGGTGATCGGCGAGCGGGTGATGGAGCAACTGAAGGAGCTCGACGAGGTCGCCTACGTGCGCTTTGCCAGCGTGTACCGCTCGTTTCGCGACATCGATGAGTTCATGGCGGAGATGGGCAAGCTCGTGAAGTCTCGGGAGGCCAGTGGGTAGCCAGATGTCAGAGCTCGACGCCGAGATGATGGCCAAGGCCCTCGAGGTGGGGCGCCGCGGTGACCCCTCCCCCAACCCCCACGTGGGCAGCGTGGTCGTCGCGCCGAACGGCGAGGTCGTCAGCACGGGCTACCACGCCTCCGCGGGGCAAGACCACGCGGAGCTGGTGGCGCTGCGCGCGGCGGGCGAGGCGGCCCAGGGCGCCACCCTCTACGTCACCCTGGAGCCCTGCTCGCACCAGGGGCGCACCCCGCCGTGTACGGACTCCATCATCCAGAGCGGCGTCCGCCGCGTGGTGATCGGCTGCCGCGACCCCAACCCCCACGTGGTCGGCGGCGGCGGCGCGGTGCTCGAACGCGCCGGCATCGAGGTGGTGGTCGGCGTGATGGAGGCGGAGGCGCAGGCGCTGATCCTCCCCTGGGTGAAGTACATCACCCGCGGCAGCGCTTACCTCGCGCTGAAGCTCGCGTTGTCGCTGGATGGCCGCACGGCGACCCGCACCGGCGCCTCCAAGTGGATCACCTGCTCGGACAGCCGGAACAAGGTGCACCAGCTGCGCGCCCAGCTGGACGCGGTGATGGTCGGCATCAACACCGTGATCGCGGACGACCCACAGCTCACCGTGCGCGACGTCCCCGGGCGTAACCCGGTGCGCGTGGTGATCGACAGTAAGCTCCGCTTCCCACTGGAGAGCCAGCTGGCGCAGACGGCGGCCGACATCCCCACCTGCGTCATCACCACCCCGGAGGCCGATCCGGAGGCCGCCCAGGCGCTGGGCGATCTGAACGTCTCGGTGATCCGCGTCGGCGCGGGGACCGACGGCCGCGTGGACATGGCGAAGGCGCTGGAAGCGCTCGCCGCGCGTGAGGTGGTGAGCGTGCTGTGCGAAGGCGGGGCGGAGCTCGCGGGCTCCTCGCTGGCGGCCAAGCTGGTGGACGAGCTGCACGCCTTCATCGCGCCGGTGATGCTGGGCCCCCGCGGCAAGCCCGGCGCGGTGGACTGGGCCGGGCCCGAACAGCCGACCGAAGCGCCGCGCATCGACCCCGCGCGCTGGGAGCTGTGCGGCTCCGACGCCTACGTCTACGGCCCGCTGAAGTACCCCCGCAAAGTCGTCAGGAAGTAGCGCCATCGCGCTCCGTGGAGGCCGGTTTCAAGCCGCCCTACTCAGGTGCAGAGCGCAGGCGCTGGGCGCAGGCGTTGGGCGCGAGTGGAGCGCAGACGCAAACACAAACGCAAACGGAGCACAGTGGACGCAAGTGGAGAGCTAGGCTCGCGAGCCGCTCCGTTGCGAGGGGCAGAGCGCGGTGTTAGGTTGGCTTTTCTCATGGCCATTCGCGAGATCCTCGAGTTCCCCGATCCACGGCTGCGCGAGGTGGGCGAGCCGGTCACGGTGTTCGACGACTCCCTGCGTCAGCTGGTGGAGGACATGGCGGAGACGATGTACGACGCGCCGGGCGTTGGCCTGGCCGCGCCGCAAATCGGCGTCTCCAAGCGGATCTTCGTGATCGACATCGCGGGGGAAGACGAGCCGAGCGATCTCATGGTGTTCATCAACCCGGAGATCCTCTCGCTGGACGGCACCCAGCAGTGGGAGGAGGGCTGCCTGTCCTTCCCCGGCGCCACGGAGACGGTGAAGCGCGCGGAGCACGTGCGGGTGCGCGCTCAAGACGCCCATGGGAAGGCCTTCGAGCTCGAGGCCGATGGGCTGCTCGCCGTCGCCATCCAACACGAGAACGACCACCTGAACGGCGTCCTGTTCTTCGACCACCTACCCCCCGACAGGCGCGGCGCCTTCCTCGAGGAGAACCGCAAGGAGCTCGCGGACATGCAGCGGCAGGCCAAGGCGTTCCTGCGCGATCTGCGCACCCGGGCGCCGGCCGACGCCCGAGCCGGCGGCGAGCGGGCGGGCAAACCGCCGGGCACGCGGCCGAACGGCACGCGCACACGGCGGTGAAGCCCCTGCGCGTCGCCTTCTTCGGCAGCCCCGAGTTCGCGCTGCCGACGTTCGAGGCCCTCTCGCGCCAGCACGACGTGGTCGTCGTCGTGTCGCAGCCGGACCGGCCGGCCGGCCGCGGCCTCGGGCTGAGGCGGCCCGCCATCGCAGCCGCCGCCGTCGCGGCTGGGCTGCCGCTGCTACAACCGCGGAAGGTGAAGCGCAACGAGGAGCTCCTCGCCCACCTCGCCTCGCTCGACCTCGACGTCGGTGTGACGGCAGCCTACGGGCGCATCCTCCCCCCGGAG
>JAHBWA010000182.1 GCA_019637195.1 Labilithrix sp. | reverse complement strand
CGTCGACGAGCAACGCCGTGACCACGGCCGGCCTCAGAGCTCGCCGCCGGAGAGCGCAGCCTTCAAGTGGTTCTTGGCGCGGAGCGCGTAGGCGCCGTCCGGGTTCTGGCCAATGAAGGTCGTGAACGCCTCCGCCGAGAGATCGAAGCGCCCCGCGCGGTAGTAGGCGACGCCGAGAGCGTACGCCGCCGGGTAGGTCGGATCGATCGCGCCGAGCTTCTTGATCTTGTCGGCCAGCCAGAGCTCGGACTGCCTGCGATGCTCGCGCTTGGCGGCCGCGCACGCCTCCGGCGTCGTCGCGGACCGCCACGTCGCCTCCAGGGAGAGACGTCCCGACTCGGCCGGCCTCGGATGCGCGATGTAGAAGGCGTAGAGCGCGCGCTGCTCATCGAGGGTGAGCGCCAGCTCGGGATTGTCCGTCACTCCGACCAGCACGTTCCACACGGTCTTGAACATCACGCGCCGCTCGGTGTCCGTGAGGAGCACCGTGCGATCGGCGCGCACCCACCCCGCGTCGCTGGCGCGGAGGACGAAGCTGCCCGCGAGATCGACGAAGTCCGCCGAGGTCTCGCCGGTGCGCTCCCAGTGCGTGAGCGCGTCGAGGAAGAGGCGCGTCTGGAGCGCGCGAAGGGCGAGGAGGTCCGGCACCACGTCGTCCTTGCGGATTCCGAGGTCGCGGAGCGCGCCGTCGAGCTGACGGCGCGCGTCGAGCACGCCGAGCTCGTCCTCGCCCCGCGCCTCGGCGCCGTTGAGCGCGCGCAGCGCCGTCCCCACGGCGAGCACGTCGGAGGGCAAGCGCTTCGCCTCCGCCGAGTCCGCCCGCCGGTCGTCGGCGCCGGCGACCCTCGCGAGGACCCGCCCGTCCATCCGCGGCAGCGGCACCGCGTCGGGCGCCGTCGCGCGCGGCATCATGAGGAGCAAGAGGAGCGCGGCGACGCTCAACGGGAAGACGGCGAGCCAGCGCCCGCTCTTGCGCTCGCGATCGGCTTTGGCGGCCTCGCGCGCGAGGGAAAGCGCCCGCTCCACGCGCGGCGGGAGCCCGGGCGCCTTCGCGGCCTTCGACTTCGTCGTTTCCTTGTCGTCCGCGGCCACGCGACGATGCTAGCATCGTCGAAGCGTTCGTTGAGGCGGACGCCAGAGGAGCCCGTCGTGATCGAGAAGCGTCGCTACGCTCGTGCGTCGATCGACCTGCCCGTCCAGTTCGCCCTGAAGGGCGGCTCGGATTCCGCGCGCGGGATCGGGAAGGACATCTCGATCGGCGGGATGTTCATCGAGACCGACACCCCCGCGCCGTTCGCCGCCGACGTCGTCGTCCGCGTCCGCCTTCGGACACCGTCGAACGACGGGCAGGACTTCGACCTGCCCGGCGTCGTCCGATGGGTGCGCGACGGCGGCATGGGCGTGCAGTTCGGCTTGCTCGGCGCGCTCGAGACGCACGCGATCACCGAGCTCGGCAAAGACGGCTGAGGCCGGCGCCGCGAGCGCCGCGTCAGTACGAGAACTCGATCGGGATCGCGACCGAGCCGGTCTCGTCGAGCTTCGTCGCGTAGATCGCCTTGGCCGCGCAGCTCTGGACGTCGGGGAGCAAGGGCGGCGAGAACTGCGCCGACTCGACGACGCCGGCGCTCGTCACGCGGAGGCGGAGCGTGGTGCTCACGGTGACGAGCACCTCGCCCGACCGGCTCTGCGCGACCGCGCAGGCGCGGACCGCCGACGCGATCGTGTCGCGCGGCGAGGACGACCTCGGCTCCTGCCTGGCCGCCGGAAGCGTATCGCGAGCGCCGGCGGCGCGCGCGGCGTGCGACGGCGCGGTCGGCGCGACCGAAGTCGGCGCCGCGGGAACCTCGGCGCGCGCGAGCGCGTGGCCCTCGCCGAGCGGGACGGGCGCGCGCGTGGCGCCGGGAGAGCGGTCGACGCGGAGCGTGGACAGATCGGTCGCGTCGAGCTCGACGTGCGCGGGCGCGGTGACGGTCGTGCCCTGGGTGACTCCGGCGCGCGGAGGCGTGCCGATCGCGATGACGCCCGACGTCAGGTCCACGGTGACGCGGTCGCCCGCGCGGGCGACGCGAAGGTGCGTCCCGTGCACGGCGACCCGGACGACTGCGCGCTCGGTCGCGACGTCGATCGCGAAGGCCTCGCCCGCCGGCACCGGGACGACGTCCGCCTCGACCACGCCGTGCTCCAGGCCGAGCACGAGCGACTCACCCGCCGACGCGACGCGCGCGACCGCGGGACGGGCGCCGGGCGCCGCCTTCGCCGCGTCGTCCTGCTCGACGAGCCAGGTCACCTTGCCTGCGCGCTCGAAGACGGCGCGCGCCCCGTCGACCTCGATCACGCTCCCCGCGCGGACGACCTCACCGGGCGAAGCGACGTGGCCGCCGACGCGGACCGCGCCCGAGCCCTCGGTCGCGCGGAGCGCGCTCGCCGCGACGTCGCCGCCAGGCGACGACGGGACGGCGACGAGCGGGGCGTCGCGGTCCTTGCCCGCGAAGATCGCCACCGCTGCGGCCGCGGCGAGGACGACGGCGCCGGCGCGCAGCGCGCCTCCCCGCGAGCGCCACCCCCCGCGCGCGCGATCGCACGCGAGCGCCGGCCTCTCGGCCTCGACCGCGGCCATCACGCGCGACTCGAGCCGCGACCAGTCGAGGTCCGCGCGCGCGTCCGGCCGAGCGGACGCGTCCGCCCCGCGCGCGTCGAGGTGCTCCCTGGCCTCGGCGACCAGCGCATCGAGCGCGCGGCCCTCGGCCGAACCGGGCGGAGGTCGGTCGCTCACGGCTCCTCCCCTCGCTTGCTGAACGACGCGCGGAGGTTCGCGAGCGCCGGCTCGTCGCTCAGCATCGCCTCGAGCTCGCGGCGCGCGTAGAAGAGGCGCGTGCGGACCGTGAGGACCGGCGCCCCGACGATGTCGGCGATCTCGGCCGGCGCGAGGCCCTCGAGCTCGTGGAGGACGAAGACGACGCGCTTCTTCTCGGCGAGCCGCGCGAGGAGGCGCTGGAACGCGCGCATCCGCTCGCAGCGCTCGGCGTCCTCGTCGGGGAGCGCCTGGCGCTCGTCGGCGACGACGTCGCTCGGCGCCTCCTCCGTCAAGACCGGGCGGCTCCGCGCCGAGCGTCGATGCATGAGGACGACGTTCACCGTGACGCGGTGGAGCCAAGTCGAGAACTTCGACTGCCCGCGGAAGTCCTTGAGGCTCCGAAAGACCTGGACGAAGACCTCCTGGACGACGTCCTCGAGATCGGACGGAGCGCTCAGCATGCGATAGACGAGGCGCGCGACGTCGGCGCGATGCCGGACGAAGACCTCCTTGAATGCCGCTGCGTCACCCGCGCCGGCACGGCGGAGCAGCGCGTCGTCCTCCACCGGGTGGGATCGGGTGGGAGAGGCAGGGAGCGCCGGAAAGAAGCGCATGGAGGCGACGGCAGCCACCTGGTCTCCGTTGCCCGCGGCGACCACCGGATTCACGCGCGCGCGTTCGGGGACGGAAACTTGGCCCGCGGCCGCGTCCAGGCCGACGCTGACGCCATGGCCATCGTCGCTGTCGCCGTCCTGCTCGGGGTAGTGCTCTTCGACGCCCACGACTTCGTCAACCGTCGCACGCGCCGCACCTGAGTGCCAGGAGACGGCCGGGCGCGCGGCGGCGCGCGCCGACGTCACGACGCGCTTCAGGACGTCGAGCGCGCCGGCGCGACCGGCCGGCGCGCGCGGATCGACGAGACGCTCAGAAGAGCGTCTTCAGCTCGACCTTGTCCTTCTTCTTCTGCTCGAGCAGGTAGTTGACCGCGCGAAGGATGCGCTGCTTGGTCGGGCCGCTGACGGTGCCGCCGGTGAGCGCCGCGTCGAGCGAGCGCGTGGTGACCGCGCGGCCGGAGCGGGGCTTCGCGACTTCCTTCTTCTCGCCGCCCTCCGCCTTCCGGTTGCGGCGGCGCTCGAGCTTGAGGGTGCGGTCCTCCTTGCGGAGCGTCTCCAGCGAGTGGGAGACCGCAAGCAGGCGCTTGGCGTTGAGCTTGTTCTGGGTGAGGAACGTCTGAAGCTTGGATTCGTCGGCCATGGTCGGGCCGCACGTCTTAGTCGGCATCGGGCTCGGCGTCATGCTGAACATCTGCGCCGGCATCGACGATGGCGCAGGGGAACGTCCGGAGCGACCACCGGAGCGGCACGTCCGGGCCGCCGTCGACACATGACGCCACGGTCGTGTTGGCCGAGGCGTCCGCGGCCGAGCAGTCGACGCTGCCGTAGGTGCACTCGAGCCCCGTGGGCCAGCACGGCGGACACGCCGACTCGGAGACCGGGAAATCCCTCGGACAGCGCGGCTGCGGGTTGCCGCTGTAACGCCACGCGCCGAGGCTGCACTGGGCGATCGGGGAGCCGCACGCCCCGAACGCGCACGTCGTGCCCTCGGGGAGGACGCAGCCCTCGCCCGCCTCGGGCGCCGCGTCGGGGCAGAGCACGCCGTCGCCGGGGACGCCAGGCGTGCCGCCCGAGTCGATGTCCGTCGGATTCACTCCGGGATCGTCGCCGCACGCCGCAGCGATCGTCGCGACGACCACGATCGCCGCGCCGATCGCCGCGAGCGCGCCTCGCGACCCGCGCGCGCGCGGCCTCTGCCTCTCGGGGAGCATCGAAGGAAGATTAGAGCTATAACGGCGCCGTCGTCTCCTCCCGCGTCGCCCCGCTTCGTCGGATGAGACAGGCATTTTTCAAGGAGATACAGATGCCCTTGCCCCCCGTCTTCATCGTCTCGGCCACCCGCACTCCGATCGGCGCGTACCTCGGCTCGCTCTCTTCAATGAAGGCCTCCGAGCTCGGCGCGATCGCCATCAAGGCCGCGCTCGAGCGCGGGAAGGTCGCCGCGGATCAGGTGGGCGAGGTCTTCATGGGCAACGTGCTCTCCGCCGGCATGGGTCAGGCGCCCGCGCGGCAGGCGATGCGCTTCGCCGGCCTGCCGGACGAGGTCCCCGCGACGACGATCAGCAAGGTCTGCGGCTCGGGGATGGCGGCGATCATCGCGGGCGTCCGGACGATCGCGCTCGGCGACGCCGACGTCGTCGTGGCCGGCGGCATGGAGTCGATGTCGAGCGTGCCCTACTACCTCGACAAGGGGCGACAGGGTTACCGCATGGGCAACGGCACGCTCATCGACGGCATGATCCACGACGGCCTCTGGGATCCGTACGCCAACGTCCACATGGGCACGTGCGGCGACAAGTGCGCCGCCGAGTACAAGGTCTCGCGCGAGGCGCAGGACGAGTGGGCGAAGGAGAGCTTCCGCCGCGCGCTCGCGGCGCAGAAGGAAGGCCAATTCGACGCGGAGATCGTCCCGGTCCCCGTCCCGCAGCGGAAGGGCGACCCGGTCCTCGTCAAGCTCGACGAGGGCCCGGCGAAGGGCGATCCGGCGAAGATCGGCACGCTGCGCGCCGCCTTCTCGAAGGACGGCACCATCACCGCCGCCAACGCCTCCTCCATCAACGACGGCGCGAGCGCGCTCGTCCTCGCGAGCGAGGCCGCCGTGAAGAAGCACGGCCTCTCGCCGCTCGCGAAGATCGCCGGCTACGGCAGCGCCGCGCAGGCCCCGGAGTGGTTCACGACCGCGCCGGCGAAGGCGATGGACTCGACCCTCGCGAAGCTCGGCCTCAAGACCGACGACATCGATCTCGTCGAGATCAACGAGGCCTTCGCGGTCGTGGCGATGGTCTCCGCGCAGCTGTCGAAGATCGACCCGGCGAAGGTCAACGTCCGCGGCGGCGCGGTCGCCCTCGGCCACCCGATCGGCGCGAGCGGCGCGCGCATCGTCACGACGCTCCTCCACACGCTCGCCGACCAGAAGAAGAAGCGCGGCCTCGCGTCGATCTGCATCGGCGGCGGCGAGGCCCTCGCGATGGTGCTCGAGCGCGCCTGACGCTCGCCGGGCCACGAGGATGATCCGCCCGCGAGAGCTCTCCGCTTCACTCGGCCTCTTCGCGGCGCGGACGCCGACGCTGCCCCCCGCCACGCACACGAACAGCTACGCCCTCGGGGGTCGCGACGTGCTCCTCGTCGAGCCCGCGACCCCGTACGAGGACGAGCAGCGCGCGTGGATCGCCTGGGCGCGGGAGCTCGCCTCGACCGGGCGCAGGATCGTCGCGATCGTCGCGACGCACCACCACCCCGACCACGTGGGCGGCGCGGCGCTCCTCTCGAAGGAGCTCGCGCTGCCGGTCTGGGCGCACGAGCTGACCGCCTCGCGCGTCGACGTGCCCGTCGCGCGGCGGCTCGCGGACGGCGACGAGATCGTCCTCGAGGGCCCGCGCGACGAGACCTGGCGCGTCCTCCACACGCCCGGCCACGCGCCGGGGCACGTGTGCCTCTTCGAGCCGCGCTCGCGCACCGTGGTCGTCGGCGACATGGTGGCGAGCGTCGGGACGATCCTCGTCGCGCCGGGCGACGGCGACATGACGCTCTACCTCGAGCAGCTCGAGCGCCTGGCCGCGCTCGACGCGTCGCTCGCTTTGCCCGCGCACGGAGAGCCGATCGACGATCCGACGGCGCTCTTCCACCGCTACGTCGCGCACCGGCGGATGCGCGAGGCGAAGATCCTCGACGCGCTCGAGGCGGCCTCTGCGGCGGCGACCGGCGCGGGCGTGACCGCGACCGAGCTCGTCCCCGCGGCCTACGACGACGTCTCGCCCGCCATCTGGCCGCTCGCCAAGCTGAGCGTGGACGCGCACCTCGAGAAGCTCGAGCGCGAAGGCCGGATCGCGCGGGCCGGGGAGCCCGACGCCTTTCGCGTCGTCCCGGGAGGTCGACGGCCTGGCGTGGTAGGCTGACCGGAATGTGGCAGCGAGGCTTCGTCGCGACGACGGTCGCGCTCGGCGACGGCGTGGACGACGCGCTCGCGGCGATCGCAGGTGACGGCGGGCGCGCGCCCGACCTCGGCGCCGCCACGCTCGAGCTCGTCGACCGGCTGCGGGCGCCTCAGCGCGCGACGCGGGCGACGGGCCTCGCGACCGTCGTTCGCGACATCGTCGTGGCGCTCGACGAGGGCACGCTCCGATGACGCTCCAGCGGGCGCGCGTGATCAAGGGCGCGTTCCCCGACGCGTCGAGCGGGCCGGCGGCCGGCCGGCTCGATCCGACGCGCCTGGGCCGCGTGGACGGGGGCGCGCCGGCGCCACGGCCGGGCCAGGTCGGCGCCGCCGCCGCGGCGAGAGCGCGGCGCATCGCCGGCGAGGTCCTCGAGGCGCGCGCGGAGGCCGAGCGGATCGTGGCGGCCGCGCGCGAAGAGGCGGACGCCGTCGCCGCCACGGCCGCCGCCGCCGCCGCCGCCGAGGCCCGCGAGGCCGAGGTCGCGCGGCTCGCCGCCGGCTTCCTCGCCCTGCACGACGCCGAGGCGCGGAGGACCGAGCGCGACGTCGATCGCGTCGTCGAGCTCGCCATCTTGCTCGCCGAGCGCCTCGTCGGAGAGGCGCTTCGCGTGGAGCCGGCCCGCATCGCCGAGCTCGCCGCGTCGGCGATCCACGAGGCGCGCGGCGCGCGCCGCGTCCGCATCGACGCGTCCCCGGACGACGTCGCCCCGCTCGGCGAGGCGCTCGGCGCGCTCGGACAGACGGCCGACGTCCAGCCCGATCCGACGCTCCGGCGCGGATCGCTCGTCGTCCACACCGATCTCGGCCGCGTCGACGCCCGGCTCGAGCCGCAGCTCGCGCGCCTCGCCGCCGCGCTCCGCGAGGCGCTCCGATGAGCGCGGACACGGAGACGGGCGGGAGCGGCGCGGGCGGCGCCGGAGAAGAGCCGGAGCGCGCCGAGGCCGAGGCGCGCTCGCCGCGCGCCGGGAGCGCCGCGTGGCGCGCGAACCTGGGCCTCTTCCTCGCCACCGCGGCGAGCGTCTTCGTCACCGGCGTGGCGAGCTTTCCCCACGAAGGCAGCCTCCTCGGCGCGGACGCGCTGATCCAAGGCGCGCAGTTCGCGGGCACGATCCTCACGATCCTCGTCGCTCACGAGCTCGGGCACTACGTCGCCGCGCGCATCCACAAGGTGGACGCGTCGCTGCCGTTCTTCATCCCGATGCCGCTCGTCAGCCCGTTCGGCACGATGGGCGCGGTCATCCGGATGCGCGGCGTCATCCCCACGCGCCGCGCGCTCCTCGACATCGGCGCGGCGGGACCGCTCGCGGGCCTCGCGTTCGCGCTCCCGCTCTACGCGTGGGGCGTCGCCCACTCGCACTTCGTCCCCGGCAGCGCCGACAACCTCGTCGAGCTCGGCGAGTCGGTGCTCATCAAGGCCCTCGATCGCGCCTTCGCGCCCGCCGCACCCGAGGGCACGCTGCTCGTCTACTCACCCGTCGCGTTCGGCGCGTGGGGCGGCTTCTTCATCACGATGATCAACCTCCTGCCGGTCGGGCAGCTCGACGGCGGACACGTCGCCTACGCGCTCTTCGGCCCGAAGCAGGATCGCTACGCCAAGCTCGTCCATCGGTCGCTCCTCGCGTTCTTCTGCGTGATCGTCGTCGGTCACCTCGGCCGCGACATCTCCGCCGGACGCAGCCTGAGCGTCGTCCACCTCGGGCGCCACATCTCGAACGCGATCTTCTGGCTCGTGTGGTTCCAGGTGCTCGCGGTCCTCGGATCGCTCGCCGCGCGCGGCCGCGAGCGCGCCCCGACCACCGACGGCGACGACGCCGCCGGCGCGCTCACGATCCGCACGCGCGTGGTCGCGACGTTCGGCCTCCTCGGCCTCGCGAGCCTCGCGCGCAGTCACCCCTCGTGGCTCGTCGTCGGCGCCTTCTTCGGCGGCCTCGCGATCCTCCTCGCGATGGAGGTCAAGGGCGGCGTCCTCCGCCGGCACGACCTGCTCGATCACCCGCCGACGGGCAGCGAGCCGCTCGGGCCCGCACGCGCGGCGATCGCGATCGTCACGCTCGCGCTCTTCGCTCTGCTGTTCATGCCCGAGCCGTTCAGCCTCTGACCGACCGCCCGGACGGCTTCACGCGCGAGGCGAGCCCGTCTCAGACGACGATCTCGAAGTCCTCGATCACCGGGTTCGCCAGCATCTCGTCGGCCATCTTGGCGAGGCGCTCCTTCAGCGCGGCCGGATCGGCGATGGGCGCGTCGCCCAGATCGATCTCGATGAGCTTGCCGATGCGGACGCCGCGGACGCCGTCGAAGCCCAGCTTGTCGAGCGCGCGCTTCACGGCGTCTCCCTGCGGGTCGAGGACCTCGGACTTCAAGCGGACGAGGACGGTGGCCTTGCTCATGTCGAGACTCCGAGGTTCTTCGCGATGCGGGGCAGCGGCGGGGCGGTGTCCGGCTCGAACGTCTCGCCGGTGATGCGCTCGTACGCTTCGACGTAGCGCTTGGCGGCGCCGATCCGGACCTCGTTCGGGAGCTCCGGCGGCTCGCCGTCGCCGCGGTAGCCGAGCGCGGTGTAGTACCGGCGCACGAAGTCCTTGTCGAGCGGCTCGGGATCGAGCCCGGACGCGAAGCGCTCGGCGTAGCTCGCCTCGATCCAGAAGCGCGAGGAGTCGGGCGTGTGGATCTCGTCGATGACGATGATCTTGCCGTCCTTCGTCTTGCCGAGCTCGTACTTCGTGTCGACGAGGATGAGCCCGCGCGACGCGCAAAGCTTCTGACCGGCGGCGAAGAGCGCGAGCGCGAGCTCGGCGGCGCGATCGAAATCGGCGGCGGACAGGTCGCCCTTGGCGAGGATCTCCTCGCGTGAGGCCGACACGTCGTGCTCGCCCTTCGGGGCCTTGGTCGCAGGCGTCAAGAGCGGCCGCTCGAGGCGCTGGTTCTTCTCGAGGCCCTCGGGGAGCTCGTGGCCGCAGAAGACGCGCTCGCCGGCGGCGTAGTGCGTCCACATGCTGGTCGAGGTCGAGCCGGTGATGTACGCGCGCACGACCATCTCGACGGGCAGCGGCGTGCAGTCGACGCACTCGAGGACGTTCGGATCCGGCACGCCCACGAGGTGGTTGTCGGCGACGTCCTTCGTCTTGTCGAACCACCACGCCGCGAGGCGGTTCAAGACCTGCCCCTTGAACGGGACGGTCCCGAGGATGCGGTCGAACGCGCTGATGCGGTCGGTGACGACGATGAAGCGCCGGCCGTCCTGGCTGTAGTTGTCGCGGACCTTGCCCTCGTAGCGCTCGCCCAGCCCCTCGAGGTGCGTCGACTCGAGGGTGTGCGCGAGTTGCTCCTTCAGCAGCGCGTCATCGACCAGCGGAGGCATACCAGACGTCGTCTAGTCGATGCCGGCTCCGCGGTCGACGGTGAAGCGCCGCGACGCTCGCGGCCGCGTTAAGCGCGACGACCTCGCCGGACGTGCGAGCCAGCGGCTCACTTCGTCGACGAGGTCGAAGACGCTCGATCTGCGCGGCCGCAGCCGCTCCGGACGCTCGCGGCGGCGCTCCAGCCGCGCGAGGTCCCGGCGAACCGCGCTTAGTTGCGGAGCTTGATGTCGACGCGGCGGTCGTTCCGCCAGCCGGCCTCGTCCGAGCCCGTCGCGTCGAGCTCGCCGCGCGAGGTATCGAAGAGCTTGTCGCTCGCGACGCCGAGGCCGGCGAGGAACGTGTGGGCCGAGCGCGCGCGCTTCGCGCCGAGGGTCATGTTGTACTCGGTCTCGCCGCGCGGGTCGGCGCGGCCGACGAGGTCGACGGCGCGCCCCTTGAGCGGGCCGGTCGTCAGGCACTTGGCGACCTGCTCGAGGATCGCCTTCTCCTGATCGGAGAGCTGCTCGGAGTCGAAGTCGAACTTCGGCGCCTCCTCGGGGTTCGAAAACTTCAAATTGCACGCCTTGAGGATGGCGTCGTCGACGTTGACGGCCATCTGCTCCTTGTTGGCGGGCGCGCTCGTCACGCTCGGCGGCGCCTCCGCCGTCGGCTGAGCGGGCGTCTCCGCGGGCTTCTTGTCACCACCACAGGCGGCGGCGAAAACGAGGAGCGGGGCGACGAGGACGAGAGCAACCTTCTTCATAATTCTCCCTCACGAGCTCGGCAGTGTACCGAGGCTGATCGCGTGAGCGCGCTCGCGATGCTCGCGGAACGCGCCACTTCTTTCTAATCGCGTGGATGCGTACGTCAATGAGCGCTTCACGCCGCAGGAAAACGCTCGACCTGCCGATAGCTTACGCCTCCTCGCGCGTCGTCGGAGAGCACCCGCGCCGCCTCACGACGCTCGACGGCGCGCGGACGCAAGATAAGATCGCGTCGTCCATGAGCAATCCGCTTCAAGCCGCGTCGATCCCCGGAGAGGTCGTCCTGGTGGTGGACGACGAAGACGACATTCGCCGGCTCGTCTCGTTCAACCTGGATGAGGCAGGGTTTCGCGTCGAGACAGTGGACACCGGCGCAGGTGCGCTCGCGGCGGCCGCGCGATTGAAGCCAGCCGTAGTCGTCCTCGACTTGATGCTCCCCGATCTGTCGGGCACCGAGGTCTGTCGACGGGTGCGCGCCGACGCGGCGCTCTCCGACGCCGCCGTGCTCATGCTGACCGCGCGCGGAGACGAGTACGACCGCGTCCTCGGCTTCGAGGTCGGCGCCGACGACTACGTGGTGAAGCCCTTCAGCGTGCGCGAGCTCGTGATGCGCGTGAGGGGCCTCGCAGTCCGCGCGCGCGAGCGCCGGCTCGCCCGCGGCGCGCGCGACGAAGGCAAGCGGCTCCGCTGGCGAGGCCTCGAGATCGACCCGGTCCGGCACCGCGTGACGGTCGACGGCGCCGAGCTCGGGCTCAGGCCGCTCGAGTACAAGCTGCTCGCGATCTTCATCGAGCACCCTGGGCGCGTCTTCTCCCGCACGGATCTCCTCCGCGAGGTCTGGGGGATCAGCCCCGACACGAATACGCGAACGGTCGACACGCACATCCGGCGGCTCCGCGAGCGGCTCGACGCCCACAGCGAGGCGATCGAGACCGTCCACGGCTTCGGATACCGCCTGCGCGATCCGTCGTAGCCGCGCCCGCTCCGATCCGTGCGATCCTTCCGGCGTCGCAGACGCCAGGCAGGTACCATGACGCTCTCGTTCCGCTCGAAGCTGCTCGCCAGCCACGTCGCGCTCGTCCTCGTCGCCGGCGGCATCGCGCTCTTCTCGCTCGACCGCGCGCTCGCCGCCGACCTCGTGCGGCAGCTCGATCAACGCCTCGAAGACCAGGGCAAGGGCGCCATCGAGTGGGCCGAGGGCGGCAAGCGTCACCCGGACCGGATCACGACGCGCATCGCGAACATCGTCGAGGCCGAGGTCACGCTCTTCGAGCGAGACGGGACCGTGCTCGGCGCGTCGAGCCCCGAGGCCCGGGGCGACCTCGGGCCCGAGGTCGACGTCGCGCGAGCGGGGGGCGTCGGCAAGGCCACGCGCTTGCGCGCCGGGCGCGAGCTCCACTACGTCGCCGTGCCCGGCGCCGAGGGGACGGTGCTCCGCCTCGCGCAGCCCCTCTCCGAGGTCAACGAGACGGTCGCGTCGATGCGGCGCCGCCTGCTCGTCGCGTCGACGCTCGCGATGCTCGTGGCGATCGCCCTCGCGATCCTCGCGTCGCGCGTCGCCTCGCGACCGCTACAGGAGATGACGACGACCGCGACGCGGCTCGCGCGCGGCGACTTCGACGCGCCCATCCCCGAGGGTGATCGCGACGAGTTCGGCGTGCTCTGGCGCGCGCTCAAGTCGCTGGCGTCGCAGCTGAAGGCGCGCATCGGCGAGCTCGTCGAGGAGCGCGACCGCCTCCAGCGGCTGATGACGATACGCCGCGACTTCGTGGCGAACGTCTCGCACGAGCTCCGGACGCCGGTGACCTCGATCCAGGGCTACGCGGAGACGTTGCTCCGCAATGATACGCCAGCGGAGACGCGCGCGCAGTTCATCGAGGTGATCCACCGGCAGGCGTCACGCATGGGCGCGCTGGTGGAGCAGCTCCTCGCGCTGTCGGGGCTCGAGTCGCGTGGACGCGACGACCTCGCGCGCGAAGCCGTCGGCGTGCTCTCGGTCGCGCGGCACGTCGCCGAGACCGTAGCGGGACACGCCGAGACGAGATCCGTGACCGTCGACGTCGGCGGCGTCGACGCGTCCGCGGTCGTCTTCGCCGATCCCGAGGGCATCGAGCAGGTCCTCCTGAACCTCGTCGACAACGCCGTCGCCTACGGCAAGGAGGGAGGGACCGTCGCCGTTCGCGCGAGCGCGCGCGACGCGGCGGGCCGCGAGAGCGTCGCGATCGAGGTCGTCGACGACGGCGCCGGCATCGCGGCGGAGCACCTGCCGCGCATCTTCGAGCGCTTCTATCGCGTCGACGCCGGTCGCTCGCGCCAGCACGGCGGCGCAGGCCTCGGGCTCGCGATCGTGAAACACCTCGTCGAGTCGATGGACGGCGCGATCGAGGTCGAGAGCGAGCTCGGCGTCGGCACGCGGTTCGTCGTCACGCTCCCCGCGCCGCGACGGCCTTCGGAGACGCAAGAGGCGCTCGCTTCCCGTCAGGAGTAGCGGCCCCGCCCGAGCGCGCTCGCCGTCGCGTCGAGGGACGAGATCCCGGTCACGGCTCGAGCCTCCGGTCACGGGAGGGACGAGATCCCGGTCACGGCTCGAGCCTCCGGTCACGGCTCGAGCCTCCGGTCACTGGATGATGCGCATCCCGTACTGCTCGAGCGCGCCGTTCGAGATCATCGAGCCGTCCGGGAAGCGGCAGAAGCCGTCCTCGCTGCCGACGGAGTTTTGCCCGGTCACGAGCTGCCTGCCGAGCTTCATGCACGCCTTCGTGCCGGCGCTGATGCCGCCGGTGAGCTCGCGGCCGGCGAGCTCGACCGGCATGCCGTTCCGCACCTGCCGGATCGCGTCACACGCGAGCTGGCCGCTCGCCTGCCGGCACTGCGCGCTGATCCGTACGTTCTCGCGCGTGTAGTAGACGAAGGGCATCGCTTGGCCCTCCTGCGAGGTCCACACCTCGTTGACGAAGGGTGCGGACTCGAGCGACGCGAGCGGACCGGTGCCGGCGCTCGTAGCGTCCGCGGGCGACGCCGCGCCGCTCGAGGGCGGGTTGTCCTTCGACGGACAGCCGAACAAGGCGGCGGAGGCAACCACGAGGGCGATCGAGGCGACGCGCGAGCTCATGAGTCGGTCATACAGGAGGATGGCCGCTCGAGACGAGAACCCAGCGGGTGCCCGCGAGCGGGACGGCCGCGGAGGACGTGGCGCTCGAGAGACATACGCGCCACATCAAATTGATTTTATTGCATTTAATCACCAGGCCGGCGCATCACCGGCGAGCGTCCGCGAGGTGCGGCGGTGCGCACGCGCGAGGCGATCAGCGACCGCGCGCCGCATCCTGCCAGAGGACGTACGCCCCAATCGCCCCGCAAACGAGGAGCAAGAGGAGCGTCACGACGACAACCGCGCGCGCCGCGCTCCGCCGCGCGCGGGGCTGCTCGGACAGCGGGCTCGAGGGCGCGCGGGCCTCGAGCCGCGGCCCGTGACCCGACGCCGGCGGCGTCGACGCCGCCGGTACCGAGCCATGCGCCGGCGCCGAGCCGGGCGGCGGCGCCGAGCCGGGCGGCGGACCGTACGACGTCGCCGGGGCGAGGGCGTACGGCGTCCCCGAGCCGGGCGGCGCGCCTGAACCGTGCTCGGGCCCTGGCGGGGGCAGACTCGGGAACGGCCCGCGCATGCGCGTCGTCCCCGGCGGGGGTGGCGGCGCCACGCTCTCGTGAAGCCGGTGCGCGGGCGCCGACACGAGCGCCGGCGAGGCCTGCGTCTTCGCGAACGGCACCGCGTCGTCGCCCGCGGCGCCGGGCGGCGGATCGGGGTAGCTCCGCCGCGGGGCCGGGAGCTGCCGCGTCCGATCCGACGACTCCGGCTCCTCGATCGAGGCGGGCCCCGCTTCGTGCGCGAGAGGACCTACCTCGCGCGGCCCCTCCTCGTGGGAAGACGCGCGCACCGTCAGGCTGTCCGCCGTGTAGTCCTCGACGCGCGGACCGCGCGCGTCGCGAAACGCCGCCTGCATGTCGCTCGCGCTCTGCCAGCGATCGTCCATGTCGAGCTCGAGCGCGCGATCGATCACGCGCGCCACGGCGGGAGGCACGTGCGGAGCGAGCTGCCGGATCGGCGGAGCCCGATGCGTCGCGCTCGCGATCAGCTGCTCGTGAAGCGACTGCGCGTCGTCGTGGACGTAGCGACCGGTGATCGCCGTGTAGAGCGTCGCGCCGAGCCCCCAGACGTCGGAGCGCGCGTCGACCGCGTCGCGGCGGCCCGCGGCCTGCTCGGGCGGCATGAACTCGGGCGTGCCGATGGTCACGCCCGTCTGCGTCGCCTCTTCGTTCGCGAGCTTCATCCGCGCGAGCCCGAAGTCGAGGAGCTTGATGACGCCGTCGTTCGTCAGAAACACGTTCTCGGGCTTCACGTCGCGATGGACGATGCCCTTGTCGTGCGCCGCCGCGAGCGCGTCGAGCGCGTCGTCGGCGAGATCGAGCACCTCGTCGATCGGCAGCGCCCCACCGAAGCGCTGGCGCCGCGCGTCGATGGTCTCGCCCTCGAGCAACTCGAGGACGAGGAAGACCGCGCCGTCCTCGGTGACGCCATCGTCGAGCACGGCGACCACGCCGGGGTGCCCGACCGCGTTCGCGACGTAGCCCTCGCGCAGGAACCTCGCGCGCGTCTGCGGGTCGCGCGAGAGCGGCGCGTGGAGCAGCTTCAACGCCACGCGGCTCCCGTTCCGGTGGGTCGCGGCGTAGACGGTGGCCATTCCGCCCGCCCCGATGCGCGCGTCGACCTGCCATTTGCCGTTGATCACGGAGCCGACGCGACCCTGTCCCTGCGGTCCCCGGCCCGGGCGGGCTTCGCTCACCCCGATCCTCCAGCGCGAGGGTGCACGCCGAGCGTATCACGTGCGGAGGCACGGCAAACTTCGCGGCGAAGCTGAGCCGACGCGAGCTCGCTACGGGCGCGGAGCGCCTGTAGGGCGCGCCGAAAACGTCGAGCATCCAGGGCCCTCGACGGTCCCGATGTACGCCATTGGCGCGCTCGGCGAGGCCCGGCTCACCACACCGACGAGGTTCACGAGGGCGTAGCCCGGCACCTCATCGAGCCACTCCTCGCCGACCAAGCTCAGGCGACGCGTCTTCGCGTCGTACGCACCGCTCATCCGCGCCGCGCCCTCCGCCGCCGTGTACCCGAACGGACCGTCGCCGTTGAAGCGAAACTCGAAGACGGCCTCGACGTCGAAGACGTCGTCCTTCGATCGCGCCCCGCGACGGACCTCCCCGAAGGCGATCGTCATCTCGGTCGAGCCCTGGCGGCAGATGTAGCTCCCGACCCAACGCTCACCTGCCCTGAACGGTACGACGCTCACGTCGCCCGGATCGACGGAGGGCGCAGGGTCGCCGACCCGCGCGATCGCGGCGCTCGACGCGTCGGCTTCGACCATCGGCGCCTCGACGACCGCACGCCTCGCGCAACCCGCGACGAGCGGCGGCGCGCCGAACGCGAGGCCGGCGAGCGGGATCGCGAAGAGGTGAGCGCTACGGGCGCGGATGACGGCCGATGCGCGGACTAGTTGACGGCTTCGCTCTGAATCGACGCGCGCTCCTGCGGGGCGACTCCGTCGTCCTCCGCGCGCTCCTTCTCGAGCTCCTGCCGGATGACACGGTCGACCTCCGCCTGCATCTGACCGGAGAGCGTCTTCCACCACATCACGAAATCGGCCTGGAGCGACCAGAGCGGGTACTTGAACGACGCGGGCTTGTTCTTCTCGACGAAGAAGTGGCCAACCCACGCGGGGCCGTAGCCGCACACCGGCGCGATGAGCAGGAGCCAGCGCCGCTTGGTGAGGAGACCGGCAGCGAGGCACGAGACGGCCGCCGTCGTGCCGATGAAGTGGAGGAGGCGCGACGTCTTGTTCTTGTGCTCGCCGACATAAAAGTCCCAGAACTGCTCGAACGTCTCGATCTTGGGGTCGGCCATCACGCACCTCGCAAAGCAGCGGGGACCTCTTCCCCGACGCGAGGAAGGATGCCCCCGCACCGGGATCGTGTCCAGTGGTCGAGGCGAAATCCGAGGGCAGGCGTCTCGCTCGCCCTACTCGGCGCGCGAGCGCCAGACCCTCCGTCGTGCGCCCGGGCGCGGCCCCGCCGTGCATGACCTCCGGGCGTCGTCCTCGACGACGTGCCAGCGTCCGTCGTGAAGGACCACGCGCGAGCGACGCCCGCCCTCTATCACGAGGTGCGCGAGGCGCGAGGCTCCTCGAGCACCGCCACGACCGCCGGCGCAGGCCAAGACCGAGCGCCGTCCGCCCTCCTCGATGCTCGACGCCGTCGAGCACCAAGACCGAGCGCCGTCCGCCCTCCTCGATGCTCGACGGCGCCAACGCCGTCGAGCACCAAGACCGAGCGCCGTCCGCCCTCTGTCGCGAGGATGCGCGAGGGCGCGCCAACGCCTGCCGTTGCAAGACGCGACGCCGGGGGCGCGGCGCGTCCAGGCAGCGCATGGACGGTGAGCGGCCAGGGGCCGCAGGTGGATCGGCACGCGACTTTCTGGCAAGGTTCGCCCCGATTTCCGGCCGCGCCGGTCCTCTCCTTGTCTTTCATGTCCTCACGCCGCCTGGCATTCATCCGCGAGCGCCGGGACCTCCTCGCGCGAGCCTCGCTCGCCGCGGTGCAGGTCGCGGCGATCGCGTGGTTCTCGCCAGGCCCCGGGCTCCCGCTCGACGACGCGTGGATCCACCAGGTGGTCGCGCGCACGTTCGCGGAGACGGGCACGCTCGGCTACGCGCCCGGGCAGCACGGCGCCGCCGCGACCAGCTACCTCTGGGCGGCGCTGCTCGCCGTCGACTTCAAGCTCGGGCTGCTCGAGCCGAGCCGCTGGGCGCTCGCGCTCAACGGGCTCGCGGCCCTCGCGTCCGGCCAGCTGCTCTACGCGATCGTGCGGCGCGCGAGAGCCGAGGGCGTCGCGCCCGCGACGTGGGATCGGACGGCGTTCGCCGCGACGCTCCTCGCGTCGATCTCGCCGAACGTGCTGTGGTTCACGTGCTCGGGCATGGAGGCGATGCCGTTCGTCGCGCTGTCGCTGGCGGCGATCTGGGCGGCGACGAGCGTGGGCGCGGGTGACGCCGGAGACGCGCGCCCGCGCAGCCGGCGCGCGATCGTGGCCGGAGTCGCCGCCGGCGCGCTCGCGCTCCTTCGCCCCGAGGCGGCGCCGCTCGGCGGCTTGCTCGCGGCGCACGCGCTGCTGCGCAAGCGCCGGCGCGACCTCGTGGCGATCGCCGGTCCCTGGATCGCATGCGTCGCCGTCTACGTCGGCTCCAACGTCGTGAAGACCGGTCACGCGGCGCCGAGCACGCTCGCGGGGCGACGCTGGCTCTGGTTCGAGATGTCGAGCGGCCTGTCGCGGAGCGATCGCGCGCTCGACTACCTCGACGCGTGGGGGACGCGTCTCGGCAGCTACACGTTCGACACCAGCCTCGGCGTCGTCTGGGTGCTCATCGCGCTCGCGGCGTACGGCGCGCTGAGGCTCGCCCACGGGTCCGGCGAGAAGCTCGTCGAGAGCCCCGCGTCCGAGGACGCGCCGAAGCTCCTCTTCGCGTGGGCGCTCTTCCACTCGGCCTTCTACGCGCTCTTGCTCCCGACGCCGGGGCACGGCGGGCGCTACCAGCCGCTCACCCCGCTGCTCTTCGCCCTGTGCGTGCCGCTGGGCGTCGCGTTCGTGCTGCGCGAGCTCGCGCGAATCGCCGGCCTCGCCGAGCGAGCGCGCTTCGGCTGGCTCGCGGCGATCGCGATCGCGCCGTGGATCGCCTTGGCCGCGCCGATCGCCGGCTCGCTCCGGCACGCCAACGCCCTCGCGGTGGCGCACATCCAGGCGACCGAGCTCGGCGCGGGCGGCTTCGTCGACAAGCTCCCCGAAGGCGAGATCGCGAGCTTCGACATCGGCGGGATCGGCTACGCGTCGCGGCGCCGGATCGTCGATCTCGGAGGGCTGTCCGATCCGAAGACGGCCGCGCTGCTCGAGTCGGGTCGCATCGCGACCTGGCTCGAGGAGAAGAACGTTCGCTGGCTCGTGCTCCCGCAGTCGTACGAGCCGACGCTGCCGACGTTCGAGGACTACCGAACGCGGCTCCACCTCGCCGACAACGCGCAGCTCGAGCTCGAGCCTGTACGCGTGCTCGAGACGCCCTTCGCGCGCTGGGAGCCGGCGATCCGCGCGACCTGGAACGCCGCGCCGAAGCAGGTCGTCTACGAGGTCCGCTACACGAAGCGGCCGGGCCCGCGCGA
>JAHBWA010000181.1 GCA_019637195.1 Labilithrix sp. | reverse complement strand
TGTTACTTCGTCGGACTCTACGATCAGAACCTCGCGATCGGTGATCTCGACGGCGACGGGAAGCACGACCTCGTCCTGCCCCACGACAACGCGTACGCGAGCTTCTTCAAGGGCACGGGCGCCGTCTTCGACGCGGATCCCATGTTCCGCCGGGCCCCGAAGACCGCCGGCGTCCGTTACCTGCACGATCTCGAGTCGTCCAAGCAGGGCTACGCCGACGACGAGGAGTCCGCGAACCAGGCGCACTTCACGAACACGGCGCCCGCGATCGCCGACATCGACAAGGACGGCACCTTCGAGGTCGTCATGGTCGGCAGCGTGCAGAACGCCTCGCAGGAGGACCGCAAGCGCGGCGTCGCGCTCTGGGTCGTCGGCTCGGACGCCGCGCGCCGGCCGGGCTGGGAGACGCCGTTCCACGCGTCCGCGTACGTGATGGGGCTCGGCGACGGCTTCAACCCCGAGCTCGAAGGCGAGGCGGCGCCGAACGCGGGCAACCTCGTCGGCCTCACCAACCAGGTCACCGTCGCGGACATCGACGCCGACAAGGCCGGGCTCGAGATGATCTTCGCGGGCTTCGACGGCAAGATCCACGCGGTTGCCGCGGACAAGACGGAGCTCTGGTCGACGGCCTATGCCGAGGACGGCCGCGCGCTGACGGGCGGCGTGGTCGTCGCCGATCTCTCGGCCGACGGCGCGCCGGAGATCGTCTTCACGACGTACTCCCCCGACGCCGGCGGCGGCGCGCTCTGGGTGCTGTCGTCGTCCGGCCAGCAGCTCCACAAGGTGGCGCTGCCGGGCCGCGGATCGATGGCGGTCCCGACGATCGGCGACGTCGACGGCGACGGCACGCTCGACGTCGTCGTGTCGCTCAAGGACGACAGCCCCTCGAAGGAGAACGTCCTCGTCTTCCAGGTGCCGGGATCGAAGACGAACTGCGTCTTGTGGCCCACCGGCCGCGCGAACAACCTCCGCAACGGCTGGGTCCGCTGAGGCGCGAGCCGCGCGGGCTCGGCGCTGGCGCCCCACCGACGCGGGGCCTGCCGCCGAGCCCCAGCGGCGTAGAGGTCGGCTCCGCGGCGTCGGCCCGGATCGGCGGCGCGGAACCCGACCCGGCCACGGGGACCTGAGGTAAACATCGACGGGTGAGCACCCTCGTCGTCCACCCTCTCGGCAAGACCCCCCTCGTCGGGAGCGTGCCGGTCCCGAGCGACAAGAGCATCGGGCACCGCGCGCTCTTGTTCGCTTCGCTGTGCGACGGCGAGTCGGAGATCCGGAGCTTCTCGCGCGGCGAGGACAACGTCTCGACCGCCGACGCGATGCGCGCGATGGGCGTGATCGTCGAGGACGTCGACAAGACCACGCTGAAGGTCACCGGCAGCGGGCTCTTCGGCCTCCGCGCGCCCACGAGCCCGATCGATTGCGGCAACTCCGGCACGACGATGCGCCTCCTGACGGGCGTGCTCGCGGCGCAGACGTTCCCGTCGACGCTCGTAGGCGACGCCTCGCTCACGCGCCGGCCGATGATGCGCGTGGTCGCGCCGCTCCGCGCGCGGGGCGCCGTCATCGAGGGGACGCCCCACCCGACGAAGCAAGGCGACCTGACGCCGCCGCTCCGTGTCGGGCCCCTCCCGGGCGGTAAGGAGCTCGCCGAGCTCGAGTACGAGAGCCCGGTGGCGAGCGCGCAGGTCAAGAGCGCGATCCTCCTGTCGGGCCTCTACGCGCACGGCACGACCTGGTTCAAGGAGCCGACGCTCTCGCGCGACCACACCGAGCGAATGATGCACGCGCTCGGCGTGCCGCTCCGGGCCGTGGGGACGGCCGTCGAGCTCGATCCCGCGGGCTGGAGCGGGAAGATGCCCGGCTTCTCGATCGACATCCCGGGCGACGCGTCGGCGGCGGCGTTCCTCCTCGTCGCGGCGCAGATCACCGAGGGGTCCCGGGTCACGGTGCGGGGCGTCGGCACGAACCCGACGCGCACGGGGATCCTCGAGATCGCGCGGCACATGGGCGCGGGGCTCGAGGTCGTGCCGCAGGGGGATCAGGCGGGCGAGCCGGTCGCGGAGATCACCGCGTGGCATCAGCCGACGCGCGGCGTGCTCATCGGCGGCGAGCTCGTGCCGCGCGCGATCGACGAGATCCCGATCGCGTGCGCGCTCGCCGCGCGCGCGGCCGGTGAGACGACCATCCGCGACGCCGAGGAGCTCCGCGTGAAGGAGAGCGATCGCGTCGCGACGATGGTGCACGTGCTCCGGTCGTTCGGGATCGCGTGCGAGGAGCTCCCCGACGGGATGGTCGTCGAGGGCCAGGAGGGGCCGCTGACTGCGGCGACGATCGAGAGCCGCGGCGACCACCGCATCGCGATGACGGCCGCCGTCCTCGGGCTGCACGGCAGCGCGCCGACGCGCATCCTCGACTGCGACTGCATCGCCACGAGCTTCCCGCGGTTCGTCGGCACGCTCCGCGCGCTCGGCGCCCGGATCGACGTCGAGTGACGACCCGGCGCCCGGCGTGGTAAGAGACCCGCGCGTCATGAGCGAGCGCAATCGTCCCATCGTCGCGATCGACGGACCGGCCGGCGCCGGCAAGAGCACCGTCGCGCGCCGCCTCGCGGACGCGCTCGGCTACGTCCTCGTCGACACGGGCGCGATGTACCGCGCCGTCGCGCTCGCGGCGGCGCGCGCCGGCGTCGCGTGGAACGACGGCGAGCGCGTCGCCGGCCTCGCGCGCGGGATCGTGGGCGCGCACTCGCTCGCCTTCGAGCGCGCCGGCGCGGCCGGCGTCCGGGTGAAGCTCGAGGGCGAGGACGTCTCCGAGGCGATCCGCACGCCGGACATCGCGCAGGGCGCGAGCACCGTGTCCGCCCACGGCGAGGTCCGCGCGGTGCTCTTCGACCTGCAGCGGCAGGCGGGCGAGGGCGGGGGAGTCGTCCTCGAAGGGCGCGACATCGGCACGGTCGTCTTCCCGGACGCCGAGGTGAAGTTCTTCCTCACGGCCAGCGCCGAGGTGCGCGCGCGCCGCCGCCACGAGGAGCTCGTGGCCAAGGGCCAGAACCTCACGTTCGACGAGACGCTCGCCGACGTGAAGGAGCGCGACGCCCGCGACGAAGGCCGCGCGGTCGCGCCGCTGCGCAAGGCCGAGACGGCGGTGCTCGTAGATTCGACGTCGATGACCATCGAAGAGACCGTCGCGTTCATGCTGCGCGCGGTGCGCGAGGTCGCGCCCGCCTGACGGCGCGAGACGCCCGTGCGGAGCCGCTGGGGTCGCGTTCGATCGCTGCTCGTCGCGGGCGCGCTCGCGGTCACGTGCGCGCCGGCGTGCGGCGGCGAGGCCCCGGCGCCGGCCGCTCCGACGAGGGCAGCCGCGCCGGCGTGGGCCGACGTCTTCGACGGTGCGCCCGATCTCTACGCGGTCATCCGCCCTCGTGCGATGCAAAGGGACGCGCTCTACGGCGCGTTCTTCAAGGCGCTGATGCGCGCGGCCCAGGCGCGCGGGATCGCGCGCGGGGACACGATGGTGCGCGCCGTCGAGGGCGCCGACGAGATCATCGTGGGTGTCAGCGGGGGCGAAGGTGGAGTGCTCGTCCTGCGCGGCGTGCCCGCGAGCCTCGATCCGCAGAAGGTCACGGACGCCGAGGGCCGCGCCCTCTTCCGACCGACGAGCGATCGCGCGACGGCGATCGAGTACGAGCTCGTCGATCGGCGAAACGCCGACGCCGGGGCGCTCTTCGTCCTGCCGGACCGCACCTGGGTGGGCGCGCTCGGTGACGCCCGCGCGCGCGCGCGCCAGGCGTTCGCGGCGCCGAGCGGGCGTCCCGCGCCCGAGGTCGAGCCGAAGGCGCTCGCGGTCGTTCGCCTCGGCGGCGCGCTGGTGCACGCGCTCGACCGGCACCCGACGTACGGAGCGCTGACGAGGAAGCTCTCGAGCGCTTCGTTCGTGCTCGAGCCGGGCAAGGGCGGGCTCGTCGTCGGGCTCGCGTACGCCGACGCCGACGCGGCGGCCTGGGCGGAGATGCACCTCAAGCAGCTGATCCAGGAGATCGCGAAGGACGAGCGCGCGCCGGGGCAGGCGGGCGGCTGGCTGAAGGAGGCGAGGGTCGCCTACGAGGGCCAGACGGTCGTGATGCGCGTCGCCGTGCCGCCGCGCCTGCTCGAAGAGCTGCCCAGCGCGTCGGGGGCCGACTTTGGCCTGTGAGCCGCGCGCCGCGCCTGCCGTCTTCGCGGCGCGGGTGGCCTCCTCGATGCGCGAACCTCGCGTGGACCGCGGCGCCGCGCGATCTGCTAGCGTAGCCGGCGTGGGGAAGCTCAGCACCGCGCTCACCGCCGTCGCGCTCGCGGCGTGCACCTCGACCGTCGAGAACAAGGCGAGCGGGCCGGTCAACACGGCGACGCAGTCGATCGACGCGGCGAAGTTCTGCGATTTCTTCGTGAACCAGTGCAGCCTCGGCGGGACGCTCACGATCCCCGAGTGCGAGTCGTCGTATCGGGCCTCGCGCTTCACGGCGGCCTGCGTGGACGAGGTCGCGGGCCTCGCGACCTGCGCCGACCTCGACGAGTCGTTCCTCGAGGCGTGTTTCCCGAAGTGCCCGCAGATGGCCACCACCTGCAACGCCGACGGGACCGTTTCCGACTGCCGCGACAACTTGCGCCTCTACACGCTGGACTGCGCCGGCGTCTGCGCGACGCGAGCGCAGTCGTGGACCGGCGAGTGCGGCACGGCGTACGGCGAGCAGACGGCCGAGTCGCCGAAGTGCTGGTGCGAGGAGCGTTGACTCGGCCGAGGCACGGCTCGGTGCGCGTGACCGCGCCGCGTGGATGCCGGCGCGCGCGTGCCCGTCGACGGCCGGCGCCCAGCAAAGCCGAGGTCGGCCCCTCGCCGAGCTGAGCCCTCGCCGAGCTGCCCCTCTCGGAGCTGCGCCCTCGCCGAGCTGCCCTCTCGCGGAGCTCAGCCCCCCCCTTTGACTCCCCCGAGGCGCTGGGCTAAACGCTCGGCCCCCTTCGGGTACCCGCGCCTTCCTCGCCGGAACGCGCGTTTTCCCTGGGGGAGGAAGGCGTTCGCGACCGAACCATCGGCGTGGACGAAACGAGGTTTATCCAAGATTCACATGGCAACTGAAACCGTAACCGAAACCAGCGGGGGTATGGACACCTTCGCCGCCCTCTTCGAAGCGTCCGTCTCCGGCGGCGAGTTCGGCAAAGAAGGCGAGATCGTCCAGGGCACCGTCGTCGCGGTGCAGCGCGACAACGTCATCATCGACATCGGCGGCAAGAGCGAGGGCATGATCTCGCTCTCGGAGTTCACCGACGCCGGTGGAGAGGTCACCGTCAAGGCCGGTGACCGCGTGGACGTCTTCATCGAGAGCCGCGAGAACGACGACGGCCTCGTCACGCTTTCCAAGGAGAAGGCGGACAAGATGAAGGTGTGGGATGAGATCTCGGGCGCGTGCGAGCGCGACGAGCTCATCGAGGGCACCATCAGCCAGCGCGTGAAGGGCGGCCTGTCGGTCACCATCAAGGGTGGCGTCAAGGCGTTCCTCCCCGGCTCCCAGGTCGACCTCCGCCCGATCCGCAACTTGGACAAGCTGATCGGCCAGACCTACCAATTCAAGGTCATCAAGTTCAACAAGAAGCGCGGCAACATCGTGCTCTCGCGTCGCGTCCTCCTCGAGAAGGAGCGCGACGAGCAGAAGACCAAGACCCTCGAGACCCTCGAGGAGGGCAAGATCGTCCGCGGCGTCATCAAGAACATCACCGAGTACGGTGCGTTCGTGGACCTCGGCGGCATCGACGGCCTGCTCCACATCACCGACATGTCCTGGGGGCGCGTCAATCACCCCGAGGAGCTCTTCAAGGTCGGCGACGAGGTCACCGTCAAGGTCCTCAAGTACAACCCCGAGACCGAGCGCGTCAGCCTCGGCCTGAAGCAGACCCAGGAAGACCCCTGGAGCCACGCCGAAGAGGCGTTCCCGCCGGCCAAGAAGGTGCACGGCAAGGTCATGTCGATCACCGACTACGGCGCGTTCGTCGAGCTCGAGCCGGGCGTCGAGGGCCTCATCCACGTCAGCGAGATGTCGTGGACCAAGAAGGTCAAGCACCCGTCGAAGCTCCTCGAGGTCGGTCAGGAGATCGACTGCCAGGTCCTCGAGGTCGACGCCAAGGCCAAGCGCATCTCGCTCGGCCTCAAGCAGCTCGAGCCCGATCCCTGGACGCTCTTCACCGAGAAGTACTCGCCCGGTGACAAGATCGGCGGCAAGGTCCGCTCGATCACCGACTACGGCGTCTTCATCGGCATCGAAGAGGGCGTGGACGGCATGGTCCACAAGAGCGACCTGTCGTGGACGGCCAAGGTCAACAACCCAGCCGACCTCCACCACAAGGGCGACGACGTCGAGGCGATCATCCTCTCGATCAACCACGACGAGAAGAAGGTCTCCCTCGGCATCAAGCAGCTCTGGGACGATCCGTGGCCGACCATCTTCTCGGAGTTCCCGCCGGGCAAGGTCGTCGACACCAAGGTCGTGTCGCTCGTCGACTACGGCGTGTTCGTCCGCATCCGCGAGGGCGTCGAGGGGCTGATCCCGTCGAACGAACTCGTGGAGAAGAAGAACGAGGCCGGCGAGGCCGTCGCGTACGAGATCGGCGACGCCATCAACGCCGAGATCGCGAACGTCGACTCGCAGGATCGTCGCCTGACGCTCTCGATGCGCATCGGTGAGGCCGCCACGCAGCCGAAGGCCGAGAAGCAGCGCCAGTCGGTCGCCCCCAAGAAGGCGAGCGACGAGCAGAAGGCCACGTCGATCGGCGAGCTCATCAAGCAGAAGCTCGGCGCGGTCAACGTGAAGGGCAAGGAGCCGAAGGCCGAGGCGAAGGAAGAAGCCAAGGACGAGGCGCCAGAGTCGGCCGCGGAGTCGGAGACGAAGGAAGAGGGCTGAGCCCTCGCCTCTGATTCGCCTCTGACGTGAGACAGACGGCGGCCGCTTCCGCGAGGAGGCTGCCGCCGTCGTCGCATTTGGAGGAGTACGCGCGGGGCTCCGACGCGCGCCCGCGCTGGTGTATGGTGCGCGGCGATGGCGACCCTGCTCTGGGCCCCGTGGCGAGGCGTCGGCTGATGCAGCCGGAGGCACCGCTCATCCTGGATGGCGCGCAGGGCGCGCGACGGCGGCACCGGACGTTCCTCGCCGTGAGCGCCGCGGTCGCCGTCGTCGTCATCGTGGCCGCGCGCTCGGTGCTCCTGCCGTTCGTCCTCGCCCTCGTCATCGCCTACGTGCTCACGCCTGCGGTCGTCTGGGTCGAGCGAAAGCGGGTGCCGCGGGCTCTCGCGATCATCCTCGTCTACGTCGTCGTGCTCGGATCGCTCGGCGCGTTCGTGCGGCTGGGCGCGCCCCGCGTGGCGCAGGAGGTGGCGACCTTCCGTCGCGAGCTCCCGGTGATCTCGAAGACGATCAAGACCGAGTGGGTCCCCGAGGTGCAGCAGCGGCTCCGAGCGCTCGGCCTCGGAGCGAGAGAGCCCGATCCGGTCGAGCGCGAACGCGACCACGAGCGCGATCGCGACGGCGACGGTCAAGACGACGCGCCGGCGATCGTCGCGCGTCAGCGGGCCGATGGCTCCTTCGCCATCGAGATCGAGGGCCCGCTCGCGATCAACCCGACGAAGGGCGGCGGCTACACGGTCGAGCCGATGCGCGAGCCGCGCGCGGAGGCCTTCGATCTCGACCGACTCGTCGCCGACATCGCCGGCAAGAGCGTGGCGTACGCGCAGCACAACGCGCTCGAGATCGTGAAGATCGGCCGCGACATCATCGCGGGTGTGAGCCGGTTCTTCTTCATCTTCGGCCTGACGCTGATGCTCGCCGCGTACACGATCCTCACGAGGGAGCGGATCCTCGGCTTCTTCGAGTCGCTCCTCCGCCCCGCCGCGCGCCCTTCGTGGAGGGGGCTCCTCGAGCGCGTCGACCGAGGGCTCTCGGGGGTCGTCCGCGGGCAGCTCCTCATCTGTCTGGTCAACGGAGTGCTCAGCGCGATCGGCTTCGCGATCGTCGGGCTCAAGTACTGGCCGGTGCTCGCGCTGATCGCGACGGTGTTCAGCCTGATCCCCATCTTCGGATCCATCATCAGCGCGATCCCGGCGGTCCTGCTCGGGCTGACCCAGTCGTTCGGGACGGGCGTCTTCGTGCTCGTCTGGATCATCGGGATCCACCAGCTCGAGGCGAACCTCCTGAACCCGAAGATCATGGGCGACGCCGCGAAGATCCACCCGCTGCTCGTCATCTTCTCGCTCCTCGTCGGCGAGCACTTCTTCGGCGTCGTGGGCGCCCTCTTGGCCGTCCCGGTGATGTCGATCACGCAGAGCGTCTTCATCCACATCCGCCAGCAACTCCAGGCCGCCGATCCGGAGCTGGCGAGCGAGACCGTCGGCAGCATCCCCCCGCCGCCTCCGACCTGAGCTCCGGCCGGCGTGGTCAGCGCACGTTCGTCGAGTCGTCGCGACGAACGAAGAGGAGCCAATGCACGCCCGGCGCGATCTCGGCGTCGGCGACCGTGTACGGGAGCGAGCCGTCCTTGATCGCGCGCAGGATCAGCCAGTCGGCGTAGAAGCCGGCGCTTGCCTCGTCCAGCGTGCGCCAAGGCGTATCGCGAAACTTCGTGGTGACGACCACGTCGGGGCGAACGCTCGCGACGTGCTCGAGGTGGTGGCGTTCATGGCCGATCCACTCTCTGGTGAGCCGATCCGGCGGTACGGAGCGGCCGCCCTTCGCGATGACACGATCCGTGAGGCCGACGAGGTCGAGGACGTGGAGCTTCGAGACGTAGCCGATCGCGCCGATCGGTACGGTGGCCACGGTCTTCCCCGCGTAGTGCTTCTCGAGGTATCGGCCGGTCGCGATCCACGCGTTGACGTTCGCGAAGAAGTGCTGCTCGGGGATGTGATGTGCGTAGGCAGCGCGGCCCGCCGCGAGGACGAAGGGGACGATCGCGACCCAGCGGTGCGGCTGGAGCGACTGGAGGGCTCGAGTCGTCGCGATCGAGCCTCGGACCGCGAGGACGGTCAGCATCGGGACGAGCGGGAACGCGAGGCGGGAGTAGGAGAACGTGTCGCCCCCCGTGCGAAGGAACGACGCGAGCCACACGAGGGCGCCGGTCAGCGCGAACGCCGTAGCGGTCCTGCGGCGGCGCTCGAGCAGCGCCAGCGGCGACAACATGACGATGGGGAAGGCCCTCACGAAGTCGAGCAAGTATTCCGCCCCGAGCCGCGCGTGCGCAGAAGTCCCGCCGGCCTTCGCCCAGTACGTGTTCGGGAGGACGTCACGAAAGAGGGCGTAACGGAGGAGCGTGATGGCGCCGAGACCGAGCAGGAGCCTGACGACGACCCGCCGCCGCCGGTTCGGCGGGACGAAGAACGGGAGGAGGCATGCGAACGTGATCGCCTCGGGTCGACCCAGGACCGAAGCCAGCGCGGCGATCGGCGCGAGGTTGAATGACCGCCGGTCCACGAGGCGAAAGGTCACGAGCACGAGGACCGCAGAGACGCCGGAGTCCATTCCGATCACGGCATTGAGCAGCACGTGGTGGTCGAGCCCCAGCAGCGCGGCCACCGCGAGCGCAGCAGCCGCGGAGACCCTCGGACGGCGTGAGCTCTCGGCGGCTGCCGCGACGGCGACGAGCCCAACGGCGAGCATCGTCGCGGCGCCGACGATCTGCGAGACGAGGACCAGCTTCGAGGTGAGCGCGGACCCCAGGAGCAGCAGGAGGAGCTGGATCGGGCTCGAGAAGCCTTCGACCGGGTCGGCGTCGCAGTTCCAGCGGACGCCGCAACCGGCGCCGACATTGCGCACGTAGCGGAGGTAGATGAACGCGTCGTCGTAGAGGCAGTGGTGATGAAGCCGAACGAATACTGCCAGGAACGCCGCAAAAACCGCGGTCGCGGCAACCCGGATGCGAGCGCGAGTGAGGACGGAACGATCGCTCATGGGCGGCTACAGCGGTTCGCGAGACCGAGGGCCGGAGCATCGCACCGAATCGCCGTGCTGGGCTGCGAGAATGTGCGCGAGCACGTCAGCGGGGACCCGGCGCCTGCTGTCTCGAGCTCCGCGTCGGGCGGGCATTCGGTGTGTCCGGTCGTCGGCTCATAGCAGGGTTTGCCAGGCGCGGACTGTCGCGGTAAGGACGCGCCGTGGCTACCGAGAGCGAAGCGGACGAGGCGAAGGTGACGGACGACGCCAAGGCGACGGCGGGGCGCGCGAGCTCCCGGCCGGCGAAGGCGAAGAAGAAGAAGAGCGCCGCCGAAGTCCAGAAGGAGCTCGCCGAGATTGGCAAGGCTCAGGACGAGCGGCCTCCCGTGGATCTCAAGAAGATCTACGTGCGCGTCGGGCTCGTCGTCGCGGTGCTCTGGGTGATCGCGCTGATCGTGCCCGTCGGCGGGTGGATCCCGAAGGCCGTCGCGGGCCTCGCCACGCTGGTCGCGATCGGCGTCATGATCTGGCTCGACCGCTACGTGAAGAAGACGGCGGCGCTCGGGGCGATCCTGAAGGGCGCCGACACGGAAGAGGGCCGCAAGAAGGCGCTCGAGCGGCTCGACACCGAGTTCAAGAAGGGCGACACGCAGGCGGTCATCGCCAAGGCGCAGCTCCAGATGCAGGAGGACCCCCGCGCCGCGCTCGCCACGCTCGAGGCTGTGAACGTCGAGAAGGAGCTCGCCCCGATCGCCGGCCAGATCCGCGCCATGCGCGCGATGCTCCACCTCACGCTCGGCGAGACCGCCGAAGCGCGCGCGCTCGCCGACAAGCTCGAGCTCGGCAAGCAGCAGGAGCCGAAGACGCGCGTGATGTTCGCGGCCGTCGCCGGCGAGGCCTGGGCGCGGAGCGGGCAGGGCAGGAAGGCGGTCGACACGCTCGACCTGTTCAACCCGGACGCCCCAGAGCACGCCGAGATGAAGGCGCAGATGTGGCGCGCGCGCGCCTTCGCGTACGCCGCCGTCAACGACACGAAGGGGATCGCGCGCGCGCTGAAGAAGCTCGCGGACGTGAACCCGCACCTCCTCGGGATGTTCCTGCCGCCGCAGAAGAAGGTGCACCCGCTGCTCGAGCGCGAGGCCAAGCAGATGGTCGCGCGGCTCGGCGTCGTCCAGCGGAAGATGGTGCGCCAGAAGATGTGAGCGCCGGCGGCGCGGCGCGGGCGTGGTGCGGCGGTCGCTCAGCCGATCCCGACGAGGTTCGCGCGCGCCACGGGGCGGAGCGTGACCTCGGGGAGGAGCTCGGCGAAGCTCACCACGGTCGCGTCCGGCAGCTCGGTCTCGAGCAGCTTCCGCATGAAGCGGCGGATGTCCGGCTGCGTGAGGAACACCACCGCGCCGGGCGCCTCGGCCGTTGCCTCCGCGCCGGCGCGCCGGAGCGCGGCGATGACGTCCCGCGCCGCGGCCGGGGGCAGCGTCAGGAACGCGCCCGCTGGCGTCCGCTGGATCGCCCGCCGGATCGTGTCCTCGATGGTCGGATCGACCAGGATGACCCCGAGGTGCGTGGCGCCCCGCGTCAGCTTGAACGTGAGCGCGCGCCGGAGCTGGGCGCGCACGAGCTCCGCGAGCGTGAGCGGATCCTTCTCCGTCGCGGCGAGCGAGGCGAGCGCCTCGAGGATCGCGCGCAGATCGCGGATCGACACGCGCTCTTCGAGCAAGCGCCGGAGCACGTCGGTGAGCAACGTGAGCGAGACCGGCTTCGGGACGACGTTGCGGACCGTCGCGGGCGCGAACTGCTCGAGCTCGTCGAGCAGGCGCTGCGTCTCGGCGAGCCCGAGGAAGTCCGCGGCGCGCCCGCGCAAGAGGTGCGCTGTAGCCTCTCCGACGACGCGTACGACCTCGGCGTCGGAGGCGCCGTCGGGCACGGGCATCACGCGCGCGGGCACCTCGAAGAGCGAGATCACGGCGTGTCGCGGCGGGAGGCCGGCCGCGACGCGCACGCGAGGCGAGGGGAGCGGCACGCCGAGCTCGGCGAAGAGGCTCTCGCGCATCGCGAGCGCCTCCGAGCGCAGGCCGAGGCGATCGTCCTCCGGCGCGTCCTCGAGGGCACGGGCGAGATCCTCGCTGACCTCGATGCTCCACGGCACGACGATCGGGACGAACGACGCCTCCGCCCGCCGGCCGCCGGCCGCCGGCGCGATCGGCCGCGGCTCCGTCGCGTCGCGCCGGTCGTCGCGGGCGATCTGCCGGTCGCGGGCGCGCGCGATGAAGAACAGCGCCGCCGCGAGCACGAGGAACGGCGCCGCGGGGAGCCCCGGGAGGATCGCCAGCAAGAGGACGAATCCGGACGCGACCCGCAGCGCCTTCGGCATCCCGAAGAGCTGCCCCGCGAGCTCTTGACCGAGCGGCGTGTCCGGGTCCTCGCTCGCGACCCGCGTGACGAGGACGCCGGCGGCGGTGGACAGGACGAGCGCCGGGATCTGCGAGACGAGCCCGTCGCCGATCGTCAGGAGCCCGTAGCGCTTCAGCGCGTCGACCGCCGGCATGCCTTTCTGTCCGACGCCGATCGCGAGACCGCCGAGGATGTTGACGACGGTGATGACGAGCGACGCGATGACGTCGCCCTTCACGAACTTCATCGCGCCGTCCATCGACCCGTAGAACTGGCTCTCGCGCGACAGGACGCGCCGCCGTCGCCGCGCCTCGTTGCCGTCGATCGCGCCGGAGCGGAGCTCGGCGTCGATCGCCATCTGCTTGCCGGGCATCGCGTCGAGCACGAAGCGCGCCCCGACCTCGGCCACGCGCTCGGAGCCCTTGGCGATGACGATGAACTGGATGATCGTGAGGACCAGGAAGATGACGCCGCCGACGACGTAGTTGCCGCGGACGACGAACTGTCCGAACGCCTTGATCACCTCGCCCGCGTTCGCCTGGAGCAGGATGAGGCGCACGGACGAGACGTTGAGGGCCAGGCGAAACAGCGTCGTCAGGAGGAGGATCGTCGGGAACGTGGCGATCGCGAGCGCGTCGGGCACGTACAGGACGACGAGGAGCACCGCGACGGAGATCGAGAGGTTCGTCGCGATGAGGACGTCGAGCAGCCAGGTCGGCAGCGGGACGATCATCATCGCGACGACCGAGATGACGAGGAGCGCGAGGCCGAGCTCCGCGCCTCCGAGCCCGCGCCGCGCGCCTCCGAGGCTCGTGCCGAGCTTCAATGTCGAGCGGTTCACTCCGGTGCTCCTTCGCGAGGGGCGGGGAAGCGCGTGAGGCGCGCCCCCCGCGCGCGGGTCCGAAGCTATCTCATCTGACGCACGGAGGGGCCGTTCCGGCAGGACCGATCGGCAGAAAGCCGCGTCCGGCCCTCGTGCGCGTGGTGGGCCGGGCGGCGAGAGCGCCGGAGACGTCTGCGCGAATCCTCGGAGAAACGGGGAGAATCGTCGAGGCGCGCGGCCGCCACCTGCGTCATCGAACGAAAGCGACGGTGAGGACGACAAGCATCGAAGATTCTTGATGTGTGGGCGCGGGCTCCTCGGGTATCATCACCTCTTCGCTTGTCTCGAAGCCGATGGCGATGAGCTCTCAGCCTGTTCAACCACCCCTTCGCAGGACCGGCACCGGTCTCTCCGACGTCGGCCGAAAACGTCAATCGAACGAAGACGCGTTCTTCTTCGATGATCGGCTCGGCCTGTACATCGTGGGCGACGGGATGGGCGGCCACGCCGCGGGCGAGATCGCCAGCCAAGAGGCGGTCGAGACCGTCTACGGGATGGTCAAGCGCGGGATCGGCAACCTCCACGAGCTCGCCGATCCGGTCGTCGAGGAGGACGTCCGCGCCGCGAGCCGCCTGATGGAGAGCTCGATTCAGGCCGCGACGTACATGGTCTTCTCGATGGCCGAGATGGACCGCGGCAAGACCGGGATGGGCACGACCCTGAGCGCGCTCCTGGTGCTCGGAGAGTACGCCGTCACGGCTCAGGTGGGCGACAGCCGTATCTATCGCGTGCAGGGCGACGCCGTCGAGCAACTGACGGAAGATCATACGCTTATCGCGTGGCAGTTGAAGCAAGGTCTCATCACGCCGCAGGAAGCGAAGAAGTCACCTCACAGGAACGTCATCACGCGCGCGGTCGGCAACCGAGATTACGTCCAGGTCGACACCGGTCTCGTGAAGCTGGCGCCGGGCGATCGCTTCCTCCTCTGCAGCGACGGCTTGCACGGCTATCTCCGGGACTCGGACATCGCTCCGATCGTGGCGCTCTCGGGCGAGGAGGCGGTGAAGAAGTTCATCGCCCTCGCGAACGAGCGCGGCGGCAAAGACAACATCACCGCGATCCTCGTCGAGATCGACTGATCGGGGGCGGCACGAAGCGAGTCGGACGCGGCTCGAAGCGAGGCAGACGCGCGTCCGCAATGCGGACTCGAGTCCGCGCTTCGGAGCGTTACGCGAGGCTGGAGCGCGACGTGTCGCGCGGCTGCTCTCCCAAGGACCGTTCGGTGGCGGCGGCGCGGCATCGACGACAAACTTGGCCACTTGACCTCGACCTAGGTACGTGAGAACGAGCTTGCGCGGTGCTCTCGGCTCCGAGTCCGCGCACCGCCGAACGCTCCTGGGGAGCCGCGTGGCGTGTCTACAGGGACACATCCGGAGCAGCATCGAGCTTGTCTTTCCAGCCTGTTGGACGCGGCCCAGAAGTTGGATTCCCAGGACCGAGTGAGCGAAGCCCAGCGCCCTGGGCGAGCTTCACTGGTCGACGAGGCTCGGCGAGCCGAGCAGCAGTAGAACCCCGAGGTGAGCACGGATGAGCAAGCGGCGTGTTGGGGTCTTGATGGGTGGGACGAGCGCGGAGCGGGAGATCTCCCTCCGCACGGGTGAGGGCGTCGCAGACGCGCTCGAGTCGCGTGGCCACGACGTGGTCCGCGTCGTCCTCGGCGGCGGTAAGCCCGCTGACCAGGCGCTGCGGGAGGCGTCGGTGGACGTCGCGTTCCTCGCGCTCCACGGCCGCCTCGGCGAGGACGGCTGCATCCAGGGCATGCTCGAGATGATGGGCATCCCGTACACCGGCTCGAGCGTCCTCGGCTCGGCGCTCGCGATGGACAAGCTGAAGGCGAAGGAGATGTTCCGCCTCCACAACATCCCGACGCCGCCGTACTACGTGGCGACCGAGGCCGATCTGCTCGATCTCGACGAGCTGCACGGGAGCTTCGGCTTCCCGGTCATCGTCAAGCCGCGCGGAGAAGGATCGTCCGTCGGGCTGACGCTGGCGCACGGCATCGACGAGCTCCGGGCGGGCCTCGAGCGCGCGCTCGATCACGATCGCTTCGCCCTCGTCGAGCGCTTCGTGAAGGCGACGGAGGTGCACGTCGGCATCCTCGACGGCCGCGTGCTCGGCGCGATCGAGGTCGCTCCGAAGCAGGGCCTCTACGACTACTCCGCGAAGTACACGCCCGGGGCGACGGAGTACATCCTCCCGCCGCGTATCGCGCCGACGCGCACGCGCGGCGTGATGAACCTGGCCGAGCGCGCCGCGCGCGCGCTCGGAGTCACGGGCGCCTGCCGGGTCGACCTCCTCGTCACGGAGGGCGAGAACGAGTACGTCCTCGAGGTGAACACGCTCCCCGGCATGACGCCGACGTCGCTGTTGCCCAAGATCGGCGCGCACGCGGGGATCGACTATCCGTCGCTCTGCGAGGCGATCCTCGCGGGCGCGACGCTCCACGCGAGCTCGGCGCCGAGGCGCGCGACGACCGAAGAGCGCCCGCAGTCGGGCGTCACGTTCCGCGCGAGCGATCTGTCGCTCGTCCAGCCGGTCGAGCGCAAGGTCGTCTGAGGCGGCGCGCGCGAGCTCGGCTCCGTGAGCCGGGCTCTCGCCGCCGCGACCCCACGGGCTGCCGGGCGCTCGTCGCGCGGGCTCGGTCGCGGAGCGCGGCTCGGTCGCGGAGCGCGGGCTCAGTCGCGGAACAAGAGCTTCGAGAGCTCGGCCCAGCGGAGCTCTTCTTCGTCGTCGCGGGCCTCGCCCTTGGCGTCGAGGGCGCGCTGCTCGGCGTCGGCGGCGACGAACTGGTCGCGCGTGAGCATCGGCCCGGTCGCACCGAAATATCCGTGGCGGTCGCGGTATTCGAGGAAGCGCTTGTGGGTCTCGGGGTCCACGAGCGCGACGATAGCACGGGTCCCGGCCGTGCTCGCGCTCGTGAGCGGCCGGCGCGCTGCGTGGGGCCTCGCTTCGAAGGAGAGGTCGCGCGTCTTGCCGTGATATTCTCGAGCAGGCGTGATGTCCGCGGAAGACGATCTCCCCCGGCTGCTCAGCGGCCGCTACCGGCTCGAGGCGACGCTCGGGCACGGCGGCATGGGGGTCGTGTACCGCGGCACGGACCTCATGATGAAGAGGCCCGTCGCCGTGAAGCTGATCCGCGGCGTCGACGGCGTCGAGCTCGACGACGAGATCGCCGGGCGCTTCCTCCGCGAGGCGAAGAACACCGCGCGTCTCCAGCACGAGCACATCATCGAGGTCTTCGACCTCGGACGAAGCGACGAGGGCGGGCTCTATTTCGTGATGGAGCTGCTCGAGGGCGAGTCGCTGTCCGCGCGTCTCCGCCGCGAAGGCGCCCTGTCGCCCGCGAGCACCGCGCACATCGGCCGTCAGATCTGCGAGGCGCTCCAGGTCGCGCACGCCGCGGGCGTCATCCATCGCGACCTCAAGCCGGCGAACATCATGCTGCTGTCGCGCGCCGGCGACGACGACTTCGTGAAGGTCCTCGACTTCGGCGTCGCGAAGACGCTCGGCGCGAGCGATCAGGAGACCCAGCTCACGCACACGGGGATGCTCGTCGGGACCGTCGATTACATGGCGCCCGAGCAGATCATGGGCAAGCCGGTCGACGGGCGCACCGACGTCTACGCGCTCGGCGTCGTGCTCTACAAGATGCTGAGCGGCAAGGCGCCGTTCCGGGACACGGGCGTCCCGGCGCTCATCCACGCGCACCTCAACACGATGCCGAAGCCGTTGATCGAGGTGACGACGGGCGTCCCCAACGAGCTCGATCACGTCGTGCTGCGGTGCCTGGCGAAGCTTCCGGAGCGTCGGTTCGAGTCGATGGCGGAGCTCGCGCGCGCGCTGACGCACGCCGTGATGCCCGAGTCCGGGCTGCTCGACCTCGAGTACGGCGGCGCGGATGACGACATCTACGAAGAGGGGGACAAGACGGAGGTCGCTCGCGGGATCGCGGACTCGTCCCCGCCGACGCGGGCGGGGCGCTCGCCGCCGGCGCGGGCGGGGCGCTCGATCCACGAGCCGCTGCCCGCGGACGACGCGACGGTCAACGAGCGCGTCGACGACGCCGACGAGCTGGTGTTCGACGACGCCACGCTGAAGATCGATCGACCGCTGGCGATGCGCCTGCCGGGGGCGCAGGGCGGGGGACTCCCGATGACGCCGCGCGTGCCGCGGCGCCCGCCGACGAACGCGTCGCCGATCCGGAGCGCCCCTGCGCCGCTCTACCCCGCGGACGTATCGACGTCGAAGCGCCCGGTCCCTGGAGACGTCACGCGGATCGATCGGGCGGAGCCGCGGCCCTGCGCCATGTGTCAGACGGTGAATGCGCCGCACGCGCGCGCCTGCGTCGCCTGCGGCATCTCATTGGCGCTCGAGGACCAGGACGCCGTTCGTGCGCGCGTTCGCGTGGACGTGCCGCGCACCGCGAGCTCGCCCGCCCCGCACATGCCCCCGCCGACGTCCGGCACGTACGACATGGGGATGCGCGGCCCGATGCCGTCGCAGCATTCGAGCGGTCCGTACGGCACGCCGTCACCGATGCACGGGGTGCCGTCGGTCCCCTGGATGCCGCATCACGCGCCGCCGCCCCAGGTCGCGCCGCCGACGATGTGGCAGCGCTTCCTGACATGGACCGGCCTCCGCGGTCGCTAACGTCGTCGGCTCCCGATCAGCCGAGCGGCGGCGGAGCGGGCGGGCCGTTCGGCGCCTTCTTGCCCTTCGGATCCTTGCCGATGTCGTCGGCGGCCTTCTTCGCGCGGCGCATCGACATCACGACGTAGCCGAGCGCGAACACACCGGCGGCGAGGAGGCCGACTCCGAACCACCGCTTGGGCGTGAAGCCCTCGGCCACGTCGCCGCCGCCGCTGTCGCGCGCGCCGACCGAGCCGATCGGACCGCCGCTGCCTCCGCTTCCGGGCTCCGACGAGGTGTCGCGCGACGCCTTGCCTGAGCCGCTCCCTCCGCCGCTCTCACCGGCAGCGCCGCCGACGCCGCCGACGCTGACCTTCGATGCGGCGGACGCCTTCTCGCCGGAGCCGCCGGAGCCGCCCTTGCCGCCGGAGCCGCCCTTGCCGCCGCCGAGGCCGCCGCTGCTCGAGGAGCCGCCTCCTCCCGAGGAGCTGCTGCCGCTCCCGCCGGAGACAATGTCACCGGCGCCGCTGCTCCGCTTGCCGAGCGCGCCGCCGAGGAGCTTCCACGAGCCTGCTGCGAGGAGGAGCACGGCGACGAGGATGACGGCGTATTCGACCGTCGACGCGCCACGCGAGCCGATCACGGTGCCGAGCGCACGCCGCCAGCCGCGCCTTGCCGAGCGATTCGAAGAGCTCATCTCCACCCGTCCTCTCCACCGAGCGCCATGGATCATACAAAGAACCGTGAGGTTTGCCCTATGCTACGCGTCGGTGGCGGTCGTCGAGGCCCCGAAGAGGGACGACAGGCAGGTCGAGCTCGCGCGGACGCGCGGCGTGGTCAAGCGCTTCGGGGCGGCCACGGCCGTCCGTGGCGTCACGTGCGCTTTTCGTTCCGGGGAGATCCACGCTGTTTGCGGGGAGAACGGCGCCGGGAAGAGCACGCTCCTGAAGCTGGTCGCGGGGATGACGGCTCCGGATGCCGGGGAGGTCACGGTCGGCGGCGGGCCGCTCGCGCCGCACACGTCGAGGGAGGCGATCCGGCGCGGCGTCGCCATGGTGCTCCAGCACTTCGCGCTCGTGCCCGCGTTCACCGTGCTGGAGAACATCGTCCTCGGCGCCGAGCCGACGCGCGCCTTCGGCGTCCTCGATCTGGGCGCGGGGCGCGCGCGCGCCACCGCGATCGCCCGCGATCTCGGCGTGGCGCTGCCGCTCGACGCGCGCCTCGAGACGCTCGGGCTCGGCGATCGCCAGCGGACCGAGATCGCGCGCGCGCTCTTTCGTGACGCGCGCCTCGTCATCCTGGACGAGCCGACGGCCGTGCTGACCAAGACGGAGGCGGAGGCGCTCTACGCGACGCTCCGCCGCCTCGCGGATCGCGGCAAGGGCGTCGTCGTGGTCACCCACAAGCTCGACGAGGTGCGCGCCCACGCCG
>JAHBWA010000180.1 GCA_019637195.1 Labilithrix sp. | reverse complement strand
AGCCGCTCCTCCGCCTCGTAGACCTTGCCCATCCCGCCCTCGCCGATGAGGCGTCGCACGAGGTATTCGCCGATTCGATCCATGGTTCGCTCCAGAAGTCTCGAAGAGAGCCGCGGAAGGCTCGGGGCCGCGGGCTCGGAGGAGAAGCCTCCCGAAAGCCCTTCTACGGACGAGAGGTTGCGAGGATCTGACGAGCTCGACCGTGGCTCGCTCGGGAGGCTACCGCACGTCGGGCACGGATGGCTCGGCTCCGCGACGCGCGCGGCGCCGGGCGAGGCCGCGTCCTCGTGCGCCGCGTCGACCGGGCACGGCGACGCGGCTGGGCGGAGGCCGCTCCCGATGGAGGGGCGTGTGGGCTCGTAGGCGAGGGGCCGGGGTACACGCGTCATGAGGGAAGCCGACAAGGCAAGTCGTGGAGCGACCGGACGTACGAGACGGTGGACGTACGACGGGGCCCGGAAGTTCCACGTGCCCCGAAGAACGCTCGACGGCGCGGGATCCTTACGGCGCTCGACGCGCGCCCCGCGGGCGAGCCCGTCGCGAGCCCGAGCGGAGCGGTCCTCTGCCGCGCCCAAGCGCGGGCCGGACGCCTGGGCTACGCGACGCCGGGCGACTCCACGCTGGGGCTACTCCACGCCGGGCGACGCGACGCCGGGCGACTCCACGCCGGGGCTTACTCGAGGACGCCGCCGATCGGCCCGTCGCGCGCCACCCTGACGATGTCCTCCGCGCCGAACGCGAGGCGCGGCGGGACGTCGGCGTCGGCGAAGAGGCGCGCCTCGAGGATCTCGAGGCGGTTCTTCGGCGGCTTGACGGGAGGCGCGACCGTACACGCGACGCCGATCGTCACGGCGTGGAACCGCGGATCGCGCATCGGCTCGGACCACGCGCCGAGGACGCGCAGCACCTCGTGCTCGACGACGCCGGCCTCCTCGTCGAGCTCGCGCCCGAGCCCGGTCACGAAGGTCTCGCCCCACTCGAGCGTCCCGCCCGGCAGCCCCCACATCCCGTTGTCGGCGCGGCGAACCAGGAGGAGCCGCCCGTCGGCGGTGCGCGCCACGGCGACGATCCCCACCACCGGACGCTTCAGGAGGTGGCGCGTCGCTTCGTGGACGATGCCGTACGCCGCCTTGGGGAGCCATCGGAGGAGCACGGAAGCAGGATACGGCAATCGACGGCGGCGCGGACCACTCGTGGCGAGGCGCTCAGGCGGAAGCCGCGCCCCGCTCGCGCGACGCGGGAAGGTCCTCGCCACGCGACGCGGCGACGTCCTCGCCACGCGACGCGGGAAGGTCCTCGCCACGCGACGCGGCGACGTCCTCGCCACGCGACGCGGCGACGTCCACGCCGCGCGACGTGGGAGCGTGCTCGGCGAAGAACGCCAGCGCTTCGCTCGTCGCCCATCCGTTGATCCAGCTCGTCTCGTCGAGCCCCGCGAGCCACCCGATGTGCCCCCCGTGGCGGCTGAGCCGAACACGCACCGCGCTCGACGCCCCGGCGAGCCACGGACGCACGCTACCGACGGGCACCATCGGATCGTCCTCGGCGTGCACGAGCAGCGTCGGCACGCGGATCCGGCCGAGGTGCGGCCCGGAGCTCGCCTCCCGGTAGTACCGGTCGACGTCCGAGAAGCCGTGCATCGGCACGATGATCGTCCCGTCGTAGTCGCGGAACCGCCTGATGCCGTCGAGGTCGGCGCTGCGGTAGTGAGCGCGGTCCGGATGGTGGCTCACGAAGGCGCGCGCGCGATCGAGCAGCCCGCGCAGGACGTGAAAGCGGTACGGCAAGCACACGAGCGTGTCCATCCGCGCCGCGACGCGCGTGTAGTCGAGCGGCGCGGAGATGCTCGCGACGCCGAGGACGCCCGCGGGCGGCGCGTCGCCCCACTCGCCGGCAAGCTTGAGCGCCTGGCTGCCTCCGCCGGAGAAGCCGAGGACGAGGACGCCGCCGATCCGCGGATCGTCCCCGAGGTGGCGCACGACGAGGTCGAGGTCCGTCGTCAGGCCGGCGTGGTAGAGCGAGGGAGCGTCGACGACGCTGTCTCCCGCGCCCCGCATGTCGAGACGGACGACGTGGTAGCCCGCGCGATGGAGCGCCACCGCGGCGCGGACGCAGCAGTGCGAGTCCTTCGATCCGGCGATGCCGTGCAGGACGACGACCGCCGGCGATCCCCGAGTCGCCCACCAGACGCGCGCGTGCAGGTGACCGTCCGCGCCGACCGCGACGCGCAAGCTCTCTTCTTCGGCGACGACGTGCGACCGCGGCGGCGCGAAGAGCGGCGCCGCCGCGCCGATGGTCTGGACGTGCGGGCTCTTCAGCCAGCGCGGGGGCCGGAACGGGCTCGTCGGCATCGCCGCATCTCCGTAGCGGGCGATCCCCGCGGCCGCAACCCGATGTGTCCACGATGCGCACACTTGCTCGCATCGCACGCGGCGGCGTGCGCGTGGCGACGCTCGGGCACGTCGCCTCGAGCGCGCCGCCCTCCCTCCCGTCGTGGCCCGTCGTGTCTAGGTGTGCGAGCGAGTCGACCGCGCTTCCCCGCGGTCCTCGCTTCCTCGTAGACAGGCGACGCCCCGCGCGTACTCTCGTCTCTTCGTCGCGATCACCGAACAAGCACGCCGTGTTGGGCAGGCTCCGCGCGCCGCGACGGCGCCCCGGTGACGTCGAGGAGAGTGGACATGGGATTTTTCGATTCGATGAAGAAGAAGGCGGGCGACCTCGCGAACCAGGCGCAGGGCGCCGTGAACGCGTACGGCCAGCCGCAGCAGGGCTATCCCCAGCAGGGCTACCCCCAGCAAGGTCACCCGCAGCAAGGCTACCCTCAGCAAGGTCACCCCCAGCAAGGTCACCCGCAGCAGGGCTACCCCCAGCAGGGTCACCCGCAGCAGGGCTATCCCCAGCAGGGTCACCCGCAGCAGGGCTATCCCCAGCAGGGCTACCCCCAGCAGCCGCCGCAGGCGTGGCAGCAGCCACCGCAGGACGAGGAAGAGGCCTCGGACGGTGACGACTTCCAGCGCGACTACGCCCTCGAGGCGCAGGACGACGCGGCGAGCTTCGACCTCGGCAACGACATCGAGGGCTGGTGGGCCGCGCACCGTCGCATCGAGGAGGCGTGGGAGGACCGCGCGAAGCGCTACGAGCTCTTCCAGCAGTTCGGGATCCGCAACGAGCAGCACTTCTACCAAGTGACGGAGACGGTGAACCGCTTCATCTGCGGCGTCCGCTTCGAGAACGCGATGGCGGCGGGCCGGCAGGACGTCTACCACCAGCTCTGGCAAGAGATGTCGATCGAGGACCAGCAGCAGGTCGAGCGCCTCCGCCACACGGTCTACCGCTACGCGCCCCAGCCGCAGCAGCGCCAGCGGTTCGGCTGGGACCTCGGCGACATCACGCAGCTGCAGATGAACGTCATCACGAAGCTCGCGATGCAGACGATTCAAAACCGGGCGCAGGGCGAGCTCTCCGGCGAGCTCGCGCCCTACGAGGGGGTGAGCCTCGAGGTCTGGGCGCAGGCGCAGGCCGCGCTCGCCGCCGGCACGGACATCAACGTGATCCTCTCGAAGGTCGGCGTCGACCGCGCGAAGTGGGACGCCGTCTCGAACGAGTGGATGGCGCGCATGTCGCGCGACACCACCGCGACGGTCGCCACCGAGTACGGCAAGGCGTTCAGCTCGTCGGGTCAGGGCATGTTCGCGAGCGCGGCGGCCGCCGGCGTCCAGGGCATGGGGAACCCCGGCGCGGCCAGCCCGCAGGGTCCGCCGATCACGCTCGAGCAGTGGGTAGAGATCCTGGAAGCCCAGGGCGCGGCGTCGCAGCAGGGCCGCGATCCCAACCAGGTACTCCAGAGCTACGGGATGAACGCGCTCGCCTGGAGCAACGCGAGCTCCTGGTGGTCGACGCATTTTTCCCAGAACGCGATGAAGAACAACGGCGAGCTCCACCGGCGCTTCAGCGAGCTCCAGGCGCACTTCAAGCAGCGGTTCGCGACGCCGTCGGCCGACGGCGACCTCAACTTCTGATGGCGGCGGGGGGCGCACGATGAGCGACCAGAAGAAGCCCAACGCGACGGCGAACATCTTCGCCAACGCGCTCGCATCGACGCCCAGCTACGTCGGCGCGGGCGTAGCCGCGGGCATGCACAACACGCTCACGTGCGATCACTGCGGCGCTGGGCGAGAGCACAGCGCCGCAGCCGCCGGCTCCGGCGCCCTCGTGTGCCGCTACTGCAAGACTCCGTTCTCCGCGAAGGCGCCGTCGCGATGAGCGCCCCGGCGGTCACCCAACGCTGGGACGGGTTCCTCGCGCAGGTGCGCGAGCGGTTCGCCCAGATCATGCGCGAGGCCGAGGAGGGCTGCGCCGCGCTCCTCCAACAGGCAGGCTTCGATCCGATGCCGATGGGCAATGCCTGGACGGCCATCGAGCTCCGCGCGAAGCAGCTCGAGAGCAAGATCGACGACACCTGGAGCGATCAGGTCGAGCAAGCGTTCGAGCAGGCCGGCGCGCCGCCGAACGCCATCGCCTACGAGCGCGCGAAGGGAGACGCGCTCCGCGACGCGTTCGACGTGGAGCGCGAGCGCGTACGCATCAAGATCTGGTCGGACGCCGGGCGGGCGTTCTACGCGCGCGCCGTGGCCGAGCTCGGCCGGCCGTTCGCGTGCGTCCGGTGCACCGCGCCGCTCGAGGTGCCGTTCACCTACCGCGCGCTCAACGTCACCTGCCCCCACTGCCGGAACGTGAACGGCTTCGAGCCCGGCACATTCATGCGCATGGGCGAGATCTGCGTGCACCCGCTGAGCGAGGAGGCCGCGTGGCCGGCCTGGCTCGCGATGCGTCAGGCGGAGAAGGCCTGGAGCGCGGCGCGACCGGCGACCGTCCACCACCTCAAGGCGTGGGAGCGCGCGCAGATCGAGTATTGGCGCGCCTACCTCTCGGCGCGCATCCGGCTCTTGCCCGACACCGCGCACGCGTTCGACGCGGACCTCCGCGGGAAAATGCGCTCGTTCTACGATCAGATGGATCGCGTCGGCGTCTGGATCAACGCGGGTCGCCCGCGCGATCTCGTGTAGAGCAGCGGCGAGCTCGAGCGCTCGGTGCGGCGAGGAGGCGATCGCGGCATCACGACCGCTTGCGAGGTCGCGCGGCGAGACGCATGAATGCGTCGTCGGCGCTCGTGTCCGCGAGCTCGACGGTACGCCGATGGTCGAGCTCCCGACACCACGCGCCGCGCGCGCAGCCACCTGCCTCGCCGCGGCCGCGCTCGCGTTGACCTTCGCAGGAGCTTGCGCGAAGCGCGGCCCGCGCGATCTCGGGAGCCCCGGGGCGGCGGCCGAGCTCAGCACCGGGGCGCTCGACGCCGACGCGCGCCCCGACCGAGCGCGAGCTCACGTCCCCGCCGCGCCGACCGCGCGGGGGACGACGCCGCGCGTGCTCGTCCGCGTCGAGGCGCGCGCGCTCGCGACCGACGCGGCGTACCTCTACTTCGGCGACGTGGCGGGCGACACGCTCTCGGCGGTGGAGAAGCGAGCCGGCGCCGTCCGCGAGGCCACGCGGATCGCGCGGCGCGCCCCGGTACCGGGCGGCCTCTCGTTCGACGCCGACGACGCGGCGCTCGCGTGGATCGCCAACCCGGGTGACGCCGTCCTGCGCGTCCCCGCGGCCGGCGGAGCCCCCATCACGATCCGCGACCGCGCGATCTTCACCGACGTCGTCGCGTCGGCCGGCGACGTCTTCGTGACCGAGGCCCGCGGTACGGGCGGCGTCCTCACGCGGGTCACGGGGACGACCGCGGCCGAGCTCGCCAGCTTCGAAGGATCGCCGCGCGGGCTCGCCGTGGACGGCGACGCGGTCTACCTCGCGACGTCGTCCGGACTGCTCGCGACCACGCGCGCGCGCGGTGTCGTCACGTCGCTCGCGAGCGACGGCGCGTTCGCGAGCCCGTTCGTGGACGGCCCCTGGCTCTACGCCACGCGGGCCGATCCCGCGCGCCACGCGCGGGATCTCGTTCGCGTCGGACGGACGGGGGGCAACCTCGAGACGATCGCGCGCGGCGTGCGCGACGCGCCGATCGCCGTCCACCGCGGCGTCGTCTACTGGTTCGACGCCGAACGGCCGGCGCTCGTCTCGGCGCCCGCCGCCGGCGCGCGCGAGGGCGCGCCGCGCGCCCCGCGCCTCGTCTCGAGCGATCCGTCGCTCGAGCGCCCGAACGCCATCGCGGTCGACGACGACGGCGCGTTCGTCGCGACCGGCCACGGCGACGAAGCCAGGATCGCAGTCATCGCGCTGCGGTGACGCGATCGCCGCGCTGCCGTGAGACGGTCATCGCGCCGCCGTGACGCGCGGGGCGAGACGCGGGCGCGGCGACGCGATCGCCGTGCTGCCGTGAGACCGGCATCGCGCCGCCGTGACGCGTGGGGCGAGACGGCGGCGCGGCGATCCGGTCACAGGCCGCACGCGGGATCGAACACGTAGACGGTCGCCGACGGCGTCGGACCCGCCTGATCGTTGGCGACGAGGTAGCCGACGCCGTTGCTCGCTGTGGCCGCGGCGACCGCGCCGATCGGCACGGGCAAGAGCTGCCTTCGCGCGGCGTCCGCCTCCTTCACGATCGCGAGCGGCTCGCGCCGCACGAACTGCACCGCCGTCTGCTGGTCGTTCTCGCGTGCCTGCAGCGCGATCATGGCCGTGTTCGCGTCCAGCATCGCGGCGGAGGCCTGGTTCCCGCCGAAGATCGCCGCGTTCGCGCCGACCGCCTCGCCGTTGTAGACCTCGAGGTCGAGCCCGTCGTCCACGTCGATCGCGCCGGTCGCGTTCGGCACGAGGAAGTAGCCGCGCGCCGCTCGCGTGAGGAAGCCACCCACTCCGTTGGGCTGGTGCATGCCGGTCGCCCAGAAGATCGCGCCGTCCGGGCTCTGCGCGAACGTTCGGTGAACGCTCACGCCGCCGCCCGCGCCCATGTCTGGCAGGCTGACCGTCGGCCCCGTGGTCGGGTTGGCCGAGCCGGCGTCGTCGATGAAGGCGAACGACGCCACCTGCACGCCGCCCGGTCCCGCGACCACCGCGCTGAGGAGCAGCCGCGTGCCGCTGGTCGCGCTCGGACCGAAGTTCTGCGGCGGCAGCATGGGCGTGGCGGAGATCGACGCGGGCTCGGCGAGCGGAGCCTCGAGCGCGGCGGCAGGGAACTGCGCCGCCTGACTCACGAGGAGCGCGGAGTCGCCTCCGCGCGCGAAGAGCGAGGTGCCTTCGGCGGGGCGGTTGTAGCTCGCGAGCACGGTGTGCGCGGCGATCTTGGTGGCGAACGGATCCGCGGGGGCGTCGACGTAGGCGACCTGGATGCGGCTCGGTCCGGGCCCGCTCGCGCCGCCGAGCATCCATACGCGGCTCCCGCTCTGAACGAGCGCGTTCGGGATGAAGCCCAGCCCGACGACCGGCGCCTGCGGCGGCGACGCGTTCGACGGGTTCGACACGTTGAACGCGACCACGCCGGTGGCCGTGACCACGAACAGCCAGGGGTGCACCGCCGCCGCGCACTTCCCGCAGGAGATCTGCGCGCCCACTGTGAACTGCGTCGCCTTGTACTTGAACGGCGCGGGCGCGCCGCACGTCTGCTTCGCTTGCTCGCACGCCGCGGCGCTGCACGCCGCCGGGCGGCACACGTCGTAGACGCAGCTCTTCCGGGTCAGGTCGCACTTTCCCTGGAGGCAGCCGTGCGTCGTCTTGCACGCGTCGTCGTTCGTGCACGCCGACGCGTCAGGGCCGACCGGCGCGCCGGTGTCGCCGCCGCCGTCGCGCGCGCCCCCGTCGCCCTGCCCGTCCGCGTCGCCGCCGCCGCCCGCGTCGTTCGCGCCGTCGATGCGCGACTCGTCGAGATCGAGCGAGCAGCTCGCGGCCGCCGCGAGCACGGCGAGCGCGCCGAAGCCCACGACGAGGCCCGTGTGAAGGGTGAATCGGCTCATCTAGAACGTGCCTCCGACCACGACGGACCCCGGGGCCGCGCCGACCCGCACCGAGCCGTCGGACTTGTCGCCGAGCGGGACGACGACGAGCGCGATCCCGCCGGCGACGAGCACCGCGCCGCTGATTAGCGCGACGTTGGTCCAGGTCTCGAGCGACGAGGCGTGGTCGAACGCGGCGCGAGAGGGCCCGGCGTCGTAGGCCTCCTTCGCGCCGTTCGCGCTCGTCCCCAGGATCGCGCCCGCGCCCAGGGCGGCGACGCCGACGCCAGCCACCCCGACTCCGATCACGCGCATCGTGTTCCAGAACGGCTCACGCAGCCGAGGCGGAGGCGCCTCGGTCGGAGTCGCCGGCGCGTCGGCAGCGGGCTCGGGCTCCGCGGCGGGAGCGGGCGCCGGCTCGTCCTTGAGCTCGAGGTTCGTCACCTTCCCGGCGTCGAGCGTGACGTCGCGACGCTCGATCGGCCTGCTCGGGATCCGCACCGTCAGCGTGTGCACGCCGGGCGACGCGTGGAGGCGCGCGGGCGCGGGCACCTCGGTGAGCGTGTCGAGCTGGACCTTCCAGCCCTCGGGCGCCGTGACGACCACAGTGCCGAGGCTCTTCTCGAGCGCGGCGACGCGGTCCTTCGCGATGCCCGTCTGCTTCGCGTCGAGGCCGGGCACCTCGAGAGCGCGCCCGTACGCGTCGGCGGCGCGCTCGGGCCGCGAGGCGAGATCCCACGCGAGAGCCGCCGTATAGAGCGCGATCGCGCTCGCCTTGAACGACGCCGCCGCCTCGAAGTGAAGCGCCGCCTCCGAGTAGCGCTTCTGCGAGAACGCCTGCGTGCCCATGCCGTACTGCTGGCGCGCCTCCGCGGCCGAGTCGACGACGGGCTCGTCGGCCCGGGCGACGCCGGCGGCGCCCGTGAGCGCGAGGACGGCGGCGAGCGCGTAGCTCGCCGTCTTGCCGGCTCGCGACAGCGTGGGGCGTGACGAGCTCCCGCCCCACCGGGACGAGGCGACCATCCCACTCCTCTTCATGGTCGCCAGTGTAGAGCGAAACCGCCCCCTCTGACGACACGAGTCGAGGACGATCAATACGGATTGTCCGGCAGCGTGCTCGGCTCGCGCGGACGTGGCTTCGACGGCGGCTTGGCCGACGACGACGCGGGCGCGGCGGCGGGCGACGGGTCCGCCGCGGGCCCGGGGTCCGCCGGAGGCGTCTCCGGCGTGGCCGGAGCCTCGCCCTCGAGCGGAGAAAGGACGAGCTCGAGCGGCGCGGTCGTGAGCGAGTCGATCTGGACGGTGACGTCCGCGTAGCCTTTCGCTCGCGCCGAGAGCGCGACGGTCTGACCCGCGGGCGGACGCGGGATCGATCGCGTCTCGGGCGGGAGCTCCTTGCCGTCGACCAACAGGACGGCGTCGTGGGGCGTCGCGCGGAGCGCGATCTCGGCCGACGCCTCCGGTGGCGCGACGGGCGGCGCGGTGGGAGCAGCCGACGCGCCGGCGGCCGGCGTGGTCGCCGACGGAGGAGGCGGCGCGTCCTCGATCTGCGCGGTCGTCGTCCTCGTGTACCAGAGGAAGAACCCGCCTCCGCCGATGAGGACGGCGAAGAGCAGCCCCACGAACGCGGCGAGCGCGTACTGTCCCGCGCCGGCCTGCGGCGGCTGCGGCTCGGCCGGCGACTCGAGCGACGGCAGCCCGTTCTCGAGCGACGGCAGCCCGTTGCTGACGTCGTAGATCGCGGTGTTGCCGAAGGGGTTGCTCGCGGCGCTCCCCGAGGCCGGCGGGATGGTGTGCGGCGGCGCGAGCACGCCGTGGCCCGACATCGACCAGTCGCGCGGGTGCCCCGGACGCGAGTGATCGGCAGGCCAGCCTTCCGGCGGCGGCGCCACGCCGTGGCCCGACATCGACCAGTCGCGCGGGTGCCCCGGACGCGAATGATCGGCGGGCCAGCCTTCCGGCGACGGCATCGGCGGAGGATGCGACGGCCCGCCCATCGGCGGAGGACGCGACGGCCCGCCCATCGGCGGAGGATGCGACGGCCCGCCCATCGGCGGAGGATGCGACGGCCCACCCATCGGCGGAGGATGCGACGGCCCGCCCATCGGTGGAGGATGCGACGGCCCGCCCATCGGTGGAGGATGCGCAGGAGGCTGTACGCCGAGTGGAGGTGGCCCGCCCATCGGCGGCGCAGCGGGCGACGCGCCGACCGGCGGCGGGTACGCAGCGGCGTGGAGCGGAGAGATGATCCCGCCGGGACCGATCGGCAGCGTCGTCGCGACGGGTGCGCCGAAGTTCGACGCGGCTTGAGGCGCGCGCGAGCCGTGCGCGTGCGGCATCGTCGCCGAGCTGGCGGGCAGGCTGAACGGAGGGCTGTCGAGCGCGACGGTGGGGATGGACCCACCGGAGCTCGGAGGGATCGACGGCGCGGAGGCCCCGGCGCGTGGCGCGGGCGGCGCGACCTGCGGCGTCGGCGGCGCGACCGTCGGAGGAGCGACCGAGGGTGGACCGGCGAAGCCGGCGCCCGGTCCCTGCATCGTCGCGTTGAACGGACGCGAAGTTTGGACGCCCGAGCGGTGGCCGACCGCGTCGCGCGTCGAGCCCGCGTTCGCGGGATCCCAGCCCGTCTGCTCGGCGAGCGAAGAGGCCTGCTTGATGCGCTCCTTGCGTCGCTCGAGCTGCTCGCCGAGGCGCGTCCGCACCGCCTGCGCGACGTTCGACTGCGTGACGAGCTGGCCCTTGGTGAGGAACTCCTCGAGCGCGAAGCGCATCCGCTCCGCCGTCGGGTAGCGGAGGATCGGCTGGTGGGCGAGCGCGCGCAGGACGATCCGCTCGAGATCCGGCGGGTAGCTGCGGATGAAGCTCGTCGGCGGAGCGAGCTCGCCGTTGAGGATGGCGTGCATGATCATGTGATCCTGCTCGCCCTTGAAGGGACGCACGCCCGTGGTCGCTTCGTAGAGCAGACAGCCGAGCGAGAAGACGTCGCTCCGGCGGTCGACGGCGGCGCCCGTGACCTGCTCCGGCGCCATGTAGCTGATCTTCCCTTTGAGCTGGCCGGCGCTGGTCTGCTCGTGGAGCTGCCCGAGGGCCTTCGCGACGCCGAAGTCACAGACCTTCGCCACGCCGTCGGCCGTGAGCAGCACGTTGTGCGGGGAGAGATCGCGATGCACGACGTTCAGCACGCGGCCGTCGTCGTCGGTCAGCTCGTGCGCCGCGTGCACGCCCGCGCACGCGTCGGCGACGATGCGCGCGACGACGCGCGCGTCGAGCGCCTCGGTCTTGCCGTTCGCGCGGAGCAGCCGCGAGAGCGAGTCGCCGCTCACCCACTCCATCGCCAGGTAGAGCGTCCGTTGATCGTCGCCGAGCTCGTAGATCTCGCAGACGTTCGGGTGGTGCACGCCCGACGCGATCCGCGCCTCGTCGAGGAACATGCGCTCGAACTCGGGCTCCTCCGCGAGGTGCGGGAGGATCGTCTTGATCGCGACGAGCTTCTGGAACCCGCGCTGCCCGTGCTGGCGCGCTGCCCAGACGCGCGCCATGCCTCCTCGAGCGATCGGCACGAGGAGCTCGTAGCGACCGAGGCGCGTGCCGGGCCTGAGGCCGCCGAAATCCGACGGCTCATTCGCCAGCTCAGGCGAGTGGAGGACGTCCGCCACGTCTCGAAGATTACAGCAGTTCGATCCGTGAGGCCCGACCAAAGGCCTCGATCGTGACGGAGTGGAGACGTCGAGGTAGCACCCCGTTTCCGCTTTCCCGCAGGGGTGCGATAACAGCGCCGCCATGCAGCCCGGCGTCCCCTCCGCGAGAGAGCCCACCCCGGCGGCGGCCTGGGCGGTAGCGGCCGTCGCCACCCTGGGAATGAGCGTCAGCTACGTCGATCGCCAGACGCTGGCTGCGATCGCGCCGTCGGTCACGCGGGCGCTCGCCATCGACAACACCCAGTACGGCTGGCTGCTCGGGGCCTTCTCGATGGCGTACCTCGTCGGGGCGCCCGTCGCGGGGATCGTCGTCGATCGGCTCGGCGCGCGGCGCGGGTTCGCCGCCGCGGTCGTCGTGTGGTCGCTCGTCGCGGGCGCGCACGCGCTCGCCTTCTCGTTCGCGTCGCTCTTCGCCCTCCGCGTCCTGCTCGGGATGGCCGAGGCACCCTCGTTTCCGGCCGCGGTCCAGGCGATCCGCCGCGCGTTGCCCGGAGCGCGACGTCCCCTCGCCTATGGCCTGCTCTTCACCGGCAGCTCGCTCGGCGCGATCGTCGCGGCGAAGCTCGCGGTCGGCCTCGACGCGACGTACGGCTTCCGCGGCGCCTTCGCCGGCACGGCGCTGCTCGGGACGCTGTGGATCCCGCTCTGGCTCGTCGTCACGCGGCGCTTCGAGCGCGCCGCGCCCGCCGCCGCGGGCGCCGAGGCCGAAGCCGCCGATCTCGAGGGACCGCCCGCGCCCCGCCCCTCCTGGGCCGCCGTCGTCACGAGCGCGCCCGTCCTTCGCGCGATCGTCGCCGTCGTGGGCTCGGCGCCGCTCATGATGTTCGTCCTCAACTGGACGGCGAAGTACCTCGTCGACGCGTGGCACGTCCCGCAGCACGACGTCGGCAGCTACCTCGTCGCGCCGCCGCTCCTCTTCGATCTCGGCGCGGTCGGCTTCGGCGCGCTCGCGAGCAGGCGCCCTGACCCGAGCCCGGGCGGACCGACGCGCTGGCGCCCCCTCGTCGTCGCGATGTCGCTCGCGGCGGCGCTCGCGCTCACCCCGCTGACGACCTCGCCCGCGGCCGCGATCGCCCTCTTCGCGATCGCCGCGAGCGGCGGGGGCGGGCTCTACGTCCTCGTGACGAACGACATGCTCTCGCGCGTGCCGATCGAGCGGACGTCGGCGGCGGGCGGGATGACCGCGGCGGCGCAGTCGCTGGCGCACGTCGTCGCCGGACCGCTCGTCGGGTGGACGATCGATCGCACGCACGGGCACGACGCCGCGCTCGTCGCGCTCGGCGTCGCGGTCGTGCCGACGACGCTGGCGTTCATCGCGTGGCCCGGCGTTCGCCGCGGGGGCGCCGCCGGGTAGAGCGCGGCGCGCGACGGTGATCTAAGCTCCGCGCCATGCGAATGCTCCACACGATGCTCCGCGTCGGCGATCTGGCCGCCTCGAAGAAGTTCTACACCGAGGCGCTCGGCATGAAGGTCCTCCGCGAGAAGGAGTACCCGGACGGCAAGTTCACCCTGTGCTTCATCGGCTACGGCGACGAGAGCACGAACACCGTCATCGAGCTCACGTACAACTGGGACCGCACCTCGTACGATCTCGGCGACGCGTTCGGGCACGTGGCGCTCGGCACAGACGACATCAAGTCCGCTTGCGACAAGGTGCGGGCCCTCGGCTACAAGGTCGTGCGCGAGCCGGGGCCGATGAAGCACGGGACCACGGTGATCGCGTTCGTCGAGGATCCGACCGGCTACAAGATCGAGCTCATCGAGCGCGGCTGACCGCCGACGCGCGCCGGCGAGGGCCGCCCGCCGTTTACGGCGCGCGGCCGGGTCGGCTACGGTGCCGGCATGGGCGCGCTCCACTCGATCGACACGAACGGCAACACCCCGCACCGGACGCTCGAGAGCTGGGAGCCCGCGACGGGCGAGCTGCTCGGCGCGGTTCCGATCGCCTCGCCGGACGACGTCGCCAAGACGATCGCGCGGGCGAAGAAGGCCCAGTCGGCGTGGGGCATCTTGCCCGTCGAGGAGCGCGCGCTGCGCCTGCTCCGCTTCCGCGACGCGCTCGTCGAGCGCGCCGACGAGATCGTCGACGTCGTGACGCGCGAGTGCGGCAAGCCGCGCGCCGACGCCCTCGGACACGAGGTGGCGGTCGCGGTCGACCAGCTCACCTACTACTGCAAGAACGCCCCGCGCATCCTCGCGCCGCGGGAGCTCTCGCTCCACCTCCTGAAGCACAAGAAGAGCGTGCTCCACTACCACCCGCGCGGCGTCGTCGGGATCATCTCACCGTGGAACTTCCCCTTCGTCATCCCGATGGCGGACGTCTTCGCCGCGCTGGTCACCGGCAGCGCCGTCGTCGTGAAGCCGAGCGAGGTGACGCCGCTCTCGCTCCAGAAGGCCAAGGAGATCTTCGACGCGACGGGCCTGCCCGAGGACCTGTTCGGCGTCGTCCACGGCCGCGGCGACGTCGGTCAGGCGCTCATCGAGGGCGGGATCCAGAAGCTCGTCTTCACCGGCGGCGTCGAGACCGGCAAGCGCGTCGCCGCCGCGTGCGGCGCGAACCTCGTGCCGTGCGTGATCGAGCTCGGCGGCAAGGCCCCGCTCATCGCGTGCGCCGACTGCGACGTCGAGCGGACGGCGAACGCGATCGTCTTCGGGGGTTTCGTCAACGCGGGGCAGGTGTGCATCTCCGTCGAGCGCGTCTACGCGCACGAGTCGGTCCACGACGCCCTCCTCGGCCGCGTGCGCGAGCTGACCGAGAAGCTCCGCCAGGGCGATCCGACGACGGACACCGTCGAGGTCGGCGCGATCATCTTCCCGAAGCAGATCGAGATCGCCGAGAAGCACATCGACGACGCGTTGAAGAAGGGCGCGCGCATCATCGCGGGCGGCAGGCGCGTGCCGGGCCCCGGCCAGTTCTTCGAGCCGACGGTCCTCGCGGGGTGCGACCACACGATGACCGTGATGAAGGAGGAGATCTTCGGGCCGATCGTGCCGTTCCAGAAGGTCGCCTCCGAGGACGAGGCCGTCCGCCTCGCCAACGACTCGCACCTCGGCCTCAACGCCTACGTGTTCACCAAGGACCGCGAGAAAGGAAAGCGGCTGGCGCAGCGGATCGAGGCGGGGAGCGTCGTCGTGAACGACGTGCTCATCAACTACGGCGCGGTCGAGGCGCCGTTCGGCGGCATCAAGCAGAGCGGGTTCGGTCGCGTCCACGGCGACGACGCGCTCCGCGACATGGCCGAGGTCCGCCACGTCTTCACGGGCCGCCTCCCGGAGGCGTCCGCCGACCCGACGTGGTTCCCGTACTCGAGCAAGGCGTACCGCTGGCAAATGCGCCTGTTTCGCGCGCTCTTCGGCCGCGGCGGCGTGATCCGGCGCGTCCGCGAGCTCCTCTGACGCGCGCGCGTGATCCGGCGCGTCCGCGAGCTCCTCTGACGCGCGCGCGAGCCGGCGACCGCGGGCGTCTCCGACGCGCATGACGCGAGCGACCGCGGGCGGTCACGAGCCGCCGAAGCGACGGCTCACCCGCGCGCGACGACGCGGCGGAGCTCGGCGACGCGCACCGCCTCGAGGAGGCGCTCCGCGTAGCCGCGCTCCGTCGGCTCCCGCGCGAGCGCGACGAGCTCCGCGCCGCACGCCGTCGTCAGCTCGGCGAGCTCCGCGCGGTCGCCGTCCGAGATCGCCTCGTCGACGATGACGACGAGCGGGAGCACCAAAGACATGGTCGCGCACGCCGAGCGCACGTCGGCGGCGCGCACGACCTCCACCGGCACGAGCGCGCGCCGGCACGCGCCCTCCTGCTCGGACGTGAGGCCTACGCACATCGCGCGGAGCATCGACGCGCCGTCGATCGTTCGCGTACCGAGGCGCGGCATGAACGTCAGCATAGGCGCCCCGCGCGGCGGGGAGAACCGAGAGCGTGCGCGCGGCCGATCGGCCGCAGCGAAATTCGTTAGCGGCTGCGACGAGTGCGGCCTCGTGGCGTCGCCCAGGTGTCGTTGACACGTCGATGCGTTCCAATAACGTGGGAAGGCTTCGTGAAGTCAGTCGCACCGCACGCCTCGCTCCCTCTGCTCGTCGCGGATCTCGCGGACGAAGCGTCGCGTGATTTCCTCGAGGGTGTCGCGCTGGCGGAGCAGGTCGCGTACGTCCCGCTCCTCGCGGCGCCCGCCGATCGGTCGACCCACGCGCTCGACGTCTACTCTCCCGGCTCGAACGAGCCGCTGCGCCTGCTGGCCGACCCCGTCGGGCCGCCGACCGCCGACGGGTTCCCGCTCCGGCTGCGCGCGCGCGTGAGCGAGTCGGCCCCGGTCCTTCGATCGGCGACCAAGCGGCCGACGACCCTGCGCGCCCGGCACGAGACGAACCACGAGCTGACCGACCGTCACACCGCCGACCTAGAGGGCACCGGCGAGCGCCCCGCGGCGCCGTCCGACCTCGTCGGGCGACGGCTCGCGGGCGGCAAGCTCGAGATCGAGTCTTTGATCGGCGGGGGCGGCGTCGGCGCGGTCTACCGCGCTCGCCACCGCGAGCTCCAGATGCCCGTGGCCGTGAAGGTGCTCCACGACACGTTCCAGAGCGACGCCGACTTCGGCCGCCGCTTCCACGCCGAGGCGCTGGCCGCCAGCCGGCTCGACCACCCGAACGTCACGCGCGTGCTCGATTTCGGGCAAGAGCCGGACGGCCTGCTCTACCTCGTGATGGAGTTCCTCGACGGCGTCGGCCTCCGCGCGCTGCTCGAGGACGCGCAGCGCTTCGACGGAGAGCGCGTCATTCGACTCGCCACGCAGGTGTGCGCGGGGCTCGGCCACGCGCACGCGCGCAACATCGTCCACAAGGACGTGAAGCCGGAGAACCTCGTCATCCTCCAGGGAACGGACGACGACGGCGACCCGATCGAGATCGTGAAGGTCTGCGACTTCGGCATCGCCCAGGGCGCCGTCGCCGAGGAGACGCGCCGCTTCCAGGGAACCCCCGAGTACATGTCGCCGGAGCAGTGCATGGCCGCCGAGCTCGACGCGCGCAGCGACGTCTACGCGCTCGGCATCGTGATGTACGAGCTCGTCACCGGCGACGTGCCGTTCACCAGCGAGGACGTCGGCACGATCGTCCGGATGCAGATCGAGGATCCGGTCCCGCCGCCGTCGCGCCGCGCGCCGAACGTCGATCCGCGGCTCGAGGCCGTCATCCTCCGCGCGCTCGCGAAGGACCGCGAGGCGCGCTTCGCCAGCATGCGCGACCTCCGCGCGGCGCTGCGCGACCTGCTCGACAAGCCGCCGGTCTCGCTCAGCGGCCAGTACCAGCGCGTCGAGGTGAGCGGGCTGTCCGCGCCTCCGCTGCCGCTCGGAGATCGTGCGCCCTCGTCGCGACCCGGCTGGCTGATCCAGGGTGCGACGATCGAGCTCGACACCCCGCGCTCGCCGCGCTCCGAGCTGACGAGCGATCCGACCGCCTTCATGCGCCGGCTCGTGGGCACGACCGATCCTCGCGCCTTCGCCGCGCTGATCGCGCCGCTCGAGTCCGCGATCTGCGAGCTCGCGCAGGGACACGACATCGAGACGCTCTGGCGCCTCGCGAGCACGCTCGACGTCCTCGCCACCGAAGGCCCGGAGCTCCCCGGCTCACGCGCGGCGCTGTCGAAGGGGCTGCTTCGCGTGCTCCGCGATCCGAGCGTGCTCGCGCCGGTGGCGCAGCGCGTCCTCGCGGCGGGCGACGCGGCTGGCGATCGACTGCTGAACGCCGCGGGCGCATTCGGCGCGCACGCCTTGTACTCCGCGCGCGTGAGGCAGGGCGATCCCGAAGCGCGCGCGCGCTTCATCCGCGCGCTCCGCGCGATGGGCCCGGCGGGGACGCCGATCCTCCGCGGCGGCCTCGAGCGCCTCGCCGATCGCCTGGGCGCGCCGGGAGCGGTCGCGATCGCCGAGGACCTCCTCGCCTCGCTACCCGCGGGGCACGACGAGGCGCTCGGCGCCATCGTCGCCGCCTACGCGCGGTCGAACAGCCCCGGGCTCGCGCGCGCCGCGGTCGGCGCGCTCCCCGGCCTCTGGCGCGAGCGCGCGCGCCCGATCGTCCTCGGGCTCCTCGAGCATCCGAGCGAGGAGGTCGCCATCGCTGCGCTCGGGGCCCTCGCGGAGCTCGGCGTCGCCGACGAGCACACCCCGCGGTTCATCGCCACCGTGCTCGATCGCGCCCGACGCCGGACCATGCGCCTCGCCGCGGTCCGCACGATCACGCAGGCGCGCGGCGAGGCGCGCCCGGTCTCCGCCGCGATCCTCGCCGACCGCCTTCGCCGCTGCACGGACCTGCAGACGACCGACGACGCCGAGGTCGCCCTCGGGCTCGCGCGGGGGCTCGCCGCGCTCGCCCCGCAGCACGCCGCCGCCGTCATCGACCAGGCCGCCCGGAGCTGGCCGCCCGATCTCCGCGCGCGCGCCGTCCGCTTCGAGACGTGAGCTGCGCGCGGCTCAGCGCCGCAGGGCTTCGCGGGCGCGGCGCGCCTCGATCGAGAACGTGAAGCACTCGAAGGCGTCGCGCAGCGTGACCGCCTCGCGGTGGCGCGCGGCGCGGACCACCGTGCGAAACTGGAGGTAGCGCCCGCCGTCGAGGCCGAGCAGGAGCGAGACGAGCGCCGGATCGCGCGGGGCGTCGAGCGTCCCGACGAGACCGGCAGCCGAGGCGAGCACGCGCGTGACGAGGACGTCGCACGCGAGGATCGCGTTGACCGCGTCGCGCGCCGCGAGCATCGCCTCGGCCTGACGGACGCGATCGCGCTCGGCTTCCGGCCAGAGCTCGGCGAGGGAGAAGCTCGCCGCGCCGTGCGGGACGTCCACGGGCTGGGCGGCGGCGGGCGGCGCCTCCGCCGGGGGACCGCTCGGCTCCGGAATGGTGAAGCGGGTCCACGCGCCGGAGTCCTTCGCTACGATGCCGGCAGCGGCAGCGGCCGCCGCCGCGCTGTCGCTCCGCGGCTTCGAGCTCTTCACGCCGTCGACCCGATCGCTCGCGGGCTTGTCGCTCGCGCGAGCCGGCGCCGCCGAGGAGGTGTCCGGGACGACCGCCGAGATCTTCGTGGGCGCCTCGGCGCTCGACGCAGGCTCGACGCCCGGGCTCTCCATCTGGCGGAGCGCTTGCGCGATCCCCTCGGCCTCGATCTGCGCGTCGCCGTCCTTGGCGCCCTCGCTGGTCGGCTCGATGCGGACCTTCGGGTCCTTCTCGTAGGCCTTGAGGACGAGGCGCGTGATGCGCTCGAGCCCCTCGAAGACGCCGTCTCCCTTCGTCGCGACGGTCCCGAGGGACGGCGCGCCGTGCAGGTTGAAGCGCCGGTCGAGGTCCTCGAGCGGGAGGAGCTCGCCGAGGTCGCGCTTGTTCCAGTGGAACGTGTGCGGCACGTCCTCGAGCGAGCGATTGTGCTCGGCGAGGTTCGCATGCAGGTCGTCGAGCGACTCCTGGTTGACCTCCACGCGCCCGTTCTGGGAATCGGCGACGAACACGATCCCGTCCGCGCCGGAGAGCACGAGCTTCCGCGTCGCGGCGTAGTAGACCTGCCCGGGCACGGTGAAGAGCTGGAGCCGCACGGCCATCCCACGCACCCGCGGCACGCGGATCGGCAGGAAATCGAAGTAGAGCGTGCGGTCCGTGGGCGTCGCGAGCGACACCATCTTGCCGCGGTGCTCGGGCTTCGTGGCCGCGTGGATGTACTGGAGCGTCGTCGTCTTCCCGCCGAGGCCAGGTCCGTAGAACACGAG
>JAHBWA010000018.1 GCA_019637195.1 Labilithrix sp. | reverse complement strand
GTTACCCTCGCAGTCGTGCGTGACGCGCTGGCGGCGGTCGGGTTCGATCCGCCCCACGGTGACGTCGACGGTTTGCCGAAGCCGTATGCCCTCGCGCTCGGCTCGGTGACGCTCGACGAGCTACGCGATGTCTCGGGTACCGTCGTGATCGTCGGCGATCTGCAGGTGAAGGGCGACGTCTCGCTCCGCCGCGTCTCCGGCCTGCCGAACCTGGTCGTGACCGGCGCGCTGAACGCGCGTCACGTCTACGCCGATGCGTTCGTCGTCGTTGGCGGGACCCTGACCGCGCACACCGTCGTCGGAGACTCGGGTTGGGACGGCGGCTTCTTCGTCGGCGGGCTCGACGCGAACACGGCCGTGCTCAAGGACACGAGCCTCGACTCGATCGGCAAGGGGGCGAAGGGCTGGATCCGCGTTCGACGTCTCGCCGATCTCGAGTCGCCCGCCAAGGCGCGGAAGGCGGTCCCCGAGCTCTTCGACCTCGATCCGGATGACGTCCCGGCGTACACGTACTTCCTCACCCTGCCGCGTTAGCGGCTCGCCCCGCGTTTGCGCGGGCGTCGAGGCCGGCTCCACCCGCGTCCTCTCCACCACGACGCGCGGGCCCGTGGCGCGCGGGCCCGCAGCCGCGGCAGCCGCGATCGGGGCGTAGCGCATTGGCGCCAGCCCGCTTCGCGTTACGCTCGGGGAAGGCGGGCTGGCCGCCGCCGTGGCGTCATGAGCGAGGCAACCGAAAACCGGAGCGGCTGGGCGTCGAAGGCGGCGCAGTCCGGCGAAGGCGTCCTTCGCTCCACGGTCCGAGCGCTGCTCGTCCCGCGCCGCGCGATCCCGATCGCGCTCGTTGTCGTGCCGCTCACGATCATCCAGGACGCGTACAGCCGCGAGGCCTTCGCGGTGCCGATCGCGCTCTTGATGTGCGGGAGCTTCCTCCTCGTCGGCCCCTCGCTCTGGCGCGCGCTCTTCCCGCTCGATCGCCCCATCGCGTCCGGCGCGCTCACGCGCGTCGTCGTCTACGCGGGCGTCGGCGCCGCGGTCGTCCTCGGCGTCGGCCGCGGCTTGCCGGGGCTGGCGGGGGCCGGACCGACGTTCATGACGACCGAGCCGAGCCTCGCGGTCTGCATGGCGCTCTTCTGGGTCGGCGGCTGGGGGCTCGCGCGCGACATCGACCTCGAGCTCCACCTGCGGCGCGCCCGCGCTCGCGCGGAGTCGCTCGCGCGCGAGGCCGATCACGCGCAGCTCTTCGCGCTGAAGAGCCACCTCGATCCCCACTTCCTCTTCAACACGCTGAACGCGATCGCCGAGTGGTGCCGCGCCGACGGCGCCGTGGCGGAGCGCGCGATCCTCCAGCTCTCGTCGATGCTGCGCACCATGATGACCGGGATCAGCACGACGACGTGGCCGATCGAGCGCGAGATCGAGCTCGTCGACGCCCTCTTCGCGCTCCACGCGATCCGAGATCCCTCGCTCTTCACCGTCGAGCGCAGCGTCCCCGAGCCGCTGCCGGACATCGAGGTCCCGCCGATGGTCCTCTTGCCGCTCGTCGAGAACGCGATGAAGCACGGTCCGCTCGCGCGGAACAAGGGCGCCGTCGTGTTCGCGATCACGACGTCCGGCGACGAGGTGCACGTCGAGCTCTCCAACCCGGGCGCCTACGCGGGGCCGCGCGAGGGCGGCAGCGGCCTGCCGATCGTCCAGCGGCGCCTCGCGCTCGCGTACGGCCGCGCGGCGCGCTTCACGATCGAGCGTGACGGCGAGCGCACGCGCGCCTCGATGACGTTGCCGCGCGCCGTTCGCGGCAGCCTCCCGCCGCGCTCGTCGGGTTGAGCGCGGACGCCGCGCCGCGCTCGTCGGGTTGAGCGCGGACGCCGCGCCGCGCTCGTCGGGTTGAGCGCGGACGCCGCGCCGCGGCTACCCGGCGGGGTGGTCCTTCGGGTAGCCTTCGCCACGATGGCGTCGTCGATCCCCCTCCGCGTCCTCGTGTGCGATGACGAGCTCATGGCGAGGAAGCGCGTGCTGCGTCTCCTCGGTGAGATCGGCGGAGTCGAGACCGCCCTCGAGTGCGAGAGCGGCGAGCAGGTGCTCGCGCGCCTCCGCGAGGACGACGTCGACGTCGCCATCCTCGACGTCAACATGCCCGGGATGAGCGGCATCGAGACCGTGCTCGCGATGCCGGAGGAGCGCCCCTACGTCGTCTTCGTCACGGCGCACCCGGAGCACGCGGTGAAGGCGTTCGACGTCGGCGCCGTGGACTACGTGCTCAAGCCGGTCGACGACGCGCGCCTCGCGAAGGCGATCGAGCGCGCGCGCGCGTTCCTCGATCACGGGCCGCGCGCCGAGGGCGAGCCCGCCGGCGCCCCGCGGCTGACCAAGCTGGCCATCGCGACGCACGACGGTGCGGCGCTCGTCAGCCCCGCCGACGTGACGCACGCGACGTTCGACGGCGCGCTCGTCTCCGTCCACACGTCGAGCCGGACCATCCTGACCGACGACACCCTCCAGGACCTCGAGACCAAGCTCGGCCCGGCGGGCTCCTTCGAGCGCGTCCACCGCCGTGCGATCTTGAACCTCGACCATGTCGACCGCCTCGAATCCGTGGATACGGGCGGTTACGTCGCCTGCCTCTCGACCGGCAAACGCGTCGACGTCTCGCGTCAGAGTGCGCGAAAGCTGCGGAGACGGCTTGGTTTGCGGTAGGCTAGCGTCGAGAACGTGATGGCCGGAGAGCGCGCAAACGCCGAGAGCGAGCCGGAGCTCGTGGACGACGAGGAGGGAGGAGAGTCGACCGTGGCGATGGCATCGCCGACGTTCGACCCGAGCGCGTCCGGCATGCCCCTCCCGATCTCGAATCCGCCGCCGCCGCTGCCCATCACGCCCCCGGACGGTGTCCCGGCCGCGCCGCTCGCCGCGTCGCCGGCGCCCCCCCGCGCGCCTCTGGCGATGCCGCCGACGGCGCCGGTGCCCTTCCTCCCGGGGGCCGAGGCGAGCCGGCGCGCGCCGCCGAGCGGGCCGGCGGTACCTCAGCTCGGGAGCGCGAAGCCCCCGAGCGGGCCGATCGTCCCGACTCCTCTCGGCGGGCTGACGCCGAGCGGGCAGCCGCGGACCACGGGGGCCGCGCCGGTCTCGTCGCGGCGTCGCCCGCAGACCGTGATCGGTCTCGCTCCGCCGCCACCCGGCGCGCCGCGCCCGGCGGCGCCGGCGGCGCCGAGTCGTCCCCCGCTCCCTTCCGCGGGCGCGCCGCGCCCGAGCACGCCGCCGTCGGTGCCTTCACCGGCCGCAGCCCCGGCGTTTCCGCCGCTCGCGCCGTCGCCGCGGCCGCCGGCCTCTGCCGCGAAGGCGCCGCCGTTCGACAACGACGCAGCGGGCGCCAAGGACGACGGCCCGACCATGATGGGCTCGACCGAGCAATCGCTGGCGCTCTTCGGGCTCGACGCCGGCGCCGCCGACGCCGCGCGCGCCGCGGTCGCTTCTCCCGGGCCGCGCCCTGCGCCGCTGCCTGGTCGCTCGCCGCTCGCGAGCACCGCGTTCAGCGGCGGCAGCGGCGGACCTCCGCCCCTGCCGCCTTCTTCGAGGGGTGGGGCCGGGCCGGCTTTCGCGCGCGACGAGCGCCCGCCCGGCTCGAACCCGCTCCCCCAGCCGATCGAGCGGGTGGAGGAAGAGGAATCGACGCGCGCCGTCCCGCGCGAAGAGCTCCTCCGCGGGCAGGACGCGCACGTCGTGGTCGGTGACGACGCCGTCGGTGAGGACGCGACCCTCGCGGTCTCGCCGGGCGACAACGAGGCCAACAGCAAGCACCTCGCCGCGCTCGCGCAGACGATGGCGCAGGATCCCGACGGCGCGTTTCCGCCGCCGCCGGGGGTGTTCCCGCCGCCGCACGCGGGCGCGGGCTATTCCCCCGCGCCGAACATGATGGGGCCGCCTCCCGGTGTCATGAACGGGCCAGGGCAGGGCTGGGGCGAACCGCAGCAGCAGCCGTGGAGCCCGGGCGGTCCGCAGAGCGCCCCGATGCCGTCGATGCACGGCGCGCCCCACGACCGGCCGACGTCCAACCCGCACATGCCGGTCTCGTCGCCGCACCCGATGTCGTATCCCGGACCCGCGCAGATGGGGATGGGACCCGGTCCGGGGTATCCGCCCATGGGCATGCCGATGCAAGGGCCCGCGCCGGGGCCTTATCCCGGTCAGCTCGGACCGGCGATGCAGGGGCAGGCGCCGTGGCCCGCGCCGAGCGGCAAGCGCTTCAAGCTCTCCGGGCAGATCATCCTGCTCGGGATCGTCGGCGTGATCTGCCTGGCGATTTTCATCACGGGGCTCGTCCTCTTCGCGACGACGAAGTTCTGAGCGGGTCGCCGCTTTGCTAGCCTGAAACCAGAGGCGTGAGGAGGCGTGGCCAGGCCGCAGATCCAGGAGTCACGGTGGGTCGGTCGTGTGCTGCGCGACAAGTGGCGCATCGACGGGCGCATCGCGCGCGGCGGCATGGGCACGGTGTTCGCGGCGACGCACAAGAACAACGGCAGCACCGCCGCGATCAAGATCCTCCACCCCGAGTTCTCGCGCGACAGCGACACGCGCAGCCGGTTTCTCCAGGAGGGCTACGCCGCCAACCAGGTGAACCACCCCGGCGTCGTCCGCATCCTCGACGACGACGTCTCGGAGGAGGGACTGGCCTACCTCGTGATGGAGCTGCTCGAGGGAGAGCTGCTCGAGCAGCGCCGCATCCGCAAGGGCGGCAAGCTCCCGCTCGCGGAGGTCTACGACATCGCCGAGCAGCTCCTCGACGTGCTGGCCGCGGCGCACGCGAAGGGCATCGTCCATCGCGACGTGAAGCCGGACAACATCTTCCTGACGCAGCAGGGGAGGCTGAAGGTCCTCGACTTCGGCTTCGCGCAGATGAAGACCGGCTTCCGCACCGAGCAGACCGCGACGGGCTTCTTGCTCGGCACGCCGGGGTTCATGGCGCCCGAGCAGGCGATCGGCAACCGCCCGTTGATCGACGAGCAGACCGACGTCTGGGCCGTCGGCGCGACGCTCTTCATCCTCCTCAGCGGCGAGCCGGTGCACGACGGCGAGAGCGCGGCCGAGATGCTCGTCGCGGCGGCGAACTTCCCGGCGCGTTCGCTCTCCACGCTCGAGCCGGGGCTCCCGAAGAAGCTCCGCGACGCGGTCGACCGCGCGCTCTCGTTCCAGAAGGCGGACCGCTGGCCGGACGCGCGCTCGATGCAGGTCGCGCTCCGCAACGTGCCCGGGCGGCAGCCGGTGGCGGAGCCCGCGCCGGACCGTTCGAGGTGGGGGCGCAGCATCGTGGACGACGAGCGGCTCGCGGCGCGCGGGGCGCCGATCGAGGACTCCACGGTCATGGATCAGATCGTCGAGCTCGAGCCCGAGGAGCTCGTCGAGAGCGCCGACGTCACCGCGTACGTGCATCCGGCCGATCGCGAGCCGCCGACCGTCGCGGTCACCGGGGACGATCCCACCCTGACCGCGCGCGCCAACGCCTCCGAGCCCGCCGTCGCGCCGCCCGACAGCGTCGACCCTCCGGGCGAGAGCACCGTGATCATGGAGAGCCGGCCGCGGCACCCCGGCGGCTTCGGCGCGCCGTCACCCGTCGACGCCTTCCCGCCGGCGCGCCCGCCGATGCCGTCGTACCCCGGAGGCGCGCACGCGCCGGGCGGGCACCGTCCGTCGTCTCCGGACGAGAGCGCGCCGTGGGTCTCGGCGCCGACCAGCCCGCGCGCCTTTCGTCCCGCGCCGCCGCCGGCTTCGAGCGGCGGCTCGCGGGTGCTCGGCTACGTGCTGGTCGCAGGGATCACGATGGTCGTCGTCATCCTGACCGGCCTGGTCGTGATCCTCGGCTCGGACTGACGACGCGACGCGCAGATCGTTCGGCGTCGTCGGCCGTACTGGACGAAGTCCAGCATGCTGGATCCGTCCCGCGCGATCGCTGCGGCGCGGCGTTGCGATCGTGGCGCCGCGCCGTCGGTTTCGACTGTAGGCTCGGCGCGCCACGCTCGTTGGTCCACACGTTGGTCCCCAGAGGTCCGAGCCGCGCGCTCGGCCGCACTCGAGGTCTCGTCGATGGCTTCTCGTTCTTCGCTCGTCGCTTTCGGTTCGCTCCTCGCGCTGCTCGCCGTCGGATGCCCCGGCCAGAAGCCCCCCGCCCAGCCGGCCGCTCCGCCGGCGCCGCCCGAGGCGCCGCTGGTCTGGAAGCTGTCGAAGTCGGGGGTCGGCTTCCGCCTCAGCAACGCCGACGACGAGGCCGACAAGCCGAGCGAGCGTAAGGTCGCCGCGGCGACGCCGCTCGGAGCCGAGGACGCGCGAAAGATCGGCGCGCGCCTCCCCGAGCTCAAGAGCGATCCCGACGACGAGAAGGACTTCGCGATGCGCGCGAAGTCGATCCCGCCGCCGCGTCCCGGCAAGACGGTCGACGAGACGTTCCCGCCGCCCGCCGGTCCGCCGCCCGCGTCGCCGTCGGCCAGCGGTCCGCTCAAGGTCGAGCGCCACGCCCCCGAGGGCAAGGTCGACCTCGCCCCGCACCTCACGATGACGTTCTCGCATCCGATGGTGCCGGTCTCGTCCGTCGACGAGGTGAACAAGGAGCGTCCGCCCGTCCGGCTCGTGCCGGAGCCCGCCGGCAAGTGGCGCTGGCTCGGGACGCGGACCCTCCTGTTCCAGCCCGACAAGCGCTTCCCGATGGCGACCGAGTACGCCGTCGAGGTGCCGGCGGGGACGCGCGCGCAGAACGGGCAGGCGCTCGCCGCGGCCGAGCGGTGGACCTTCACCACGCCGGCGCCGTCGGTGAAGCGCTCGCATCCGCACGGGAGCTCCGAGCCGCTCGATCCGCTGGTCTTCGTCGAGTTCGATCAAGCGGTCGATCCGAAGGCGATGCTCGCGGCCGTCGAGATGACGGGCAGCGCCGGCGCGGTCGCCTTGCGGCTCGCCGACGCGGACGAGGTCGAGACGAACGACGCCGTCCGTGGCCTCTCGCAGCGGGCGGAGAAGGGACGCTGGCTCGCGTTCCGGCCCGCCAGCCGCCTCCCGACGGACACGAGCTTCAGCGTCCGCGTCAAGGCGGGCGCGCCCAGCGCCGAGGGGCCCAGGAAGACCGACAAGGAGCAGTCGTTCTCGTTCAGCACGTACGGCGCGATGCGCGTCGTTCACCACAGCTGCTCCCAGTGGTCCCGGAGCGGCAAGGACCACTGCCCGCCGCTCGCGCCGTTCTCGCTCTCCTTCTCGAACCCGGTCGACATGAAGACCTTCGACAAGGACAGGATGGTCAAGGTCTCCCCCGAGATCCCCGGGCTCAAGGTCGAGGTGCACGGCGCGGGGATGATCCTCCGCGGCAAGACGAAGGGCCGCACGAAATACGAGGTCACGATCGACGGCGCCGTCGTCGACACCCACGGTCAGACGATGGGGCGCCCGCACACGGTCACGTTCGACGTCGGCTCGGCGGACCCGACGATGTTCGGCGCCGAGCAGGAGCTCATCGTCCTCGACCCGGGGCGGAAGACGAAGGACTACCAGGTCTACACCATCAACGAGCCGAGCCTCCGCGCGCGGGTCTACGCCGTGGGGCCGGACGACTGGAGGAAATACGCCGCGTACCACCAGGAGTGGGAGCGCCCGCGGAAGCTGAGCCCGCCGGGGCGGCTCGTCTACGACAAGGTCCTCACGCCGAAGAAGGCGCCCGACGAGCTCGTCGCCACGTCGATCGATTTCGCGTCGGCGCTCTCCGGCGGCATCGGTCAGGCGCTCGTCGTCGTCGAGCCGACGCGCGCGATGCCGAAGGGCTTCACGCGGCCCGAGCTCCACGTCTGGGTGCAGTCGACCGAGCTCGGGCTCGACGCGATGATCGAGCACGATCAGGTGCTCGGCTGGGCGACGCGCCTCGCCGACGGCGCTCCGGTCGAGGGCGTGGACGTCGAGCTCCTCGGCGCCGCCGCCGGCAAGACCGACCGCCAGGGTCTCGCGCGCGTGCCGCTGTCGGACAAGCCCGGGCGGCTCGTCGTCGGGAGGAAGGGCAAGGACGTCGTCATCGTCCCGGAGCGCTGGCTCGGCGAGGCCTCGTACGCGCGCCGGACGTACACGAGCGCGGCGAGGTGGCTCGTCTACGACGATCGCGGCATGTACAAGCCGGGCGAGGAGGTGCGCGTCAAGGGCTGGGTGCGCCGCGCCGGTCAGGAGCGGGAAGGCGATCTCGACGCCATCCCCGACATCGCCGGCAAGAGCGTGAGCTACCGCGTGCGCGACCCGCGCTGGGCCGAGCTCACCAAGGGCACGGCGCAGCTGGACGAGTTCGGCTCGTTCGACATCGCCTACAAGCTGCCCGCGAACGCGAACCTCGGGACCGCGCAGATCGAGCTCGCGCTCGAAGGCGTCGGGCTCTCGAGCACGTCGTGGCAGCACCGGTTCGCCGTGCAGGAGTTCCGGCGCCCCGAGTTCGAGGTCACCGCGCGCTCGAGCGAAGGCCCGCACTTCGTCGGCAGGCACGCGATCGCCACGCTGACGGCCGCGTACTACTCGGGGGGCGGGCTCCCCGACGCGCCCGTGAAGTGGAACGTCACCCGGCGCTCGGTCGGCTACACGCCGCCGAACCGCGGCGACTACCACTTCGGCCCGGAGCCGAACCGCTTCTGGTCGTGGCGGTCGAGCGAGAAGGACGAGTCCAAGTCCGAAGACTGGACGTCGAAGACGAACCCGCAGGGGATCCACCGCATCCGCGTGGACTTCGACGCGGTCGAGCCGTCGTACCCGATGAGCCTCCAGCTCGTCGGACAGGTCGAGGACGTCAACCGGCAACAGTGGGCCGGCCGCACGTCGATGCTCGTGCACCCCGCCGACGTCTACGCCGGCGTGAAGCTCGCGAAGGGCTTCATCCGCGCGGGAGAGAACATCGAGGTCGACGCCGTCGTCGTCGACGTCGACGGCAAGGCGGCGCCCGGGCGCAGCGTCACGATGAAGGCCGCGCGCATCGACTGGGAGCAGAAGGGCGCCGAGTGGGAGGAGCGCGAGCTCGACGCGCAGACCTGCGAGGCGACCGCGCCGGCGAGCGGCGACAAGGTCCACTGCTCGTTCAAGACGCGCGAGGGCGGCGCCTGGCGCGTCACGTCGATCGTGACCGACGAGCACGGACGAAAGAACCAGACGACGACCTCGCTCTGGGTCATCGGCGCGGAGCGGCCGAAGGACCGGGGCGTCCAGCGGGCGCAGGTGAACCTCGTCCTCGACAAGAAGGAGTACCAGCCCGGCGAGCTCGCCGAGGTCCTGGTCGTGGCCCCGTTCGCGCCGGCCGAGGCGCTCCTCACGCTGCGCCGCCAGGGCATCGTCCACGTCGAGCGCTTCTCGATGGCGGCGGCCAGCCAGGTCGTGAAGGTGAAGCTCGACGACGTGCTCGTCCCCAACGCGGAGGTGCGGGTCGATCTCGTCGGGCAGGATCTCCGCGAGGACGACGCGGGGAGCCCCGACCCTCGGCTCCCGAAGCGCCCCGCGTTCGCGTCGGGCTCGGTTCAGGCGAAGGTGCTCGCGACGACGCGCACGCTCGGGCTCAGCGCCGTCGCGAAGCGGGCGACCCTCGAGCCGGGCGGGAGCACGCACATCGACGTCGACGTGAAGGACCACACCGGGCGCGCCGTCGCGGGCGCCCAGGTCGCGTTGATCGTCGCCGACGAGGCGGTGCTCGCGCTGAGCGGCTACAAGACGCCCGATCCCATCGAGCTCTTCTACGCGCCGCGCTCGAGCAACGTCAGCGACCTGGGGATGCGCGATCGCGTCATCCTCGGCGAGCCCGATCTCGCGAAGCTCCGCGCGGTCGAGCCGAGCGGCGGGCTAGGGCTCGACGGCGTGGGCTACGGCGGCGGGGGTCGGGCCCAGGCGCTGAAGAGCGCGGAGAGCTCCCCCATGGTGCCGCCCGCGCCGCCGCCCGCGCCTCCGCGAGCGGCGCCCTCCGTGGCGTCGAAGACGGACGCGCGCCGCCGTGAGGCGGACCGGGACGACGCGTTCAGCGGAGCCGAGAAGGAGGAGCGGTCGGTCGTCGGCGACTCGAACAAGCCGATGGACGTGCGCACGGACTTCTCCGCGCTCGCGCTCTTCGCGCCGGCGGTGCGGACGGACGCTCGAGGACGCGCGTCGGTGCCGGTGAAGCTGCCCGACAACCTGACGCGCTACCGCGTGATGGCCGTCGCGGCGACGAAGGAGCGCCAGTTCGGCTCGAACGAGTCGACGATCACCGCGCGGCTGCCCGTGATGGTGCGGCCGTCGGCGCCGCGCTTCCTCAACTTCGGCGACAAGTTCGAGCTGCCGGTGGTCGTGCAGAACCAGACCGATCAGCCGATCGACGTCGGCGTCGTCCTCCGCGCGACGAACGCGGTCGTGGCCGAGCCGAGCGCGAAGCGCGTGCGGATCGCCGCGAACGATCGCGTCGAGGTCCGCTTCGACGCCTCCACAGTCAAGCCGGGGACCGCGCGCTTCCAGATCGGCGTCGCCTCCGGAGGCTTCTCGGACGCGAGCCAGATCGAGCTGCCGGTCTACACGCCCGCGACGACCGAGGCGTTCGCCACGTACGGCGAGATCGATCAAGGCGCGACGGCGCAGCCCGTGAAGATGCCGCCGAACGTGTTCTCCCAGTTCGGCGGGCTCGAGGTGACGACCTCGTCGACGCAGCTCCAGGCGCTCACCGACGCCGTCGTGTACCTCGTCAAGTACCCGTTCGAGTGCAACGAGCAGCTCGCGTCGCGCGTCTTGTCGATCGCTGCGCTGCGCGACGTGCTCTCGGCGTTCAAGTCGAAGGACCTCCCGCCCCCCTCGGCGCTCGAGGCGTCGATGAAGGGGGACTTCGAGAAGCTGAAGCGCCGGCAGCACCACTCCGGCGGTTGGGGCTTCTGGCAGGAGCAGCCTTGGCCGTACCTCACCGTGCACGTCGCGCACGCCCTCACGCGCGCGAAGGACAAGGGGTACAAGCCGGACGAGGAGATGATGCGCCGCGCGCAGAGCTACCTGCGCTCGATCGAGGGCCACATCCCGGCGTGGTACGGCCCGGAGGCCCGCCGCGCGATCGTCGCTTACTCGCTCTACGTCCGGCACCGGATGAAGGATCCGGACGCGGCGAAGGCCAAGCGGCTCATCGCCGACGCCGGCGGCGTCGACAAGCTCGGCATCGAGGCGGTCGGCTGGATCTGGCCGACCCTCTCGGGCGACAAGGCGAGCGCGGCCGAGAACGAGGCGATCCGCCGCCACGTCGCGAACCGCGTCACCGAGACCGCGGGCGCCGCGCACTTCGTCAGCGGCTACAAGGACGCCGACTGGGTCCTGCTCCACTCCGATCGCCGCGCCGACGGCGTCCTCCTCGAGGCGATGATCGGCGACCAGAAGGACTCGAGCGTCATCCCGAAGCTGGTGAAGGGGCTGCTCGGTCACCGCAAGGCGGGGCGCTGGACGAACACGCAGGAGAACGCGTTCGTCCTCGTCGCGCTCGACCGCTACTTCGCGACCTACGAGAAGGTGACGCCCGACTTCGTCGCGCGCGTGTGGCTCGGCGACAAGCTCGCCGGCGATCACACGTTCAAGGGGCGCACGACCGAGCACAGCCACATCGGCGTGCCGATGCAGTTCCTCGCCGCCGAGACGCAGAAGGCGGGGAAGGCCGAGCAGAGCCTCGTCATCGGCAAGGATGGCCCGGGGCGGCTCTACTACCGCGTCGGGATGCAGTACGCGCCGACGAACCTCAAGCTCCCGCCGGCCGATCACGGCTTCGTCGTCTCGCGCCTCTATGAGGCCGCGGAGAGCGCCGACGACGTCAAGCGTGACGCCGACGGGACCTGGCGCGTGAAGGCCGGCGCGAAGGTGCGCGTGCGCGTGTCGATGGTCGCGCCGTCGCGCCGCTATCACGTCGCGCTCGTCGATCCGATCCCGGCCGGCCTCGAGCCGATGAACCCGGCGCTCGCCGTCACCGGCGAGATCCCGAAGGATCCGAAGGCCGCCGACGCGAACAAGGATCGCTACTGGTACTGGTCGCGGACCTGGTACGAGCACCAGAACATGCGCGACGAGCGCGTCGAGGCGTTCGCGTCGCTGCTCTGGGACGGCGTGTGGGACTACACGTACGTCGCGCGGGCGACGACGCCGGGGACCTTCGTGGTGCCGCCCGCGAAGGCCGAGGAGATGTACGCGCCGGAGACCTTCGGCCGGAGCGGCGGCGATCGCATGATCGTCGAGTAGTCCGGCGTGCCGCTGCTGCATCGTGCCGCCCGGATCGTCGTCATCCGGTGCGGCGCGATGGTGCGCCGCCGTCGGTGCTTCCACCTCCAACTGAGTGACATCTGAGGCCAAACCGCAGAGTTGGATCCTCGGAGATCCGCATTAGGTCCGACCGGTGGTCGGGCAGCGGCAGAAGTGCATGGACGTTCACGAGAGATCCGTCTAATCACGCATTTATGGAGCTCGACGTGGATGATGCGCTGAGTCGCCTCGTCCATGGAGGGACTGCTTCACTGGCTGCACCGGTCTTCTCCGCGCCTTCCAGAAGTGCGGTCCGCCGGGCCTTCCCAACTCACGAGGTTTGATCGATGCCTTCTCAACGCTTCATCGTCGGTGCGTCGATGCTGCTCGCGCTGGCCGCCTCGGCCGGCTGCGGTGGTGTCACGCAGTTCCAGGGCGCCCAGGCGTTCTCCGTCGCCGGCACGCCGCCCCCGCCGCCGCCCCCGCCGCCCCCGCCGCCGAAGGAAGAGCCCAAGCCGCCGCCGCGCGTCGAGCTGCACGACAACAAGATCGACTTCAAGGAGAAGATCCAGTTCGAGGTGAACAAGTCTACGATCAAGGAGGAGAGCTTCTCGCTCCTCCACGACATCGCCGAGGTCATCAAGCAGAACCCGCACGTCAAGAAGATCTCGATCGAGGGCCACGCCAGCGCCGAGGGTGACGCGAAGGCGAACAAGAAGCTCTCCGACGATCGCGCGAAGTCGGTCATGGACCACATGGTCAAGAAGGAGGCGATCCCGGCGCCCTCGCTCGTCGCGAAGGGCTGGGGCATCGAGAAGCCCATCGCCGACAACAACACGCCCGAAGGCCGCGAGGCCAACCGCCGCGTCGAGTTCCTCGTCATCGAGCAGGACGTGACGCAGAAGAAGGTCGAGATCGATCCGAAGACGGGCAAGCAGAACGTCGTCGAGGAGAAGAAGGACACCCTCAAGACGGACACGGGCACGCCGGGCGATCCCGCGGCGAAGCCTGCTCCCGGCACGCCGGCGCCCGCGGCCAAGCCCGTCGCCGGTACGCCCCCCAAGCCCGCCGCGAAGCCGCCGGCGCCCACGGACGCCCAGAAGGCTGGCGTCACGCCGGCGCCCAAGCCCACCGCGACCCCGGCGCCCAAGCCCACGGAGAAGAAGTGATGAAGACGGCCCTCCTGATTGCAGCTTCTCTCGCGACCGTCGTCGGCTGCGCCTACCGCAGCCCCGAGATGTACCGTGACGACACCACCAAGGTGCTCGAGACGAAGCAGGCGGACATCCGCGCCTGCTACGACGAGGTCCTCAAGGGCACGCCGGGCGCCGGCGGCACCGTGACCGTGAAGTTCGAGATCGAGACCGAGGAAGGCAAGATCCAGAACGTCGTGGTCGACAGGCCGACCAGCACGGCGCCCGACGCCGTCGGCGAGTGCGTTCGCAAGAACATCGAAGGCCTCGCCATCAACCCGCCGGACAAGCGGCTGGGCCAGGCGACGTACGTCTACGAGTTCTCGGTTCCGGCCTCCCCGGGCGCCGCGCCGAAGAGCTGAGCGGGGCGACTCGCCATATCGCGAGTCGCATTGAGTACCGAGCGCGAGGAGCCTAGTCTTCTCGCGCTCGGCGCCATTTTGTGCGATCGAGCGCAGACGCGGAGAAATGACGATGAAGCGATGGGTAGGAGTACTGATGTTTGGGCTCGTCGTGGCGTGTGGCGGCAACAGCGCCGAGAGCGCGCCACCGGCGACGCCGGCGTCCGAGTCGCACCACGAGGCCAAGCCGTCGGGCGGACCGGTGAAGGCGCCGGGGGAGGCCCAGGTCGGCGACACCGCGCGCTGCCCGGTGTCCGGCGAGGAGTTCGTCGTCGAGGCGACCTCGCCGAAGGTCGAGCACGACGGCAAGACGTATTATCTCTGCTGCGGCGGCTGCAAGAAGAAGTTCGAAGAGAACCCGGGGAAGTTCCTCGACAAGACTTGAAGCGCGCGCGGCTACGGGGGGCCCACGGAGAGGCTATGCGAGGAGCGCGCGGAGGACGTTCGAGTGACGTCTCCGCGCGCTCGGGTCGAGGTCGAACACGGCGAGCTCCGGCGCCGTGCGCGCCGAACGCAAGCCGGGCAGCGAGTGGCCGATCCCCGCGCTGACGTACAGGTCGGTCCGGTCGATGCGGTGAAAGCCGTGCAAGTACGGATGGCCCGCGAGCTTGGCGATCTTCGGTAGGACGTGCGGCACGTGGAGCTGACCCGCGTGGGTGTGCCCCGCGAGCACGAGGGGAGTGCCGGTCCTCGCGATCGCGGGGGCGGTCCGCGGATCGTGCGTCAGCGTGAGCGTTCGCTCCGGGGAGCGCACGCGCGCGAAGGCGCGCTCGACGTCGTCGTTCCTCGTCCGGCCGTCATCGACGCCGACGACACGGAGCGACCAACGTTCGCCGCGCAGCTCGGCCGAGGCGTTGCGGAGCACCATCGCGCCGCCGGCCTCGAGCGCCCGCGTGACGCGCTCGGGATCGGTCCAGTGATCGTGGTTCCCGAGCACGGCGACGCACGGCTGCGGCAATGACCGGACGAGCTCGGTGACGCGGTCCACGTGGACCAGCGAGGCGTTCACGTAGTCGCCGGTCATCACCACGACGTCGCAGCGAAGGCTGCGGACGGTCTCCGCGACGTGCGCGAGCGCGCGGCGCGGGGTCGTCACCCCCACGTGGACGTCGGTGAGCTGCGCGACGCGAACGGTGCGGGCGCCGGTCCACGGGATCCGGTGGTGGGTGATCGTGAGGCCCGCGCGCCGGCTCGCGCGGACGTGGTGAGCGGCGAGGGCGGAGCCGACGGCGACGGCGGCCGCCGCGATGGGGACGACGACAGGCATGCCGACATGTTGAGGTGCCCCGCGTCGCGCGCCAGCGACGGCCAGCCCGTTTCACCGTCGTTTCATCGCCGCGCGTGGTCGCGCGACGGCGTCGGGCTTCCTGGTCGCCGCGGTCGCCGGGCGCTCAGAGGACGAAGGTGCGACGTCCCTCGACGATGACGCGGCGCTCGAGGTGCGCGCGCACGGCGCGGGCGAGGACGACACGCTCGACGTCGCGGCCGACGCGGACGAGATCGTCGGGGCCGAGCGCGTGCGAGATCCGCTCGACGTCCTGCTCGATGATCGGCCCCTCGTCGAGGTCCTTCGTCGCGTAGTGCGCCGTCGCGCCGATGAGCTTCACGCCGCGCGCGTGCGCCTGGTGATAGGGCTTCGCGCCCTGGAAGGCGGGGAGGAAGCCGTGGTGGATGTTGATGACCGGCGGCGCGTCGCGGAGGAACCCGTCGGAGAGGACCTGCATGTAGCGGGCGAGGACGACGAGATCGACGTCGTGCCGCGCGAGCAGCTCGAGCACCCGAGCCTCCTGTTCGGGCTTCGTCTCCTTGGTGACGGGCAGCGCGTAGAACGGGAGGCGGAACGACTGCGCGGCCGACTCGAGCGTCGGGTGGTTGCTCACCACGAGCGCGATCTCGCACGGTAGCTCGCCCTGCTTCTGGCGAAGCGCGAGGTCGTAGAGGCACGTCGGGTCCTTCGTGACCATGACGCAGACGCGCGCGACGCGGTCCTCGTAGCCGACGGACCACTCGCCTTCGAGCGGCGTCGCGATCCGCTCGGCGAAGGCGGCCTCCATCGCGGCGCGGGTCGCCGAGCCTCCGAGCTTCCGATGCGCCTCGGGCGCCGCGAGCCCGGCGAGCTCGACGACGAGGCGCATGTAGAAGCGCGCGCCCCGCTCACCGTGGAGGTCGGTGTAGTTGCTGGCCTCGAGGATGTTGAGACCGAGCTCGTAGAAGAAGCCCGAGAGCCGAGCGACGAGGCCAGGCCGATCGGGCGCCGAGAAGAGGATCGTTGCGCGACTCATCGGCCTCCAGCGTAGCCGAGTCCTCGCGGCAGGTGGCTACAGCCGCTCGAGCTGGGTCTGCGCGAGGGTGGGCAGGTCGTCTGCCGGCGGTCGGCGTCGCGGCTCACCGCGCCGGATCGAGCCGCTGCCACGCGGCGGCGGTGCGCTTCTGGCGGGCGTCGTCGGCGACGACCAAGAGCGGGGCGTCGCGGTGCCAGCGCTCGGCGGTCGCGGCGTCGGCCTTGGTCCACTCGCCGGCGTGCGCCGCGAGGAGCGCCCGCGTGCCGTGGAAGAGCCCCGCGAGCGCCACGTGGGCGGCGGGATCCGACGGCGCGCGCTCGGAGAGATCACGGAGCGCGAACGCCAGCGCGCACGCCGTCTCGGCGACGACGCGATCGAAGGCGAAGGCGCGCGCCGACCGGACGACGAGGCCGAGCGCGGCGGCGAGGACGTGGACGTCTTCGATCGTCCGGAACGGCTTGAGGTAGACGGAGTAGCCGTCTCCCGGCAGGACGTCCTCGCTCGCGACGACGACGTCGGTCAGGGTCACGCGCGCGTGGGGGATCTCCGGCGCGAACGGCGGCGGGGCTCGATCCGCGATGACGACCCCGGGGGAGCTCGCGCGCACTCGGACGAGGGCGAGGCGGTTCGTCCCGTCTTCGCCGGCGCCCCGCGACGCGACGACGAGCACCTCGTCGGAGACCGACGCGAGCGTGGCGAAGGTCTTCTCGCCGCGCACGACGAGCGCGCCGCGCTCTTCGCGGAGCGTCGTCGCGATCGCGCGCGGGTGCGCGCCTCCCGCCTCGGTCGCCGCGAGGCAGAGCCGGGCGCCGCTCGCGGGCCAGGCGTAGGGGCGCGGCGGCGCGTCGCCGAGCGTCTCCGCGCCCCACGCGAGCAAGCGCGCGAGCGCCGCCTGGTAGCCGCCGACGAACGCGAAGCCGAGGCGATCGGACTCGAAGCCCGCCCAGAGCGCGCGATCGATCGGGCGGCTGAAGGGACACGCGGCGAGGTGGGTGAACCACGCGGAGAGGTCGGGCTGCGGCCGGCGTTCCGCCGGCGCGCGGAGGAGGTGCTCGAGGACGTCCATGGCTGGGCCGCGCAGCATAGCGTGCTAGACCGGCGCGATGGTCGACGTGCACCGCAAAGGCAGCTCGCCTCCCGAGGCGATCGAGCAGGGCCGTACGCTTCCGGCGCGGGCGCTCGATTTCTGGTTCGACTACACGTGCCCGTTCGCGTACCTGGCAGAGACGCAGGCGCCGGCGCTCGCCGCGCGCATGGGCGTACCGCTCACCCACCAGCCGCTCTTGCTCGGGGGCGTCTTCAAGGCGGTCGGCGCGCCGCAGAACCTCTTCGCGTCGCGGAGCCCCGCGCGCAGCGCGCACGACGCGAGCGATCTGGCCCGCTGGGCCAAGCGCTTCGGGGTCGAGCTGCGGACGCCTCCCGGGCACCCGCTGCGCTCGGTCGAGGCGCTCCGCGCGACGCTCGCGACCGAGAACGATCCCGCGGTCATCTCCGGATTCTTCCGCGCCTACTGGGTCGACGGGCGGCCGATCTCGTCGCCCGAGGTCATCGCCGACGTCGTCGCGCGCGCCGGTCATGACGCCGCGTCGGTGCTGGCGAAGATCGAGACGGCGGAGATCAAGGACGCGCTCCGCGAGCGCACCGAGGCGGGAGTGGCGCTCGGCATCTTCGGGGTGCCGGCCTTCGTCGTCGACGGCGCGCATCTCTACTGGGGGCAGGATCGCCTCGCCTTCGTCGAGGGCGTGCGGCCGCCGCTGACGCCGGCCGGGAGCGCCGCCACGTCGTCGAGCGGCGGCGGGGGGACCGAAGCCTCGCCGCGCGCCCCAGCGCCCCGGGCGCCGAGCGCGACGGCGCGCGTGCTCGAGGTGTTCTGGGACTTCTCCTCACCCTTCGCCTACCTCGGCGCGCTCCAGGTCGCCGCCGTCGCCGCCCGCACCGGCGCCGAGGTGCGCTGGCACCCGATCCTCCTCGGCGGGCTCTTCCGCTCCCTCGGCGGACCCGAGGTCCCGCTCGCGACGTTCTCCGACGCGAAGCAGCGCTACACGCTCGTCGATCTCCAGCGCTGGGCCGCGTACTGGCGCCTGCCGTTCCGTTTCCCGTCGCGCTTCCCGACGCGCTCGCTCAAGGCGCTCCGGCTCTACCTGGCGCTCCCCGAGGAGCGCCGCGCGCGCTACCGCGAGGCCACCTTCCGCGCATGCTGGGCCGACGATCGAGACATCACCGACGAGACCGTCCTCGTGGACTGCGCCGGGGGCGACGCGGTCGCGCGCGACGCGCTCTCCCGGGCGGGCGGCGACGACGTCAAGGCCGCGCTCCGCGCCTCGACGGAAGGCGCCGCGGCCCGCGGCGTATTCGGCGTGCCGACCTTCGTCGTCGACGGGGAGCTCTACTGGGGGCAAGACCGCCTCGCGCTCGTCGAGGAGGCGCTCGGCGCGCGCTGAGCGTTCGCCTCGAGGGCGGTCGAGGCCGCCTGCGCCGGCCCGCACGGGGGCGGTCCCTTCGACGGGCGATCGCCGACGGACGCGCCGCGCGCGTCAGCGCGACGCGATGCGCTCGCACTCGAGCGTGAGGATCCGCCGGACGATCGCGATGGCGCAGGCGTAGGTCGAGTCGACGCCGAAGAAGCTGAGGCTCTTCGACAGGAGCGACTGCCGCCGCGAGTACGGCGTGTCCGAAGCGTAGTGGACGATGCCGACGTCGAAGGGCGTGTGCGCCGAGAGGTGGACGATCTCGTCGCTCGGCACGCGCTTCGGGTTCGTCAGCTCGTAGAGCGCGCCGAGGAACGGACCGGCCTCCATCTCGAGGACCGTGTAGCCGCTCCGGTAGAACGCGTCCATGTACTCCTTGCTCTGGAGGAACGCGCTCCGCACCGTGACGGCCTTCTGGTTGTCGAAGACGCTCCCGTGCCTGAGCCACGGCGCGATGTCGCGCGCGGTGAAGGCGTTGCGCAAGAGGAACGTGTTGCGCGAGTGCTCGTCGTAGACGACCCCGCTCAGCATGACGTCGCCGACGCGCCCGTTGAGCGTCGCGGCCTTGCCCATGACGTAGATCCCGCGGAGATCGCCGACGCCCTGACCCGCGCGTGACAGGAGGTGGTAGGCGGCCATCCCGAGCGGGTAGTCGATGTTGACGATGACGGCGTCGCTCTCGGCGAGCCGCTCGATCCCGGGGATGCGCAGCCGCGGATCGATGAGCTTCGGGTCGATCTCGTTGAGCTTCGCGATCTGCGCGTCGACGTCGATGTGCCCCGGCTCCGAGAGGTGCACCAGGCCGTGCGCCGCCTCGAACGCCCGCACCTCGTTCATCTTCTTGGTGCTCTTGGTCGCGTGGATGTACCCGCGGAGCAGGTAGTAGAGGAGCGGCGCGAGATCGGTCGGATCGCTCGACTTCGCCGCGTGGTCGACGTCCTCGCCGAGGCCTTCGGGATCCTCGCGGCGCGCCCAGTTGACGATCTCGTCGACGTGGCTCTGCGCGTAGCCGCCGACGAGGTTGGCGATGGCGTGGGTGTTCGACGAGATGAAATACACCGGCGGCCGGCGCGGCTCGGTCCTGCGGATGTACGACGGCTCGATCCCGCCCCACCAGCGCTGCGCCGCGCGCTGGTACTGCGAGTGCGACGCAGCGAGCATGCGCACCTTGAGGTCGGATCGGTGATCGAAGAGCGCCCGGCTCCCGCGCTCCAGGCGCTTGGCACCGAACGCGGCGATGAGCTTCTGCGCGTCGTCCGCGCTGACGCCGAGCGCGCTCGAGAGCGCGGCCGGATCCTTGACGAGGACGTCGAGCGCCTCGGGGGAGCTGGCGGCACGGCGGAGGCGCTCGTGCATCTTGTTCCACTCGATCTGATAGGCGGTCAGGATCGGGACGAGATCGTCGATGTCGCTGGCGCTGGCGATGAAGACGGCGAGCTTGCCTGCGCCGTCGTAGCGGAGCGGGCGGCGCCGGCCGCGCGTCTTGACGATCTCCCAGCGGCGGACGTCGTGACCCGCCGCCTCGAAGAGCTCGTGCGACTGCCCGAGGATGACGAGGTCGACGTCCGGCATCTCGTCCGGGAGGCGCGCCGCGGCGTAGGCGAAGGCCGAGACGTCCGGCACGTCGGAGAGCGCCCCGAGGTGCAGGCTCGACCCGCTGAACGCGTGCGCCTCCTCGAAGGCGCGGACGCGCACCTCGCCGGTCGATCGCAAGAGCGAGTAGTACGTCGTGACGTAGAGGCTGATCTCTCTTCGGACTCGGGTTCGGGCGGCCGGCGGTCCATCGTTCGCGCGGAGCATACAGGATCGCCCTCTGGCTGTCGTTCGCGTGGACCGGTCAGCCCACTCCGAGCGCTTACGTCGGCAGGCGCCTTGGCCTCGGCGAGCCGGCGCCGCTCCTCTTCGGAGCGCTCGCGCGGCCGCACCTGGATCGCGCCCGGCTCGTCGTCGCTCTTGCGCGCGAAGAGGCGCGAGAGGATCCCCTTCTTCGCTTCGAAGGGAAGACCCCGTCCTCCAGCGTCTCAGGGCGATCGGCGAGCGCCGCGACGAGCGACAGCCGTCGACCCAGTCGAGCGCGGCGTCGAACGCCTCCTTCTGCGGTAGCCTCGAGGTGCCGCCGGACCACGCCGGGCTTCTTCTTCGTCGCGCGCACGAAGCGCGACGCCGAGCGCGATCTCCTCGGGCTTAGGTACGTCGCCTGGTGCCGCTTCATGCCGCCGCAGCCCTTCTTATGGTACACGCGCCGTTGAGCAAGAGGAGGCCGAGCCGGACGCCAGCGCCGTCAGCTCGCTGAGCGCGCCCTCGTCGCGGGCGTCCACCTCCTTCGTCGGCCTCGAACAGGACGATGCGGCCCGCGGCGCGAGACGCCAGCGCGGTCCGTGAAAATCCTGCGAGCTCCGCCCACGTCCTGGACGTGAACGAAGCGCCGCGTAATATCGTCGGTCTCGATGGCCCCGCCGCGCGCGGCCTCCTTGAGGCCTCCTGTACCGCAGGCGCCCGAGCCGCACCGCCGCCCTTCACACCTCGCCGTCGGGCTCGATGAACCCGAGCCCGATCGCGGTCTCGAAAACGGCGCGTACCCGGCATGCGCCGGAGCAGGCGCTCGACGCTCGGGATCGACTTGAACTCGTCAGGAAGTAGTCGCCGTTCGGCTCGACGAGTCCGGATCGGCGAAAGGCCTCTCCGTATGCGGCGCGGAGGTGCGCAGGTGGGCGACGATTCCGCGGATCTGGTCTTCGCTCAGCGACTTAGCTCCATCACCCCAGGATAGCGCATGCGCCAAGGCGGCTAGGATGGGGCGCGCATAACCCTTCGGATCGCGACGTTCAACGAAAGACTTCTTCTCCGCCCGCAAGGAAGGAAAATGCCGTCGTCGAGGCCAAGCTCACGAACGTCACCGAGGGCCTCCGCCGGGCCCGCGCCGACGTCGTCGCGCTCAGGAGGTCGGATCGCTCGACCTGCTCCCGATCGCCTCGTGAAGGCTCTCCCAGAGCTCGGTTACGGCGCGCCGGTCGTCGGGCCGGAGGACCGTCGCAGGACCGCAACGTGATCCTGTCGCGTCTTCCGTGCAGTGGTCCCAGGTTCACCAGGCCAAAGCGCTCCGTTCCCGCGCTTCGTCGAGGGCGACAGAGCCGTTCCCCGGCCGTATCCCCCTCCACGCCGCGGCATCGTCCGTCCGGGTCGAGGCGGAGCGGGCTCAGTGGTCGACGTGCTCACCGCGCATTTCCAGAAATCGAACCTCCCGGCCGAGCTCAAGACACCATCGACGGGCGAGCCAGTCGCGGACACGACACCCCACGCCGTCAGTGAGTCCGCCGTTCGAAGCTGGTCCAGCGCGCCGCCGAGAATCCTGCCGTTCGCGGTCTGAGATCGACGGGATCTTCGCTCATTCCCCGGACCATGCGATTTGCGTGCTCCGGCGATCTCAACGACACCCTCGACTCGCTGCCCGTGCGCCTCGTCCGCAGGATCGACACGAGAACCGGCACTACCTCCGCGCGGCGGTCGACTCGATCCCGGAGGAGGCGCTACTCGTGCTTCCACCTGGCGGCGAGGAGACGCTGATCGATCACGTGCTCGTGAGCGAGCGCCTGCACCGCGCGCTCCGCCACTTCGAGATCCACAGCGAGAACCTGCGTTATCCACGGCCTTACGTCGACGAGACGCCGCTCACCGAAGACAGCGATCACGCGCTCTGCGTGGCCGAAACCGACGACGCCTGCTGACACATGACCCGACACGAGGCCGGCACTGTGCCAGCCGAGGTGGCGGATCACGCCAGCGCGCGTTTGTGAGCGGCTTCCGCGGTCGCGCGGTGCGGGCCGTGCTGGCGTGGAGCTCGCTTGGACCCAGACGACGTCGGACTTCGAGCAGTCCGTCGCGTACTTCCTGCCCGAGGACATGGGCTCGTGCGTCCTCGTCAACTCAGATCGGCGCGCAGAACGGATCGCTCCGCGGCACGATCAACGACGCCTACGTCGCCAGCCTCGAGTGAGCGCGCCGGCGTCATGGGCGGTCGCTCGCGCCGCGGCGTCAGGCCGCGGGCGTCGCGGCCCCCGTCGAGGTCACCTCGGCGGGGCCGGATCGGCGTCACCAGTCGAAGAGCTTCTCGACGGGGTTCTCAGGGATCCTCGTGCGGTCGGAGGCGTCTCGTGCGGTCGACGTCGATCGTCCCGACGGTGGTGTAGTCGGCCGCGCCGACGTTGGCGAAGAAGGTGGCGCGGTTGATCTGCGCGTTGACGACGCCGCGCGCGTCGCTCTTCTTGTCGACGTGAAGGACGCTGAAGCCGGGGGCGTTCTTCCCGTTCGAGTAGGTCTGTGGAGAGGTCCGCGTTCGAGACGGGCCGGGCACGACGAGCTCACGCGGGCCGAGCGAGCCGGAGAGGGTGCGCTGCCAGCCGGCGACGGACTTGTCGTACTGGCCGACGAAGTCGGCGAAGCGCGTCTCGAGCGCGGCGATCCCGAGCGTGTGGTGGTCGTACTCGGCGAGCGCGCCGCCGCGCTGGGCTCGGGTAGCCGCGCATGGGTTCTGGATCTCGAGGGTCGCGAACTTCTGCGACGACGCCAACGCGATCCGGGAACTTTCCGGGGAGCAGCTCGTCTCCCTCCTGGAGGGCCTCGAGCGCGTTGTAGTGAGTGTGGCCGAGGCATCGACCTGCGGACGTTCCCGCTCGCCGCGAGGCGCTTCATCAGCTCGACGCCGCTCGAGAACGTCGTCGCGCCCGGCTCGCAGGTGAAGTCGGCCTTGCGCTCGTCCCACCCGCAGTCGAGCTCGGGATCGGCGCGCATCCACTCCTGCAGTCCGTCGTGCGCAGCTCTCGTTTTGATCGCGCGAGAGCGCCGGATCAGGGCTTGCACGCCGCCGGGTTCGGAGTGCTGCCGACGAGGTAGTTGATCGCGCTCTGGTAGATGCTGCGGTACTCGAGCTGCTCAGTAGTAGCCGTGGTCCTTGCCGTGGTGGCCGCCGCGCGCGGTCGTGGTGGGCGAGGACGACGACGTCGCTCCCGTCGATCCGCGCCCGGAGCAGCTCGCGGTCGAGCCAGGCCATCTGGACATCCGCTCATCCGCCGCCGTAGTTGACGGTGTACATGCTAGCCCGAGCGGCGGTGCTGGCGGGCTCCGAAACTGTTCAGCGAGAGGTACGAGCTCGCCTGCCGAACTTGTGCGGTGGTAGAGCGGCCCGTACGTCTTCTGCCACTGGTAGAAGCCGTCGTAGAGGATGTAGTTGCGGTCAGCCCGCGGGATCTCCTTCCAGCCGTCGAAGCCCGAGGGCCACGCCGGTGCGCGCGAAACCGCCGGTGAAGATGTCGCGGTGGACCCCGCCGAGCCGGTCCGCCGCCGCGGTCTTTCTGGATGTAGCTCTCGAAATCGGTGATGGAGAGAAGTCGGGCCACGGCTTCGTCGGCGTCGGGTGACCTCCCTCAGGCTCTCGCCGAGCCCACTAATCGAGGTTCTTCACCGCGCCGGGGACGTGCCCCGTGGAGACGTAGCCGTCGTGGTTGCCGGTCGTGAGGGAAGATCGGCAGCGGGAGGTACTTGAGGAGGGGGAGACGACCGACTTCGCCTCCTCCTCTCGTAGGTCCACGCGACGGTGCGCTGGCGGAGGCTGCCGGGCGAGCCGCCGTTGTGGAGATCTCCGTTGAAAGGTGATGAACGACGCGTTCGGACGGCCGGATCGTTCGTCACGTGTTCATGAACTGGACGAACTCGTCGAGCTTGTCCTTCGTTTTGGCGTCATGGAGCGTCTCCGACCGAGACCTGGGTGTCGGTCGTTGGCGACCAGTACTCGTCCGGCTCGTCGTCGAACACGCGGACGGCGTTGAACTGGTACTCGTAGACGGGCGGCGCGCCGCGGAGGCCGATAGAGCTCGTTGTCGCTTCTTCACCTCGAAGCGGAGGTCGTAGAGGCCCGCGGGGCCTTCGCCATCGCGCCCCGGCGGAAGACGAAGCGCAGCGTCCGCCGCTTCTTCAGGACGGCGGGCATGTCGTCCGGCTCGGGGTTCACGAGGATCTCGTTCGGATACACGCGCACGACGTCGGTGCCGTTGCCGCTCGAGACGGCCTGGGGCGACTCGGTGTTCGGCTCGCGGGCGCGGCGCGGGATCAAGAAGAAGCCGAAGCCGGTCGCGGCGTCGTTGGGGACGACGAGCTTCGAGAGGTGGGAGCCGGCGACGGGCTCGATCTTCGCGCCGAGGTGCGCGAACGCCGCGTCCTCGATCCGGAGGACGACCACGAGCTCGTCCTTCGGATCGCTCTTCGTGTAGAGGTTCGGGTTGCCGAGCGTCGGGTAGACGAGCCGATCGATCATCACGTGGCCGTCGATCGCGTACGGCATGATCTGCTCGTTCTCGGAGGCGTCGGCGTAGAAGACGTTCGGCAGGTACGTCTCGCCCTTGTTCGAGACGACCTCCCACGGCTTCTCGGAGAGCCTCCGAGCGATCTCGGCGGGGTCTTCGCCGGGGTCACCCGGGCCGGGCGCGTCGACGTCGGGCGCGTCCGAGCGGCCCTTCTCCGCGCTTCCCCTGTCCGAACCGCAGGCGGCGAGCAACGCCAAGCTCGCGGCCGCGACGAGCCACCGACCCATCATGGTGGTCACGTGTACGCACGGACCAGACCAGCACGATCTGACGCGGTGCGTGGCACGAATGTTTCAGCCGCGTGGCGATCCGCGGCTCAACGCAGCGCGCCTTGACGCGCGCGATGGATACCGACCGATCCATCTCTCGGGATCCAGTACCCTGGCGCGATGTCGTCCGAACCCGAGGCGAGCGCCACATCCGACGGTCCCCCTGCGCCCGTGATCGCACACGAGTCCGAGCCCGAGCCCGAGCTCGCGCCCGCGGCACCGGAGCCTCGCGCGCCCCGCGAAGGTGACGAGCACGCGACGGAGAACGAGCCGTCGATCCCCGCGCCGCCGCCCTCGCTGGTGCCGCCGACCGACTCGCTGCGCCCGCCCGCGCCGCCTCTGCCCGAGTCGTCGACCGTGCTCCTGCTCGGCGGCCTGGAGATCGAGGACGCCGCCTCTGCCCCGCCGCGATCGCGCCGCGTCCCGCCGGCGCCGGTGTCGCGCTCCCTCCCGCCGATGCCGGACGTCGAGCCGATCCTCGAGCAGGCGGCGGCCGCGCGCGAGAAGGAGGACTGGGACGCCGCGCTCGAGGCGTACAAGAAGGCGCTCTTCGTGATCCCGAAGGACGAGCCGAAGACGCAGGCGTCGATCTATGCGTCGGTCGCCGAGGTCAAGCTCGCGCAGGGCAAGCTGCGCGAGTCCGAGACGAACTTCGAGAAGGCGCTCGTCGTCAACCCGAAGCACATGCGGTCGCTCGACGGCCTCGTCACGGTCGCGATCGAGTCGAAGGACTGGGCGCGCGTCGCGACCGCGCGCCGGCGCCGCGCGGAGGCGCTGGACGATCCCGACGACAAAGCGTCGGAGCTGTGCATGCTGGCGGAGGTCGAGGAGGCGCGGCTCGGTAAGGTCGACAAGGCCGTCGCGACCCTCGAGATCGCGAGGGCCCATCGCCCCGACGACATCGGCATCCTCATCAAGCTGCGCGACCTCTACGAGACGACGCGCGCGTGGCCGAAGCTGCTCGCCGTCCTCGACGACCTCGTGCGGATCTCGGCCGACGCGCGCCACCGCGGCTCGTTCCGCTTCGCGCAGGCCGACCTCACGCTCGGGCGGCTCCGTGAAGAGCCGCGCGGCCTCGCGTTCCTCGAGATGGCGCTCGACGAGGACCCCCAGTGCGACCGCGCGCTCTCGGCGCTCGTCGCGGTGCGCACGCGGCGCGAGGAGTGGGCCGAGCTCGCTGCCATCTACGAGCGGCTGATCGATCGGCACGCGGGCCTCGGCGATCGCGATCGCGCGTGGGAGGTGTGTCGCAAGCTCGGGACGCTCCGTCGTGACCGCTTGCTCGACGGACCGGGCGCCCTCGAGGCCCTCCGCGGAGCCGTCGAGCTCCGGCCCGACGACGCGGAGACGCGCGCCGCGCTCGCCGAGCTCTACGCCGCCAAGGGGGATCGTATGGCCGCGGTCCGCGAGCTCGAGCTCGTCACGACGCACGCGCCGCTCCGGGCGCAGACCTACCGGCGCCTCTTCGAGCATCACCAGCGCGCGCAGCGGCCCGATCGCGCGTGGCTCGTCGCCACGTGCCTCGAGGAGCTCGGCGCGAGCGACGTCGCCCAGGACCTCGTCATCGAGCAGTTCCGGCCCGAGGGCCCGATCCGCCCGACGACGGCGGTCTCCGACGGTTGGTGGAGCGAGCTGCTCGCGATGGATCACGGCGATCCCGTCGTCGAGGACATCCTCCTCGCCGTCGGCGACGCCGCGATCGCCCTCCGGCTCGAGGAGCTCGAGGCGCAGAAGAAGCTCGCCTTGCTCGATCCGGCGAAGCGCCAGGACAAGTCGAGCACCGTATCGGCCGTGCGCACGTTCGTGTGGGCGGCGCGCGCGCTCGGCGTCTCGCTGCCCGACCTCTACGTGCTCGACGCCGTCTCGAGCGGCGTCGCCGCGGTGCCTGCGCGCACGCCCTCGACCGCGCTCGGGCCCTCCGCGCTGTCCGGTCGGACCGTGCAGGAGCTCGCGTTCCTCGCCGGGCGTCACCTCACGTACTACCGCGCCGCGCACTATCCGCTCGTGTTCTTTCCGACGCTCGCGGAGCTGTCGTCGCTCGTCCTCGCGGCCGTTCGCGTGGTCATCCCCGGCATCTCCGTGCCCGCGCCCGGCGTGGAGAGCCGCGTCGCGGATAAGCTCGCCGAGCGCCTCGGCGAGGAGCAGACGGCCGCGCTCGAGGAGATCGTCGCTCGCCTCGACGAGCGTGGCGGCCGGCTCGATCTCCTCGCGTGGATCCGCGGCGTCGAGCTCACGGCGGCGCGCGTCGGTCTCCTGCTCGCCGGCGATCTCCGCGTGGCGTCGCGCATGATGAAGGACGAGTCGCGGGCGATCGGCGAGCTCTCTCCCGAGACGAAGCGCGGGGACCTGCTCATGTTCTCGGCGTCGGAGCGCTACGGCGTCCTTCGCGAGCGCATGGGCGTCGCGATCCACCCCACCGCGCTCTCGTCGAAGGGGCCGCCGGCGACGCCGCGCGGCGCCCCCGCTTCCTCGGAGGACACATGAGCACCGCGCTGATCACGTCGTTTTACGAGGCCTTCTCCCGTCGCGACGCCGAGGCCATGGCCGCCTGCTACGCCGACGACGTCCGCTTCTCGGACCCCGTGTTCACCGATCTCCGCGGCGAGCGGGCGAAGGACATGTGGCGGATGCTCTGCGAGCGGGGCAAGGACCTCGAGATCACCTTTCACGACGTGAAGGTGGACGGCGCGCGCGGCTCGGCGCGCTGGGAGGCGCGCTATACGTTCGGCGCGACAGGCAACCGCGTCCACAACGTCGTCGACGCCAGCTTCGTCTTCGCGGACGGAAAGGTCGTCGAGCACGTGGACAGCTTCGATCTCCGCCGGTGGTGCGGGATGGCCCTCGGGATCACCGGGAAGCTCCTCGGTTGGACGCCGCTCTTGCAAGGCGCTGTCCGGAGGAAGGGCGCGGCCGGCCTCGACGCCTGGATCGCCAAGCGCGGCCGTTGAGCGGCGCGGCCGGCGCGACCGTGCACCGGCTCCACCTCCCGTCGATCGTCGTCGCGGTGGCTTAACCTTCCGCGGGTCGAACCGTTCTTGCCTCTTGCGACGACGAAACGTCGAGAAAGTCAGGATGGGGTCGATGAAGGCGATTGGTGTGGGCGTGGCTCTTGTTCTCGCGACGATGGTTCCGGCGGTGCTCGCAGGCTGCAGCGACGACTCCCCGCACGCGCGCGAGAAGACGGCTACCGGCGTCTCGCTCGATCAGCTGCAGGTAGGGACGCGCGGGGACCTACCGGCGTGCAACGCCGACTCCGAATCGATGCTGGCGTACGTCGTGGACGAGAAGATGATCGTGGTCTGCATGGAGGGCGCGTGGCAGGAGGTCGTGTTCCCCGGTGGGCCGAAGGGAAAGGCGGGCGCGAAGGGGGCCGAGGGCGCGAAGGGCAAGGCGGGCGCCAAGGGCGAGACCGGCGACCACGGCGCGAAGGGCGACCAGGGGGACCAGGGCGAGACCGGCGCCGAGGGCGCGAAGGGCGAGACCGGCGCGAAGGGCGAGACCGGCGCGAAGGGCGAGACCGGGGACAAGGGCGCCAAGGGGGACAAGGGCGCGACCGGGGACAAGGGCGCGACCGGGGACAAGGGCGCGACGGGCGCGGCGGGCGACAAGGGCGCCAAGGGTGAGGCAGGCGACAAGGGTGAGGCAGGCGACAAGGGCGAGGCAGGCGACAAGGGGGCGACGGGCGCCAAGGGGGACAAGGGCGACACCGGGGCGATCGGTCTGTCGTCCCTCGTGAAGCTGACGACGCTCGCCGAGGGCGACGAGACGTGCGCGCGCGGCGGCGTTCGGATCGATCTCGGCATCGACGCGGACCGCAGCGGCGCCCTCGACCCGAGCGAGATCGCGAGCACGGCGTACGTCTGCAAGGACGGCACGACGGCGTCGGTCGACGCCGGGGCGGAGGAGGACGCCGACGCCGGAGCGGAGGAGGACGCCGACGCTGGAGCGGAGGAGGTCCCCGACGCGGGCGCCGAAGACGCGGGGCCCGCGCCGGGCGGGCGCATCGTGTTCGCGACGTCCCAGGTGTGGACCGGCGCGCTCGGCGGGCTCGCAGGCGCCGACGCCAAGTGCCAGGCGGCGGCCGAAGCGGCCGGGATCGCGACCGCCGGCAACGGCAAGACCTTCAAGGCGTGGCTCAGCGACGCGACCGGGAGCCCGTCCACGCGCTTCACCAAGACGGGGTCGTTCGTCACGGTCACGGGGGTGCAGGTCGCGGCGTCCTGGGAGGCTCTGACGACGGGCTCCGACGGGACGTTCCTCGAGGCTCCCTTGAACGTCGACGAGAACGGCGCGACGATCGCGTCCGCGTTCTGGACCAACACGTCGACCGCCGGCGAGCCGAGCACCGCGTGGAACTCGTGCCAGAACTGGAGCAACCAGTACGCGCTCCCGCACGAGGGCGGATACCGTGGGACCTCGGCGGCGACCACGAGCTCTTGGACGTCCGCCACGTGGACGATGTGCACGGGGACCTCAGGGCTGTACTGCTTCGAGCAGTAACCGCACCGCCAGCTCCGGCGACGCTCGCGCCGCGAAGTCTCCCGACTTCGCGGCGCGAGCCTTTTGTGTCGCCGGAGCGGCGGCCGCCAGCTCGTACGAGCGCGCCTTAATCTCGGGCGCGGCCGCCCGTTACGCAGAGCAGTGACGATGGCGTCGAGAAGATCAGGAGTGGAGTCGATGAAAGCGATCGGTGTGGGCGTGGCATTCGTTCTCGCGGTGATGGGCTCGGCCCTGGGGGGCTGCAGCGAGGATTCGTCGCGCGCGGGTGAAGACTCGGCGACGGGCGTCTCGCTCGGGCAGCTTCAGGTGGGCACGCGCGGGGAGCTCCCCGCGTGCGACGCCGAAGCGGAGACGCTCCTCGCGTACGTCGTGGACGAGAAGAAGATCGTCGTCTGCATGGATGGCGCCTGGCAGGACGTCGTGTTCCCGAAGGGGCCCACGGGCGCCACCGGACCGCGGGGGGCGGACGGCGAGGACGGCGATCAGGGGCCGAAGGGTAAGGCCGGCGACAAGGGCGCGAAGGGCGACAAGGGCGAGCAGGGCGCGACCGGCCTCACGGGCGCGATGGGCGCGACCGGCGAGACGGGGCTCACGGGCGCGAAGGGCGAGGCCGGCGACAAGGGCGAGACGGGCGACAAAGGCGCGAAGGGCGACAAGGGCGCGACCGGCGACACGGGCAAGCCCGGCATGCAGGGCGAGACGGGCGACAAGGGCGAGACGGGCGACAAGGGCGAGACGGGCGACAAGGGCGAGACGGGCGACAAGGGCGACGCTGGGGCGAAGGGCGAGGCGGGCGAGACGGGCGAGGCCGCGGCGTCGTCGCTCGTGAAGGTGACGACGCTCCTCGCGGGCGACGCGACGTGCGAGCACGGCGGCCTCCGGATCGACTTCGGCGTCGACGCCGACCGCAGCGGCGTCCTGGATCCGGGCGAGATCTCCAGCACGGCGCACGTCTGCAAGGAGGCGCCGGACGCCGGTCCTCTGCCCTGATCGACGGCAGGAAGACGCGGGCGGCGGGCGCGCCGCGGAGCCGAGAGGCTCCGCGGCGCGCGGCCTTTTTGTGCGCCACGCCGGCGAAGAATTCCACGCATCGCGGCCTTAATCGCGCGGCGCGGGTCCCGTTAGTGGAGGAGGAACGACGGAGTCGAAAGGTAGGAAGGGGTCGATGCGAACGATGGGTGTGCGGGTGTCTTTGGTTCTCGCGGCGATGGTCTCGACGATTGTGGTGGGGTGCAGCGAGGATCCCACGCCCGCCCGCGATCAGGCGGCGACCGGCGTCTCGCTCGACAAGCTCGAGGTCCGCACGCGCGGCGAGCTCCCGGCCTGCGACGCGTCGACCGAGGCGATGCTGGCGTACGTCGTGGACGAGAAGCAGATCGTCGCGTGTCTCGACGGCTCGTGGCAGGAGGTCATCTTCCCGGACGCGCCGCGCGGCGCGACGGGCGCTCGCGGCGAGCCCGGCGCGAAGGGCGAGACCGGCCCCAAGGGGGACAAGGGAGAGCACGGCGCCAAGGGCGATCACGGTGAGCGCGGCGCGATGGGCATCGAAGGCGCGGTCGGTGACGTCGGCGCGCCCGGGCTCGAGGGCGCGCAGGGCGCCAAGGGAGAGACGGGCGACAAGGGGAGCAAGGGCGCCAAGGGCGAGACGGGTGACAAGGGCGCCAAGGGCGACACCGGCGCGCAGGGTGAAGCCGGGGACCGGGGGGCCGCGGGCGCGGAGGGCGACAAGGGCCCTGCGGGCGACAAGGGCGACAAGGGCGATACCGGCACGGACGGCGACAAGGGAGACGCGGGGGCCGTCGGCTTCACCTCGCTCGTCAAGTCCACGACCGTCGGGCTCGGCGACGCGCACTGCGCGGGCGGCGGCATCCGGATCGACGCCGGGCTCGACACGAACCGCAACGGCGCCCTCGACCCGAGCGAGATCACGCAGAGCGCCTGGGTCTGCAAGGACGCGCCGCCTGTGCGCTCGCGGACGATCTTCGTGACGTCGAGCAAGTGGACCGGGAACCTCGGCGGCGTGAGCGGCGCCCACGCCAAGTGCCAGACGGCCAAGGCGCAGAACCCGGCGTTCGCGAGCAAGAGCTTCAAGGCGCTGATCGGGAGCTCGACGACGAAGCCGAGCGACTACCTCGCGACCGACGGCCGATTCGTCCGGGTGGACGGCACGGTGGTGGCGAAGGACTGGCAGCAGCTCCTGTCGAGCTCCATGCTGGACGCCACGATCAACCAGACGGAGACCGGCACCGTCCTCACGTACAACGACGCCCAGCAAGCCTGGACCGGCGTCGTCTGGGGCGGCACGGCGAGCGCGAACACGTGCCTCAACTGGACCTCGAGCACGGGCAACTTTCAGACGGCCACGGGACACTGCGGGACGATCGCGCAGACGTGGCACTGGTGGTTCAACATGGGCGGCGGAATGTGCGACTTCGCGCGCGCCCTCTACTGCATCGAAGAGTGAGGCCCGCCTCGCCTCGAACGAGGTGAGCGTTCGCGAGCTCGAGTCGATCGCCGCCCGGCGCTCGGCTCGAGCTCGTGGCGTTTTCGCGCCTCGCGCTTCGTGCGGCGCGCGACGGAGCCTCAGGCGCGGTGCTCGACCGGCAGCGTCATCAGCTCGTGCAGGATCGCGTCGGCCTTCTTGCCCTCGACGACGCCGGCCGCGAGCGCGCGGAAGATGGGCGCGCGCACACCGGCGGCCTCGGTCCAGCGCGTGACGTACGGGATGAGCTCCAGGGCTTCGACGCGGAGCTCGGCGGCCTTCGCGGCCTCCGCGGGCGACAGTCCCTTCGCCAGGGCCTGGCCGACGAGGACCTCGGGGCGCTCGGTCTGCGCGATCGACGCGAGCAGGTCGCCGTACCCGGCCAGCCCGAGGAGCGTCTTCTCTTCGCCGCCGGCTGCGGCCGCGATGCGCGAGGCCTCGCCGACGGCGCGCGAGATCAGCGCGGCGACGAGTCCGGCGCTCGTGTTCATCGCCTGCGCGTAGCCGATCGCGATCGTCAGGCACCCGACGAGGGCGCTCGCCCACTCGACGCCGCGGAGATCGTGGGTCGGGTAGATGCGGAGCGTCGGCGAGCTCAGCGCGGTGGTCGTGGCCTCGGAGACCTCGGGGTAGCGCGAGCCGACGACGATCACCGACGGCTTGCCCGCGAGGATGTCCTGCGCGAGCGCCGGCCCGCCGAGCGCGCCGGTGCGCCGGACGGGCGTCTCCTCGCGGATGACCTCGGAGATCGTGCAGAGGTCCTCCGGATCGGAGCGATCGTCGCCGTGGACGAGCCCGCGGGCGCCGTGGACGACGTAGTGCGCTCCGTCGAGGTGGTCGCCGAGCTCGCGCGCCACCGCCCGAGCGACGCTCGACGGCACCGCGAGCACCATGAGGCGCGCGTGCTCGGCGGCCTCCTTCATCTCGCGGACGACGCGCACGCCACGCGGCACCGCACCGTTCAGCTCGCGTCGCGAGAGCAGGACGACGTCGCTCTCCGCGCGCGCCGCGGCGGCCGCGAGCGCGAGCCCCCAGGCGCCTCCTCCGATGATCGCGACCCTCCGCTGGCTGACGGCTTCCATGGCTCAGCCAAGAGGTATCACGCTCGCGCGGAGCCGGAAACGCAGTGGCCGGCCACGGCGTTTTGCGCCATGGTGTGCGTCGCGGCCCTCCTCGTGAGGCCGCGAGCGTGCGCCCGATGTCGAACCTCGTCCAGATCGGTAAGAAGCCGCGCGGTCCGCGCACGGGCGGGGCAGGGCGCCCGCGCTTTCTCCCAACCACGCGCGAGGAGATGGCGGCGCGCGGCTGGGACGAGCTCGACGTCCTGATCGTCAGCGGCGACGCCTACGTCGATCACCCGGCGTTCGGCCCGATCCTCATCGCGCGCTTCCTCGAGGGGCGCGGCTACAAGGTCGGCGTCATCGCGCAGCCGCGCTGGGACTCGCCGGCGGACATCGCGCGGATGGGCCGCCCGCGCCTCTTCGTCGGCGTCAGCGCGGGCAACCTCGACTCGATGCTGAACAAGCTCACGGCGCAGAAGAAGGTCCGCTCGGAGGACCAGTACTCGCCGGGCGGCCGCGCGAACCTCCGCCCGAACCGCGCGAGCATCGTCTACGCGAACCTGTGCCGCCAGGCGTTCCCGGGCCTGCCGGTCGTCCTCGGCGGCATCGAGGCGTCGCTCCGGCGGATCGCCCACTACGACTACTGGTCCGACCAGGTGCGCCGGTCGATCCTGCTCGATGCGAAGGCCGACCTGCTCGTCTTCGGGATGGGCGAGCGCCCCGCGTGGGAGATCGCGCGCCGCCTCGACGCGGGCGAGAAGGTCGCCGACCTCACCGACGTCCGCGGCACCGCCCACGTGAAGAAGAACCGCCGCGCGTGGGAGCCGCTCGCCGCGGATCCGAGCCGCTTCGTCGCCGACAGGAAGGTCGTCGTCCTGCCGTCCTACGAGGAGGTCGCGAAGGACAAGGAGGCCTTCGCGCGGATGAGCCGCGCGTTCCAGTACGAGACGAACCCGCACAACGGCCGCCCGATCCTCCAGCCGCACGGCGACGAGGCCGTCTACTTCAACTCGCCGGCGCTGCCGCTGTCCGAGGACGAGATGGACGGCCTCTACGATCTCCCGTTCGCTCGCGCTCCGCACCCGTCGTACGCGAACGCGGGGATCCCCGCCTTCGAGACGGTGAAGCACTCGATCGTGACGATGCGCGGCTGCTTCGGCGGCTGCACGTTCTGCAGCATCACCGAGCACGAGGGCCGCGTCATCCAGAGCCGGAGCGAGGGCAGCGTCCTCCGTGAGGTGCGCGAGCTGTCGCGCTCCGCCGGCTTCTCCGGCGTCCTCACCGATCTCGGCGGGCCGACCGCCAACATGTACAAGATGACCTGCAAGGACGAGCGGACCGAGAGCGCGTGCCGGCGCCTCTCCTGCGTCCATCCGGGGATCTGCGAGAACCTGGTGACCGATCACGGACCCTTGCTCTCGCTCATGCGCGCCGTGCGCAGCGAGAAGGGCATCAAGCGCGTCTTCATCGCGTCGGGCGTGCGCTACGACCTCGCCGACCGCAGCCCCGAGTTCGTCGCCGAGCTGGCGCGGCACCACACCGGCGGTCAGCTCTCCGTCGCCCCCGAGCACAACGACCCGCGCGTGCTCGACAAGATGAAGAAGCCCCCCATCGACACCTACGAGCGCTTCGCGCAGGCGTTCTGTCAGGCCAGCGAGAAGGCCGGCAAGGAGCAGTACCTCGTCCCGTACTTCATCACGGGGCACCCCGGCTCGACGCTGAAGGACACCGTCGAGCTCGCGCTCTACCTGAAGCGCAACAACATGCGCCCGCGCCAGGTGCAGGACTTCATCCCGACGCCGATGGCCGTCGCCACGACGATGTTCTACACGGGGCTCGACCCGCTCACGAACGAGCCGGTCTACACCGCGCGCGATCTCCGCGAGAAGCGCATGATGAAAGCGCTCGTCTTCTACTGGGATCCGCAGCACTGGCCGCTGGCCCGCCAGGCGCTGATCGAGGCCGGGCGGCGCGACCTCATCGGCCATGGCCCGAGCGCGCTCGTCCCCTTCGAGGGGGCGGCCGATCGCGTGCACGCGGCTTCGCGCTCCCCGCGCCCGAAGCGAGGCGGCCCGCCGGGGCCGCGGGGCCCGCGCGGCCCTCGCCCTCGCTGATCGTCACCCTCGGCGACCTATTTTCGTCCGGCGCGCATCCTTTTGGGGCGCTCGATCGTGGTCCTGGCGCGAGCGGCCTCCGAGGTGGGGGTCGGCTCGAACAGGAGAACCGGCGATGGCGAAGACCAGCATCTACCTCAACTTCAAGGGCAGGACCGAGGCGGCGTTCGAGCTCTACCGTTCGATCTTCCGGACCGACTACGTGGGGCCGATCCACCGCATCAAGGAGCTGCCGGCGCCGCCGGGCAAGCCGCTCACCGTCGAGGAGGGGAACCGGATCATGCACATGGCGCTGCCGATCCTCGGCGGCACGCTCCTCCGTGGCACGGACGTCCCGAGCGTCGCCGAGGGGACCAACGTGAGCATCATGGTGGAGCCCGACTCGCGCGCCGAAGCCGAGCGCCTCTTCGAGGCGCTGGCGGCGGGCGGGAAGGTCGTCATGCCGCTGGCCGACATGCCCTGGGGCGCTTACTTCGGGCAGCTCGTCGACCGGTTCGGCGTCCAGTGGTTCGTCAACATCGACGCCGCGGGCTGACGAGGTGGCCCTCCTCGCTGGGGTCGGCACCCCGCTCACGCCGCGCGCGCGGCGTGAGCGCGTCGCGACCGTGCTCCTCGACACCTCGCTCCGCGCGCGTCTACGATCGAGGGCGACGTGGGCCTCACGCCCCGCTGCCCCTGATCCACCGATGCCTCCGCCCGACGAGCGTCTCGCCGAGCTCCGCGAAGCCCGCGCGCAGTTCATGACCATGGTGGCGGAGGTCCGCCCCGACCTGCATCGCTACTGCGCGCGCATGACGGGCTCGGTCGTCGACGGCGAGGACGTCGTGCAGGACACGCTGGCGCGTGCGTACTTCCTGTTGCCCGAGCTGCTGGACATGCCGGCGCTGCGTCCCTGGCTGTTTCGCGTCGCGCACCATCGCGCGCTCGACTTCCTGCGTCGCTACGATCGACGGATGAGCGAGTCGCTCGAGCCGGGCAGCCCCCTGCCCGACGACCGCCTCACCCGCGCCGACGACGCGCTCGCGCACCGCGCAGCGGTCGCCGCCGCGCTCGGGCGCTTCGTCGAGCTCCCTGCCGTGCCGCGGAGCTGCGTGATCCTCAAGGACGTGCTCGGTCACTCGCTCGACGAGATCGCCACCTTGCTCGAGCTCGGGCTCCCGGCGGTGAAGGCGGCGCTGCACCGCGGGCGGGAGCGCCTGCGTGAGGGCGCGCGCGACGCCGGCGACTCCGGGCCGGCTCCCGCGTCGTCGCCGACGCTCGCGCGCTACATCGCGCTGTTCAACGCGCGTGACTGGGACGCGGTGCGCGCGATGCTCTCCGACGAGGTGCGGCTCGACGTCGTGACGCGGGCGCAGCGCCGCGGTCGCGGTGAGGTCGGCCAGTACGTGTCGAACTACGCCGGCGCTCACGACTGGTACTTGCGCTCGGCCTGGCTCGACGGGCGTGAGGTCATCGCCGTCTTTCCCACGCCGCGCGATCCCGCGCCTGCGTACTTCATCGACGTCACGCTGCGCGGCGACCGCGTGCTCTTCATTCGCGATTATCGCTACGTCCCGTACATCGCCGTCGATGCGCCGCTGCGCCTCGCTCCCGCCGCGGGCGCTTGAGACGGGCGCTCCTCGCGCGGCGGCCACCCTCGTCGACAAGGGCAATGATTCTCGCCCGTCACGGCGCTCCGCGGCGGATGATGCGGAGCGACGTGCGCGGCGCGTATCCTGGTCGCCGTGAAGACGGTCAGCGTCAACGAGGTGACCCTCGCGATCGACGAGGCGCGGGCGCGCGAGCCTGGAGGCGCGATCGCCTTCGACGGCGACGGCACGCTCTGGTCGGGCGACGTCGGCGAGGATTTCTTCGCCGCGCTGCTCGAGCGCGGCGTGCACGACGCCGCGCGCGAGGCGCTCGCCCGCGAGGCGGCGGCGGAGGGCCTCGACGCGTCGGGAGCGGCGCGCGAGATCGCGCGGCGGATCCATCAGGCGTACCTGGCGGGGACGTTCCCCGAGGAGCGCGTGTGCGAGGTCATGACGTGGGCCGCCGCGGGCCTCACGCGCGCCGAGCTCGACGGGCTCTCTGCACGGGTCGTCGAGACGACGGGCCTCCGCGACCGGCTCCACGCCGAGGCGATCCGGATCGTCGAGCACGCGCTCCGCGTCGGGATCGACGTGCTGATCGTGAGCGCGTCGCCGCGTGCGATCGTCGAGCAGGCCGCGCGTGTCGTCGGGATCGATCTCGCGAACGCGATGGCGGCGCGCGAGGCGTACGACGCGGGCGGGATCGTGCGGTCGGCCGTCGAGCGGCCGATCCCCTACGGTCCGGGGAAGGTGACGCGTCTCCGCGAGCGGCTCGGCGCCGGGCGGGCGCTCTACGCGGCGTTCGGCGACAACGCCTTCGACGTGCCGATGCTCCGCGAGGCGCAGCAGCCGGTGGCGATCCGACCCAAGGCGCGCCTCGTCGAGCGCGCGGCCGAGGTCCCGGCGCTCGTCGTGCTCGAGCGCGAGTGACGGCGGGCCGAGGGGCGCGCGCGAGAGATCCCAGGTCGAACGTCGCGTTTCGCGCCGCGTCGCGGGCGCGTCCGGACGCGGCGGTCGGACGAGCTTCGGCGTAGGGGCGCGCGAAAGCGCCCTTTTCTCGAGCGCGCCGAGTATATTGAGCGATCGTGAGTCTGGACAGCGAACGTGAACGCGAGCTCGAGGCGCTTCGTACGCAGGTCGCCAATCAAGCGGCGTCGCTCGCGGAGACGGTGACGGACGGCTTCGACGGCTTCCACATGGGCGCCGGCGACTACCGCGTGGACCTGAAGGGGCCGGAGGGGCCGTCGACCGGCGGTGGCGCGCAGGCCCGGCAGAGCATCCGCCTCGTGCCGCGCCGGCCCGGATACGCCGTGGTCGTCGCGGGGACGGTCGATCCGGTGACGTCCTTCGCGGAGGTCCGGACCTTCGAGCACGTGGCCGTCCTCCACGAGCTCCGCTTTCGCCGCCCGCTCGAGATCACCGCCGACGAGTACAGTGACTTTCTCACCAAGCTCGACGTCGTGCTCAACCTGGCGCGCGTGCGCTCGCGCCGGGTGCCGCCGTCGCCGGAGCTGCTCGCGCAGCGCAAGTCGATCGGTAAGCTGTCGATGCCCGCGCTCGTCCTGTTCGTGTTCGTCATCGCGCTGGCGGCGATCGTCGTCTACCGCGTGATGCGCACCGTCGGTCCCTGACGCGCGCTGGGGGGCCGGCTCGCGGAGGCGGAGAGCCTGTTTTCCTGCGCCTTTTCGGCGTCTGCGCACTCTTGGCGGGCGGCGGAACTGAGCGTGATAGGATAGCTGTCGCCCCATGTCCGGCACGCGGAAGATGGAGAAGTTCGAGGTCGACGCGTACACGAAGGGACGCGAGGACGCGCGCGCCCTTTCGCAGGGCGAGCCGCTCGAGAGCCAGGCCGCGGCGGCGATCGCCGATCTCCAGCCGAACGCGGTGCTGGACGCCCTCGTGGGACCCGACGCCGCCGGCCCGGCGGCGAGCTCGGAGCCGCGCGTCGCGGGCACGGATCTGCCCGCGCTCCCGTTCGAGCCGCGCGCCGCCGTGGGCGGGCCGGGCCCGGCGGACCTGCCCGCGGTGCCGTTCGAGCCGCGCAGCGAGCGGTCCTCGAGCGGCCACGCCGCGTCGGCGGCCGCTCCGACGCCGGGAGCTGCCTGGGTCCCAGGCGAGTGGGTGCCGCCGCAAGAGGCCGCGCCGGCCGCTCCGGGAGCGACGCCGGAGGGATCGCGCGACCCCGAGGCGCTCCGGACGCGCCTCGCGCAGAAGTTCGTCTCGCTCGCCGACTCGGTCACGGAGGCCTTCCGCGACTTCGCGATCGGCGCGGGCGCCTACGCCGTCGAGCTGACGGCCCCGCAGGGAATGTCGACCGGCGGCGGCAAGCAGGCGCTCCAGCACCTCCGGCTCCGTCCGCGGCGCGAGGGCTACGCGGTGCTCGTGGCCGGGACGGTCAACCAGGTGGAGCGCCGCGCGGAGCTTCGCGACTACGACCACATGGCGATCATGAACGACGTGCGCTTCCGCGCGACGCTCGACATCAGCCTGCAGGAGTGGGAGCAGTTCCTCCGCAAGGCCGAGGTCGTCCTCAACGGGGCGGGCATCCAGTCGATGCGCACGCCGCCGCCGCGGGACCTGCTCGAGCAGAGCCACCAGCTGCGGCGCGTCTCGAAGCGCGCCATCGCCGCGCTCGTCGTCGTGCTCCTCCTCGCGGCGGCCGTCGTCTGGCGCGTCGTCGTGGCGCTCGGCGCGGAGTAGGGCCAGCGCGCCCTGGCCGGCGAGCGCGACGGCCCGAGCCCGGCCGTGGGCGGCCCTGCGCTCGGGCTCGGTTGCTCTTGAGGCCCTGCGGAGGCCCGACTAGGAGTCCCACGATGGATTTCGACCTGACCGAAGAGCAGCGCCTGGTCCGGGACACGGCGCGTGAGTTCGCGGCGCGCGAGGTCGCGCCGAAGGCCGCGGAGATCGACAAGAGCGGCCGCTGGCCCGCGGAGATCGTCGCCAAGATGGGCGAGCTCGGCTTCCTCGGCGTGGCGATCCCCGAGGAGTACGGCGGGGCGGGCCTCGACGCGCTCACGTACGCGCTCGTGATGGAGGAGATCAGCGCGGCCTGCGCCTCCTCGGGCGTGATCATGAGCGTGAACAACTCGCTCTTCTGCGACCCCCTCTACAAGTTCGGCACCGACGCGCAGAAGGCGGAGATCCTCACGCCCTGCGCGTCCGGGAAGAAGCTCGGCTGCTTCGGCCTCACCGAGCCGATGAGCGGCTCGGACGCTCAGACGATGGTGACCCAGGCCGAGAAGACCGCGGACGGTTGGGTGCTGAGCGGCGCGAAGAACTGGATCACGAACGGTCCCCACGCCGACTACATCGTCGTCTTCGCCGTCACCGACCGGAGCGGCGGCAAGGTCCGTCACACGGCGTTCGTCGTGCCGAAGGGGACGCCCGGCTTCACGCAGGCCTCGCCCGACCACAAGCTCGGCATCCACGGCGCGCACTCGTGCACGATGTTCTTCGAGAACTGCGAGGTGCCGGACACCGCGGTGCTCGGAAACGTCGGCGAGGGCTTCAAGGTGGCGATGGCCACGCTCGACGGCGGCCGCATCGGCATCGCTTCCCAGGCGCTCGGCATCGCGCGCGCCGCGCTCGAGACCAGCGTGCGCTACTCCAAGGAGCGCAAGAGCTTCGGCGTGACGATCTCGAACCACCAGGCGATCCAGTTCATGCTCGCCGACATGGCGACGGAGCTCGACGCCGCGCGCCTCCTCACGTGGCGCGCCGCTTCGATGAAGGACGCCGGCACGCGGCACTCGATGCAGAGCGCCGAGGCGAAGCTCTACGCGAGCGAGGTCGCGACCCGCGTCGCCCACAAGGCGATCCAGATCCACGGCGGTTATGGCTACTCGACCGAGTTCCCGGTCGAGCGCCACTACCGCGACGCGCGCATCACCGAGATCTACGAAGGCACGAGCGAGATCCAGCGCATCGTCATCGCCGCGAGCCTCCTCCGCGCCTGACCAGCGCGCGCGCTCCCTCCGCGCCCGCGCATCGGGCGCGAGCCTCCTCCGCGCCCGAGCGGCGCGAGCACGAACGTCTCCCGAAGAGCCCGAGGAAAATCCATGAGCGTCTCGACCCGTCGCCCGATCGTCCGCACCTTCGCCCTCTTCGCCGGCGCCTCGCTCGCCGCGGTCGCGTGCGGAGGGAGCACACCGCCGCCGAAGACCGAGGAGCCGGCGTACGAGGAGCCGGTCCGCAAGGCCCCGAGCGGAGGGCCGATGATCGAGCAAGAGCTCGGCTCGATCGACCAGCGCGCCGTCGAGAGGAAGTTCGAGGCGCTCCAGTCGAAGCTCGAGGTCTGCCACACGCGAGGCCGCGACCGCGTCGAGTACCTCGCCGGCGACGTGAAGGTCTTCCTGCGCGTCGGCAAGGACGGCAAGGTCCGCTACTCCTGGTTCGAGGAGTCGACGCTCGGCGACCGCGAGACCGAGAAATGCATCCTCGATCTGTTCTCCGCGACCGAGTGGCCGAAGCCGCAAGGCGGGGAGGCCGAGGTGCGCAACGGCTTCGGTTGGCCGGGCGGCAGCGAGCGAGCCCCGACGTCGTGGGGGCCCGAGAAGGTCATCGGCGCGCTCGACGACGACAAGGACGCGAAGAAGGCCGTCGAGAGGTGCAAGAGCGGCGTCACGGGCGACTTCAACGTGACCGCCTACGTCGAGCCGGGTGAGGTCGAGGGCGAGCAGGGCGCGGGGCAGGGCAACGGCAACGGCAACGGCAACGGACCAGGCAAGGGCGGCAAGAACCCGGGCAAGGGCGGCAAGAACGGCGCGAACGCCACGAAGTCGGGCGCCGAGCACGGCGGGCGCTTCAAGGCGATCGGGGTCGCTCCTCCGGGCAAGGAGGCGGCGGACAAGGTCGACTGCATCGTCGACGCGCTGAAGAGCGTCCCCTTGCCGAGCCCCGGCAGCTACGCGGCGAAGGTGACCTTCGCGCTCTGACGTGAGGAGAGATCGACGATGGACCTTTCGCCCAACGAGACGCAGAAGATGGTGCAGAGCGCGGCGCGCGACTACGCGACCCGCGTGATCATGCCGGAGGCCGCGGCGATCGACCGCGAGGAGCGCTTCCCGCACGCCATCCTGAAGGGCCTCGCCGAGCTCGGCCTCATGGCGGTGAACGTCCCCGAGGAGCTCGGCGGCGCGGGCGCCGGCGCGGTCGCGTACGCGCTCGCGATGCAAGAGGTCGCGCGCGCTTGCGCCTCGACCGCCGTGACGATGGCCGTGACGAACATGGTCGGCGAGGTCATCGCCAAGTTCGGCACCGACGAGCAGCGGAAGGCGCACAACCCCAAGCTGGCGAGCGGGCAGTACGCGGCCGGCGCCTTCGCCCTCTCCGAGCCGGAGGCGGGCAGCGATCCGGGCTCGATGCGCACCACCGCGAAGAAGGACGGCGACGGCTGGGTCCTCGACGGCCAGAAGCAGTGGATCACGAGCGGCGCGCACGCCGGCGTGATGGTCGTCTGGGCGCGCACCGGCGACCGCGAGGCGCTCCCGGGGACGCGCGGCATCTCGTGCTTCCTCGTCGAGGGCGGGACGCCCGGCCTCAAGATCGGCAAGGCCGAGGACAAGATGGGGATCCGCGGGTCCAACACCGTCGGCCTCACGTTCGAGGGCTGCCGCGTGCCGGGATCGGCGCTCCTCGGCGAGCTCAACGGCGGCTTCAAGATCGCGATGATGGCGCTCGACGGCGGGCGCGTCGGCATCAGCTCCCAGGCCATCGGCATCGCGCGCGCCGCGCTCGAGGAGAGCGTCGCCTACGCGAAGGACCGCAAGCAGTTCGACAAGCCGATCAGCGAGTTCCAGGCGACGCAGTGGAAGCTCGCCGACATGCAGGTCGAGCTCGACGCCGCCCACCTGCTCGCGATGCGCGCGGCGTGGCTGAAGGAGAACGATCGCCCGTTCTCGCGCGAGGCGTCGATGGCGAAGGTCTTCGCGACGGAGGCGGCGAACCGCATCTGCAACAAGGCCGTCCAGATCCACGGCGGCTACGGCTACATCCGCGAGTTCGCCGCCGAGCGGCACCTCCGCGACGCGCGCGTCACGACGATCTACGAGGGCACCAGCGAGGTGCAGCGGATCGTGATCGCGCGCAGCGTGCTGTCCTGACGCCGCGGGGGGACACCGCGGCTACCGCCTGACGCGTGGGCGCATCGCGGATGGGCCGGGGCGTCTCGGCCTGCGCGCGGTCAGGCGAGCGCGTACCACTCCTGGAGCGAGCGCACGAGCTCGGTCCCGTCGTCCTCCTCCAGCGCGGAGCACCCGGCGCGGGCGAGCGCGGTCGTCGTGAAGCACGGGATCCCTCGCGCGAGGGCCGCGCGGCGGAGCGGGCGCGTCCGCGCGATCTCCTCGTCGCCCTCCGCGGTGACGATCGCCACGGCGAAGTCGCCGCGCCGGATCGCGTCCTCGGCCGCGTCGGCCGAGAGCGCCGCGGCCGGGAGGCGCGACGCCGTCAGCGAGCGCGCCGTCGCGGCGTCCGCCGCGATCGTGAAGCCGAGCGCGCGGAGGCGCCGCGCGATCTCGACGACGACGCTCTGGTCCGAGCGCGAGACGGCCAAGAGGGCCGTCGCGGTCTCGCCGGGGCGCGGGGCGCGGAGCTGGACGCCGATCGCCCGGAGGGCCTTGGCGTAGGCGCGCGCGGCGGTCTCGCCGACGCCCATGACCTCGCCGGTCGAGCGCATCTCCGGTCCGAGGACGGTGTCCGCGCCCGGCAGCTTCTTGAACGGGAAGACGCACTCCTTCGCCGCGACGTGCCGGCCGAGCGGCGGATCGGTCACGCCGAGCTCGTCGAGCGTCTTGCCGAGCATCACCTTCGTCGCGATCCGCGCGAGCGGGACGCCGGTGGCCTTCGACACGAACGGCACCGTGCGGCTCGCGCGCGGGTTGACCTCGAGGACGTAGACGCGGCCGTCCTTCACGGCGAGCTGCGTGTTCATGAGCCCGACGACGCCCAGCTCGAGGGCGAGCGCGCGCACGACGCGCTCGATCTCGTCGACCACGTCCGCGCGCAGCGTGAAGGGCGGCAGCACCGTCGCCGAGTCTCCCGAGTGGATCCCGGCGCGCTCGAGGTGCTCCATCACCGCGCCGATGACGACGCGCGACCCGTCGGACACGCAGTCGACGTCGATCTCGATCGCGTCGGCGAGGAAGCGGTCGACGAGGATGGCCGCGTCGTCCGTGTCGAGCGGCATCCGCGCGAGGTGCGCGTCGAGCTCGTCGCCCGTCCGAGCGATCTTCATCGCGCGGCCGCCGAGGACGTAGCTCGGGCGGACCAGCACCGGCCAGCCGAGGCGCTCGGCGGCGGCGTGCACCTCGGCGTGGGTCCGCGCGACGGCGCTGGCCGGTCGGCTCAGCCCGAGCTTCTCGAGCACGGCGTCGAAGCGGCCGCGGTCCTCCGCGCGATCGATCGCGTCGGCGCTCGTCCCGAAGAGCCGGAGCCCGCGCGCGGCGAGGGCGCCCGCGAGGCGGAGCGGCGTCTGCCCGCCGAGCTGGACCAGCACGCCGTCCGGCTGCTCGACGTCGCAGATCGCGAGCACGCTCTCGAGCGTGATCGGCTCGAAGTAGAGGCGGTCGGCGATGTCGTAGTCGGTCGAGACCGTCTCCGGGTTCGAGTTGACCATGATCGCCTCGAACCCGAGCTCGCGCGCGGCGGCGACGGCGTGGACGCAGCAGTAGTCGAACTCGATGCCTTGCCCGATGCGGTTCGGTCCCGCGCCGAGCACGATGACCTTCGGCTTGCGCGCGGTGGCCGCGTCGGGGGGGGCTTCGGGATCGTCGCTCTCGCTCTCCCACGTCGCGTAGAGGTAGGGCGTGGTGCCCGGGATCTCCGCGGCGCACGTGTCGACGCGCGCGAACGTGGGCTTCACGCCGGCGGCCTCGCGCAGCGCGCGCACCGCGTCCTCGGTCGTGCCGACGAGCTTCGCGAGCCGCGCGTCGGACAGCCCGACGCGCTTCAGCCGGAGCATCTCGGCGGCGGACGCGAGTCCGGCCGCGCCGGCGGCGGAGGCGGCGCGCTCGGCGTCGACCACGCGCTGGAGCTGCGCGATGAACCACGGGTCGATCGCCGTGACGGCGACGACGTCGTCGTGGCTCGCGCCGGCGCGGAGCGCGTCGACGACGTGGAGGAGGCGGCGGTCGTTCGGCCGCGCCGCGAGCTCGAGGACGCGCGCGAGGTCACGCGGCTCGCCGGGCGCCGGGGAGAGCCCGTCGAGGCCGGTCTCGAGGCCGCGCGCCGCCTTCTGGACGGCCTCCGCGAAGGTGCGCCCGATCGCCATCGTCTCGCCGACGCTCTTCATCTGCGTGCCGAGCGCGTCGTCGGCGTCGGGGAATTTGTCGAAGGCGAACCGCGGCCACTTCACGACGACGTAGTCGATCGCCGGCTCGAAGGCCGCGCTCGTCCCCGTCAGGTCGTTCCTGAGCTCGTCGAGGCTGTAGCCGACGGCGAGCTTCGTCGCGATCTTCGCGATGGGGTAGCCGGTGGCCTTCGACGCGAGCGCGCTGGAGCGCGAGACGCGCGGGTTCATCTCGATGACGCGCATCGCGCCGTCGGCCGGGCGCACGGCGAACTGGACGTTGGCGCCGCCCGTCTCGACGCCGATCTCGCTCATGACGGCGCGCGCCGCGTCGCGGAGGCGCTGGTACTCGCGGTCCGTCAGCGTCATCGCCGGGGCGACGGTGATCGAGTCGCCGGTGTGTACGCCGAGCGGGTCGAGGTTCTCGATCGCGCAGACGACGATGAAGTTGTCGCGACGGTCGCGGATGACCTCGAGCTCGAACTCCTTCCAGCCGAGCAGGCTCTCCTCGACGAGCACCTCGCGCGAGGGAGACTCGGCGAGCGCCTGCGCGACCTTCGCCTCGAGCTCGTCCTCGGCGCGGACGATCCCGCCGCCGGTGCCGCCCAGCGTGAACGACGGGCGCAGGATGAGCGGGAGCCCGAAGTCGCGCAGCGCCGCGCGCGCCTCATCCAGCGAGCGCGCCACGATCGCGCGCGGGCACTCGAGCCCGATCCGCTCCATCGCGGACTTGAAGAGCGCGCGGTCCTCGGCCTTGCGGATCGCCTCGGGCCGCGCGCCGAGCAGCTCGACCCCGAGGCGGGCGAGCGTGCCGTCGTCGTCCAGCCCGAGCGCGAGGTTCAGCGCCGTCTGCCCGCCGAGCGTCGGCAAGATCGCGCTCGGGCGCTCCTTCTCGACGATCGCGCGGGCCGCGCGCAGGTCGAGCGGCTCGACGTACGTGCGATCGGCGAGCTCCGGATCCGTCATGATCGTCGCCGGGTTCGAGTTGACGAGGACGACCTCGTAGCCCTCGTCGCGGAGCGCGCGGATCCCTTGGGTCCCCGAGTAGTCGAACTCGCAGCCCTGACCGATGACGATCGGCCCGGCGCCGAGCACGAGGATGCGGTTCAGATCAGCTCGGCGCGGCATCGGGGATCCCGGTCAGCTCGGGGAGACCGAGCGCGAGGTTGAGGTTGCGGAGCGCCTGGGAAGCGGCGCCGCCGAGGAGGTTGTCGACGGTGGCGACGACCACCGCGTGGCGACCGTCCTTCGCCACGGAGAGGCCGCCGATCGCCACGTGGTGCTTGCCCGCGATGTCGCGCACGAGCGGCGGCTCCTCCGACAGCGTCACCATCGGCTCGTGCCCGTAGGCCGCGCGGTAGCGCGCGGAGAGCGCGTCCCGCGACGACTCCTCGCGGAGCGCGACCGACGCCGTCACGGTGATGCCGCGGAAGAACGGCGCGACGTGCGGCGAGAAGAAGACGCGCGCGCCGAGCTGCCGCGAGACCTCGCGCTCGTGGACGTGGTCGACGAGCGCGTAGGGCAGGAGGTTGTCGCGGAGGACCTCGGGATCGTTCTTCGGGGACGGCGTCGTCCCCGCGCCGCTGTAGCCGCTGACGCCGAAGACGCTCGGCGGCCCGTCGAAGAGCGGCGCGAGCGGCGCGAGGGCGAGCTGCGCGGCGGTGGCGTAGCACCCGGGGTTCGAGATCCGCTTGGCGCCGCGGATGGCGTCGCGGCAGCGCTCTGGCTGGCCGTAGACCCAGGCGTCGTCGAAGCGATGGTCGGCCGAGAGATCGACGAGCACGGCGTCGGGGCGAGACAGCGCGATCGCGTCGACGTACGCCGCGGTCGCGCCGTTGGGCAGCGCGAGGAAGTAGGCGTCGAGCTCCTTGGCGGCGACGTCCTCGGGCGACATGCCGTCGCGCGCCGAGACCGACAGCGCGAGATCGAACGATCCGTGACCCTCGACGAGGGCGACGAGCTCGCGCCCGGTGTGACCGCGCGCGCCGACGATGCCGACCTTCCGCTTCACGATGGCCGCTGTCTAGCCGATCGATCGCCCGGCCACCAGGCGCCGGCGCGGGCTCGCGACGCGCTCATCCCGGGGCGGCGGCGGACGTGGGGGAGTCCGCGGCGGCGGACGCCGCGGCCGCCATGGGCGATGACGGCGCGTCGTAGAAGGTCGCCGGCATCTCGAGGGCGCGCTCGACCGAGCGCTGGATCTCGCCGAAGTCGCTCATGCCGCTCCAGAAGACCCACCACTTCTGCGTCTTGTAGAGGCCGTCGGCCTTCTGGGCGTACCAGCCGTTGACTGGGTTGTTCGCGCGCGAGCGCCAGAAGAGCTTCGGCGTGTCGCGCCGCATCCGCTGCCAGAGCGAGCCGCCGATGCCCTCGCCCTGCGCCTCGTTCGTGACGGCGAACTTGTCGAGGTACGGAACGCCGTGCTCCGCCGTCAGGATCGCGGTCGCGCGGTACGACTCGGCGAGGAAGACGCGGTGAGGCGCCTTCTCGTCGAAGTAGCGCGCGTCGAGCTTCCGCGCGAAGCACTCCTCGAGGAGCGCGCGCAGGCGGTCGCGGTCGAGCGTGCTCCAGTCGTCGTGCCGGACGACCTTCTCGCCGCGGCGGACGAGGGTACCGTGCCCGCCGTGGGTGAAGAGCTCCTTCGCGAGGTGCTCGGGCGACGTGATCGACACCGAGGAGGTCGCCGGGAGCTCCGAGAGGAGCGCTTGGATCTCGATGAGCTTGCGCTGCGACTCGGCGTCGAGCGCCGCGTCCTGGCTGAGCTCGGCGTAGTCCTCGGCGAGGTTCACCGCAGAGCGCACGGCGCCCGCGCCGTCGACGAGCCCGCCGACCTCGTTGAGGAAGACGACCTTGTGCGGCTTGAGCGCCAGCGCGATCGCCCGCGCGACGGCGTCCGCGTGGACGACGAGGATCTGGCCCTTCGGCGTCTCGCCGAGCGGCGCGACGATCGGCAGGACCCCGCCGCGCGCCGTCTGGGCGATCGCGGCCTCGCGCACCGCGGTGACCACGCCGATCAGCCCGAGGTCCGGCGACTCGGTCTTCTTCGCCTCGAGGACGCCGGAGGTGAACGGGCGCGCGCGCGTCTCGAGGCCCTCGAGCGCCTCGACGAGGCGCAGGTTCGTGTCGTGCAGGACCCGCCGCGCGATCTCGAGCGCCGCCGGCGTCATCTTGCGGAGCCCCTTCACGACCGGGGCGTCGACGCCGGCCTGCGCGAGCGCGCGGTCGAGCTGGACGTTGCCGCCGTGGACCACGATCGGCACGAGGCCGACGCGCTGGAGGAACGACATCGACGAGGCGAGCGCGTCGAGCGAGCGGTCGATGATCGCGCCGCTCACCTTGACGACGGCGAACTTCGGCGCGTCGACGCTCGCGGGTGCTTGAGGTACTGCTCGACCTCCTTGCGGCTGCCGATGTTGGTGAGGCGGACGATGACGTCCTGCGTCTCCAGCTTCTCCTTGTTCGTCATCTTCCGGATCTCCCGCTGGACCGACGGCTCGGCGTAAGGCGCGGCGTGCGCGAGCGCTTCATCAGCGCCTTCTGGACGTGGAGGCGGTTCTCCGCCTCCTCGACGACGAGCGAGCGCGGCCCGCTCACGACGCCTCGTCGGTGGCCTTGACGTTGCGACAGGCGGGAGGCGGTGGCGCTGAAGAAGGCGTCGTGGTCAGGCTCATCTTCTTCGCGTCGACGATGAAGTGCCGGTGCCGATCGCGGATCGGCTTCTCCTCTTCCAACGCCCAGTTGGGGCAGCGCTCCCAGCTCTTGGCGTAGACGACGTGCGCGCCCGCGTACGCCGACTCGATGTCGTGCGAGACCGTGATCTTGCGGCGTTCTCGCAGCGCTCGCCTCGGCCGCGGCAGCCACCAGCGCGGATCGAGGACGTATTCGGGGTCGGGCAGAGGAGCGTCACGTCGAAGCCGAACTTCGCCGCGATGACGAGCGCCAGTTGGCGACCGCGGTGTTGAGCGGCTTCGGGTGGTAGGTCGATCAGGACGAGCTTCTTGCCGTCGGTGGCGCGCCGTCATGGCCTGCCCGGGCGCTCCTTGAGCGCCAGCATCAGCGCGAGCTCCTGGCACGGGTGCGTGATGGTCTCCATGTTGATGACCGGCACCGTCGCGTACTTGGCGAACTGGCGGATCACGAGGTCTCGCGGTCGTCCTCCCACCGCTTTGGAACTTCGGGAACGCGCGGACGCAGATATGAGGTCCGCAGTAGCGCGAGAGGACGCGCGCGACCTCCTCGACGTGCTCCTCGGCGTCTTCGTTCATCACCACGCCGTCGCGGTACTCGATCGGCCACGCGCTCCTTGCCGGGCTCGAGGACGACGGCGTGCCGCCCCATCTCGAACACGCCGATCTCGAACGACGAGCGCGTCCGCAACGAGGGGTGAAGAAGACGAAGCGCGACGCTCTTGCCGGCGAGGAGTGCGCCGGGCGCGCGGTCTTGCGCGTCGCCTTGAGCTCGGCGGCGTCGGCGAAGGGGATCTCGTCGAAATCGGAGCGCGACCAGTCGAGCGTGGAGAGGAAGTGGCGGACGGCCATCGGTGAGGGTCCCTTCCATAACTCGTGCACGCTACGAATCAAGCGACGTTTTGCGGTCGCGCTTCAGCGTCGTACCGCGCCTGCGTCCGCTCGACGCTCGGCCGCGCCGTTCACGCCGCCCGGCGGTCGGCTCGGAGCCGCGCGGGCGACGCGAGGTCGAGCGCGGCGCGGAGGTCGTTCGTCAGTCGACCAGCGAGGCGGTGACCCGCGGCCGGCGCGGGACGGCGACGCCGATGCGCTCGAGGTGCGCGGCGGCCGCGAAGACGGTGGCTTCGTCCCAGGCGTCTCCGACGAGCTGGAGGCCGACGGGGAGCCCGAAGGCGTCGCAGCCGACCGGAGCGGAGAGCGCGGGCAGCCCCGAGAGGTTGCCGAGGAACATGAAGCGGCAGAGCGCGTCGATCACCTTGGTGTCGAGGAAGCCCGTGCGCATGTCCGTGTCGGAGACCTTCGCCGCCGGCGAGCCCGCGGCGGGGAGCGCGAGGAGATCGATCGTGCCGAACGCGCGCGCGAGCTCTCGGCGGAGCCCGGCGCGGAGGCGGCAGACGTCGAGGTACTCGAGCGCGTTGAAGGCATCGAGCGCGGAGAAGCTGACCTGGAGGTCGTCGCCCATCTCGTCGGCGTGGTCGCGCCACTCCGTGCGGAGGAGCGAGCGCGCTTCGCTGGCGATGACGACGTACCCGATGGCCGCGGCGTACTTCGCGAGCTCGAGGGTGACGGGGACGAGGACGGCGCCCTCCTTCTCGAGCGTCGCGAGCGCCGCGCGGCCGGCGCGCTGCACGGGCTCGGCGGCATCGGCCCACTCGGAGTCGGGGACGCCGATCACCATCCCCCGGACGCCGCGCGAGAGCGCGGCGACGAAGGAGCCCGGCTCGCGGCGGGGGGCGGCGAAGGTCTGCGGATCGTTCGGGTCGGGGCCGCTCAGCAGCTCGAGCGCGTGCGCGAGATCGACCGTCGAGCAGGCGAGCGGGCCGAGGTGCGCGACGGAGCCGCTCGAGCTGTCGCCCGATCGGCTGACGCGGCCCCACGTCGGCTTGATGCCGAAGACGCCGTTGATCGCCGCGGGGATGCGGATCGAGCCGCCGCCGTCGCAGCCGAGCGCGAAGGGGACGAGGCCGGTCGCCACGGCGACGCCGGAGCCGGTCGAGGAGCCGCCGGCGACGTGCGCGACGGCGTGGGGGTTGCGCGGCATCGAGCGCTTCGAGTTGGCGCCGTTCGGCGTCATGCCGAACTCGGTCATCGGCGTGGCTCCGAGGGTGATCGCGCCGCCCGCGCGGACGCGGGCGACCGCGGTAGCGTCCTCGGCGCGCGGTGAGGGATCGACGAAGGCGGTCCCGGAGCGGCGCGCGAGCCCGCGCACGGACGTCTGCTCCTTGACGGCCCAGGGGACGCCGTCGAAGAAGCCGAGCGGGCGGCCCTCGCGCCAGCGCTGCTCCGAGGCGGCGGCCTCCGCCTGCGCGGCCTCCTCCGCGAGCTCGGAGAGCGGGCCGACGGAGGGCTCGAGGGCGGCCAGGCGGGCGGCCTCGGCGAAGGCGCGGCGGACGACGTCGCGCGGCGAGGCCTTGCCGCTGCGGTAGGCCGCCGTCAGCGTGGCGCTCGTCGGCGCCCAGGTCTGCCCGGCGGGGAGCGGCAACCCCTCCGACGTCGCGCTGCGCGGCGGGCGCCCGGGGTGGGCGTTGGTGTCGAGCGGGAGGTCGCCTCGGAGATCGTCCGGGAGCGCCGAGAGGCGGTCGATCCGGAGCTCGGCGCGGAGGATGCGCTGGAGGGCGACGCCTCCGACACGGGTGCGCGCGAAGCGAGCGAGGTTGCGGAGCGGGGCGCCGCTGAGGCGAGGGGAGCGCGGGGTGTCGGCCATGGTGATGAGCGGCTATATTGCCAGCCGGCCGCGCAAATGGCACTTGGTAGCCGTGTCCATGGCCACCACCGAAGGGATCAAGGTCAGCGTCCGGGCGGTCTACGTGCCCGAGCAATCCTCGCCGCGCACGCACCGCTACGTCTTCGCCTACACCGTGAAGATCGCGAACGAGGGCGAGACCCCTGCCCAGCTGCGGAGCCGCCACTGGGTCATCACCGACGGCGACGGCCGCATCGAGGAGGTGAAGGGCCCCGGCGTCGTCGGCCAGCAGCCCTTCCTCAACCCGGGCGATCAGTTCGAGTACACGAGCGGCTGCGTCCTCACGACCCCGCGCGGAGAGATGCGCGGCACCTACCAGATGCACCGGCCCGACGGGCGCGAGTTCGACGCGACCATCGCGCCCTTTTCGCTCACGCTGCCGTACTCGCTCAACTGAGCGCCCGTCGCCGTCGCATGTGCTGGCGCGGCGCGCCGCGGCGGCAGGTGCGGCGCATGATCGTTGGTCGAGCGCGGAAGCGGTACTAGAGTCGGCGGCATGGACGAGTCCCGGTACCAGCACCTCGCCGACATGGCGCTCGCGAAGCTCGAGGCGATGCTCGAGGACGTCGACGCCGAAGACGTGGACGTCGAGCGCGCCGGCGACGTGATCACCCTCACGTTCCGCGACGGCAAGAAGTGCGTCGTGAACACGCAGCGGCCGACGCGCCAGATCTGGCTCGCCGCGAACGCCCGCGCCTGGCACTTCGGCTACGACGAGGCGAGCTCGCGCTGGCTCGACGACAAGGGCCAGGGCGTCGAGCTCCTCGGGCGCGTCGCCGCGATCGTGAAAGAGAGCGCCGGCGTCGACGTCACGCCGCCGGCGTAGCGCGCCGCCTCAGGCCTGGACCGCGACGCCGATCGCGCCGCGCAGGTCCGAGTACAGATCGCTCGTCGCGAACTTGTAGAGCTCGCCGACCTTGTCGTCGGCCGAGAGATCCCCCGACGGCCCCTCCGCGAGGAGCGCGTCGCGCGCGGGCTCGACGTCGCCGGCGATGAGGAGCCCCGCGCGCATGCTCGAGAGCTCGGCCGCCTGCGACCAGCGCTTCACGTCGAACGACGGGCTCTCCGACGTCGCCTGGAGGACGACGCTGCGGAGCGCGGCGGCCTCGTCCGGCGCGAGGACCGCCGCGAAGGTCTGGTCGAGGGCGGCCCCGGCGGCGTCCCTGGCGACCTCGTTGCGGCTCACGCGCACGGCCATGTGGAGGAGCGACGTCATCTCGGCGACCGAGGGGAAGAACGCGCGCGCCGCGAGCTCGGGGCGCTGCTCCGCGAGGTGCTTGCCGACGAGGTAGATGAGCGAGCTCGACTGCGCCTCGACCGCGGCCCCCGAGACGAGCAAGGCGCCGTACGACGCGATCGCCGGCGCGAACGGCGCCGCCGACTTGCCGTCGGCGAGGAGCAGCTCCGGCGCCTCGACCGCGAGGATCTCCGCGGCGTTGTCGAACGTGGCGCGGACGAGGTCGTGCATCCGCGAGTGGTTCGGCGTGAACGGCCGGCCGACGCGATGCTCGGGGCGGAGCTGACCGTACCGCATGCGCGCCACGGCCGGCGTGAGCAGGGCGAAGACCTCGGTGAGCGCCGGATCGAGCTCGGCGTGAAAGACGTGGGAGCGCCACGCTTGCTCGACGATCTGCCCCGGCACGCCGTCGAGCGGCATCGGGGCGTAGTCCTCGTGGAAGCGCCGCTGCTCTGGCGTGGGCTCGCGCAGCCGCGAGAGCACGTTGACGGCGCACCAGGCCTTGTCGAAGAAGTGCTGGCGAAGGAACAGCTCGTAGAGCTCCTCGTACAGCTGCCAGTCGTGGGGATCGCGGTCGATGTCGTCGCGCAGGCGCGCGACGGCGTTGTCGAGGTTGTCGGTGACGACGAGCAGCTCGACGACGATCTTGCGGACCTCGCCGTCCTCCGGGCGCAGGCGCGAGGCCGCGTCGAGCGCGTCGTAGGCGCGTGACGCGTCGCCGAGGCGATCGCGGTAGATGAGGCCGAGCTGGTGGAAGAGGAGGAACTGGAGCTGCGGCTCGTCGTCGTCCTTCACGCGGGCGATCATCCGGCAGTAGGCCTGCTCGAGCCGCTCCCAGTCCTTCTCCTCGGTCAGCGTGCGGACGAGCTCCTCGAACACGTCCAGGCGCCGTTTGTCGACGTCGAGCACCTGGTCGTAGAGGTCCGCCGCGCGCAGGCGATCGTCGAGCTTGTCGCGGACGACCTCGGCCATCGCGAGGAGGCTCTTCACGCGATCCTCGGGCGATCCGTCGGGTGCCTGCGCGGCGTCCTCGAGCACGCCCGTGAGGAGGCCCCACTCGCCCAGCTCCCCGTAGAGCCACATCATCGTCTGGAGCAGCCAGGAGTCGAGCGGCTTGAGCGCGCGCGCCTCTTCGAAGACGCTCGCGGCCTTCTCCAGCTCGTCCGCGCGTCGCGCCCAGATCTCGCCGGCCTCGCAGAACAGATCGAAGCGCGTGTCCACGTCCGTCGCGCTCCGTGCCATGTCGACCTTGAGCTTGCACGCGCGCGGGAAGTCGCCCTCTGCCAGGTACACCTCGGCGAGCGCCCGCGTGAGCTCCGGGTCGTCCGGCTCGAGGCGGCGCGCCCGCTCGAAGAGCGCCGCCGCGCTGTCGAGGTCGCCGGCGTCCACCTGGAGCTTCGCGAGGCGGACGAGCTGGTCGGTCGGCAGCTCGTCCGGCCGCTCGGCGAGCCGCGCGAGGTGGTCGCGGACCCGCGCGACCGACGCCCCCGACTCGACGGATTGGCTCGCGACGGCGATGAGGTCGGCCTGCGCGCCCGCGTCGTCCGGGCGCGCGTCGAGCGCGGCGATCGCGGACGTCAGCGCGCGCTCGGCGTCGCCGAGCGCGGCGGCGATGCGCGTCGCCAGGCGCAAGCGAACGAACAGCGCCTCGGTGTCGCGATCGCGCACGGCGGCGTTGACGAGCAGCTCGCAGACCGGGGCGGCCTCGGCCCAGCGCTCCTCCGCGGTGTACACGTCGAGCATCGCGGCCGCCGCGAGCTCGTTCGACGGGTCGGCGCGGACGGCCGCCTCGAAGGCCTTCTCCGCGGCGTCGTCGTCTCCCTGCGCCCGGTGGACCTTCGCGAGCTCGACGAGGATCGCTGCCCGCTGGCGCGGGACGTCGGTGTGCTTGCGGCGCTGCTCGAGGCACTCGACGACGCGGCGATCGTCGCCCGCCTCGGCCGCGAGCCGCTGCAGCGCCTCCCACCCCGCGGCGTTGGTCGGGTCGACCGTCACCGCGCGCTCGTACTGGAGCTTGGCGGCGAGCGGATCGCGCTCGGGCAGGCTCAGGAAGTCGCCGAGCTTCACGAGCTCCTGCGACGACGCCCGCTTCGTCGGCGCGAGCTCGGCCAGGCGCGCCTTGTAGGTGGCGACGTTCGCCCAGTCGCCGAGCTTCTCGTAGAGGCGCGCCAGATCGCCGAGCGCGCGCCGGTGCTTCGGCTCGACGACGAGCAGGTTCCGGTAGACCTCGACGGCGTCGGCAGGATCGCCGAGCTTCGACTCGTGGACCTCGGCGGCGAGCTCGAGGAGCTCGACCTTCGCCTTCTTGTCGAACGTGTGCTCCGAGCGCACGCCGAGGATCCGCGCGAGCTTCGGCCAGTCGCGGAGCGCGTGGTAGCAGCGCTCGAGCCCCTTGAGCGCGGCGGGGTGCGACGGCTCGAGCTCGAGGACACGCTCGAGCAGCTCGGCGGCGGCCTCGCGCTTGAGGAACTTCGTCTCCTGCAGCTCCGCGAGCTCGAGCAGCGCGTCGACGCGCTCGGCCTCGGTCGGCGCGACCTCGGCCTGGCGCTCGAGCGCCCACTTCACCTGGTCGTAGCGCTCCTTCTCCTTGCCGAGCCGCTTGACGCCCTGGAGCGCGACGAGCGACGCGCCGTCGATCCGGAGCGCCTCCTCGTAGTGCTTGAGCGCGTCGGCCGTGCCCGCGTAGGCGCTCGCGAGCGCGAGGTGGAGCGCGACCCGCTCCTCGCGCCGCACCGTCCGCTCGAGCGCGCGCGTGAGGTGCTCGCGCTGGGTCTTGGGGTCCGCGTTCATCGCGGCGAGCTGCGCCGCGCGCTTGAGGACGACGGGGTGGACCTTGTCGTGGCGCTCGATCTCGGAGACGAACGACGAGACCTCCTTGCCTCGCCCGAGGACGCGCTCGTACCAGAAGACGAGGTGGCCGAGGTAGACGACGCGCTTGTCGTCGGGCGCCCCGGGGAGGAGCTTGCGCTTCACCTTGTCGGCGAGCTCGCCGATCCGCTGCGTGGCCTTCCCGACGCGGTCGACCGCGGCGACGACGTCGTGGTTGTCCGGCGCGAGCTCGAACGCCTCGACGAGCGCGTTGAAGGTCTCGTTCGGATCCTCCAGCCCTGCCTCGTAGACGTGCGCGATCTTGAGGAGCAGGGCGGCCTTGTGGTTCGGTCCGTCGGTGTCGGCGAGCCGCTGGCGGTAGAGCGCGACGAGCGGTCCGAAGCGGCGCTCGTCGAACAGCTCCCGCGCCTCGGGATCGAGCTCCTCGCCGGCGAGCGGCGGCGCGCTCGCGGCTGCCGGCGCGGGCGGCTCGAAGGCCGGCGAGGCCTTCACCGGCGCGCCGATGCTCGTGCTCGTCTGGTCGTCTTCGATGATCTCGTCGGGCGCGATCTCGAGGATCTCCGCCTCGTCGATCTCCTCGGCGTCCGCGGGATCCAGGGCGGCCTCGATCTCCTCCGTGCCCGCGGACGGATGGGCGGCGGTCGGCGGCGCCTCGTCGCCGAGCGCCGGCGCCTCGTCGCCGAGCCCCCTCTCGTCGCGGTGCAGGCGCGCCGTCAGGAGGGCGACGTCTTCGCCGTCGCTCTCGGCGCGCGTGATCCCCGCGGCGGTCGCGTCCTCGGCCTCGTCGGCGAAGGCGTCGACGTCGAAGACCGGCGCCGTCCGTGGGGCGCCGGGCTCCGACGAGCGCGACGCGATGGTGAGGTCCTGCGTGTCGACCTGGCTCGGACGCATCACGGTCAGGTCCTCGTTGCCCGCTCCGCGGAGCAGCTCGGACGGCGCCGGCGCGGGATCCGGCATGGCGATGGTGTCCGGCACCTCCGGGATCGAGGACAGCGTGAAGCGCGGCAGCGCAGGCTCGGGGACGACATCCCGGGCGGCCGGGGAGCCGGCGCCGGATCGGCGGGGCGAGCCGGGGGCGTCGTCGCGCGGATCGGCGTCGAACGGGACGGCGGCGGCGGTCTTGGGCAGCGGCTCGAAGGGGCCGTAGAGCGCCTCGACCTCGTCGGTCGTCGGCTCCGGCGCGCGCTGCGTGGCGGTCTCCGGCGCGCCGTGCGTGGCGGTCTCCGGCGCGCCGTGCATAGCGGTCTCCGGCGCGCTCTCGGCTGGCGGGTCCGGTCGCGCGATCGAGGGGACCGGCCCCAGGAAGACGGCGGTCGTCTCCCCGACGTCGGCGACGACCCTCGCGCTCGGCCCCGCGCGCGTGATCGCGGTGGCCTCGCGGTCCGAGCGCGGCGCCGCCGGTCGAGTGATGTTCGTGTGGTCGGCGTCGCCCCCGAACGGGCGAGGCTCTGGAGCCCTCGCGCCGGCCGGACTCCACGGCGTCTGGGGCCACGGGGCCTGGCTCTCTTCGAGCGGATCGGCGCTCGACTCTTCGAGCGAGAAGGCGGGGAGCGCGTCGTCGGGCCGGAAGGCGTCGTCGCGCAGGAAGGCGTCGTCGCGCAGGAGGGCGTCGTCGCGCAGGAAGGCGTCGTCGCGCGGGAACGCGTCGCGCGCCTCGGGCACCTCCGCGAGCGGCAGGCGCGTCTGCGTCTCGCCGTCCTCGAGCGTGCGCGCCGGTGGTCGCCACATCGTCGCTTCGGAGAGCGGCGCCGCGTCCGAGGCGTCGGGCGCGTCCGGGACCTCGCCCATCATCGCGCGCAGCGCCTGCGCCACGTCGTGGCCCGGGAGGGTCCCGAAGAGCGACGGCGCCGGGTCTGCGGCTTGCTCGACGCCAGCGGGAGCCTCGATCGAGTCGAGCGCGACGACGTCGTCGTTCTCCGCCGAGTCGAGCGCGACGACGTCGTCGTCGTCCGCGATCTCCTCGTCCGCGTCGACGACGTCCGCGTCATCGAAGACGTCGTGCTCTCCGCTGACGACGTCTTCGACGTCCGCCAGATCGACCAAGTCCACGTCCTCCGTGCCGAAGCGCGGCAGCGCGCGCTCGTCGGGGGCGAGCTCGAGCGGATCCACCGTGTCGACGGCCTCCGAGGACTCGAGCGCGCGCAGCGACGCGAGCGGATCGAGGGGCGTCGACAGGCGGACCGGACGCAGCGACGCGGCGTCGAGCCGGGTGACCGACTCGCGCTCGGCCGGCGCCGGGATCGGACCTCGGCCGTCCGCGCGCCTCGTCGGTTCCGCGCGCCTCGTCGGCGGTGACGAGGCCATGACCGTTCGATCGCCGTCGTCGAGGTCGTCGACGTCGAAGGTCTCGTCCCCGAACGTCCGGACTGCCCGTCCCATCGTGTCCGCCTCGTCGCCGCGCGCGACGTCGCCGTCGTGACCGATGGTGTCGAAGCCATGACCGGCGGCGTCGAGGCCGCGCGCGGCCGGATCGAGGCCGTGACCGATGGCGTCGAGCGTGGCCGGGTCGGGGCGCCCGCGCGCGGTCTCGCGATCGCTCGGCGGCGCGTCGGGCGCGGAAGGGCCGCCGCCGCGAGCCGTCGCGAGCGAGTCGCGCAGGGCCTCGATGTCGATCTCGTGCGTCGACTCCTCGTCCGATCCCACCGGGCGGAAGTCTACCGCGGTCGCGGCGTCCACGGCAGGCGTGCAGATGAGATTCCAGGTATTTAGCCTTGATAGCGTCCAAGACTAACGTTAACGTAAGAGTTGGTCTTGACGCCGGCCTCGGCTGGCGTCTAAAGAGTCTTTGTACTTCCAACCCTCACGCACACGTGAGAGTAAGCCTCCGCGACGCCCCGGTCGAAGGCCAGCTGATGAGCAACGTCCGCCTCCCCATCCTCAATGAAATCGCAGAGGCCGCCGCTCCCCCGGCGGTCGCGAGCGGGCGTTCGGTCGCGGACGAGGAGCTCATGCAGGTGGGGGATCTGGCGCGCGAGGCCGGCAAGACCGTCCGCGCCATCCACCTCTACGAGCAGATGGAGCTCTTGAAGCCAGCCGGTCGGTCGAAGGGCCGCTACCGCCTCTACGGTCCCGAGGCGCTCGTGCGCATCCGCTGGATCGGCAAGCTCCAGGATCTCGGCTTCAGCCTCACCGACATCAAGGCGATCGTGAAGGACGTCGAGGCCGAGGGCCGCGGCGCGTCGGCGCCGTCCGCGATGGCGAAGGTCCGCGAGGTCTACAAGCGGAAGCTCGACGACGCCCGCACGCAGATCGAGCGCCTCCGCACGCTCGAGCGCGAGATCCTCGCGAGCCTCGATTACCTCGACACGTGCGACTCCGCCTGCGAGCCCGGAAAGCTCCTCGCGGAGTGCCCGACGTGCAACCACCACGATCGCGCCCAAGAAGTCCCGGACCTCGTCGCGGGGTTCCGCGCCTGAGAGCAAGCAGCAGAAGAGAGACGTTTCATGGCCATCAAGCTCCCTATCTTCATGGACTACCACTCGACGACGCCGGTCGACCCGCGCGTCATCGAGGAGATGCTGCCGTACTTCAACGAGAAGTTCGGCAACGCGGCGAGCCGTAGCCACGCCTTCGGCTGGACGGCCGAAGAGGCGGTGGACTACGCGCGCGAGCGCATCGGGAAGCTCATCAACGCCCAGAGCGAGAAGGAGATCGTCTTCACCTCGGGCGCGACCGAGTCGAACAACGTCGCGATCAAGGGCGTCGCCGAGTTCTACAAGGAGAAGGGCAACCACATCATCACGACCGTGATCGAGCACAAGGCCGTGCTCGACACGTGCAAGCGCCTCGAGAAAGAGGGCTACGAGGTGACGTACCTCGGCGTCGGCAAGGACGGCCGCGTCGATCCCGACGACGTGAAGAGGGCGCTGACCGACAAGACGATCCTCGTCTCGATCATGCTCGCCAACAACGAGATCGGCACCGTCCAGCCGATCGAAGAGATCGGCAAGCTCACCCGCGAGCGCGGCGTGCTCCTCCACTCCGACGCCGTCCAGGGCGTCGGCAAGGTGCCGTTCGACGTCCAGAAGATGAACGTCGACCTCGCGAGCATCACCGCGCACAAGATGTACGGCCCGAAGGGCGTCGGCGGCCTCTACGTCCGCCGCAGCAAGCCGCGCGTGCGCCTCGTCGCGCAGATGGACGGCGGCGGCCACGAGCGCGGCATGCGCTCGGGCACGCTCAACGTCCCCGGCATCGTCGGCTTCGGCAAGGCCGCCGACATCATGATGAAGGAGGGCAAGGAGGAGGGCGAGCGCCTCCTCGCCATGCGCGAGCGCCTCCGCAAGAAGCTCGACTCCTCGCTCGAGGAGGTCTTCGTCAACGGCTCGCTCGAGCACCGCCTTCCGGGCAACCTCAACGTCTCGTTCGCCTTCGTCGAGGGCGAGGCGATGATGATGGCGATCAAGGACGTCGCCGTGAGCTCCGGCTCGGCGTGCACGTCCGCGAGCCTCGAGCCGAGCTACGTCCTCCGCGCCCTCGGCGTCGGTGACGAGCTCGCGCACTCGAGCATCCGCTTCGGCCTCGGCCGCTACACGACCGAGGAGGAGATCGACTTCGTCTCGGACCTCGTCATCGACAAGGTCAAGCACCTCAGGAACATGTCCCCGCTGTACGAGATGTACAAGGACGGCATCGACCTCAAGAGCGTCCAGTGGGTCGCTCACTGAACCTGGAACGACATCGGAGAGAGAGCAGAGATGGCCTACAGCGATAAAGTGATCGACCACGCGGAGAACCCGCGCAACGTCGGCACCCTCGACAAGGAAGACCCGACCGTCGGCACCGGCCTCGTCGGTGCGCCTGCGTGCGGCGACGTGATGCGCCTCCAGATCAAGGTGAGCGACGACGGCGTCATCCAGGACGCGAAGTTCAAGACGTTCGGCTGCGGCTCGGCCATCGCGTCCTCGTCCCTCGCCACCGAGTGGATCAAGGGCAAGAAGGTCGAGGAGGCCGAGGCGATCAAGAACTCCGACATCGTCAACGAGCTCAACCTGCCGCCGGTGAAGATCCACTGCTCGGTCCTCGCCGAGGACGCGATCAAGAGCGCCATCGCCGACTACCGGGCGAAGCAGGCCGCGAAGAAGGCTTGAGCCCGGCGCAGGGCGGGCCACGAAGAAGAGAGAAGCCGAGATGAACGAGACGACCCACGAGGACCGCGCACAGAGCTCCACCACGCCGAACGGCGCGCCGCCCGGCGGCGCGGCGGCGAGCGGCGCGCCGGCCTCGCAGCCGCCGACGTCGAAGACGCTCGGCATCGTCATCACGCAGAACGCCGTCGACGCCGTCGGGGCGCAGATCGCCAAGCGCGACGTGCCGGGCACCGCGCTCCGGGTCGGCATCCGCGGCGGCGGCTGCTCGGGCTTCTCCTACGTCATCGAGTTCCACGACGGCGCCCCGCGCGCGCGCGACGTGGTCTACGACCTCAAGGCGACCGACGGCTCCGACGTGCGCATCGTCGTCGACAAGAAGAGCCTCCTTTACTTGAACGGGGCGACCTTCGACTGGGAGAAGACGCTCATGCGGCAGGGCTTCAAGTTCGTCAACCCGAACGAGAAGTCCTCCTGCGGCTGCGGCACGTCGTTCACGGTGTGAGCGGTCCGCAGCCCTCCGTCCCCGGCGCGCCCGCGCGCCTCCGGGGAACCAACACCGAGGCCTCTGGACTTTCGACCATGGATCCCTTCGCTACGCTCGGCGCTCCGCGCCGCTTCGACCTCGACCTCTCGGCGCTCGAGAAGACGCACCGCGAGCTCTCGCGCGCGCTCCACCCCGACAAGTTCTCGCAGGCGAGCGCGAGCGAGCGCCGCGCCGCGCTCGAGAAGGCCGCGAACGTGAACGAGGCGTGGCGCGTCCTGCGCGACCCCATCCGTCGCGCGGAGGCGCTCTTCCGGGCCGAAGGCCTCGCGGTCGGCGAGACCCACGAGCCGAAGGCGAGCCCGGCGTTCCTGATGGACGTGATGGAAGAGCGCGAGGCCCTCGCCGACGCGCGCGCCGCGCGGGACCTCGCCAAGGTGAAGGCGCTCGGCGGCGGCATCGCCGCGCGGGCGAAGGCGGTCGAGTCGAAGCTGACGGCCGGCTTCGCCGCGGGCTCGCCCCCGGAGGACGAGCTCGCGCGGCTCCTCCCGCTCCTCGGCGAGCTCCGCTTCTACCGGCGGTTCCTCGACGAGGTCGAGGCGATCGAAGAGGAAGCGGAAGAGGCGGCGCTCGCCGGCGCGCACGGGGTGTCGCCGTGAGTCAGATCCCGAGCTCCGGACTCCTCGAGATCTTCGACCCGAAGGCGCCGCCGAAGGCGATCGGGATCGATCTCGGCACGACGAACTCGCTCGTGGCGTACGTCAAGAACGAGCGTCCGACGACGGTGAAGGACTGCGACCAAGCGGTGCTGCTGCCCAGCGTGGTCCACTACGGCGGCGCCGGTGAGGTGGTCGTCGGACGGAACGCGCAGCTCCGCGCCGCCGAGCACCCGCGCGAGACGATCGTGAGCGTGAAGCGCTTCATGGGGCGCGGCGGCGACGATCCGGAGACGCGCCGGCTCGGACCCTACGCGTTCGTCGCGCCGGAGGAAGGCGCGCCGAACGTGGTCCGCTTCGCCGTCGGCGCGAAGGTCGTCACGCCGGTCGAGGTGAGCGCCGAGATCCTCCGCTCGCTCCGGCGCCTGGCCGAGGACGAGCTCCGCAGCGTCGGCGGCGCGGTGATCACCGTGCCCGCGTACTTCGACGACGCCCAGCGGCAGGCGACCAAGGACGCCGGGCGGCTCGCCGGGCTCGAGGTCCTACGCCTGCTGAACGAGCCGACCGCGGCGGCGCTCGCCTACGGCCTCGAGAAGAAGCAAAACGGAAAGTTCGCCGTCTACGATCTCGGCGGCGGCACCTTCGACATCACGATCCTCGTTCTCGACGACGGCGTCTTCCAGGTGCGCGCGACGGGCGGAGACAGCGCGCTCGGCGGCGACGACATGGACCGCGCGCTCGCCGAAGAGATCTTCCGCCTCACCGGGCGCGAGGCCAGCTCCGCCTCACCGTCCGAGGTGCGTGTCGTCCTCGACCTCGCGCGCCGCATCAAGCACGGCCTCACCGACGCCGACGTCGTCGACTTCGAGAGCCCGTTCGGCGGCGCGGACGCGACCTCCGGCGAGCCGCTGTCGATCTCCCGCGCGCGCTTCGACGAGCTCGTCGAGCCTCTGCTCGCGCGCACCGGCGTCGCCTGCCGCCGCGCGCTCAAGGACGCCGGCATGAAGGCCGACGAGCTCGACGGCGTCATCCTGGTCGGCGGCTCCACGCGCGTCCCCGCGGTCCGGAGCTGGGTCGCCAGGACCTTCGGCAAGGAGCCGCTCGCCGACATCGATCCCGAGGAGGTCGTCGCGCTGGGCGCCGCGATCCAGGCGAACCTGCTCGCGGGGCAGGGGAGCGCCGACGACGTGCTCCTCTTGGACGTGATCCCGCTCTCGCTCGGGATCGAGGTCGGCGGCGGCGTCGTCGACCGCATCCTCCCGCGCAACACGACCACGCCCGCGGCCGCGCGCGCCGCCTACACCACGCAGGAAGACAAGCAGACCGGGTTCGAGATCCACGTCGTCCAGGGCGAGCGCGAGCTCGCCGCCGACTGCCGGAGCCTCGCGCGCTTCACGCTGAAGGGGATCCCGCCGATGGCCGCGGGGATGGCTCGCCTCGAGGTCACGTTCCGCGTCGACGCCGACGGGCTCCTCTCGGTCCACGCCCGCGAGGAGCGCACCGGCGCCGAGCAGACCGTCAGCGTCAAGCCCTCGTACGGCCTCGACGACGACACCGTCGAGCAGATGCTCCTCGACGCGATCGATCACGGCGAGGAAGACCTCGCCGCGCGCAAGCTCGCCGAGGTGCGCGTCGAGGCCTCGCGCGTCGTCGCCTCGACGAGGAAGTCGCTCACGCTCGATCCGGACCTGCTCGAGCCGGGGGAGCAGGCGCGCATCGAGGCGGCGATCGCCGATCTCGAGAAGGCGATCGCCGGCGCCGACGCCCGCCGCGTCGAGCTCAAGATCGAGGACCTTGACGCCGCGACGAAGAGCTTCGCCGGGCGGCGGATGAACCGCGCGATCGCCCAGGCGATCGAAGGTCAGGCGCTCGACAGCGTCGAGCGGTCGGTCGAGCACGCGAAGGGGATCGAGGCCGCGCACGCCGAGAGCGGGCCGCTGCCGCCGGCGCCGCCCTCGGGCTGAGCGCCCGGCGCGGTCACGACACGAGCCAAGAGACGAGAAAGAGAGAGAGAAGGTCATCGAGATGGCGATCGTGCGCTTCAAGGGATACGGCGAGACCGAGGTGCCCGTCGGCTCGAGCATCCTCCAGGCCGCCCAGAAGATCGACGCGCCGGAGGGCTACGCCTGCGGCGGCGTCTGCGCGTGCTCGACCTGCCACGTCTACGTGACGAAGGGCGCCGAGCTGCTCAGCGGGCAAGAAGAGGAGGAGGAGGACATCCTCGACAAGGCCTTCGACGTCCGCCACAACTCGCGTCTCGGCTGTCAGTCGACGATCGAGCGCGACGGCGAGATCGAGGTCGAGATCACGCGCGAGAGCCTCGAGGCGTTCGAGAACGAGCACCCCGAGCACCGCGGCAAGTACACGAAGCGCCCGGGGCCGAACCCCGACCCGCGCTGACCGCGGCCGGGCGCTACTGCATGCCCTGGTTCTGCATGTTCGGTCTGCCCGCCGTGAGCACCGGATAGACGAAGAGCAGCCCGAGCCAGTAGACGACGCAGAACACGCCCGTGGCGATCACGCTACGGCGCACGGCGCTCTTCACGGTTCCGCCACGCGCGGCGACGAGCGGGATGAGGACCGTGGCGAAGAGGATGCTGATGAGAAGCGCCTTCTGCATCGGACGGTGCTGAGTTTAGCAATCCCTACGCCATCTGGCGCCAGTTCCGAGAGCTCGAGCGGACGTGGCGCGGCGGCGCGGCCTCACGGACGCGGCCTCCCCCACGGGCGCGCGAGGCGCGCCTTCACCTGGCGGCCCCACGCGCTCGGCTCGAGCGAGGCGCCGGCGCCGCACACGTCGCGCCGCTCGACCAGCAGGTTTGGCGGGCAGTTGGTGTGGAACGACCAGGCGATCCACGGCACGTCGAGCTTCTCCGCGACGTCGAAGAGCGCCTCGCAGTCCTCCGGGAACATGGTGACGTCCTTGTCCTGCTGCGGCCCGAGCTCGCCGATCACGACCGGGAGCGCCTTGGCCGGGCGCACGACGAGCTCGTCGAAGCGCTTCGGCCGGTTGTAGACGTGCGTCTCGTAGGCGATGTTCACGCCGCCGCCGGCCGTGATCGGGTGCTCGACGTAGTAGTCGAGCGAGCGGCCCCACTCGCGCGTGCCCTGCACCGTGACGACGTGGAAGCGGCCGGGGCGCTCGACGCTGCGGATCGCCGCGACGGTGTCGTTCATCGCGCGCCACACCTCGGCGTCGCGCTTGCCGTCGTCGTTCGCCTGAGGCTCGTTCACGAGCCCGAACATCACGAACGGCATGTCCTTGAGCGCCGCCGCGAGCTTCTTCCACACGAGCGCCGTTCGGGCGGTCGGCCAGCCGAGCGGCGAGAACGTCGGATCCTGCCAGAGCGAGACGAGCAGGTAGACGCCCTTCTTCTTGCCGACATGCCCGACGATGCGCATCAGGTCGCTGAAGTAGCGCGGGTCGTCGAGGACGTTCTTGTAGTGCACGCGCGCGTTGCCGCCGGTCTTCGCGCGACCGTCGTCGGGGTAGCTCTCGAGGAGGAGGCGGATGAACGTCGCGTTCCACTCGTCCGTGAGCGTGTCGATGCGCCGGAGCACCTCGTCGACCTGGGGCGGCTCCCAGGCGCAGCCGTCGCACGAGCGCGTGTCGTGGAGGTTGGCGCCGCGGCCTCGGAACGGCTCGCCGCTCGGCAGGCGAATGCGGCGCTCCTTCACCTCGAGCCACCCCGTGATGAGCCCCTCGCCCGACGGCGCCGCGGGGTCGGCGAGATCGGCGGCGCTCGGGCCCGCCGTCGCGGTCTCGGGCTGGGCCACCGGAGGCGGGGCGGAGGGCGACGCCGGAGGACGTGCGCGCTCGCACGCGGCGGCGAGCGCCAGGACGGACAGCGAGACGGCGGCGCGCTTCACGGGCGCGATGCTACCGCGAGCCGCTACTTGGCGAGCGACGCGTTGAGGACGACCGAGCCGAGGAACTTCGGACGACCGACCTCGTCGACGGTGCGCGACGCCGCGATGACGCTCGTCTCGCCGATGAAGACGCCGAGCAGCGCGGCGTCGACGTTCTGCGCCATCGGCACGGTGGTGGCGTTCTCGGTGACGAGCTTGAGCACGACGATGCACCGCTTGCCGCGGCTCGTGATGCTCTGGATCTGCGCGAGCATGCGCCCCATGTCCTTGAGACCGAGGTTGCGCGCGTCGAAGACCGTGAGCTCCTGACCGAGCTCGCTGGCGAGGCGCGCCATGCCGTGAGCGATCTCGAGGACGCCGTCGGGATCGCGCTTGCTCGACCCGATGAAGGCGAGCGACTGCCAGTCGTGCTGCTGGCAGCGCAGCCAGAGGCGCTGCCAGACGGGGTCCATCGTGTTGGCCCCGCTCATCATCGAGGTGAGGCCCCCGTCAAACCCCGCGAGCGGATTCGTACCTTGTGACATTGAGGGAGGTCGTTCGCCGGGTCGTTCGTTCAGAGCCTGCTCGCCAGGCTCCGCGCCGTCTTCGTGCGGCGGGGCTCCTCGGCGAGAGTCGGTGCGCTCCAGTATATCCAAAACCTACCTCCGAAAAGCTCGATTATTCGCGGGTGTACTTCGGCGAGACCCCATCCGCTCGCCGTCCTTCGCCAGGATCACGCTCTCGACTCCGCCCCGCCGCGCCGCCGGCACGAAGGAGAGGGCGCCGTTGCAGGAATGCACGTCCGGCACGATCGCCCCATCGGAGGCGCGGCGCGGGGCGTTCGCCGTGAGCCGGGGAGGCCGCGGACATGCGGCGCTCCGTGGTCCGCGAAGGAGCTCGCAGTGCGCATTCCGTCTGGCGCAAACAAGGCCCGTGCCGAGAGCGGGGCCGTCGCGCGGCCGGCCCCGCGGTCCCGCCGCCGGCTGTCCGCCCCGCGTGGACCGGTCGCATGCTAAGATATGGCTCCCGCTTTGCTATTCGGCCCTGACAGCTCGCCGGCTCGGGGCGGACGGGCCCCTTTCCGAACATGTCGACGCTCTTTCGCTTTCGGACCCTCGCCTGCGTGACATGCCTCGCGCTGCCGGCCTGCGTCGTCCGTCTCGCCGACCGCAACTCTCCGCTGGAGAACGGCGGCGTCACCGGCGCGCCGGCCGATTGCTCCGCCGTGAAGCCGCTGCCCAACGGCGCGGCGGGCGGCGACGCGGCGCCGAAGTTCGTCGGTCGCTTCGCGTTCCCCGAGGAGTCGCCAGAGACGCCCCTGTTCGACTGGTCGGGCAACTACATCACGGTGCGGTTCCAGGGAACGAGCAAGCTCACCGTGAAGCTGCAGCTCACCGGCGAGGTCCCGCAGGACCAGATGTTCACGTTCGCCGTCGACGATCTGCCGCCGGAGTCGCGCCGGATCACGGTGAAGAACGACGCCGCGGGCAACCCGACGCTCGAGCCGCAGGAGGAGTACGACGTCGTCGGCCTCGACCCGAGCCAGCCGCACGAGGTCACGATCTACAAGAACACGGAGGCGCAGAAGGGCTCGATCGTGTTCAAGGGCTTCGAGCTCAACGGCGGGACGTTGCTCTCGCCGACGCGGCGCGCGCGCCGGATGGAGTTCATCGGCGACTCGATCGTGTGCGGCTACGGCAACGAGGGGAAGAACGCGACGTGTCCCTTCGAGATCAAGGTGCGCGACGCCAAGGACGCGCAGGGCAACCCGATCTTCGACGCGAACGGCGACCCCGTCGTCGTCACCGTGCCGATCACCCAGAACCAGTTCCTCTCGTTCACGTCGCTCACGGCGCGCGAGCTCGACGCCGACGCCGTCACGATCTGCTGGTCGGGCAAGGGCGTTTACAAGAACTACAAAGAGCGCTTCAAGCGCGACCCGACGACGAACGAGATCGTCCCGGACGACGACACCTTCACCACGATCCCGCAGCTGTGGGAGACGCGGACCATCGCGAGCGACTTCGAGGGCTTCAAGTGGGACTTCGCCGTGGAGAAACCCGAGGAGGTCCCGCAGGTCGTCTTCATCAGCCTCGGCACGAACGACTTCTCGCGCGACACGCTCCCCGTCGCGACGGATCCGACCAAGCTCTCGGGCGACAACATCCCCGACGGCGACATGAACGATCCCGCCGAGCGCGAGCAGTTCTTCCAGAAGTACCTCGAGCTCGTGAAGAAGGTCCGGCAGCACCGACCCGACGCGCACATCTTCCTCGCGGTGCCGCCGATGGTCACCGACCAGTTTCCCCTCGACAACGCCCGGAGCAACATCCGCGACGCGCTGCTCCGCATCGTCGCGGAGCAGGAGCGCGCCGGCGACAGCAAGGTCCATCAGATGGACCTCGTCGAGCAGGGCTTCCGCTACGGCCTCGGATGCGACTACCACCCGAACCTCGAGGTGCATCGCATCATGGCGCGGCAGCTCGTCGGAGCGGTTCGGTCCAAAACGTGCTGGTGAGCTAGCGCCCGCCGTCGGCTCGGGGCGATCTGCCTCGGTCTCGTCGGGTCCTGCCCTCACGAGCCGCGATGCCGATCGACGACGCCGACACCGACACCGACACCGAAGAGCGCGAACACGCGGACGCGGATCCGGATCCCGCGCCCGCGCCCGCGATGCCCCGCCACCTCGGGTCGCCGGCCGACCTGGAGGCGCTGCAGGAGCGCGTCAACCAGACCTACGGAGCGTTCGGCGAGCGCGCCACCGACGACGCCTGGGACGATCGCGCGCTCCTCCTCGACAACGACTGGCGCTCGGCGGCGTGGCTCGTCGCCGGCGTCTTCTTCGCGTCGGCGTTCCTCGCGTTCGCGTCGCAGCCGTCGTGGAGCGGCCCCGGCGAGTGGGCGAGCTCGTTCCGCCTCGACACCGTCTTCGTGGTCGTCTGGGGGCCGCTCCTCTACTGGGCGCTCGCGCGGCAGAAGCTGTGGAAGAGCGTCCGCACGTACCTCGTCCTCGCCCTCTTCATCGAGTCGTTCAGCGAGACCATGTTCCTCGCGAAGGGCGAGGGAGGCTACTGGGACTCGGTGATGTGGCCGGCGGCGGTCGCCTACTACGGCACCATCAAGGAGCTGTCCGGGCTCCCGGGCGCGTCGCTCCCGGTCTTCTTCTTCGCCACGGTGGGGCTCCTCTGCCGCGCGGTCTGGCCCGCGACCCGGCGGCGCGCGGAGGGGCCCCCGCCGCGGTTCGCGCGCGACGCGCTCCTCGTCTTCCTCGGCGCCGTCGTCCTGCTCTGCCTGATCGGGCTCGCGCGGGGCGGACAGGTCGACTGGACGTTCCGGCAGGTCCTCCACCTCCTGCAGCTGCCGCTCGTCGGCCTCCTCTTCCTCTACGCGCTGCGCGTGCCGGGAGACCTGGCGGCGGTCGGGACGGCGTTCGTCCTCGCCGCGGTCGCGCGCAGCTTGATCGTCGTCTACGTCTACGTCGGCGTCTGCATCCCGCAGGGCATCACGGCGCTGCCCGGGAAGCCGGAGTGGTGCACGACCCACTCGGACACGGTGCTCTTCGTGAGCGCGCTGGTCATCCTGCTCGCCCACGCGCTCGAGCAACGGAACAAGAAGACGACGCTGCGCGCGCTCGGGCTCTGCGCGCTGATCTTCCTCGGCGTCGTGCTCAACAACCGCCGGCTCGCGTTCGTCAGCCTCGCGATCGCGCCCATCACGATTTACCTCGCCCTCGACCCGAGCAAGCGAAAGCGGCGCGTCACGCTGGCGCTCGCGGTCGCGCTGCCGCTGCTCGTGGGCTACGTGCTCGTCGGCGCGGAGTCGTCGTCGTCGTCGGCCCTCCTCAAGCCGGCCAAGAGCATCGCCTCGGTGCTCGACCAGCGCGACACGTCTTCGATCTCGCGCGACATCGAGAACGAGAACCTCATCTACACGCTCCGGCAGAGCCCCGTCGTCACGCGGGGGTTCGGACACGAGTACGAGTCCTCGCCGAACAACCCGCCGGTCGACCTGAGCGAGGTCTTCCAGAACTACCGGCTCATCGCCCACAACGGCGTGCTCTGGCTCTGGTCGATCGCCGGCGTCGTGGGCTTCGCCGCGCTCTGGTTCGTCTACCCGCTGGCGGGGACGCTCGCGGTGCGCGGCTACCGCGCCGCCGGGACGCCGCTCGAGCGGAGCGCCGCGCTGGCGTCGCTCGGCTGCGTCGCGGTCTGCGTGGTCCAGATCTGGGGCGACCAGGGGTTCAGCAGCTACACTACGCTCGTCACGTTCGGCGTCGCGTTCGCCGTGGCGTCCCGTCTCGCCGTGCGGGCGCGCTGAGGTCTAGGGCCGCGCTTGCCGCCGCCTGGGCGGCCCCAGCGCCCGCGCTGGGCGGGGGCCCTGCCGATCGGCCTCCCTCGCCCCAGCGGGCGCGCGGCCCCGGGGCCCGTCCCCCCGCCTCGGGGCTGGACCCATCAGCGGGGCGCGAGGTCTAGGCATCAGTCGTGCTAATGTTGGCCCGTAGGCTATGAGCAGTGACCCGGCCGATCGGCGCCTCGGAAGTGTAATCGCCGGCAAGTGGCGCGTGGACTCGCTCCTGGGCTCCGGGTCGATGGCCGCCGTCTACGCCGTGACGCACCGCAACGGCGCTCGCGCCGCGCTCAAGATCCTCCACCCGACGCTCTGCACCGATGAGGCCGTCTGCGAGCGCTTCCTCGGCGAGGGCTACCTCACCAACTCCGTCAAGCACGCGGGCATCGTCCGCGTCCTCGACGACGGGATGACCGACGACGGCTGCGTCTTTCTCGTGATGGATCTGCTCGAGGGCAAGACGCTCGAGACGTTGCGGCAGGACCGGGGCGGGCAGATCGAGCTCGCCGAGATCCTCGACATCGCCGACAAGCTCATGGACGTGCTGCAGGCCGTGCACGCGGGCGGGATCATCCATCGAGACCTCAAGCCGCAGAACGTCTTCGTCTGCGACGACGGCTCGGTCAAGCTCCTCGACTTCGGGGTGGCCCGCGTCTTCGACAGCAGCGCGCGGAGCAAGCTCTCGATGTTCGGCCTCGTGCTCGGGACGCCGTCGTTCATGTCGCCCGAGCAGGCGCTCGGGGCGCGCGAGAAGGTCGATCACCGCTCCGACATCTGGTCGCTCGGCGCGACCCTCTTCACCGCGATCACCGGGCAGACCGTGCACCTCGGCCCGCACGTCCAGGCGAAGCTGCTCGCGGCCGCGACCGTCAAGGCGCGCTCGATCGCCCTCGTGAAGCAGGACCTGCCCGCGCCGATCGCCTCCGCGATCGACACCGCGCTGCGCTTCAAGATGGAGGAGCGGTGGCAGTCGGTCGAGGCGTTTCGCCGTGCGTTCCGCGAGGCGCGGTTGATGCTCGGCCTCGGCAAGCCGGTGAGCGTGCCGCCTCCGGGCTGGCTCGACGGGCCGGCGGAGGTCGACGCCACCCACCTCGACGCCGGCGCGCGCGACGCCGAGGTCGTCGTGCGCGCGGGGCAGCCGCCGCCGTTGCCGAGCAAGGCGCCGAAGAAGAAGCTCTCGGAGGGGCCCGGCGGTACGTTCATCGGCATCGGCGGACCGGACGACGACGCCCTCGCGCTCAAGGCCGCCCGGACGATGCCGCTCATCCCGGCGGCGCCGCCGGCCGCAGGGGACGCCGGTCACGCGGCGCCGTCGGCCGCAGAGGACGTCGGCCACGCGGCGACGTTTACGGCAGGGGAAGTGGGGCAGGCGGGCCCGCCACGTCATCGTGGCGCCGGTGTGCTGCCCGCGGCGATCGTGCGCGCGCCGCTCGGCTCGCGTCCCGACGGGCAGGAGGGGAGCTACCCGGCCGTCGGCAGCACGCTCAAGCCCGACCACGACGCGGGGCTCATGGCGCAGGTCGGGACGCGCCGATCGAGCGGCGGCGTCTGGCTGATCGGCGGTGTCCTCTTGCTCGCCGCGGCCTCCGGCGTCGCGTTCTTCGCCGTCAACCGCCCGCCCGCCGGCGCCGGCGCCGGCGGCGACGGAGAGAGCGTCCCGTCGGCGGAGGCGCCGCTCACGTCCGCCACGCCGGTGTCCACCGAGCCCTCCACGCCTGCGACCTCCGCCGAGCCGCCTGCGCCCACCGCGGACCCGGCGCTCCCGACGCTCGAGCTCGACGCGAAGGAGCTGCTGAAGGACGCCGCGACCTCGGCCGACTCGCCGCTCAAGGCGTCGGCGGCGGCTCCGCGCACGGGGAGTGCAGCACGTCCGCCTGTCGTGCGCGCTCCGAAGGTCACGCCTCCACCGACCGTGGCCGTCGACCCGCCGGAGCCGCCGGAGCCTCCGCCCGAGATTCCCCACGAAGACCCTCCGCCGATCCCCACGACTCTTCCGCCCGATCCCTTCGGTACACCCGACTAGCGACGCCCGTCCCGGCGTCGCGCCCGCACAATCTCGGGATGCTGCCGAGCAGTCCCGGGTAAGCTGACAGACAAGGCTCATCGCGATGGCCCGAATCGAAGAAGCGACACTCTTTCGACCCGACCCGAAGCTGCAGTACCCCACCGCCTCACGGAGCGGCGGCGGCGGTGGCCGCGGCGGCGGCGGTGGTCGCGGCGACGACGACGACGACGGGCCGAGCATCGCGGTCAAGGAGCGCGTCGCCGAGGCGGCTCGGTCGGCCAAGCGCCGCAAGGGGCTCTCCTTCGTGGTGGTGATGATCTGCGGCGCGCTCACCGTGCTCGGTGCGATCTTCGCTCCGCGGAGCTACGAGGTCGAAGCGCGTGTCCTCGTCCAGCGGACGCAGGTCATCACGGGCGCGCAGACGCAGCAGCTCTCGCCCGAGGAGATGCGCAACATCGCCAAGGAGTACGAAGAGCAGGTGATGGCGCACGACAACATCATCGCCATCGTCCGGCAGAAGGATCTCGTGTCGCGCTGGGACGACATGCGCCAGCCGCATCGCCGCTTGATCGACAAGATCAACCGGAAGATCGGCAAGGCCGCGCCGACCGACGACGAGAAGTACGACGCGCTGGTCACGAACATCCAGCACCGCCTCAAGGTCTGGGTCGACGCGACGACGGTGACGGTGAAGCTCGACTGGTCGGAGCCGGAGGCCGCGCGCGACATCGTCGACGCCGCCGTGAAGAACTTCCTCGAGGCGCGCTTTCAGTCCGAGGTCGGCGTCATCCCCGAGCGGCTCAAGATCTACGAGGCCAGCGTCGCGCAGGCCCACAAGGACCTCGAGGTCTCCGCGTCCGAGCTCGTCCGCCAGCAGAAGCTCGCGAACCCGAAGGAGCGGGTGAACATCGTCATCCCGAACCTCCCGCAGGGCGTCAACGATCGCGCGCGCCTCGAGGAGGCCGATCCGGCGCTGAAGGCACGGCTCGACCAGGTCCGGCAGCAGATCGCGGTGCTCCAGGAGGCGAAGCTCCGCCGCGAAGCGGAGCTCAACCAGGAGCTCATCCAGAAGCGCCAGACGCTCGCCGAGGGGCACCCCGAGGTCATCGCCCTCAAGCAGACGCTCGACGCGACCCGGGTCGATCCGCCGCCGCTCGCCAAGCTGCGCGCGGAGGAGCGCGAGATCCTGAACGAGATCGCCGCCAAGCAGCGCGCGGCGGCCGACGCCCGCGCCAACGAGCCGAAGCCGGCGACGCCGCGGGTCGTCGCCCCGGCGCCCACCGTCGTCGAGCCGACCGCCGGCGCGACGAAGAGCCTCCAGGACGCGCAGGTCCAGTTCGACACGGTGACCCGGAAATACAGCGAGCTGGTCACGCAGCTCGACGCGGCGCGGATCGAGATGAAGACCGCGGAGGCGGCGTTCAAGAACCGCTACAAGGTCGTTCATCCCGCGGAGGTGCCGACGGGACCGAAGCGCCCGGTGGGGCTCATCGCGATCGCCATCGGCGTGCTCTCCACGATCGCCGCGGTCCTCGCGGTGGCCGCGCTCGCGGACCGCTTCTCGGGCATCTTCTTCGAGCCGCGCGACGTGCGCGATCGGCTCGGGCTGCCCGTCTTCGCGACGTTCTCGTAGCGGCGACGTCCGGGGCGCCGCGCGCGCCGGCTCGCGGGGGCGGGGAGGCGAGAGGACGGGAAGACCCGCCGGGGCTCCCCGTCCTCCGCGTCGCCCTCGTCAGCGTGACGCGCGCTTGGCCGCGCCGCGCTTGCCGGTGCGCTTGGCCGCGCCGCGCTTGGCCGTGCCGCGCTTCGCGCCGGCGCGCTTCGTCGTCGCAGCACGGGAAGTGGCGCGCTTCGCGCTGGCGCGACCGCCGGTCGCGGCGCCGCGCTTGACCGTGCTCGTGGCCGCGGGCTTCTTCGAGATCCGGGCGAGCTTCGCCGCGGGGCGCTTGGTCGTCGCGCGCTTGGTCGTCGTGCGCTTGGCGGTGGCGCGCTTCGCCCCGGCCGCACGGCGGGGCGTGGCGCGGATGCCGGCCCGCGCCATGGCCGTGTCGCGGGCGACGAGCTTCGAGAAGCGGGTGTTCGGCTGATGGACGAACGCGAGCTTCTTCTTGTCGAACCACTTGAACCAGTCATCCCAGGACATCTTCGCGAGCGTCTCCACCCCGCTGAAGCCTGGGAAGTCGATCCGCAGAAGCCCTGGATCGCTACCGCGTTCGCTCCCCTTCACGCGGGCCGGCCAGCCACCCTTGGACTCCACCCAGCGGCGGATCTCTTCGCGGTTGGTCGTGATCTTCGTCGTCGCTTGTCCCCTAGCCATGGCTCTTCTCCTTGTCGAGGCGCCGGATGTTCTCGGCCGCCTCCCAGGATCCCCGACGAGGTCGGGTGCGAGCGCCGTTCGCAAGCGGTGTGCCGCGCACCTTCCGGCGGGCACGTTGTCACGAGACGGTCTTGTTCGCGTGGGCCTGGAGCCGATATACGTAGGACGCTCTTCTCGTTCGAAGACGAGCGCCGAGCGAGGCCCGAGCCGGGCTCCGCGACGGACCGAAGGACCGAAACCGCGCCGATGCTCCCGTTCACTGCTGTCATGCCGATGGACGTGGCGCAGCAGGGGTACGTCCAGGCGCGCGCCGAAGAGCGCGTGAGGATCGGCAGCGACATCAATGCCGCCGAGACCGAGCTGAACCCGCTCCTCCGCTACGACCTCATCTGGCGCGGCGGGCAGAACCATTTCGTCGCCATCTACAACCCGCGGTTCATCCACACGACGTCCTGGGACCGGACGCTGCCGGATCCGAACCTGATCAACCCGGAGACGCTGAACCTCGCCGACCCGAACGCGACGCCGCTGTCGGCGCTCCACAACGGTGGTCTGGGGTACGAGGTCGTCCGTCCGCGCTGGCGCCTGTCGCTCTACCAGTTCCTCGCCTACGGCCCGATCTCCACGACCGCGCTCCTCGTGCAGGCTCCCTGGAACGGCACGGCCCTGCCGCCCGATCCGAACCCGATCATCCCGGCGATCATCGGCGCGCGCTTCCGCCTGCTGTTCGTGCAGACGCAGGCCTTCGTCCCGATCAAGCTGAACGAGCGCACGGCGCTGATCCCGGGCGTGACGTACAACGCCTTCGGCGGCGCGGATCGCAGCTCGCGCGGCGTCATCGCGCTCACGCAGGGCCCCGGCGCGAGCCTCTCGCTCGATCATGCGGCGACGCGGAGCGATCGATTCATCACGACGGTCGGCGCGGGCCGCGTCTCGACGACGTTCCAGGACGATCGCGAGGGTGTCGTCATCGTCCGCACCGAGGCGACGCAGGTGTGGCGCCACTACTACAGCAACAACCTCGCGAGCGAGCTCATGGGCGGCGCCGCGATCGGCGGCGATCAGATCAACGGTTTCACGATGTTCACGCTCGGCCACGCCGCGCTCCTGTGGGACTCGTGGGGTCAGGCCCGGATCCCGCCCGGGGCGGCGCCGTACGCCGTCTTCGGAGGCCGGGGCCATCGTCTCCAGCTCGGCGCGGTCGCGAAGGTCCAGCCGTGGATCGATCTGTTCTCCGGCGACCTCGAGCAGCGCGCCGTGTTGTCGCTCGCCGCGAACTACTCGATCGACCGCGTGACGTTCCGTGGCGCGCTCGGCCACGCGCGCGTCTTCGCCACGCCCCGCTCCGTCGCCGAGTACAAGATCGTCCTCGGTGACGCGAGCGTGCAGTATCGGATCACGCCGACGTTCTCCGCCGACTTCGGGCTGCGCGCGGGCTATCAGGACTTCAACAACGCCGTGCGGTTCAGCGAGCTCACGCAGCTCACCGTCTACGGTGGCCTCTCGTGGGTGCCGCTGCCGGCGCGCTTCTGAGGACCGCGCCGCGCCTCTCCCGCGGGCCGCGACCGCTCAGCCCGCGGCCTCCGCCTGGATCTTCTTCCTGTCCTTGATCATCCGGAGGACGTCCTTGATGTCGCGCGGGCGGACCACGCCGAGGCCGAGGACCAGCGCGCCGTAGACCGCCATGTCGACGAGGAGGCGCGCGTGTCCGATGCCGGCGAGCGCGACGTGGACGGCGACCACCGCGCCGCAGATCCCGAACGACTTCACGATCGCGAGCGCGTTCCGCCGATCGATCGCGCGCTTGCCGAGGAACGTGAAGAACACGAGCGCGATGACGAGCTCGCGCGCCGACAGCGCCATCGCCACCCCCATCCCCGTGGAGCCGGGCCCGAGCGCGCGCGTCAGCGGGACGATGCCGAGGATGAAGGCCGGGAGGAGCGCGAGCCCGACGAACGAGATGACGGTGATGGTCCACGAGCGATCGAGGATCATCAGCGCGATCCAGAGCAGCACGTTGAAGTAGGCGAGGACGAACGTCGGGGCGAGCCACTGCAAGCTCGCGGCGGCCGGGAGGAACTTCTCCTTGAGCGCCACGCCGATCACGAGCTCGGCGCCGAGCGCGAGCATCAGCGTGAGCGGGATCGACACGACGCCCACGCCCTCGATGCCGCGCCGGAGGATCCGGAAGAAGTCGTCCTCGCTCCGGTGCTTGGCGCGGCTCATCATGGGGACGAGCACGCCGGAGAGCACGGGCGACATCAGCGCCGAGAGGCGGGCGATCTCGCGCGCGGCGCTGTACCACCCCACCTCCTCCGAGCCCGCGGGCACGAGCTCGCGGAGGACCACGACGTCGATCGTCGAGCCGAGCGTGACCGCCGCGTTGGCGATGAAGAACGGGAACGCGACGCGGAGCACGGTCTTCGTCGCCGCGAGGTCGAGCACGATCCGGAGGCCGACGGCCTCGCGCGTCGCCCAGTAGAGGAACGCCGCCTTCAGCGCCTCGGACGCGAGCATCGGGAGCGGCAAGAACCAGAACGGCGCGCCCAGCGTGACGGCCGCGAGGGTCCCGCCGCCCCAGAGCACCTTGGCGACGACGTTCGCGATCGCCAGGCCGCCCACCCGCGACGCCGCCTGCAGCGTCTGCTGGAACGTCTGGTTCATCACGATGAACACCTGCGTGACGCCGAACATCGCGGCGGCGAGGCGCTCTTCGTGGAGCTTGTGCCCGAGGTGGTACCAGCCGTAGGCGAACAGCGGCAGCAGGGCGAGCGTCCGGACGGCGACGACCCCGCCGAAGAAGTCGCTCGCGTGCTTCGGGCGCACGGCGACCTCGCGCGAGATGTACGTGTCGACGCCGAAGCCGACGAACACCGCCAGCGTCGCGGCGTACTCGAAGCCGTACTTGTAGTAGCCCCAGAAGAGCGGCCCGAGGTACTTCGGGAGCTTGAACGTGATGACGAGGGCGACGCCCCACGTCAGGAGCAGCGAGACGCCGAGCCGGAGGCCGTTCCGGAGCGCGGTCGCGCCCTCGCTCGAAGACTCGTGCGGGGCCGCCGTCGTGGCGTGAGCGTCCGACCGCGGCGGCGCCTCGTCCTGCGGCGGCGCGGCGTCCGCGCCGGATCCCGGCTCGCGCACCGCGGGTGAGTCCTTCGACATGGTGGGCCCCTAAGCTAGCGGACCACGGCGCGCGACGGGAGGAGGCTTCGCGGTCCTGCGCGGCGGTCGGCGGCCGCGTAGAGGCGGACGCAGCTCGAGCTCAGCGCGAGCGTCGCGCGGGCGTCACGCAGGTGCCGTGCGACCCAAACGAACGCGCGGACGCGCCGCCGATCCTTTAATGGGTCGCTCGAGGTGGCAAGGTTGCGTACGATGCTCCCCGTGCAGCTTGCGCCCGGTTTTCAGATCGGGGTCTACGTACTCGAGTCGCTACTGGGGTCGGGAGCTTTCGGGGTCGTCTGGCTCGCACACCGGACGGATACCGGCGAGCGGGTCGCGATCAAGATCCTTCACCCCGAAGCCGCAGTCTCGCGGGAGAGCGTCGAGCGCTTTCGGCGGGAGGCGTGGGCGCTCTCGCGTCTCACCAGCCCACACATCGCCCGGATGCACGAGCTGTTGACCGGCCCTCCCGTCGAGATGGCACTGGTCATGGAATACATCGAGGGGGAGCTTCTCTCGGATGTCTTCAAGCGGGCGCAATTCTCGGTCGAAGACGCGATGGGCCTCGGAATCGGCATCTTGGCCGGCGTGGCGGAAATGCAATCGATGGGCATCATTCACCGTGACATCAAGCCGGAGAACGTGATCCTCCGGCCGAACGACAGCGGCTGGCACGCGGTCATCTTCGACTTCAACCTCTCGCGCGTGAAGGACGCGAAGGGCAAGGCGAGCAGCCTGACCTCGATGCACGCGGCGATCGGCACCGTGCCGTACATGGCGCCCGAGCAGCTGCTCGACGCGCGGCGCGTGACCGAGGCCTCCGACGTCTACTCGGTCGGGGCGATCCTCTATCGCGCCGTCTCCGGGGCGCTCCCCTTCGACACCCGGGAGAGCCTCCGCGAGAAGCTCCAGCAGGAGGCACGCCCGCTCGTGACCGGCCGCGCGGACCCGATGGCCAAGGGCTTCGAGCGCGTCGTCACCCGGGCGCTGCGGCGGCGGCCGGCCGAGCGCTACGCGAAGGCAGAGGAGATGTTCGACGACCTCACGAAGCTCGCCTCGGAGGCGAGCTAGCCGATGAGCGCCGACGGGATGAGCTCGATGCGCGAGGCCGAGCCGACGAACGAGAGCGCCTCGCCAGGTTCGGGGGGCGCCTCGCCCTACCGCGGGGATCGCCCGAGCAAGTGGAGCGATGCGACGAGCCACCGCGCTCGGACGTGGATCGCGCTCGCCGCCCTGGCGTTCTACGGGCTCTTCGTCTTCCGGACGAGCTTCACCGTCGGCGGGACGCGCTACTTCGTCCTCTTCGAGGACGCGATGATCTCGATGCGCTACGCGCGTCACCTCGCGGACGGGCACGGCCTCGTGTGGAACATCGGCGAGGCGCCGATCGAGGGCTTCACGAACCTGCTCTGGGTCTTGTGGATGAGCGTCGCCCACAAGCTCGGCCTGGCCGAGTCGAAGATCTCGCTCTTCATCATGCTGTCCGGCGTCGCGATCCTCCTGGCGACCGGGCTCGTCACGTCGAAGATCGCGCGCAAGCTCACCACCGCGCCCTGGGTGCCCGTCTGCGTCCTCGCGGCGACGCTCTTCGACTACCCGCTCGTCTTCTGGACGCTGCGCGGGATGGAGGTCGGCGCGCTCACCCTCGCGGTCTACACGCTGCTCTGGCTCGCCCTCGAGAACGAAGAGCGGTTCTCGCTCCCGCGCACGCTCGCGATGGGCGCGCTGACCAGCATGGCGCTGCTCATCCGGAGCGACTCGGTCGTCCCGGTGGGCCTGATCTCGCTGTACGGCTTCCTCACGTGCTCGCGACGCTGGCTCTTCGCCGCGGTGATCGGCGCCTTCGCCGGCGGCGCCGTCGGCGGTCAGACGCTGTTCCGCAAGGCGTACTTCCACGAGTCGCTGCCGAACACCTACTTCCTCAAGCTCTACAAGATCTCGACGCTCGCGCGCGTCAAGCGCGGCGCGTTCGTGGCGCTCGAGGTCCTCGCGCTGCACCTCGCGGTGCCGATCTCGATCGTGCTCGCGAGCCTCCCCGGGGTGAGGCCGTCGGTGGCGTGGGTCAAGGAGGTCTGTCGTGACCGCTCCGCCCGCCGCCTCGTGCTCCTCGGCGCGATCTTCTCCGCGCAGGTCGCCTACGCGACCTACGTCGGCGGCGACGCGTGGGAGTGGATGCTCTACGCGAACCGATACATGTGCGTCGGCATGCCGGCGCTCATCCTCCTGGTCGGGGTGCTGATGCAGCGGGCGATCGCGTCGAGCGATCGCGCGCCCGCTCCGGCGATCGCGCCCGGCGGCGCCTCGACCGAGGAGGACGAGCCGGCGATCTTCGCGAGGCGCTTCGCCTACGGCCTCGCGGCGTCGGGGCTCCTCCTCGTCGCGCTGAACCTCCTCGCGCGGAAGTTCCCGGAGGAGGGCATCGCCGCCACGATCGTCTTCAGCAAGACGCCGTTCGCGGCCGGCGGCGCGATGGTGCTCGGCGGCCTCCTGCTCCGGATGAAGGACGCCCGGCGAGGCCTCGTCGAGGCGCTGGGCGCGCTCCGCCGGCGGCTCGAGAGCCAGCGGACGGCGGCGCGCGCGGCGCTGATCGTCGCGGCGCTGGTGTGGCTCCCGTCGCACCTCTTGCCGCTCGGTCGCTGGGCAGCGCAGAACGCCGCGCAGTACGCCGACGAGGCGCGCTACACGCGGCTCGGGCTGCTCATCCAGGCGAGCACGGCGCCCGACTTCCGGATCGCGGTCGCCGCGGCGGGCGCGACGCCGTACTTCGCGCAGCGTCCGACGGAGGACTTGCTCGGGAAGAACGATCGCCACGTCGCCAAGCTCGCGCCGCGCGGCGTCTTCTCCCCGGGGCACGACAAGTGGGACTACGGCTACAGCCTCGGGCAGCGGGAGGCGCAGCTGGTCGTCGAGGCGGTCGACGTCAACGACGCCGACGAGCAGTACATGAAGCGCCTCGGCTTCGAGGAGCTCGCGAACGGGATGCGCCTGCGCGAGGGCGCGAAGGTCGCGCGGCGTGACCTCATCGGCCAGGAGATGGAAGACGGCGACTCGCTCGCCGCGGCGCTCGGCGCGCTCGGCAAGACGCTGCCCACCGCCGTGGGGGTGATGGACTTCGTCGTGCTCCTCGCGTTCGGGCTGGTCATCGCCGGCGCGACCCGCAAGATCGCCAGGGACGGCGAGTCCTACGCCGAGCTGTCGCCTTCGCCTCCGGCCGAGCCGGTCGAGCTCGACGACGCGCAGAGGGCGGCGCTGGCCGGGGCCGACGCCCGCGCGATCCCGACGCTCGACGGCATGCGTGGCATCGCGGTCATCCTGGTCCTCGTCTTCCACTTCGCCTGGACCTTCCCCGGCGACGATCCCTCGGCGGCCACCAGCTTCGCCGACAAGGTCGCCGTCCACCTGCACGCGTTCATGTGGTCGGGCTGGTCGGGCGTCGATCTCTTCTTCGTCCTCTCCGGCTACCTGATCACCCGCGGCCTCGTGACGGACTCGAAGAAGGCGCTCGGCACGCGCATGAAGATGTTCTGGATGCGCCGCGTCCTCCGCATCTTCCCGCTCTACTACGCGGTGATCGTCGTCGGCACGATCGTGACGCTCGCGTTCGGCGCGCAGTGGGTGCCGGGCCTGCCGTACTGGCTGTACATGCAGAACTACACCCTCGCGTTCGACCACGAGGTGATGCGCTGGACGGCGCACTTCTGGTCGCTGGCGATCGAGGAGCAGTTCTACTTCATCTGGCCGATCGTGGCGCTCATGGTCCCGCGCCGCCGCCTCATCCCGCTCATCCTCGTGCTGGTGTTCGGCACCGTGGCGCTCCGCGCGGGGCTCACGTTCAAGGGGCAGGACATCGGGCTGTTCCAGCGCTGGTTCGCCGACGAGCCGGGCGGGCTCGAGCACGGGATCGCGAAGCTCGTCTACCGGACGACGTTCACGCGCGCCGACGGCCTCCTGCTCGGGGCCTTCGTCGCGGTGACGCAGCGCGAGGTTCGGCACCCGGTCGCGCAGGTATGGCGCCGTCTCCGCCTGCCGATCTTCGTCGGGACCGCGGTCGCGCTCTTCGGGCTCTACGTCTGGGCGACGGGGCTGAACGACTACGACCGGCGCGTCATCGGCATCGGCTACGTCACGCTGGCGCTCTTCTTCGCGAGCGGCATCTCGCTGTGCGCCGATCACGCCATCAGCGAACGTTCGCGCCGCCTGCTCTCGTGGGGCCCGCTCGTGTCGTGCGGCAAGGTGAGCTACGGCATGTACATCTTCCACTGGCCGCTGGTGGTGCTCGGCGTGCCGTACCTGATGAAGTGGCAAGAGGGCCAGTCGACGCTCACGCAGATGGGGATCTCCGGCGCGTTCATCGTCTTCGGCCTCGCGTCGATCTGGGGGCTCGCGTCGCTGAGCTTCAAGTTCTTCGAGAGCCCGTTCCTCAAGTTGAAGGGCAAGTTCCACGACTGAGCGGCGCGGGCGGTGACGCCCGCGCGTGTCACGCCGGCAGGGAGCCCTCGCCGAGCAGCGGCGGTGCGCCGGCGGTCATCCAGCGGAGCGCCTCGCGCGTACGCGCTCGCGCGTCGTCCTCGATCGGCTCGCCGTGGGCGGGCACGACGCGCGCGAAGTCCAGGCTCAGGATCGCCGTCGCGCTGCGGGCCGCGGCGGCGCGGTCGTCGACGAACATCCGCCACGCCCGGCTCTGCGCGGTCTTCCGCCACGTCCCGCTGACGCGGAGCAGCGCGCGCATCCAGAAGCTCTCGCAGGCGTGGATGTTGAAAAGGAGCTCGGTGACGAGGAGCGAGCGTGAGGCCTCGTGGAGGAAGACGTGCTCGTCGACGCCCGACGCTCCGTGGACGCGCTCGACGCGCAGGCCGTCGAGGCCGTCGACGCCGCCGCGCGCGGGGAGCGGCTCGAAGGCGAAGCCCGCGAGCTTCTGCGACAGGCGGGGCGCGGCGAGCACGCGCGCCTTCGGGTAGCGCGCCTTCGCCGCCGCCAGGAATAGCCAGTGCATGGCGTTCGGCGCGACGAGGGCGCGGACGTCGCCGAGCGCGTCGAGCTCGCTCGCGGCCCGATCGTCCATCGCGATCGGCGAATGGACGACCAGTCCGCCGTCGTCGAGGCGCACGATGGTCGCCCGGCAGGGCATGCGAAACACCCCGCCCGGGCCCATCGCCACCACGCTCTCCTGGGACCAGACCCCGTCTGCGATTCGCTGCAGCATCGACTCCTCCTCGGCGCGGTCGTCGCGCGCGTTTAGTCAAGCACGCTTGACGAAATGGTCAAGCACGCTTGACGATGTTGTCCTGGGCTGCTGAGCTGAGCGTATGGAACGCGACTCCTTCGCGGCCGAGCTCGAAGGCGCGAAGGCGAGCTCGACGCTGCAGCTCCTCTTCAAGGCCGCGCGCCTGCTCGACGAGCGAGCCATCGAGCGCCTCCGCCGCCGGACGAGGCTCCCGGTTCGCGCGGCGCACACGACCCTCTTGCCGCACATCGACCTCGAAGGCACGCGCCTCACCGAGCTCGCGCGTCGGCTCGGTGTGTCGAAGCAGGCCGTCGGTCAGCTGGTCGACGAGCTCGTCGCGATGGGGCTGCTCGAGCGGGTGGCCGATCCCGCCGACCTCCGCGCGAAGCTCGTGCGGTTCACCAAGAGGGGCCGCGCCGGGCTCTTCGAGGGCCTCGCGGTGCTGCGGGAGCTCGAGGTCGAGCTCGCCGACGGGCTCGGCGCCGAGACGATGCGCACGGTCCACGCCGCGCTCGGCGCGATGGTCGCGCGCTACGGCGAGGGCGCGCGACGCGAGGTCGCCGACGCGACGCCGCCGGGGGAGCGGCGTCGCTGACAGGTCGCCGCGCGTTCGTCGCGGCGGGGTCCCGGTGGCGGCGCCGGACGCGCGGGGCGAGAGAGACGTCGCCCTCGCGCCGGGCCGCGCGTAGAATGGCGCGAAAATGGGCGTCCTCCTCCTCGGCGCGGACTACTACGGCACGCTCGCCGCCGCTCGCGCGTACGGCAAGGCCGGCATCCGGGTCACGATGGCGGACGAGCGCCGCCGGGCGCGCGCGCTCTGGTCGCGGCACGTCGCCGAGAAGCTCGTGCACCCGCCGCTCTCGCGCCCCGCCGAGCTCGTCGACTGGCTGGTGGCGTGGGGGACGAAGAATCCGGGCACGGTGCTCTACCCGCCGAACGATCACCTCGCGTGGCTCTTCGCGGCCGAGCGCGAGCGGCTGTCGCAGGCGTTCGCCATGTTCTCGCCGGGCGAGGAGGCCGTCTTCGCGCTCCTCGACAAGAAGCGCCTCCACGCCGCCTGCGCCCGCGTCGGCATCGACGTGCCGCGGACGCAGGGCGCCGACGACGCCGGGCGCGACGTCCCGCTGCCCGTGCTGCTCAAGCCGCGCACGCAGGTCTACCTCACCGGCGGGATCAAGGGCTTCGTCGCGCGCGATCGCGTCGAGCTCGACGCCGAGCTCGCGCGGTTTCGCCAGCTCGTCACCTTCGATCCGATCCTCGCCGAGCGCCACCCGGACATCGCCGAGCCGATGCTCCAGGAGTACCTGCCGGCGGCGGAGACGAACATCGCGAGCGTCTCCGGCTTCGTCGACGCCGGCGGCGCGATCGTCGCGCGCTCGGCGACGAAGGTGCTGCAGCGCCCGCGCAAGGTGGGCATCGGGCTGTGCTTCGAGGGGCGCGCGCCGGAGCCCGAGCTGGTCGACAAGCTCGCGGCGCTCTGCAAAGACGTCGGCTACCACGGGGCCTTCGAGGCCGAGTTCATCGTCGACGGCGAGCGCCGCCTCCTCATCGACGTGAACCCGCGCTTCTACAGCCAGATGGGCTTCGACGTGGCGCGCGGCCTCCCGCTGCCGATGCTCGTCTACCACGCGGCGCGCGGCGAGCACGACCGCGTGCGCGAGGCGGTCGCCCGCGCGGCCGCCTGGGCGGCGCGCGGCGACGAGGTCTACTGCCACAAGACGATGCTCGATCTCGTCCTCGGGCTCCAGGGGCTCTCCGGGCAAATGACGCGCGCCGAGGTACGCCGCTGGCGCGCGTGGTACACGCGTCACCGGAGCGGCGCGACGGACGCCGTGCGGGACGCCGACGACCGGATGCCGGCGGTGGTCGACGCCGCGGAGTGGGTGCGCCATTTCGCGCGGTACCCGAGGAGCTTCGTGCGGAGCTTCGTGCTGAACCGATGACGATCGCCCGGGACGTCCTCCTCGATACGAGCCTTCCCCGAACATGACGAGCCCTTCGAGCCACGTGGACCTCGGCGACGGCCTCTGGCTGAGCGTCGTCATCGCGACCTACGACCGGCAGCCGCTCTTGCGCCGCCTCCTCCAGGACCTCGACGCCCAGACGCTCGAGCCGTCGCGCTTCGAGGTGATCGCGGTCGACGACGGCTCGAAGGAGGACGCGCGCGCGGCGCTCGCCGGCCTCGAGACCCGCTACGCCCACCGCATCGAGCGGCAAGAGAACGCCGGCGCCGCGGCGGCGCGTCAGCGCGGCGTCGACCTCGCGCGCGGCAAGATCGTCGTCTTCCTCGACGACGACATGCAGGTGAAGCCGGACTTCCTCGAGAAGCACCTCGCGCGGCACCTCGAGCTCGGCGACGCGACGGACTCGGTCGTGCTCGGCCGCCTCCGCCCCGACGCGAAGCTGGCCGACATGCCGCTCTTCGAGCGCTACTACGCGCGCGTGATGGCGAGCCAGGGCGACGATCTCGCCGCGGAGAGGCGCCCCGTGCGCGGGCACAACATCTACACGGGCAACGTGAGCATGGCGCGCGAGCTGTTCGTCCGCGCGGGCGGCTTCGATCCCGCGTTTCGCGCGCTCGAGGACGAGGAGCTCGGCGTCCGCCTCGAGAAGGCGGGCGCGCGCTTCGCCTTCGCGAACGAGGCCGAGAGCGTCCACGGGTCCGACTGGACGTCGATGAAGAGGTGGATGGACCGCGCGTACCGCGACGGCGTCTACCAGGCGAAGCTCGCCCGGAAGCACCCGGACAAGCCCGAGTCGAGCCCCTGGCGCTTCTTGCCGGCGGCGAACCCGCTCAAGCGCCCGTTCATGACCCTCGGCCTCGCGGCGCCGGCCGCGGCGAGCGTCGTCGCCGGCGCGGCCATCCGCGCCGCGTCCGTCTTCGACAAGGTCGGCCTCGAGCCGGTCGCGCTCGCGGGGATGACGTTCGTCTACGGCATCCAGTACTACCGCGGCGTCCGCGAGGAGGTCGGCGGCTACGACGCCGTGCGCCGCGAGTACCGTGAGTTCGAGCGCGGCGTCTCGCTCCTCCGCCGCGGCGAGGGCGGCGACGCCGGCGCGTTCCGCGCGCTGCGCGAGGCCGTGCGCGAGGACCACCGCGTCCTCCGGTTCTACGGCGAGAAGTACGACGACCGCGTCGAGTCGAGCGTCGAGACCTTCACGGCGCCCGGCGCGGCGGCGCTCGCCGGCGACGCGGTCAAGAAGATCGGCTTCCAGCTGATGATCGCCTACCGGGTGATGCGCTTCTTCCGCGCGGCGGGCCTCGAGCTCGGCGCCCAGTTCATGTCACGGACGATCCGTCACGCGTTCGCGTCGGACGTCCACTGGGACGCGGACCTCGAGCCGGGCATCATGGTCGTCCACGGCTTCGGCCTCGCGATCAGCTACGCCGCGCGCGCGCGCCACGGCTGCATCCTCTTCCAGAACGTGACGCTCGGCTACGGTCCGGACCCGGTGACGAAGCAGGCCGGCGCCCCGCTGCTCGACAGGAGCGTCCACGTCGGGATCGGCGCGACGCTCTACGGCCCGATCGTGGTCGGGGAGGGGACGAAGATCATGGCGGGCTGCGTCCTGTCGCAGAGCGTCCCGCCGCGCTCGATCGTCGAGGCGCCGGTGCCGAACGTCGGCGCGCGCGCGCCGGCGCGCCCGCGCGGCTGACGCGGTCAGAGCTCGAGCGCGCCGAGGACGTCGGCGTAGTCGTCCGTCCAGACGCGCGCCGGCGCGGGCGCCGCGAGCGGGCGCCAGCCCGTCTTGGTGCGGAGGAGCAGATCGAGCGTCTCGCGGGTGTCGGTCATGACGAGCCACTCCGACGCCTCCTTGCCGGCGAGTCGCTCGGCCGGGGCGACCTCCGCGTCGTTGCGACCGATCGCGACGAGGCCGGCGTCGCGCGCGAGCGACGCGAACACCGGCGCGAGGCGCACGTGGTTGTTCGAGACGTGGACGAGGAGCGCGCCGCCCGGGGCGAGCGCGCGGCGGTAGACGGCGAGCGCCTCGCGCGTGACGAGGTGCACCGGGACGGCGTCCGAGCTGAACGCGTCGAGCACGAGGACGTCGAAGCGCGCGCTCGGGCCGTGGCGCAGCCGGAGCCGCGCGTCGCCCGTCTCCACCTCGACCGAGGCTCGCGCCCGTGCGCGCGACAGGAAACCGAAGCGCCCCTCGGCGACGTCGACGACGGCGGGGTCGATCTCGAAGAAGGTCCACGCGTCGCCGGGGCGCGCGTAGGCGGCGAGGGCGCCGGCGCCGAGCCCGATCACGCCGACGCGTCGCGCGCCGAGGTTCACCTCCGGCGTGGGCAGCGGGCCGAGGAAGTCCCCGGCCGGCCCGGTCGGGTGGTAGTAGGCGAGCGGCACGTGCGCGACGGCCGGATCGAGCGCCTGCTTGCCGTGCATCGTCCGGCCGGACACCAAGAGCTCGAAGCGCCCCTCGCGCTCGCGCGTCACCTGGAGGACGCCGAAGAAGCCGCGGTGCGACCAGAGCGTGGTGCCGCGGAAGCCGCCGTGGCTCATGCCGGCGAGGAGCAGCCCGGCGATCGCGACCGCGAAGCGGACAGGACGCTTCGACCAGACGTAGGCCACGACGAGCGGCGCGCCGAACATCCACGCGAAGGACGCCTGCGGATCGGCCTTCAGCGCCGCGCCGAGCTTCACGAGACCCCACGTGAGCGCGCCGAGCGCGGCGCCGAGCCCGACGTCGCGTGCGAGCTCCTTTCGCCCCTCCGGGGCGGCGGTCCGATCGAGCGCGGCGCGCGCGAGGCACACGAGCCCGATCGCGAGGGGATACTCGAACAGATCGTCGAAGACGAACGGCGCGACGAGGCCGTTCACGAGGCCGCCGAGCACGCCGCCGACGGAGATGCACAGGTAGAGCTCGGTGAGCCGCGCGGCGGGCGGGCGGCGCTCGGCGATCGCGCGGTGGCACACGACGCTCCCGACGAAGAGCAGGAGCACGTGCGCGCCGACGACGAGCCACGCCGGGCCGGCCACGTTCGCGAGCGTCAGCGCCACGACGAGCGCCGCGACGAGCGCCGTAGCCCTCGAGAAGAGGCGCGGCGGCAAGGGCTGACGCTTCGCGAACGCGACGATGAACGAGAGCAAGTAGAGCGCGAGCGGCACGACCCAGAGCAGCGGGACGCTTGCGATGTCGGTCGTGACGTACTCGGTGGCGCCGAGCAGGAGCGTCGACGGAACGAACGCGAGGCCGCCCCAGACGAGCCGCTCGCGCCAGCGGCCGGCGGCGTCGGGGCTCTGGGCGCCGACGCCCGGAGGGCCCGCGGCGTGGAGGTTCGCGGCGCCCTCGGCGCGAAGCGAGTCGGGCGCGCGCCGCGCACGGGCCGCCGCGAGCCCCGAGAGGGCGACCAGCGCGGCGTAGGCGACGAAGCCGACGTGGAGCGCGCGGCTCTGATCCCGGACGGCGAGCGCAGGCTCGACGACGAGGGGGTAGCCGAGGAGCGCGAGCATGCTCCCCGCGTTGCTCGCGACGTACAGGTGGTAGGGATCGCGGTCGCCGAGCTCGGCGCACCAGCGCTGCAGGAGCGGTGACGTCGTCGAGAGGACGAAGAACGGGAGCCCGACCGTGCGCAGCAAGACCAGGAGCAGCCCGAGCGTCGGGTGTCCGGAGGTGAGCCGCTCGGCGCTTTGGTCGTCGATGCCGATCGGCAGGACGAGGAACGCCGCGGCGATGACGGCGAGGTGCACGAGGAGCTGCGCGCGGATCGGGACGCGCGTCGCGAGCACGTGCGCGTAGCCGTAGCCGGCGAGCAGGAGGGCCTGGAAGCAGAGCGAGCAGACGATCCACACGGCCGGCGCGCCGCCGAGCGACGGGACGATCATCCGCGCGACCATCGGCTGGCACGCGAACAGGAGCGTCGCGCCGACGAAGATCGTCAGCGCAAATCCGCGGGACGTGATGGCTTCGGCGGGTCGCAGGGGCACCTCTCGACCGGACGAGGCTAGCGCCTTTGGGCACGAATCGGGGTCGTCCTCGAGCTCGCCGTCAGCGACGACGAGGAGTCGGTCTTTGGGGGAGCCTCTTGCGCGACAATGGCCGCGTGGCGCCCCCGGAGCGGGCGGTTCGACGTGCTGCTCGTCCTCGCGCAAGCCGCGCCTCGCGGGTCGACGCCGGAGGCGTCGAACGTCGACGTTCTCCGCGTGCGTAGGCCGCTCGCGCAGGCGGGCGTGAAGAACGCGACCGACATCATCGAGCGTCGCCGCGCCGCCGCCGAGCTGCGGCTCGGCACGGACGCTGTAGTGATTCGCGACGTCGCAGCGTCGCGCGCATGAGGGCGAAGCGGGCCGCGGATCGCCCCCCTCGCGCCGTCGTCGTGAGGGGAATCGACCGAGATCCGAAACAGGGCCCCGGACGAAAGCGGTTTTCTCACGCCGCAGCTTCTTCTGTCAAGTCGCGGGTTTGACTTGCTGCGACCTCAAATTCCTGCGAATGACGCGGCGCTTCCGGGGGGACGAGAGGACGTCTGCCTGTGGATGCTTTGTCGTACCAGTCGATTGGAATGGGCGCCTTCGCGCTCGTCGTGGCCCGCGTCCTCTACGTTCGAGTAAAGAAGGCGCCCGAGGGCAACGAGGCGATGGCGCGGATCGCGCGCTACGTCCGCGAGGGGGCGATGGCCTTCCTCGCTCGCGAGTACAAAGTGCTCGCGGTCTACGCCGCCGTGGTGTTCACGCTCCTGACCGCGACGCTCGGGGCGTTCGCCGGCGGGGCGTTCTTCGCGGGCGCGTTCCTCTCGCTCGTCGCCGGGTTCTTCGGGATGAAGGCCGCGACCTACGCGAACGTGCGCACCGCGGAGGCCGCGCGCGCCCACGGCAAGCCGACCGCGCTGCTCACCGCGCTCGACGGGGGCGCCGTCATGGGCCTCTGCGTCGCGGGCCTCGGGCTCGTCGGGCTCGGCGCCATTTACGCGCTCTTCCGCAACGACGAGCACCTCGCCACGATCGTGCACTCGTTCGCGGTCGGCGCGAGCTCGATCGCGCTCTTCGCGCGGATCGGCGGCGGCATCTACACCAAGGCGGCCGACGTCGGCTCCGACATCGTCGGCAAGGTCGAGGCGAACATCCCCGAGGACGATCCGCGGAACCCGGGCGTCATCGCCGACAACGTCGGCGACAACGTCGGCGACATCGCCGGCATGGGAGCGGACATCTACGAGAGCTACGTCGCGGCGGTCGTCGCGGCGATCGCCCTCGGCCTGACGATGCCGGTCGCGACGCTGCAGAAGCTCGCGCCCCAGGTCGACTCGGAGACGACGCTGCGATCGATGGCCGTCTCGCTGCCGCTCCTGCTCGCGACGATCGGCCTCGCCGTGTCGCTCGTCGGCATCTTCATCACGCGCCTGCTGAAGAACCTCCCGCCGGCCCGCGTCCTCCGGCTCGCGCTCCTCCTGCCGCCGGTGCTCGTGGTGATGGCCGCCGCGGTCGCCCTCCCGTCGCTCGGCTTCAGCATCGGCACGGTGGTCACGCTCGGCGCCGGCGCCGTCGGCGGCGGCATCGTCGGGCTCGTCACCGACTACTACACGTCGATGGGGCCGATTCACAAGGTCGCCCAGAGCTCGGTGACCGGTCCCGGGACGAACGTCATCCGCGGCATCGCCGTCGGCCTCGAGAGCGTCGCGATCCCGCTCGGCACGATCTGCGCGGTGGGCTGGGTCTCGAACCAGCAGCTCGGCCTCTACGGCATCGCGCTCGCCGCGGTCGGCATGCTCTCGGGCACCGCCATCGTCATGACCGTCGACGCCTACGGCCCGATCGCCGACAACGGCGGAGGCATCTCCGAGATGGCGGGCCTCGGCAAGGAGGTTCGCGAGATCACCGACGAGCTCGACGCCGTCGGCAACACGACCGCTGCGGTCGGCAAGGGCTTCGCGATCGGCTCGGCGGTCCTCACGGTCGTCGCGCTCTTCGCCGCGTTCAACATGGAGGTCAACGCGGTCCGTCGCGCGCGCGGCGCGGAGGAGCTCGTCCTCTACCTCACCGACGCCAAGGTCCTGATGGGCATCCTCTTCGGGGCGATGCTGCCCTGCATCGTCGGCGCGATGACGATGACCGCGGTGGGGCGCGCGGCCGGCGCGATCGTCGAGGAGATCCGGCGTCAGTTCCGCGAGATCCCCGGGCTGCTCGAGGGCAAGCCGGGCGTCGAACCGCAGCCGAAGGTGATCGTCGACATCGCGACGTCGGCGGCCATCCGCGAGATGATCGCGCCCGGCGCCGTCGCCGTGCTCGCGCCGGTCATGGTCGGCTTCGTCGCCGGCCCCGAGGTCCTCGCGGGCACGCTCGCGGGCGCGCTCGCGGTCGGCGCGGTGCTCTCGCTCGTGATGGCGAACGGCGGCGGCGCGTGGGACAACGCGAAGAAGCACATCGAGAAGGGCGGGCTCGACGGCCACTCGAAGGGCTCGGACGCGCACAAGGCCGCCGTCGTCGGCGACACCGTCGGCGATCCCTTCAAGGACACGTCGGGGCCGGGCATCGCGATCCTCATCAAGGTCATGGGCGTCGTCGCCCTCCTCATCGCGCCGCTCATCGCCTGAGTCGGCGCGGGCTCCCGCGCACCCGGGCTGCGGTCGCGGTGCCGTCCGCGTCCTCGCCCCGCCGGCGAGGAGCGGGCGCGCCTGCGCGAGCTGCCGCAGAGCCGGCGCGAGCCAACGCGCCGGTGAGGAGCCGGGCTCCAAAAAGACAGGAGCGCGCTCGCGTGGGCGTCCGTGTATCATGGCCCGGACATGATCTCCGGAGCGCTCCGCGCCTGTCTCCTCGCCTCGGTCTGTGCGTCGCTCGCGGCGTGCGCCGCGACCGGTCCCTACGTCTGGGCCGACAGCCTCCCGCCGTCGGCGACCGGGTCTACCGAGGGCGTCATCATCCAGGACGGCGACACGGTCAACGTCCGCGTCTTCAACCAGGAGCCGCTCTCCACCCACGAGCGCGTCCGCGCGGACGGCAAGATCTCGATGCCCGTCATCGGGGAGGTCATGGCCCGCGGGAAGCGCCCCGCGCAGCTCGCCTCCGAGATCCAGGACCGGCTGAAGTCGGTGGTCGTCGCGCCGTCGGTCACCGTCACGCTCGACGCGGGCGCCGAGCTCAAGGTCTCGGTCCTCGGCGAGGTCAGGAACGCGGGCGTCTTCCAGCTGGATCAGGGCTCGAACGTCTTGCACGCGCTCGCCGCGGCCGGCGGTCTCTCGGAGTACGCGGACGCGGACAAGGTCTTCGTCGTCCGGCGGTCGCTCCCGCAGCGGGTGCGGTTCCGCTACCAGGATCTCCGCTCGGCGGACGCGAAGAGCATCGCGTTCACCCTCCAGGGCGGCGACGTCATCGTCGTCGAGTGAGGCGGCCCGGGCTCGTGAAGCTGCCAGCGGGCACCACGCGCGGCCTCGTCCTCGCGCTCGCGGCGTGCGCGTCCCTCCACGCCGTCGTCGGGCTCGGGTGCAGCGACGACCCGCCGCCGCCCGAGCCGGCGAGCCGCGTCCGGAGCGACGCCTCGCAAGGGTGTGGGCGGTCCGACGCGCCGAAGGGTGAGCTCGAAGGCCAGGCGGTGACCGTCAAGGGCAACGCGCGGACGTACGACGCGATCGTCCCGGACGCGCACGACGGCGCGACCGCGCTGCCGCTGGTCTTCGTCTTCCACGGCAGCGGCGGCGACAGCGCGGGGATCCGGCGCGGCTTCGACCTCGAGCGCGAGGCGGGCGGCCAGGCGATCTTCGTCTACCCGAACGCGGACCGGGCCAGCAAGATGTGGGACCTCGAGTCCGGCGCCGACAGCAACGTCGACGTGCAGCTGTTCGACGCGATCCTCGAGGCGCTCTCGGTGAGCCACTGCGTCGACCGGAGGCGCGTCTTCGCGACGGGGTACTCGGCCGGCGGCTACTTATCGAACCAGCTGGCCTGTCGCCGCGGCAGCGTCCTCCGCGCGATCGCATCGCACGCCGGGGGAGGCCCCTTCGGCCAGAGCGGCGAGTACGGCGACGACGGCAAGCTTCGCTGCCCGGAGCGGCCGATCGCGGCGCTCATCGCGCACGGCACGGACGACACGGCGGTCGACCTCGAAGAGGCGAAGAAGGCTCGCGAGCACTGGCGCCGGGTCAACGGCTGCGCGAGCGGCGGCGGTGTCCCGCGCGAGCCGTCGCCGTGCGTCTCGCTGGCGTCGTGCGCCGAGGACCGCCCCGTCGTGTACTGCGAGATCCCCGGGCTCGGTCACTCGGTCTGGCCGGAGGGCGGCGCGAAGGCGACCTGGGACTTCTTCGCGTCGTTCTGAACGCGGAGAGCTGCGTCCGACCCACGCGCGTCGACGCCACGCCGCGGTTGCGCCGCGCGCGGTTGCGACGCGCGCGGACGCGCGTCACCCCGGCGGGGCCTCGTCTCGAGGTCCACGCCGGGGCGAGCGCCGTCTCGCGGCGCGCGCGCCGCGCTCTCGCTACTGCGCGATGCCGGCCAGCTTCGTCTTCATGTGCCAGATCTTCACGCCCGTGGTCGTGATGAACAGGGTCTTCATGTCCTCGCCGCCGAACGAGAGGCCGGTCGGCTTCTCGGGGACGGCGATGGTGCCCCACGGCTGTCCGTCGGGCTTGAAGACCTCGATCCCCGCGATGGTCGCGACGTAGACGTTGCCGACCTTGTCGATCGCGAGACCGTCCGGCTCCGAGTTCTCCGGCCCGATGTCGACGAACTTCGTCCACTCGCCGAGCGTCCCGTCCTCGTTCACGATGTACTTGCGGATGAAGGGGAGCGTGCCCGCCACGGGCGCCGAGAAGCCGACGTAGAGCGTCTTCTCGTCCGGAGACAGCGCGATGCCGTTGGGTCGCGGGATGTCCTCGAACGCCTCGACGACCTGCACGTTGCGCGCGGGATCGATGCGGTAGATGCGGTTCACGGTCGGCTGCGGCTCGGCGAAGTAGCCGGGGTCGGTGACGTAGAGCGTGCCGTCCTTGCGCGCGACGACGTCGTTGAGCGTGTCGAACTGACCGTCGGTCGGCGCGGGCGCGGCTGCGTCGGGGGTCTGCGGATCCGGCGACGGGTCGGCGCCCGTGAAGCTGAACGCGATCACGGTGGGGTCACCGCCTTCCGCGGGCTGGCTCACGACGCGCTTGGCCTCGACGGTGACGATCTCGCCCGCGGCGTTGACCGTGTTGCCGATGGGCTGCGTACCCTGCGCGCGGACGCCGTCGCGCATCTTGAGGACGCGGCCGTCGGGTAGCATGCGGAAGAGCGCGCCCTCGCCGAGCGGCGTCGAGAAGAAGAGCGCGCCGATGCCAGCGTGCCACACGGGGCCGTCGGTGAACGCGTTGGCCTCGTAGATCGCCGCGGCAGGCTCGAGGCCCTCCACCGGGTTCGTGTTGCGCTCCTCCTCGCTCGGGGCGTTGGGATCGCCGGGCCCGCCGGGCCCGGGATCGGCGCCGGGATCGGCGGGGTCGCCCGGGTTCCTGTTGCC
>JAHBWA010000179.1 GCA_019637195.1 Labilithrix sp. | reverse complement strand
GACGAGGCGAGCGGGAGGTCGCGGCGCGTCTTGCAGGCGATCTTGCGGTCGTGCAAGCAGATGGAGCGGCTCGTCCGGGACTTTGGCGACCTCTCGGAGATCGAGAGCGACGCGCTCGAGCTTCGGTTGGGCGTACACGACAGCGGGCAGATGCTCGAGATGGCGGCCGAGGGCGTGCGCCAGAGCGCCCTCGCGCGCAACATCGCGATCGACGTCCACCGCGCGGAGCCACCGCCGCTCCTTCGGTGCGATCGCGACCGCGTGCTCCGCGCGCTCGGGCACATCCTCGACAACGCCGTCCGCTTCTCCCCGGACGGAGGCGCGGTCGCGCTCTCGGAGGAGGAGCGGGACGGCGACATCCGCTTCTCCGTGAGCGACCAGGGGCCTGGTCTGTCGGAAGAGACGCTGCAAAACCTCTACGATCGCACCTGGCACGCGAAGCGCGCGGCGCGCGTCGGCGCCGGCCTCGGCCTCGCGATCGTGAAGGGCTTCCTCCAGGCCCACGGCGGGCGCATCGAGATCGCGACGGCGCCCGGCGCGACCACCTTCACGCTCGTCCTGCCGAAGGACGGGCCCACGCCACCTGGCGACGCGCCCCCGACCTGAGGCGGCGGCCTCCGCCGCGCTCCCCGCCCACGGGCCGACACCAGCGAGCCGGCCCCCTCGGCACGGCTCCGCACCCGCGCGCGACACCAGCGAGCCGGCACCCTCGGCACGGCTCCGCACCCGTGCGCGACACCAGCGAGCCGGCACCCTCGGCACGGCACCCGTGCGCGACGCCAGCGAGCCGACACCCTCGGCACGGCTCCGCACCCGTGCGCGACGCCAGCGAGCCGACACCCCTCGGCGCGGCTCCGCCCGTGAGCGAAGCCGCCGGCCGGGCGATCACCCCTCGGACGTCGAGGCGGGTTTCACCTTGATGCTCTTCCAGCGCGCCAGCTCGACGAGGCCGGCCGGGGCGCCGCGCGGCTTCGAGACGTCCGCGGCCTTGCAGTAGTGGACGTCGACCGTCTTCGCGTCGCGGGCCTTCGAGTACCAGGCGGCGAGCGCGGCGGCGCGCTCGACGACGGGGCGTGGGATGTCGCCCGCGTCCGGGTTCCGGATGACGACGTGGCTGCCCGGCGTGCCCCCGCCGACGTGCAGCCAGAGATCCTCCGGCTCGGCGACGTCGAACGTCAGGTGGTCGTTGTCGTCTTCGCCGCGACCGACGAGGATCTCGAAGCCCTCGAACATCACGGTCCGGTACGGGCGCCCCTTGCTTGCCATCGCCGACGCTCATAGCGCGCCCACGCCGCGAGATCAGCCCCGCCGAGGCCGATCGGCGGCCACGCGAGCCACGACGCGAGACCGTAGCGGCCGACGCACGCGCGCCCGTCGGCCGCGCGAGCCACGATGCGGGATGCCGTGGCGGCCGGCGCCCCGCGAGCCGCGACGCGCCCGCGCCCGTCAACCGCGCGAGCCGCGATGCGGGATGCCGTGGCGGCCGAGGCGCTGGCGGAGGCTCCTCACGGAGATGCCGAGCAGCTCGGCGGCCGTCTCGTGCTCGCCGCCGGCGAGGTGCAGCGCGCTCGTGATGTGCTTGCGTTCGAACGACTTCGCCGCGACGTGCAGCGGCTCGATCGCCGCGTCGGTCGTGCTCTCCGGTCCGCGGCCGACGATGTCCTCCGGCAGGTGATCGAGGTCGATCTCGCTGCCGTGCGCCAGGACTACCGCGCGCTCGACCGCGTGCGCGAGCTCGCGGACGTTGCCGGGGAACGGGTACTCCATCAGCGCCTCCCACGCGCGCGGGCCGATCCCAGGCGGGACGCGGCCCGGGCAGAAGCGCCGGAGGAAGTGCGCGAGGAGCAGCGGCATGTCGGCCTTCCGCTCGCGCAGCGGCGGAATGTGGAGATCGAGGACGTTCAGGCGGAAGTAGAGATCGTCGCGGAAGCGGCCCTCCGAGACCAGGCTCTTCAGGTCGCTCTGGGTCGACGAGACGATGCGCACGTTGACCGGGAACGGCTCGCTCCCGCCGATGGGCTGCACGATCCCCTCCTCGAGCACGCGGAGGAGCTTCGCTTGCGTCGGGAGCGGCAGCGCGGCGATCTCCCCGAGCAGGAGCGTGCCGCCGTCGGCGGCGCGGAACCGGCCGTCGCGGCGACGGCGCGGAGCCGTGCTGGACGCGCGCTCCTCGCCGAAGAGCTCCGCGTCGATCACCGCTTCGGGGAACGCCGCGCAGTCGAGCGCGACGAAGGGCGCCGCCTTGCGGGGACCGCGGGCATGCAGCGTGTGCGCGACGAGCTCCTTGCCCGTGCCGCTCTCGCCGCAGACGAGCACGGGCGCGTCGCTCTGGGCGACGGTGTTGACGCGCTCGACGAGGCGGATCATCGACGGCGTGTGCCCGACGATGGGCGAGCCCGCGTCGCGGCTGGCGACGACGCGGCGAGCCTCTTCGAGCTCACGCTTGAGCGCGACGTGCTCCGAGATGTGACCGATGACCCTGAGCGTGAGCTCCTCGGGATCGAACGGCTTGGTGACGTAGTCGTAGGCGCCCTCGCGGAGCGAGGCGACGGCGTCGGGCACGGTGGCGAACGCCGTCATCAGGATCACCGCGGTCGTCGGCGCGCGGAGGCGGAGCCGACGGAAGATCGTCAGGCCGTCCACCTTGGGCAGCCGGACGTCGAGGAGCGCGACGTCGAAGGTGCGCTCGGACGCGAGCGCGATCGCCTCCTCACCGTCGCCCGCCTCGGTCACGTGGTGGCCCGCGTCGCTCAGCGCGTACGCGAGGCTGAGTCGGGTCGCTTGATCGTCGTCGACGACGAGGATGTCGAGCGGGACGGTGTGGCGCGCCGATTCGCGAGGCCGCCCCTTCGCGAGTCGCTCGATCATCATCGCGGCTGCGCTCGTCATCGGCTCTCTCTCTCGCTCTCGCGTGGCGCCATGCGCGGCTCCGGCTGAGCGCCGATCGCCGGCGCCGTGGACCTACCCGGACGAAGCCGCATGCCGCACTCGGCGTGACGATAAGCACATCTCGATCCCTGCCTCCGCGAGCGCTACCTTGGTGTCCCTCGGTAGGAGGCGCGGGTCCTCGATCGCGCGGAAACCGCGGCTCGACGCGTGGATGCGCTGTAGGACACGAGGCGCACGAAGGCGTGGCGTCCAAGCACGGGTGAGCGACGCGAGCGTGGCAAGTCGACCCGCGGCCGACATGTGTCTCGGTCGAGATATTGCGGAACTCGCGAAGGCCCGAAACGCGCGCCGCCGAGGGACGTGTGGCACGCGCCTTTCATCGCAGGAACGCCGATGAAGCCCGCGACGCTCCGGATGTCCCTCGAGGAGCCCCACCCACACGCCGGAGCGCGGGCGCGCCATCGCTTCGCCATCGCAGGGGTGGCGCTCGCACTCGCCGCTGCTCTCGGCACGCCGGCGCTCGCCCGCGCTCTCTCCCACTCGTGGAGGCTCCCGATCGAGGCGGCGCTCATCGGGGTGGGGTTTTTGGTCGCGCTCGCGTTCCTCGTGGCGGGTTGGGCGCTCGGCCGACGCCTCGACCGGCTCTCGGAGGAGGCGCGTCGCGATCCGGTGACGAAGGTCGGCAATCGCCGTCACCTCGAGGAGTGCCTCGCGCACGAGGTCGAGCGCGCCGCGCACGCGAAGATGCCGCTCTCGCTGCTCATGATCGACGTCGACAACCTCAAGCAGCTGAACGACTCGGGAGGACACGCCGCCGGTGATCTCGCGCTCGCGATCGTCGGCGACGTCCTCAACGACACGTGCCGCTCGCGCGACGTCGCCGCGCGCTTCGGCGGCGACGAGTTCGCCATCCTCCTCCCGCGCACGCGCGCGGCCGAAGCGCGCGCCGTCGCCGAACGCATCCGCGCGGCGCTCGCCGAGCGAAGGCGCGCGTGCACCGCCCCGCTCGACAAGCTCGTCACCGTGTCGATCGGGATCGGCGAGCTCGCCTCGGTCACGCCCCCGCGCCCGGATCTCCTCCTCGAAGCGGCGGACCGCGCCCTCTACGCCGCCAAACAGGCCGGACGCGACCGCACCGTCGTCTTCGAGCGGCCACCGCCTACGTCGAGCGTCATCATGCTCGACGAGCGAAGGCGCGCGCGGAAGAAGCGCTCGCGCTTCTCGGGCTGAGCCGACCGAAAGAGAAGCGCTCACCTTCTCGGGCTGAGCCGACACGCAATGGCCTCGCGCTCGGCCGAGCCGACGCGCAAAGAGGCGCTCAGGCTTCTCGGGCTGAGTCGCGCGCGGACCCCGCGCGAAATGCGAGAAGGCGGAAGAGCGGCGGCCCCGGGCCCGACCGCGCTTCCGCCTTCGTCGTCGTCGTTGGCCGCGCATCGCGCCCGCCAGCGAGCGACGTCACGCGCCTCCGCCGGCGTCACGCGCCGGCGAAGACGTCGCGCGCCTTCGTCAGGAGCTCGTCTCTTCGAACTCCGCGTCGATGACGTCCTTCTTCTTCTCGCCCGCCTCGGGGGCTTCGCCGCCGCCCGCGCCGTCGCCGCCTGCGCCGGGGGGAGCTCCCGGCGCGCCCGCGCCGCCCTGGTACATCACGCTCGCGAGGCGGTGCGCCTCCTTCTCGAGCTTCTCGAGGACCTCCGACACCTGGGCGTCGTCCTGCTTCTCGACCGCGGAGCGGCCGTCCTTGATGAGCCCCTCGAGCGTCGAGATGTCCGCAGCCTGGAGCTTGTCCTTGTTCTCGGTGATGGTCTTTTCGAGCGTGTAGCAGAGGTTGTCGAGCTTGTTGCGACGCTCGATCTGCTCGCGGCGCTCCTTGTCCTCGGCCTCGTGCGCGGCCGCCTCGGCGACCATCTTCTCGATGTCCTTGTCGTTGAGGCCGGAGTTCGCCGTGATGGTGATCTTCTGGTCCTTGCCCGTCGCGGTATCCTTCGCGTGGACGGAGAGGATGCCGTTGGCGTCGATATCGAACGTGACCTCGACCTTCGGCATGCCGCGCGGCGCGGGCATGATGCCCTCGAGGTGGAACTTGCCGAGGGTGCGGTTGTAGCGCGCCTCGGTGCGCTCGCCCTGGAGGACGTGGACCTCGACCGACGGCTGGTTGTCCGTCGCCGTCGAGAAGATCTCCTTCTTCTGCGTCGGGATCGTCGTGTTGCGCGCGATCATGACGGTCATCACGCCGCCGAGGGTCTCGACGCCGAGCGAGAGCGGGGTGACGTCGAGCAGGACCATGTCCTTGACGTCGCCCGAGAGGACGCCGGCCTGCACGGCCGCGCCGATCGCGACGACCTCGTCCGGGTTCACGCCCTGGTGCGGGTCCTTGCCGAAGAACTTCTTGACCGTCTCCTTGACGAGCGGAATGCGCGTCGAGCCGCCGACGAGGATGACCTCGGCGATGTCCTTCGCCTGCTTCTTGGCGTCCTGGAGGGCCTTCTTGACCGGCTCCATCGATCGCTCGATGAGCGGCGACATCATCTGCTCGAGCTTCGAGCGCGACAGACGCATGTCGAGGTGCACCGGGCCGCCGGGGCCGACGGTGATGAACGGCAGGTTGATGCTCGTCTCCTGCACGCTCGACAGCTCGATCTTCGCCTTCTCCGCGGCCTCCTTGAGGCGCTGGAGGGCCATCTTGTCCTTGCCGAGATCGATGCCCTGGGCCTTCTTGAACTCGGCGATCATCCAGTCGATGATCAGGTTGTCGACGTCGTCGCCGCCGAGGTGCGTGTCGCCGTTGGTCGAGATGACCTGGACGACGTTGTCGCCGACCTCGAGGATCGAGATGTCGAAGGTGCCGCCGCCGAAGTCGTAGACGGCGATGATCTCGTCCTTCTTCTTGTCGAGGCCGTACGCGAGGGCCGCGGCCGTCGGCTCGTTGACGATGCGCTTCACGTCGAGGCCGGCGATCTTGCCGGCGTCCTTCGTCGCCTGGCGCTGAGCGTCGTTGAAGTAGGCCGGGACGGTGATGACGGCCTCGGTGATCTTCTCGCCGACGTAGTCCTCGGCGGCCTTCTTGAGCTTCTGGAGGATCTTCGCGCTGACCTCCTGCGGCGTGGTCTTCTTGCCGCGGATCTCGAACGCCGCGTCGCCGTTGTCGCCGCGGACGATCCTGTAAGGGACGCGCTTGACCTCTTCGGAGACCTCCTCGAAGCGACGTCCGATGAACCGCTTCGCGCTGAAGAGCGTGTTCTCGGGGTTCGTCACCGCCTGACGCTTCGCGATCTGACCGACGAGGATCTCACCCTTCTCGTCCCAAGCGACGACGCTCGGCGTGATGCGTGAGCCTTCCTCGTTGACGATCACCTTGGGCTCGCGGCCCTCCATGATGGCTACGACGCTGTTCGTCGTGCCGAGGTCGATTCCGATGATCTTGCCCATGGTCCTCTGGCCTCCAAATAGCCGCTAGCTCGAGGCGCCGACCATAGTCGGGTCAGGGCGCCGAGCGGGCTAAGAATGACGTCACCCGTTTCTGCGTAACGGATGGTCAGCGTTGGTTTTCTTCAGTCTCGCAGTCGCGGCCAAGCTAATCACACGGGTAGCGGCGTCAACGCCCGGCGGCACGGAACTCGCTTCGGGTTGGGGGCACCGGCGCCGCACGCCGTGTTTTCCCGTGCGCTCCGGCCTTATCGCGGATCGCGGCGGCGGGCCTTGTGGAGCTCGAGCTCGCGCTCGACCAGCTTCCGGAGGCTCGGATGGGTGCGCGTGGGGAGATCGAACGGGTCGTCGCCGTCCGCGGCGCGGAGCGGCGGAGCGGCGGGCTCGGCGCCGTAGCCTGGGTGCACGGACGGGTCGTCCGAGCCAGGCGGTCCGCTCCGCGAGGGCACGGTCAGCGGCGCCAGATCCTCGGACAGGGGGAAGCTCGGAACGCGGAGATCGTGCTCGGTGCGGTCGGAGGAGAGCGGCCCGGAGCTCGCTTCCGCCGAGCGCGGCGGCCGTCGGATCGTGTGCTCCTCGAGGTCGAGATCCGCCGCGTGCACGACCGGCAAGGTCGGCGGCGGCGACGTCCCGCGCGACGGCGACAGCGACGCCCCGCGCGACGGCGACGGTCGCGGGACCGCGGGGCGCGGGTCCGGACGCCTCCCGGCGTACGATTCGTCGACCCGACCGGGCCCGCGCATGACGTCGCTCGCGCCGTACTCGTCGAGGCTCGCCATCACGTTCCACCAGTGCTCGAGCATCTCGCGTCCGCTCTGGAACCGGCCGCTCGCCTGGCGTGCCGTCGCCTTGCCGACGAACCAGTCGAGGAGCGGGCTCTGCACCATGCCGGGCATCGAGGAGATCGCCGGGAGCGCCTGCTCGCTCTTCATCCGGATCACGGCCTCGAGCGAGCGGCTGACGAACGGAAGGCGCCCGGTGAGCGTGCGGAAGATCACGACGCCGAGCGCGTAGAGATCCGCCGGGAACCCGACGCTCTTGGCGTTCTCGAACTGCTCCGGCGCCATGTACCCCATGCTGCCGATGACGTGGCTCGTGGACGTCAACCCCCCGGCCTCGCCGGTGATCTCTCGCAGGCGCGCGACGCCGAAGTCGATGAGCTTCACGGTCTCGTCGAGGCCGTCGCGGTGCAGGTAGATGTTCGAGGGCTTGATGTCCCGGTGGATGACCTTGGCGTCGTGGCAGTCACGCACCCCGACGATGAGCTGCTCGATCCAGCGGAGAGCCACGGGGATGGGCACGGGGCCGTCCCGACGGAGCTTCGCGTCGAGGGTCTCGCCCTGGAGCCGCTCGAGGACCAGGAACGGCTGGCCCTTGTCGAAGCCGAAGCCGATGATTTTGCTGACGTGGCGGCTATCGACCTCGGCGAGCAGGAGGGCCTCGCGGGCGAATCGCTCGCGCATTTCGTGGCTCTGCCCGGAGTCGGACATTACTTTGATGGCGACCGGACGGCCGGTAGCGACGTGGGTGGCCTCGTAGACCTTCGCCGTCGCCCCGCTCCCCAGCGCCCCCGCAACCGTGAAGTCCGAGAGCTTTGCGGGCTCGAGCGCCATCCAGCCCCTCAGCATACCACCTGGCGGTCATTGCCTGGGATCGGGGGGGCTGGTAGAGTCGCCTGGCTAGCCAGCGGTTTTATCTTCTGAACTTTAGTGAGCATTTTCGGCTCGTTATGCGCCGTCCGTCGAAGCCCGATCTCCCGCCTCCTCCCGAGCTCCCCTCTTTTCGGGTCGAGCCGGACCCCGCCGACGACAGCGCGCGCGGCGGCCCGACCTCGCTCGAGGGCTCGATCCTCGACCGCCACGAGGGGACGAAGCTCTCGCGCCACGACGCTCCGCTCGACGAGGAAGCGATCGACTCGGACGCCGCCAAGGTAGTGCGCCGCCTCGAGCGGAGCGGCTACCAGGCCTACCTCGTCGGCGGCTGCGTGCGCGACCTGCTCCTCAACGGGCGCCCGAAGGACTTCGACGTCGCGACCAGCGCGCGGCCGGACGACGTGCGCGCGCTCTTCCGCAACTGCCGGATCATCGGGCGACGCTTCCGCCTCGCGCACGTCCTCTTCGGCGGCGGCAAGGTCGTCGAGGTCGCCACGTTCCGGCGCAACCCGGGCGAGACGGACCTCGAGGACGACCTGCTCATCCGGAGCGACAACGTCTTCGGCGAAGCACACGAGGACGCCCTCCGGCGCGACTTCACGATCAACGCGCTCTTTTACGATCTCGATCGCCGGCAGGTCCTCGACTGGTGCGGGGGTATGCCCGACATCCAGCGGCGCGCCATCCGGACGATCGGCGAGCCGATCGTCCGCTTCCGCGAGGATCCGGTGCGCATCCTCCGCGCGATCAAGTTCGCCGCCCGGCTCGATCTCGGGATCGATCCCAACGTGTACGACGCGATGGTCGCGAGCCGCCTCGAGCTCGCGCGCGCCGCGAGGCCGCGCCTCTTCGAAGAGATCCTCCGCCTGATGCGCGCCGGCGGCGCGCACCGCTCGATGTGGCTGATGTGGGAAGTCGGCGCGATGGCCGTGCTGATGCCCGAGCTCGCGGCGTTCCTCGACGACGACGAGGCCACCGAAGACGGCAGCCTCCGGTTCTTCCGCAAGATGGACGCGATCGATCGCAAGACGCTCGACGAGGGCGTGCTCGACGACGTCGTCCTGATGACCGCGCTCTTCTACGAGCCGCTCGAGGAGGCCGTGGCGGGCGTCCGCGACGTCATGGGCGCCGTGAACGATTTCCTCGAGCCGGTGATCGAACGCATCGCGATGCCGCGACGGATCGCCGACGGCGTCCGCCGCATCATGACGATGGTGCCGCGCATCCTCCAGGGCCGCATCGGTCGCTTCGCGCGCACCGACTTGTTCCTGCCGGCGCTCGACGTCGCCGAGATCGTGCTCCACTCGCGCGGGCAGAGCACCGCCGCCGTCCAGACCCTCCGGCGCGAGGCGATGCCGCCGATCACGCGCGAGCACCGCAGGCCGTCGGCGTTCCCGCGCCAGCGCGGCGCGCGCCGCTGACGCACGCCGGGGCCGCGGGGAGCGGCGGCCCCCCTCGAGCCCGTCCGCTGCTCGCGGCGCCTCAGCCGCCCGAGGTGAGGAGCGCCGTGAGCGCCTCGGGCGTCGTCACTGGCAACGAGCACGTGCGACCGCGGCACACGTAGGCCGCCGGGGCCGGCGTCTCCGGCTTGCCCTCCGCGAGCAACGCGACGGCGGCCCGCGACGACGGATCGCCCGGATCGACCCAGGCGATCGTGCGGTTCGGGAGCCAAACGGCGAAGACCGCGCGCGCGAGCGCCTTCGTCCGTGCGTCACCGCGCGGGCCGACGAGGACCACGTCGACGGAGCCGCGAACGAGGCGATCGAGCTCGCAAAGAGTCTGCCCATAGCCGAACGGGTTGGCGACGGCGGCCGGCGCGAGGCGCGCGAGCTCGGCCTCGGCGACGCGCCCGTACCGTGCGTCGACGAGGGCGCCGAGGCGCGCGAGCGCGCGCACGGCCATCGACGTGCCGCTCGGGACAGCGTTGTCGTAGGCGTCCTTCGACCGCGTGATGAGCGCCTCGCCGTCTCTCGGCGTGAAGAAGAAGCCGTCCTCCTCGGACCAGAACGCGTCGAGCATCCCGTCGACGATGACCTCGGCCAGGCGGACCTTCGACGGGTCCCCCGTGACCTCGTGGAGATCGAGCGCCGCGTTCGCGAGGTACGCCTGGTCGTCGAGGAAGCCCGGCCCCTTCACGAGCCAGCGCTCGCTCGGCTCCCCCTCGACGGTCACCTTCTTCGCGAGCCGCGCGGCGCGCACGAGCTGTCCAGCGCGGTGAGGCTCGTGCGGCGTGAGCAGGTTCGCCTCGACGAAGGCGAACGCGCGCTCCGCGGAGGCGAGCATCTTCGGATCGTCGAGCGCGCCCGCGGCCTCGGCGATCGCGGAGATCATCAGCGCGCTCCAGCTGGTGAGCACCTTCTCGTCGCGCTGCGGCTTGGGCCGGCGCTCGCGCTCGTCGAACATCGCGCGCCGGGCGCGCTCGATCGCGTCGCGGGCCGCGTCCACGGTGATGTCGAGCTTCGCGGCGACCGCGCGCGCGGGCCGCGACTCGAACAGCACCGACTTGGGGACTCCGCCGATCGCGCCCTCGCGGGGGTCGGCGAAATTCCCAGCCGGCGTGATGCCGAAGTAGTCGACGGCGGCCTTGACCGCGAGCGCGTCGGCGCCGAGCGCCTGCTTCACCTCGGACTCGTCCCAGACGAAGAACTTCCCCTCTTCGCCCTCGCTGTCCGCGTCCTGGGACGCGTAGTAGCCGCCCTCGGGATCGGTCATCTCGCGCTCGACCCAGGCCGCGATCTCCCGCGCCGTCGCCGCGAACGACGCCTCGCCGAGCGCGCGGTAGCCGTCGACGTAGGCGCGGAGGAGGAGCGCGTTGTCGTAGAGCATCTTCTCGAAGTGCGGGACGAGCCAGCGCTCGTCGGTCGAGTAGCGATGGAAGCCACCGCCGAGGTGATCCCAGATCCCGCCCGCCCGCATCGACTCGAGCTGGAGCCTCGCCGCCTCGCGCGCGGCGCTGTCACCCTCGACGACGCCGCGACGGAGCACGACCTCGAGCGGCATCGTGTTCGGGAACTTCGGCGCGCGGCCGAACCCGCCGTGCGCATCGTCGAAGCGACGGAGGAGCTGCCGCGTCGCGCGCTCGAGGAGATCGGGCCCCGGCGCGAACGGCGGCGCCTCACCGGCGCCGTCGCCGACCTCGGCGATGGCCTTCGTGAGCTCGTCGGCCTGACCGTCCACCTCTTCGCGACGCTCGCGATACGCCTCCGAGATCGCCTGGAGGATCTTCGGAAAGCCCGGCGTTCCGCGGCGATCCTCGGGCGGGAAGTAGGTGCCGGCGAAGAAGGGCTTCTGCGACGGCGTGAGGAAGACCGTGAGGGGCCAGCCGCCGCTCCGCCCCATGAGCTGCACGACGAGCTGGTAGATCTGGTCGAGGTCCGGCCGCTCCTCGCGATCGACCTTGATGTTCACGAAGAGCTCGTTCATCGCCCGGGCGATGCCCTCGTCCTCGAAGCTCTCCCGCTCCATCACGTGGCACCAGTGGCACGCGGAGTAGCCGATCGACAGGAGGATGGGCACATCGCGGCGCTTCGCCTCGGCGAGCGCCGCGGCCGACCACGGCCACCACTCGACCGGGTTGTATGCATGCTGCAAGAGGTACGGCGAGGCCTCGGTGGCGAGGCGGTTTGACTTTCGGCCCTCGGGGGCCGCGGGATGGGTGGTGGTGCTCACGGTGGCCTCGCGTTCGACGGTCCGTGCTATCTACTGTGGGTCCAGCGAATGGCCAAGGCTGCGGAAAACAAGGCTCGGGCGGGCGAAGCCGCCTCGGATCCGGTGGCGCGGGCGCGGGCCACGGTCCTCGACGGCGTGGGGCGCGAGGTCGCGGCGAGCTTCCCCGGGATCACGCGCCTCGGCGGTCAGATCGTCGCAGCGCTCTACCTCGCCGACGGTCCGCTCTCGATGGACGCGCTGGGTGAGGAGCTCGGCCGCTCGAAGAGCAACGTGTTCGCCAACCTCCGCGCGCTCGAGGCCGCCGGGATCGTCGAGCGGCGGCGCGCTTCCGGTTCGCGGCACGACGCGTTCGCGCTCCGCGGCAAGTACCCCGACGTCGTGGTCGGCGCCTACCTCTCGCGGCTGCGGCGTGTCGTCGTCGACAAGGTGAACCTCTGCACGCGCGCGCTCGACATGCTCGGCGACACGCGCGGCGCCGAGGCCGACGCCATGCGCGACAAGCTCACCTCGCTCCAGCGCAAGTACGAGCGCTTCGCGACGGTGTTCGAGCTCGTGCCGATCGCCGACGGTCCGATCGACCTCGAGGAGGTGCTCGACGCGCTGCCCGAGAGCGCCCTCGGAGCGGTCACCGCGATGGCGAAGCGCGCGCTCGGGCTCGGCCCGCGCGCGCTCGACGGCAAGCGGGTCGCCTCGGGCCGCAAGCCCTGAGCGCCGCGCGCGACGCGACACGCCCCACGCGCGCGACGTCAGGTCGCGGCGCGACCCAGGCGGCCCGCGGAGATCAGGCCGCCGTAATCTCGACGCGGAGGAGCTTCCGGCCGATGAAGAGGTAGTCGCCGTGGCCCAGCTCGCGCTCGGCCTTGAGGCGGATGTACGTGCCGTTGCGCGAGCTCATGTCCGTGAGCGTGAGCGCGCCGCCTGTCTCTTCGATCTTGCAGTGCGAGCCGCTCATGTAGAGATCGGTCGGGAAGTTGAGGTCGCCTCCCTCGCGCCCGATCTGGAGCGACGACGAGCGGGCGCAGACGATCATGCCGTGCGCGCCGCCCTGGAGCACCTGCGTGATGCGGAACGGGCTCTGGTGCTTCGGCGAGGAGTAGAAGAACGTCCCGTCCGGACCGGGCTGATCGTTCAAGGCCGGCGGGCCGTCGACGCGGAACACCTGCTCACCGGCGAGGAAATGATCCTCCGGCGCGATGTCGACGCTGCCCCGCACGCGCAGGTAGACGCCGTTGAGCGAGCCCTCGTCGCGGACGCACAGGTTGCCGTTCCGGTAGAAGAAGTTCGCGTGGCGCGGCGACACGAACGGATCGTCGGGGAAGACGAGCTGCCCGGCCTTGCCGACGACGTGCTGCTCGGCGTTGAGCTGATAGCTGAGCCCCTCGACGCCCTCGCCCCGGATGAGGATCAGCTTCGCCTTGCCCGGCGCCTGGAGCTGCCCGAAGAACTGCGTGCGCGCGTTCATGATCTCGGGCGGCACGGCGGCGCCGCAGCGACCGCAGAACTTGTGCCCGACGGGCACCGGAGTGGAGCAGGAACGGCAGACGAAGTTCTTGGCTTGATCCATGAGCTCCTCGAGACTGAGACTCTTCGGCTTCGATGACGACTTCACGGACGCGATGGCGCCCGAGAGGCGGCCACTACGCGCAGACACGGGCGGGGATGATCCGTTGGCGCCCGCCGGCGTGCTGCCCGCGAGCTCGGCGGTGATCCGCGCGATGTACGGATCGGGGTCGGCGAGCGCCCCCTGGCTCGACGGGCCCTCGCGCAGGGCCGCGTTGGCGCCGGCGATCTCGCCCGGGTCGCGCGTCGTCGGAGGCGCCTTGCTGACCGGCGGCTCGTCGCCACGGACGGACGGGAAGCGCGACGACGGCTGAGCGCGGTGCGAGTCGACCGCGGCGGACGAACCGAACGCGCCGAGGTCGAGGCGGTTGGAGCACGACGGACACGTCGTGGTTCGAAGCTCCGCGTAGGCCTCGCAGCGTCCGCAGACGATGCCGATCCCGAGTTCCATCGAGCGGACCCGAGCTTACACCATCTCCAAGGCGACGTGCGCGATCCCTGAGGACGCCCCGGATCGCCCTCACCACAGGATCTGGAAGCGCCGCGAGCCGTCGGAGTAGCGCTCTCCCCAGAGCCGGAAGACCACGTGCTCGCAGGTCGACGCGTCCACCTGCCCGAAGTCGCGCGAGTCCTGGTGCATCAGGCGATTATCACTGACGAGATAGGCCTTCCCGGCCTCGACGATCGCCGTGTGGGTCCCGGCGTTCATCTCCGGCGTCGTCAGGTACTCGAAGCTCCACGCGCCGGTCTCGGACACCCCGCAGCTCATCGTGACGAGGTTGCCCGTGACCGGATGAGCGACCATGCGCTGGGCGCAGCCGTGGCGCGCCGGGAGCGCGGAGCCGTTCGTGAAGACGCCGTGATCCGAGACCTCGACGCGATCGCCGGGCATCCCGAAGACGCGGCCGACCACGTGGCTCCCCGGCGCCTCGGGAGACGCGCAGCGCACGAGCTCGCCCCACTTGGGGGCGCGGCCGCGCTGGACGAGCAGCTTGTCGTCGGGCATGAGCGCCGGCAGGATGGAGGCGGCGAACTGGGCGTCGGCACCGCGCGGCACGACCCAGACGTCGAGCACGAACAGGTAGAGCAAGAGGCCGATCGCTCCGAGGATCCCGGTGCCCCAGACCGCTGACCGCGTGAAACCCTTCACCCGAGGAGCGTATCGACTGCCGACTGGACGCGCCAAGTGACCGGCGGACCGGACGCGTCGTGGACCGGACAGGCGGAGTCAGCCGAGGACAGGACGCGCAGCGGGAGGGGACGCGCAGCGGGAGGGGACGCGCAGCGGGAGGGGACGCGCAGCGGACGGGGACGCGCAGCGGACGGGGACGCGCAGCGGACGGGGACGCGCAGCGGACGGGACGCGCAGCGGACGGGACGCGCGTGGTCACGCGCCGGCGGCGTCTCCGGGTCCGCTGGTCGAAACCTCTCGCGAGACCTCGAACGCCACGATCGCGCCCGTCGTCTTGCCCTCCTCCTCGACGTTCTCCGCCCACACCCGGCCGCCGTGCGCCTCGACGATCCTGCGGACGAGCGAGAGCCCGAGGCCGATGCCGTGGGCGCCGGGTGACCGCGCCGCGCCCGTCCCGGTCACGAACGGATCGAACGCGCGCGGCAGGATGTCGGCGGCGAAGCCGGGGCCGCGATCGCGGACGCAGACGCGGACGGCCGCGTCGGTCGCCGACGCCGTGACCACGAGCGGCACGTCCTTGGGGTGCCCGTGCGCCCACGCGTTGGCGAGCACGTTGTGGAGGGCGCGGCCGAGGAGCGCCGTGTCGAGCGGCACGCGCAGATCGCCGAGCTCGCCGGCGACGACGTCGATCCTCCCCGCCGTCTCCGCGCGCGCGCGCTGCTCGAGCCAGGCTCGGACGGCGACCGGCTCGCGCCGCACGTCGGCGAGCCCCGCGCGAGCCGAGGCGAGCAGGTCACCGAGGATCGCGTCCACCTCGACGAGCTGGCGGTCGACGTCATCGAGCGCGCGGCCGACGAGCGCCGGCTCGGGCGCCCTCGCGGGGAGCCCGTCGCCGTCGTCCGCCGGCGCGACCCCCGCGCGCTCGCGCGCGATCTCGACGGCGACGCGAGCGCGGCCGAGCGGCGATCGCAGCTCGTGGCTGATCGCCGCGAGGAGCTCGCGCTGCTCGAGCACCACGCGCGAGATGCGGTCGGCCATCCCGTCGAAGGCACGGCCGAGATCGCGCACCTCCTCCGCGACCCAGCGCTTCGGGAGCGCCTCGACGCCGGTGCGCGCGCCGAGGTCACCGGCGCCGAACCGCTCCGCGGTCGCCGCGACGTGCTCGAGCGGGCGCGCGAGGCGCATCGAGACGCGGCGGGCGACGGCGCCGAGGACGAGCAGCGCCACGAGCAGCGCCACCACGATGCGCCAGGCGTGCGGCGCCGGCGTCCCCGTCCTCAGCTCGAGCGCGCCGACCGGCTCGCCCCGCTTCAAGACCGGCATGTACGCCACGCCGTCCTCGAACACGATCCCGCCCGGGCGCATGCGCCGCCCCGGAAAGACACGCGCGTCGCGGCGGACGCGGATGTCGAGCCCCGTCGTCTCGCGCAGCTCGCGCACGTAGGCCTCGGTCGCCGCCGGATCGTCCCAGAGGCGCGCCACGCGCTGCTGCACGTGACGGGACATCACGCGCGTCGGATACTCGCCGGCCTCGCCGCCTTCGCTGGTGAGGATCGTCGTCACGACGCTCGCGCCGACCGCGAGCAGGATCGCGGCCAAGAACCAAAAGAGGAGCCGCGCCTGCAGACCGCGAAAGCCCGGGCGGCTCGGCCCGAGCGCGCGCCGCCCTGCTCTCACGCGGGCCTCGCGAGGACGTAGCCGACCCCGCGGACCGTCTTGATGAAGCGCGGCTCCTTCGGATCGTCCTCGAGCTTCTGCCGGAGCCGGCTCACGTGGACGTCGAGCGAGCGGTCGACGCTGGGGTCGTAGGTGCTCGGCTCGACCTTCGCGCCGGGCGCGACGCGCGGCTTGTTCTGCTCGCGGACGAGCGCGGCGAGGTCCTCGCGCGTGACGGTGTCGCCGGCGCGCTTCGCCAGCTCGACGAGGATCCGAAACTCGTACGCGGTCAGCGCCACGGGCTCGCCCGCGCGGCTCACGGTCCGCGCGCCGAGGTCGATCTCGATCGGCCCGACCACGATCGGGCCGGCTTCGGCCCTCGCGACGCTCGCGGGCTTGGCGCGACGGAGGACGGCGCGCACGCGAGCGAGCAGCTCGCGCGGGTTGAACGGCTTCGGCACGTAGTCGTCGGCGCCGAGCTCGAGGCCCACGATCCGATCGGCGTCGTCGCCGCGCGCGGTGAGCATCACGATCGGGACGTCGTGGCTCGCGCGAACGCGGCGGCAGACCTCGAAGCCGTCCATGCCCGGGAGCATGACGTCGAGGAGGACGACGTCGAACGCCGTGGCGCCGTCGAGTGCGTCGAGCCCCGCCTGACCGTCCTCCACGTGGACGACGGTGACGTCGTGCGGCCCGAGGTACTCGCCGAGCAGGCGCGCGAGGTCGCGATCGTCGTCGACGAGCAACGCCGTGACCACGACCGACCTCAGAGCTCGCCGCCGGAGAGCGCAGCCTTCAGGTGGTTCTTGGCGCGGAGCGCGTACGGGCCGTCCGGGCTCTGCCCGATGAACGTCGTGAACGCCTCCGCCGAGAGCTCGAAGCGACCCGCGCGGTAGTAAGCGACGCCGAGGGCGTACGCCGTCGGGTAGGTCGGATCGATCGCGCCGAGCTTCTTGATCTTGTCGGCCAGCCAGAGCTCCGACTGCCTGCGATGCTCGAGCTTGGCGGCGGCACACGCCTCCGGCGTCGTCGCGGACCGCCAGGTCGCCTCGAGGGCGAGACGCCCCGACTCGGCCGGCCTCGGACGCGCGATGTAGAAGGCGTAGAGCGCTCGCTGCTCGTCGAGGGTGAGCGCCAGCGCGGGGTTATCCGCGACCCCGACCAGCACGTTCCACACGGTCTTGAACATCACCCGCCGCTCGGTGTCCGTGAGGAGCACCGCGCGACCGGGACGCACCCACCCCGCGTCGCTGGCGCGGAGGACGAAGCTGCCCGCGAGATCGACGAAGTCCGCCGAGGTCTCGCCGGTGCGCTCCCAATGCGCGAGCGCGTCGAGGAAGAGGCGCGTCTGCAGGGCGCGGAGGGCGAGGAGGTCCGGCACCACGTCGTCCTTGCGGACGCCGAGGTCACGGAGCGCGCCGTCGAGGTTGCGGCGCGCGTCGAGCACGCCGAGCTCGTCCTCGCCCCGCGCCTCGGCGCCGTTGAGCGCGCGGAGCGCCGTCCCCACGGCGAGCACGTCGGAGGGCAAGCGCTTCGCCTCCGCCGAGTCCGCCCGCCGGTCGTCCGCGCCGGCGACCCTCGCGAGGACACGCGCGTCGATCCGCGGCAGCGGCACCGCGTCGGGCGCCGTCGCGCGCGGCATCATCAGGAGCAAGAGGAGCACGGCGACGCTGACCGGGAAGACCGCGAGCCAGCGCCCGCTCTTGCGCTCGCGATCGGCCTTGGCGGCCTCGCGCGCGCGAGAGAGAGCCCGCTCCACGCGCGGCGGGAGCCCGGACGCCTTCGCGCGCTTCGACTTCGTCGTTTCCTTGTCGTCCGCGGCCACGCGTCGATGCTAGCATCGCCGGAGCGTCCGTTGAGGCGGACGCCAGAGGAGCCCCGTCGTGATCGAGAAGCGTCGCTACGCTCGTGCGTCGATCGACCTGCCCGTCCAGTTCGCCTTGAAGGGCGGATCCGGATCCGCGCGCGGGATCGGAAAGGACATCTCGATCGGCGGGATGTTCATCGAGACGGACACCCCCGCGCCGTTCGCCGCTGACGTCGTCGTCCGCGTCCGCCTGCGGACACCGTCGAGTGACGGGCAGGACTTCGACCTGCCCGGCGTCGTCCGCTGGGTGCGCGCCGGCGGCATGGGCGTGCAGTTCGGCCTGCTCGGCGCGCTCGAGACGCACGCGATCACCGAGCTCGGCAAAGAGACCTGACGCCGGCGCCGCGCGCGCCTCGTCAGTACGAGAACTCGATCGGGATCGAGACCAGGCCGGTCTCGTCGAGCTTCGTCGCGTAGATCGCCTTGGCCGCGCAGGTCTGGACGTCGGGGAGGAGCGGCGGCGAAAACTGCGCCGACTCGACGACGCCGGCGCTCGTCACGCGGAGCCCGAGCGTGGTGTTCACCGTGACGAGCACGTCTCCCGATCGGCTCTGGGCGACCGCGCAAGCGCGGACCGCCGACGCGATCGCGTCCCGCGGCGAGGGCGACCTCGGCTCCTGCTTGGCCGCCGGGAGCGGATCGCGAGCCCCGGGGGCGCGCGCGGCGTGCGCAGGGACCGCGGTCGCGACCGCGGTCGGCGCCGGCGGTGGAGCGTCGGCGCGTGCGTGCGCGTGGCCCCCGCCGAGCGGGACGGGCGCGCGCGTGGCGCCGGGAGAGTGGTCTACGCGGAGCGTGGACAGATCGGTCGCGTCGAGCTCGACGTGCGCGGGCGCGGTGACGGTCGTACCCTGGGTGACTCCGGCGCGCGGAGGCGCGCCGATCGCGATCACGCCCGTCGTGAGGTCGACGGTGACGCGGTCGCCCGCGCGGGCGACGCGAAGGTGCGTCCCGTGCACGGCGACCCGAACGACCGCGCGCTCGGTCGCGACGTCGATCGCGAAGGCCTCGCCGACCGGCACCGGGACGACGTCCGCCTCGACCACGCCGTGCTCCAGGCCGAGCACGAGCGACTCGCCCGCCGACGCGACGCGCGCGACCGCAGGACGCGCGCCAGGCGCCGCCTTCGCTGCGTCGTCCTGCTCGACGAGCCAGGTCACCTTGCCCGCGCGCTCGAAGACGGCGCGCGCCCCGTCGACCTCGATCACGTTCCCCGCGCGGACGACGTGACCGGGCGAAGCGACGTGGCCGCCGACGCGGACCGCGCCAGAGCCCTCGGTCGCGCGGAGCGCGCTCGCCGCGACGTCGCTGCCGGGCGACGGCGGGACGGCGACGAGCGGGGCGTCGCGGTCCTTGCGCATGAAGATCGCCACCGCTGCGGCCGCGGCGAGGACGACGGCGCCGGCGCGGAGCACGCCTTCCCGCGAGCGCCACCCGCCGCGCGCGCGCTCGAGCGCCGGCCTCTCGGCCTCGACCGCGGCCATCACGCGCGACTCGAGCCGCGACCAGTCGAGGTCCGCGCGCGCGTCCGGCCGAGCGGACGCGTCCGGCTCGCGCACGTCGAGGTGCTGCCTGGCCTCGGAGACCAGCGCGTCGAGCGCGCGCCCCTCGGCCGAGGGCGGCGTGGGAGACCGGTCGCTCACGGCTCCTCCCCTCGCTTGCTGAACGACGCGCGGAGGTTCGCGAGCGCCGGCTCCTCGCCCAGCATCGCCTCGAGCTCGCGGCGCGCGTAGAAGAGGCGCGTGCG
>JAHBWA010000178.1 GCA_019637195.1 Labilithrix sp. | reverse complement strand
CGAGCTCCTGGGGACGCGCGGCGGACAGGCGGTGGCGTCCGTCCTCATCCTGCTGCTCGTCGCGCTCGGCGCCTCGGGCGTCGCGGTCGTCGGCGCCGTCGTCGTGACGCTCCTCGTCCTGTGGCTCGCGAACGTCGTGACCATCCGGCGCCACTACCTGGACGTGTTCCGCGACACGCTCCGGTCGGGCGGGATGAGCGGCGCGGCCGAGCTCCCCGAGCTCGATCTCGGCGCGCTCGAGCTGCTCTTCGCCGCGCTGAACAGCAGCCGCGACGCCGAGGTGCTCGCCGCCCTCGACCTCCTCGCCGAGCAGAATCGAGAGGGGCTGATCCCGGCGCTCATCCTTTACCATCCGAGCCGCGCCGTCGTGCTCCGCGCGCTCGAGCTCTTCAGCAGGCAGAGGCGGACCGACTTCGTGGCGATCGCCGATCGTCTGAACGGGCACCCCGATCGCGACGTCGCGGCCGCGGCGCTCCGCGCGCGGTCGGCGGTCGCCGCTGACCGCGCGCTCCTCGAGCGCCGCCTGGCGGACGACTCCGCGCACGTCGCCGCGACGGCGTTGGTCTCCCTCTTGGCGCGCGGGTGGATCGACGACGAGGACGCGGGCCGACGCCTCCGAAGCGCCGTCGAATCGCAGAGCCTCGAGACGGTCGTGGCGCTCGCCCGCGCGATCCGCGATCTCCCGAACGATCTCGACGTGTCCGCTTCGGCGCGCGCGCGCCTGGACGATCTGCTCGTCCTCTTGGACCGGGAGGCAGGCTCCTTCCGCCCGACGGAAACGGCGGACGCGCCCGCCGACGACCTCAGGCCGGACGTGCGCGTCCGCCTGGAAGTAGCTCGGGCGCTGGCGACCACGAACAACCCCGCCTTCCTGCCCGTGCTGGTCGGGCTGCTGAACCGCCACGAGCTCCGGGCGACGGCCCGAGCCGCGATTCAGCACATCCCCGGTGCTCTCGACTTCGTCGACGACGCGATGTTGCGACGCGACTATGCGCGCGACGTGCGCGTGCACCTCCCGCGGACGATGGCGCTCCTGGACCCGGACGCCGCGGCGCGCAAGCTCATGGCGTCCCTCCGGACCGAGCTGGACGGCGCGGTGCGCTACAAAGTGCTGCGGGCGCTCGTGCGCCTCCGCCGCGCGAACCCGCAGCTCTTGCTCGAGAGCGACCTGCTCGCGCGCGTGACCGCGAGCACCCTCGATCACGCGGAGGAGCTCCAGCGCTGGAGCCTCGGCCTCGCGCGTTCGGGCGGCGAGGCGCCGCCGTCGCTCGACGGACCGGACCTGCTCCGCGCCGGCCATCACCTGCTCGTCGATCTCGTCCGCGACAAGGCTCGCCACGCGCGCCAGCGCCTGTTCATGCTCCTCGAGCTCACTCACCACGAGGACTTCGACGACATCGAGCGCGGACTACGGAGCGAGAACCCGAAGACTCGAGCGAACAGCCTCGAGCTGCTCGAGAACGTCGTCGCGCCCGCGCACCGCGCCCGCGTCGTCGCGCTCGTGGGCGAGCCGGCGTCCGTGGACGAGACGCTGACGTACGAGCGTGTCCTCGTCGAGATGCACGCGAAGGGAGGCCGCACGACGCGCGCGCTCGCCGACTATCGCGCCGCGGAGCTCGGGCTCGATCTCGCGTCGAGCGGCGCGCCGCCGTCGGCGACGCAGGCGCTGGCCTTGCTCACGGCGCGCTCGGGCGAGGCGCCGCGGTCGGGCGGCGAGGCGGACTTCGTGGAGCAGGGGGCCCGTCGTGCGTCGGCATGAGCTGACCGAGCGGCTCCTCCGCCTCCGCTCGGTGCCGATCTTCAGCTCGGTCCCCTCGGCGGAGCTCGCGACGTTGGCCGCGACGATGCGCGCGGCCTCGTTCGAGAGGGGCGACCTCCTCCTCCGTGAGGACGCGGTGCCTGCGTCCTTCCACGTCCTCCTCTCCGGGGAGGTGACGATGCGCCGACGTGGGGAGAAGCTGACGACGATCTCCGCGCCTGGCGGCGTCGGGTTCCTCTCGGTGCTCGCGCGCACGAGCGGCGGCACCGAAGCGGTCGCGGAGTCGAGGACCCAGACGTTCGAGGTGCGCGCCGACGCGCTCTCCGAGTTGTTCGAGGATCACTTCCCGCTCCTCCTCGAGACGATGCGCTGGCTCGCCGAGCGCATGATCCAGGAGTCCATCGTGGGAGAGCCGCGCCCCTACGTCCCGCCGGAGCACGATCTCGACCGGCGGATCGGCGCCCAGGAGCTCGGGATCGTCGAGCGAATGTTCCTCGTGCGCCAAACGGTCGGCTTCCGAGGAGCGAACGTCAACTCGCTCGTGCGCCTCGCGCGGAGGATGCGGGAAGAGCGCTACGAAGCCGGCGAGACGGTGTGGCGCCCGGGAGATCCGGCGACGTCGATGCTCTTCCTCGTGAAGGGCCGGATGGAGCTGTCGTGGCTGCAGCCGGAGACCGGCGAGACCGCGACGCAGATCGTCGGACCGGGCTACCTCCTCGGCGGCTCGGAGCCGCTCGCGGCGAGCCCCCGCTGGAACGAGCTCGTCGCCAAGGAGCCCGTGGTGCTCCTCTCGAGCACGCACGAAGCGATCGTCGACATGCTCGAGGACGACCTCGAGGTCGCGTTGCATTTCCTCTCGGTGGTCGCCGGCTTCCTGCTCGAGCTCTGGGACAGGCGAGCCGGCGCGTATGCGGGGGAACGTTGAACGGGCTCCGATACCTCCTGCTCGCGGGCGCCGTAGCGCCCTCGCTGCTCGCGGCGTCCTCCGCGCGCGCGGAGCCGTCCGGTCCGGTGTCCCTCGGACCGTCACGCGCCGACTACGACGACGGGCCCGACACGTGGCGTCCCGCTCGCGCTCTTCGCGTCGGCGCCGCGGACTACCTCGTCACGGGGGCGGCCGTCGCGGTGACCTTCGGGGCGGCGGGGCTGCCCCCGGGGCCGGCGGCGTGGCGCGGCGGCATCCTCATGGACGAGCGCGCGCGATCCGCGCTCCGGCTCCGGACGGCCGAGGGTCGCGACGCCGCGCTAGACGCCAGCGACGCGGGCCTCGCGCTCACGACGGCGTGGCCGTTCTTCGCCGACGCGCTCGTCAGCGCGTGGTGGTACCGCGGCCGCGCCGACGTCGCCTATCACATGACGGTGGTCTCGGCGGAGGCGTTCGCGATCGCCACTGCGCTCCAAGGCGTCGCGAACCACGTCGGCAGGCGCGAGCGGCCGTACGGTCGCCTCTGCGGCGGAGGGCTGCCGGACGAGAGCATCGACTGCGACCGCGGCGTGCGCGATCGGAGCTTCTTCAGCGGGCACGCGACCGTCGCGTTCACGGGCGCGTCGCTGCTCTGCGCGCACCACCTCGGGCTCGGCCTCCTCGGGCCGCCGGGCGACGTCGCCACCTGCGTCGGAGGCGCGGTCGTCGCTGCGTCGACGAGCATGCTCCGAGTCATGAGCGACATGCACTACGTGACGGACATCGCGCTCGGCGCGGTCGTCGGGACGGCGGTCGGCCTCGCCGTGCCGATCCTCCACATGCGCCGCGCCACCGTCCGTTCGGCGGGGCCCGACGTCCGACTCGCGCCCGTCGGGACCGGCGTCGGCGTGGTGGGGGAGTTCTGATGCGCGAGCGCGTCGGCGGCGACTTCACCGAGCTCGACGTCCGCTACCGTACGGCCGCCGCATGAAGCGAGCTCGGGCCGCGCTCCTGCCCCTCACAGCCGTCGCCTGCATGTCCGCGGCGAGCGTGGCGCGCGCCACGGACCGCGCGCCCGCCGAACGTGCGACGCCGGAGGTCGATCGTCGCGGCGTCTCTCCGGCGAACGTCCCCGCGGCGCCGTCGTCGAAGCGCGCGATGCCGGACTACGACGGCCGCGGGGCCCCGCCGACGACCGCCGGCGACGTGGCCCTCTGGATCCCGCGCGTCGCGCTCTTCCCGCTGTACCTCGTCAGCGAGTACGTCGTGCGTCGCCCGCTCGCCTGGCTCATCGGGACCGCCGAGCAGAACCAGTGGCCGAGCGTCATCCGCGACTTTTTCCTGTTCGGGCCGGAGAAGAAGGCCGGCGTCGTGCCGACGGCCTTCCTCGACTTCGGGTTCCGCCCGAGCTTCGGCTTCTACGCGTTCTGGGACGACCTCCTCGGCGCCGGGAACCACCTCCGAATGCACGCGAGCACGTTCGGTCCGTCGTGGCTCCAGGGATCGATCGCGGACCGCATCCCGCTCGGCGCGGACGGCGCTCTCGATCTCCGCGTCGAAGGCATCCACCGCCCCGACTACGTGTTCTACGGGCTCGGGCCCCGCTCGCTCGGGCGCGACGAGACGCGCTACGGCGTCGATCAGGTCCAGGCGCGGCCGGTCCTCGAGCTCGATTGGTGGCGCGGCAGCCGCGTCTTGGCGACCGCAGGCGTACGCGCCGTTCGCTTCCGCGACGACGCGTGCTGCGACGCGCCCTCTCTCTCGAGCGAGATCCGGGCCGGCCGCCGGAGCGCGCCGCCGGCGTTCGAGCGCGGCTACACGAACCTCTTCCAACGGCTCGAGCTCACCGTCGACACCCGCGCGCGGCGCCCTGCGAGCCAGACCGGCGCGCGCGTCGAGGCCGAGATCGAGCAGGGCAACGACACCACGCGCGGCGGCTCGAGCTGGGTCCGCTACGGCGGCAGCGCGGGCGGCTACCTCGATCTCAAGAACAACCGAACCGTGAGCCTGGCCGTCACGACGCTCTTCGTCGACACGCTCGGCGGCGGAGACGTCCCGTTCACCGAGCAGATCGCGCTCGGCGGCGCGGGCCCCATGCGGGGCTATCTCTACGGCCGCCTCGTGGATCGGAGCGCGGCGGTCGCGACCCTGAAGTACCGGTGGCCCGTGTGGGCCTTCCTCGATGGCACCGTGCAGGTCGCCGCCGGCAACGTGTTCGGCCGGCAGCTGCACGATTTTCGCGCCGATCTGCTCCGGCTCTCTGCGGCGATCGGCGTCGAGAGCGTCGGCGCCGCCGATCACACCTTCGAGCTGCTCACCGGGCTCGGCACCGAGACCATCGAGCAGAGCGCCCGCGTGACCTCGGTCCGCGTCCTCTTCGGCACCAACCGCGGATTCTGAGATGCGCGCGCGGCCTCCCCTCCCCGTCCTCGTCGCCGTGCTCCTCGCGGTCGGAGCTTGCGCGGGCGCGCCTCCGCGCTTTCCGCTCGCGCCGCCGCTCGCTCGCGACACCGATCTCGATCCGGTGACCGTTCCGTGCGTGAAGCTGCGGGACGACAAGGGCGCGCCTCACGTGTCCTGCGCGCCGAAGCCGTACGTCTCGCCGCTCGCGTGGGACGCCGCGGACAACACGCTCTTCCGCCCCCTCGCGAAGTTCTTCGCCGTCGATCCTCCGAAGGAGGCGCGCAACGTCGACGCGTTCGACGAGACCCCCGACTCCGCCTGGTTCACGAACCGCATCGGCCGGCGCCCTCTCGCGCCGGGCGAGCTGGTGCGCGGCGCGTGCCGCTCCGAGGACGTGCTGGACCCGTCGGCGGCGGCGCCGGGCTCGTACGTCATCGATCGGGGGAAGCCGAACGGCGCCTCGCCCGGCTTCCGCGTCACGATCGACGGCAAGCGGAAGTTCATGTTCAAGACGGACTTCGCGAGCGAGCCGGAGCGCCCGACGGCCGCCGCGGCGATCGGCGCAGCCGTCTACCACGCCGTCGGGTTCAACACGTCGTGCGAGCAGGTCGTGTACGTCCGGCCGGAGAGCTTCACCCTGACGCCGGGGCTCACCGTGACCGCGAACGACGGCGTCACGCGGCCGTTCGACGCGCGGGCGCTGGAGAAGGTCTTCGCCCAGGCCGTGGCGCGCGAAGGCGCGTATCGATTCCAGGTCAGCGCGTGGCTGGGCGGTCATCTCCTCGGTCCCTTCAAGTACGAAGGGACGCGCAGCGACGATCCGAACGACATCATCCCGCACGAGGATCGGCGCGATCTCCGTGGCGCGAGGCTCCTCGCGGCCTGGCTCCACCACTTCGACGCGCGCGAGCAGAACACGATGGACACGTGGATCGCCGTGGACCCGACGCGCCCCGAGTCCTCACCCGGATGGGTCAAGCACTTCTACCTGGACACGAGCGACTCGCTCGGGAGCCTCTGGGACTGGGACGCCGTCTCTCGGCGCATGGGCGACTCGTACCTCCTCGACTTCGCGGACATCGGCCTCGACTTCGCCACGCTCGGCGTCCTCGAGCGTCCGTGGGAGCGCAAGCGGCTCCAGCCTGGCATGGAGATGTTCGGCTACTTCCACTGGGAGGAGTTCGATCCCGAGCGCTGGCGCAACGAGTACCCGAACCCGGCGTTCGGCCGCGCGACGGAGCGGGACAACGCGTGGATGGCGCGGATCCTCGCGCGGTTCCGCCGCGAGGACATGCGCGCGCTCGCCGAGCTGGGGCGGTTCTCGAGCCCCGCCGCGACGGACTTCGTCGCCGAGGTGTTGGAGCGCCGTCTTCAGAAGATCCTCGAGCGGTACCTCGCCGTCCTCTCTCCGCTGAGCGATCTCCGCGTCGAGGGAAAGACCCGCCTCTGCGCGACGGATCTCGCGCGCCGGCGGTCCGTTTGGCCCGACGCTCGGTTCCGCTACACCGCGACGTCCGCCGGCGGGGCCGCGCTCCGCGTCGAGCCGCGCGCGGGAGGTGGCCTCTGCGTCGACCTCCCGCGTCCCGCGGCGGCGCCCGAGCCGTCGTACCTCGTCGTCACCGTCGGCAACGGCGTCGCGAAGGGCCGGCTCGAGGCGCACCTCTACGATCTCGGCCCCGCCGCCGGCTACGAGATCGTCGGAGCGGTCCGTCGCGAGTGACGCTCCGCGCCGGCGAGCCCCGCTCGCCCAGCGGCGTCGCCCGTGGTAACGCTCCTGGCTGCATGGCTGCGGCGAAGAGGAAGGCCACGACCACGAAGACGCCCGAGCAGACGGCCGCCAAGCGGGCCGCCGGCGCGAGGCGGGCACCACCGCCCGCGGGCGCGACGAAGAAGCCACGCGTCTTCGAGTTCTCGTTCGCGCGCGTCTATCCGCTCTACGTCCAGAAGGCCGAGCGGAAAGGACGCACGAAGACGGAGGTCGACGAGGTCATCGCGTGGCTCACGGGCTACAGGGGCGAGTCCCTCCAGCGTGTCCTCGACGCCGACATCGATCTCGAGACCTTCTTCGCCGACGCGCCTCGGATGAACCCGAACGCGGAGCTCATCACCGGCGTCGTCTGCGGCGTGCGCGTGGAAGACGTGACCGATCCGCTCATGCAGAAGATCCGCTACCTCGACAAGCTGGTCGACGAGCTCGCCAAGGGGAAGGAGCTCACGAGGATCCTGCGCGGGTAGGCCCCCGCGGGCCGAGGTCCGGGGAGAGCGCTTCGTCGCGCGGTGACGCTCTCGTCGAAGCTACGCCCCCCGACGATCCACACCTCGGCGTAGACCTCTACGGTCGAGCGGACATCCAGGACGCAACCTCCACCGCGAAGGCGTCGAGGTCGGAAACGCAGCTTCGCGAGCTCGATCGCTCGCGCCGGTCATGGGCGCCCGCTACGGCTTGACCCCCGATCCTCGGGCGACCTCGCGCCGCAGCGTGGGGTTGACGATGTTCCAGTAGAAGCTCCCGCGCAGGAGCAGGGTGAACGTGTCGGTGCGGAGAGGATCCTCGATGGGACCGACGTCGTAGCCTCCGAGGTAGCCAGCCACCGTCACCGCCGCGAACGGCATGACGTACCACTTCACCGACAGCGCGCCCCCCCGGTACCCACCCGGCGCGACGTCGAGAGCGCCGCGACCGAGGGCGAGCGCGTCATAGCGCGCCGCGATCTCGAGCGCCCCCGGCGCGCCGCCGTCCGCGGAGGGAGCGCTCGCGACCGTCCGCGGACGCCCAAGGACGACCCACGCGACCTCTGCAGATGTCCCCGATGAGATCACGCTCGCCTGCGGCACGCGCGGCGTCGACGGATCGCCGTCGACGTCCCGCGCGCGCGCCTCTCGCCCCACAGCAGCCTCGAGCATGAGCCGCACGGGGCCCGCGTAGACGACGGCGTGGACCTCGCCCACGACCCGGTCGCCCGACACGATGACCGGACGGTGGAAGACGAAGCCCGTGGGCGTCGCGCCGGCGACGCCCGCCGCCTCGTCGAGGTATTCGGTGTAGCCGGAGCCTCCCAACCGAAGGCCGAAGGTCTGACGATCCGCCTCCTCCCCGCGCGCGACGTGGGCGCGGCCGAGCACGAGATCGAGCATCGCATACAGGGCTGGCCGGTCGAGCGTGCGCGACACCGTGCTGGTGGAGCCGGACCCCACGCGCACCCAGCTCTCGAGCGGGAGCTCGGTCGGAGAGAGGTGAACGGACGCGCCGACGTCCCGACGAACGCGAAACGACGAGACGACCGGTGAGCGATCCGGGAAGGGCAGCGTGTGCACTGGCTCGTAGCGGAAGGACGCGAACGTCGGCGGCCGCGATTGCCCGACCTCGACGTCGAGGAAGCGCGTGACCTGCACGTTCGCGAAGGCATCGAGCACGCCGACGTTCGGGACCGCCTCGAGCGTCGCGACCGCGCGGAGCCACGACGTCGGCCGGGCGCCGAGACCGGGGCGCACGCGCGCGAGGGCGAAGCCCGTTCTCCCCTCGATCGGCGAGCGGTGCGCGCGCGCGTCCGCCTCGGCGAGCAGCGTCGGCGCGAAGACCGGGGCCCCGCGCGGCGTCGAGGCCGCCGGCTCCGCGCGGACCGCGACGGCGAGCGTGGTCGAGGCGATGAGGACGGCGCTGGCGACGACGATTCGGCGCGCGCGCGTCACGGATCGACCGGCAGGACGTGCAGCAAGTGACGCGCGTTCGTCGACGCCGTGTCGTGGTCCACGACGAAGAGGCGGCGCGCCTCGTCATCCCAGGCGACGCCGCGCACCTCGCGAAAGCCTTCACCGATTCGTGCGATCGAGCCGTCGGCGGCGACGCGCGAGACCGCGCCTCCCTTCGAGCCGACGAAGAAGCTGCCGTCCGGTCCCCAGGCCATGAGATCGGGCGAGGCGATGCGCGCGACGATGGTGCGCGCGGAGGGATCGGCGATGGGTATGCGCAGGATCTCGCCGGCGTCTTGATCGGAGACCAGCAGCGCGTCGTCGGTGGCCAGCACGCCGACCGGCTTCCTGAAGCCGCTCGCGACCTCGGTCTCCGTGGCCGCTTCGACGTCGAGCTCGGCGACGGTGCCCACGCGGCTGCCGCTCCCACCGGTGAAGAAGGTGACGAAGAGCTTGCCGCTCGGCGACTCGGCGAGGCCGATTCGCCGGCGGGTAGCGTCGAGCCCGCCGAGCGCGCGCGACGATCCACTCGCGATCACGACGACGTCTCCCGCGGACCCGAAGCCGAAGCGTGGCACGACGAGCCGGCCGTCGGCGATCGCCAGCACCTGCCCGAGGCCGGGGCCCGACGCGGGCGCCGTCGGCAACGGGATGCTCTGCTCGAACGTGGACTCGCGGAGCCGGAGGATGCGGTTGCCGTTGTCATCGGCGATGTAGAGGAGCCCCTCCTTTGCGGACCAGGCGAGACCGTTCGGATCACCGGCGATGTCGAGCGTCCGAGGTCCGCGGTCGACGGTCGACGCGTCGCTCTCGCGGCCACCGTCCTCACTCGCGATCGGCGGCGCGCCGCCCTCGATCCCGCCTCCAGCTCCGGCCCCGCCGCCGGCGCCGCCCGGCGTGCACGCGACGCACACCGCGAAGAGCGGCCCCACGACCAGAAACGAACCCGATCCAACCCTTCGCGGCATCATGACTCCTACCCGTCCTCGAGACAACGTCCTCGCGTCGTTCCAAAATCAATCGTGTCGTGACCGGTCGCCGCGACGTCACGTGCGAACGCCGCGCGACGCAGGAGCGCGACGAGCTCGCGGAGCGCGTCCGCGTCCGCCGACGCGTGATCGACGAGCAGGTCCACGTCCTCGCGGGCGAGCGGCACGAAGCCGAGACCGCGCGTACGCGCGGCCGGTCGGTTCGCGAAGGCGGCGTCGACGTCTCCCCGAAGGACGAGCTCCGCGGCCTCGTCGTGGCTGGTGACGCTCCGGAAGCCGACTGGCCGCGCGAGGTGCGCGCGACGCCGGAGGCGCTCGAACAGGCGGGCCGCCCCCGAGCCCCGTTCGCGCAGCGCGAGCCGCGACGGCGCGGCGAGCGCCTCGGTCAGCGACGCCGGCGCGAGGCCGCGCCGGCGTACGACGAGCCCGGCGTCCCATGCTCCGAGGCGGATGCGCTCCGTCGAACGGCTCGCGGCGACGTGGCCCGCACCTCCGACGCGACGTGGTGTGCGCGCGCGGCGCGCGACGCTCGGCGACGCGCCGGCCTCGTGATGCACGACCGCCGCGTGGACGCGCCGTCGTCGAAGCAAGTCGCGCGCCTCGTCGCTGTTCGCGTGGACCCACGCCACGTCGAGGCCGCTGGGGCTCGCCCATGCGGAGAGCAACCCGAGCGCCTGGGCGCAGCCGGCGACGAAGATCGTCTTCGACGATGCGCCGCCGAGCGCGACGGTGACGCGCGCCCGTGACGAAGAGACGACGACACCCGACGCGCGCGCCGCCGCCGGGCCGACCGCGTGGGCGACGCGGACCGCGTGGACCTCACCGACCCACACGCGATCGTCCACCTCGAGCGCCCCGCGACCGCGAAGCGCCTCGAGCTCGGGGATGCGTGCCTCCTCGGGATCGTCGAAGAGGGACTCCACGGTCGCTCCGAGCGCACGCGCGAGCCCGAGGGCGAGCCGAACCCCAGGGCTCTGCGCGCCGGACTCGACGGCGATGAGTGTCTGCCGGCTCACGCCGACGATTCGGGCGAGGCTCGCCTGCGAGATGCCGCGCGACAGCCGCTGCGCACGAAGGGAAGGAGCCATGTCGCGTCTACATTACACGATGTCGTGTATCCATGACATCGCGTCGACACGCGCCGATCGTCCGTCTCGGGCTCCGTGGGGGAGCGCCGAGCGCACACAGAGGTGGAGCGCTCGACGCTTCGTCGCCCGCTAGCTAGTCCTTCAGAAGGGCGTGAGCGGCCTGCGTCGCCGTACGCGGGACGCCCGAGACTGCCGCGCGCGGCACTCTCGGGCTGGCGCGCGAGTCGTGCTGGACGCCCGGGTCTCCGCTCAGCGCGCCCAGTAGACGGGGGCGTCGTGCACGACGGGGAGCATCGCGCGCTCACCACGCGCCGCGCCGTTCTCCGCGAAGGGCTGAGAGCGGTCCTCCGCGAGGCGCGAGATCATGAGCCTCCACGCCTCGGTCATCTCGGCCGGCGAGATCGCGTCCGCCTCGGGCACGTGCACGAATCCCGCGACGACCCGGCGGCCCGAGCCCTCCGCCGCGACCCTCCGCATCAGGCCGAAGAAGAGGAAGTTGCACAGGTAGTCGCCGGCGTTGTCGCTGAGCGTCCTCGCGTGGTTGGTCCTTCCCAGGACGTCGATCAAGCGATCGACCGGCAGCGTCGCGTCGTAGGTGCTCGGGGCGGACGGATCGATCGGCCCCGCTGCCCATCCGGCGCCGGTCACGTCGGTGCCCGCCGCGTAGTTGCGCGCCGTCGTCTCGATGCGGATGCCCGCTCCTCCTCTCGCGACGCCGCTGGCGATCGCGATCGCCGGGCGAAGCCGATCGTAGGCCTCGAAGTACGTCGGGAGCGCTTCATCCCAGACGACGGGCACCTGGATGACGCGCACGTCGTAGCCGGCGATGATGACGTCGTCCAGCGGCTCGACCGCTCGCCACGACGGGTTCACCGGCACGCCGTCGAATGGACCGAACCCAGAGAGGAGCGCGACCTCGGGCACCGAGATGTCCAGGTGGACCTCGAGGCGACACGTCGCGGCCCCGCACTCGCCTTCGCCGTGCACGACCGCCGTGTGCCGGCCGGGCGTCGTCGGCTTGCCGCGCAGCGATCCGTCGTCCGCCAGCGTGACGCCGGGCGGCAGTCGCCCCGACACGACGTAGTACGTGCGCGGCCGCGCGGTCGTGTCTCGCTCACGCATGTCGAAGGCGTAGTCGCGATCGACGCGCCCGAGCGGCCCCTCCACGTCGATCACCAGGCTGGCGTCGAGCTCCTGGCGTGGCGGCTGGTCGCTCGGCCTCGGCTGCGACTCCGGCCCTGACTCCGCGCCCGACTCGCGGGCCGACGTGTCTGCGTCGGATTGCCGGGGCGCCGACCTCGGCGGCGCGCTGTCCGCTCCCGTCTCGGCGGAGGACGAGCAGGCCGCAGCGTTGAGCACGCCTGCGACCGCGAGGACTCCGATCGGTGTGCGAAGAAGCATCCGCCGCCTCGTTGCACGCACCATTCCCGGGGACTTGCGCAGCGGCCTGCATGCGTACGCGGCGGCTCGCGCTCGCGCGTCGACACGTTCCGATCGATGTCGGGACGAGCGTCTCGACCTGTCGCGGGAGGCTCGTCGACGACCGAGAGCGAGCGATCAGGGACTCCTCACGCCTTCGGGGTGCCTTCGAACACTGCGGGGGGGCGATCGAGGCGCGCCCTGCGCCGCCCCCGGCGGGCGCACCTCCGCTTCGCTCGCGAGGACGGCGAACCTCGCGCTCCCCCTCCGCGGTCCCGGTGCTCGCGCTCGTCGCGTCCACGCGGCCACGATGGTCCGTCCTCGGGACGTCGGCCGATCGCTTTCCGCTGGCTCGCGCCTCCGGTCGATCGGACACTGGACCGTGCGTCGGGCGCGCGCGACGGAGGGTCCGCATGCGAGTGAACGGTTCGTTGATGGCGAAGGTGGGGGAGCTGGCCGCGCGAGGGGTCAAGGTAGGCATGCTCGTCATCGACGAGCCGGTCTCGGCCGATCGCGAGGACACCTTGGCCGTCCCGCCCCACATCCGCGCGATGCAAACGCTCCTCGTCTTCGGTGTGAGGGAGGGTCTCCCGGTGTGGCTCATCGAGCTCTGCCCCGGCGAGGTTCACGCGCCGAGCTCGCGGACGATGGTGCGCCTCCGCGGCCTGCTCCCCACGAGCACGCCCGCCGTCCTCAAGAAGCGGTTCAACGCGTTCGAGGGGACCAACCTGCTGACGCTCCTGCAGGACGCCGGGGTGACCACGCACCTCGTCGTCATGGGACACGAGGTCAACTGCTGCGTGAAGCAGACCGTGCTCGGCGGCAAGTACAAGCGGAGTACACCGTTCGTGTTCGGAGCGATCGACCTCCGCTACAAGGTGCTCACGTCCGACCACGTCCTCAGCATCAACGGCGCGCCGAAAGGGCCGCACGGGACCAAGGCCGATTGGGCCGACCACGTCGACGTCCGTTACTACGCGCACCTCTGACCCCAGCACCGAGCCGCGACGACGCGCCACCTGGAACGGCAGCCGGTACGCGCGCCACCGGCGCGCCGGCCTCCGCGTCGTGGATGAGCCAGCCGCCGGGCCTGCCGCGACCGCGCTCGAACGGAGGCCCGAGCTCCGCGCCGAAGCGTCGACGCGCGCGGGGCTCGACGCGCGTGGCGCGCGACATCAGCCACGACGGAGGTGCTTCGCATCGTCTTCGGCCGAGTGAACACCTCGGGCAAGCCGATGACGCGCGACGAGGTCTTCGACGCCATCGTCGGCTCCCAGGTCGTGGAGGGCGAGGACGCGGGGCTCCAGCTGATCAACGCCTCGATCCAGGACGTCGGCTTCGGCGCGATCGATCGCTCGACACTCCTGAGCGCGCTCGAGGCCATCCGAGGCACGAAGCTCGGCGCGCTCGATCCGCAGACCCTCGCAGCGGAGCTGGCGGCGATCGAGCTCGACCGCGCGCGTAGCGTGCTCGGCGTCGTCGTCGCGTTTCTGCGATCGCGGCGGGCGGGCGTGCCGCACTACCTCGTCTGCCCTTACGAGCTCCCCATCGTCGTGCTCGCGCGCTTCTTCGCGCTCTTTCCCCAGCCGCACGAGCGAAACCTGATCCTGCTCCGGAGGTGGTTCTGGAGGAGATCGATCGCGCAGCGCCTCGGCGGGGCGTCGGGCACGATGCAGCAGCACGTCGACGACATCCGAGAACACGACGAGGACGGCTCGGTTCAGCGGCTGCTCGAGCGCACGGGCAGTCCCGAATGAGCACCGATAGCTGCGCTCCGTCGACGAGGACTCGGCCGTGCGAACTCCGTCAAGATGCTCCGCGAGGTAGCGGAGGAGGGGCGAGATGAATCGATCGTAGGTGGGGACGCTCACTCCGCTCGGCTCCTTCGAAGGCGCGGCGGGGCGTCCGAGCTGAACAAGGCTCTGAGTGCTTCTACAAATGGCTTGAAGCTCTCGGGACATGAAGCGCACAGCGTGCTCGCTTCGCGAACCGTCTCGCAGCTACTCTGAACGGACAGGAGGAACGTCCATGCCCCCGACGCCCGATATTCGTCCCGTCGGCGATCTGCCCGACGCGATCGGCAAGACCGCCGCCCGCGCGCTCTCGAACAACGGCATCGACAGCTTGAAGAAGGTCGCCAGCCGCTCGAAAGAGGAGCTGCTCGCCATCCACGGCGTCGGCGCCAAAGCCATCCGCGTCCTGGGCGAAGCGCTGGCGGCAAGAGGCCTCGAGCGGAGCTCCGGGCACGCCGCAACAGCACGTCGACGACATCCGCGAACATGACGAAGACGGCTCGGTCCAGCGCCTGCTGATGCGCACGGGCAGCCCCGTGGGGGTCGTGGTGGATCCGAACGTCACCGATAGTTCTCGGCGGCGAGTGCCTGCGGGGAAGGCCCAGCTCTGTGCGCCGCTCGCAGCAGTCGCCGCGCAACCTCGTCACTGGCGCGTGTGATCGAGATTGGCGAGCTTGCCCGCGAACGGTAGCGCCGACGTCCCTTCCGGCGATCCTGCCCGGCGGATGCCTTAGGGAGCTGCTCGCCGCAAGCTGCTTCACCCGGCGGTCCACCAACGTGAGGCGCTTCTGTCGTCGGCTGCGAGGACGAGGGCTCACTGATGTCCCACGGCATCGATGCGACGGCCATGGCAGCCCCTCCTCCGCGCCGACGACGCCGAGCGGTTTCTCGAGTCCCGCGCGGCGATCCACCGCTGGATCGAACCTTCTTCGCCGGCCGGGCAGAGTGCGCGAGGCCTGGATGCCCCGCCCCTGCCGTCGTTCGCGCCGCACCGCATGAGCGCTCGCGTCTTCCTCGACAAGACCCGTCGGACAGCTCGCGCCGAACGTGGCCACGCAGACGACGCGGTTCGAGTCTTCGACGCGAGCTAATGCCGTGGAGGGGTCGCGGCCCGTGCTGGGCCGCTGGTTCGAAGACCACGACATCTCCCCGCCGCGTCGCTTCGACGGGCCACCGCTCCCCCAACTACTTCCGTAACCTGCTCCCCGAGGGCGCGCTGCGAAAGGTGGTCGCGGCCCGACCTCGGCCCTCGTCGCCTGGAGTACTTCGATGCCCTCCGTCTCGGAGGCGACCTGCTTTCGGGCGCCGTTCTGTGCGGAGAGCGACGAGCTCGATGAGGGCCCGTTGGACGAGCAGGAGCGCCACGCACGCGCTCCCCACGATCCCATTTCCGCTTCGCGCTCACCGGTGTGCAACCTAGCTCTCCTGTACGAGGTGGCCGACAGGCTCACCGTCCCGTCGATGGCGCTGCTTCGGATCGCCAAGTTCGGGACTCCCGCCTACCGGAGCTGGGTGCAGAACGAGTTACTACGATGCCCGCTGGCGGCCCGCTGCGGGCTGAACGTGCCGGAGCATCGGGTCGTCCGCGCGCGCGACATCGACCGCCTGCCGGAGCACTTCGACTCCGATCAGCCCAAAGCTCCTCGTTCGCCGCTTCACCGCGAGGCGCCGGGCGCAGGATCCACCAGAGGACTTCGCGCAGGTTCTGACATCGCGCCGGACGACAAGTACGTCTCGGAGCACACTCGAGCCCGACTGGGTGCATTACGGCTCGATCGGCGCGGTCGTCTTCCAGCTCTGCGGGTTCGATGACTTCGTCGAGTACATATGCTCTCGCCTTCACGGTGCCTCCGGAACAACGGACGCCTACGTAAGAACTGGGGCGCTCGCCTGTCCGGACACGCTCCATGCCCCGCCGTCCGCCGCATGACTCGTCGCGACCGTCGCCTACGGGGATCGCCCGACGTCCCCGCGATGCGATGGGTCCAGCCCGATGCCGACGATGGACCCCGGCAGCGCGCTTCGTCGACGTGACGCTTCGACGATTCGTTTGCGGGCCGCTTCGTATGCGGAAGGCGCGGACACGGGTCATGGACGAGCTGGAGCGCTTCATTGAGTCGCGCGCGGCGAATGCGGCTGGTCATCGAGCTGGAGGCCCGCTCACCGCCAGCGCCGTGGCCGCGCACCTCGTCGCCACGAAGCTACGCGACCAGGATCTGCTGGAAGCGACGCGGCGAGTCCCGCCACAGATCCGAAGTAGTCTGCATCGACCTCGGGACGCGGAGCCTTCCTTGAGCCCAGACCCAGGCCGAGCGCGAACGTGGCGACGACGTTGGGCGATGGCCGCGCAGCGGGCGCCCCCTCCGCGAACATGCGGCACACTTCTCGGCCGCGCACAGGAGTAATTGGCCATGCCCCTGACGCCCGATTTCCGTCCTGTCGGCGATCTGCCTGACGCGACGGCAAGATCATGCCTGGCGTGCGCTTCGAACAACGGCACGACAGCTTGGCAGGCCGCCGCTCGAAAGAGGAGCTGCTCGCCATCCGCGGCGTCGGCGCCAAAGCCATCCGCGTCCTGGGCGAAGCGCTGGCGGCAAGAGGCCTCGACTACAAGACGCCCTGATCCGAGCGGTGGGCTGGGCGGGCGGCAGGTCCACGGCCACCGTCCCGGCCGGATCCGCGCGATGTCGCGATCTCGAAACGAGCCACAATCGAGCTTGCCGAGGACGCCATGAGCGCTAAAGCCCAGCCATGACCTTTCGTTCTTGGCTTTGCGCCGTCCTCGTCTCGAGCCTCTACGCATGCAGCAGCGACTCCAACGGCACGTCCACGCCGCCCCCTTCTCCGAGCGAGGAGCGTGACGGCGGGGCGAATCCAAACGACGCTGGCCCTTCGGCCACCGACGGCGCGGTCGGAGAGTGCAAGGGCCTGACACCGAGCGGCGCTGCCATCGCGCTGGCCCCCGTGAGCGGGGGCGCCGACCCGACGCCAACCGGCGGAACGGTCTCCGACGGCACCTATCAACTGACCGCCGTGAACGTCTACAACGGTCCTGCCGAGGCGGCCACCGTGAGGCTGAAGGCGACGTTGACGATCGACGGTACGCGCTGGACGCGCGCGTTCTCCTTCCAGGTTCAGGTCGGGGCCACCGCGGGTGACGAGAGCGTCGGGTCGGACAGCGGAACGTTCACGACCGTCGGCACGACGGTCGCCGGCGTCACGACCTGCACCGACGGCGACAGCGACAACGGCTTCGGCGCCTTCTCCGGTGGCTTCAGCGTCGACGGCTCGACCTTGACGCTGATCCAGGACCCGCCGTCCGGCATCCAGGGGGCGACGAAGATCGCCTACGTCCTCACGAAGGAGTAGCCGGCCGAGGAGCGTCGAGCGCTCCACGATCCGATCCGCGCCCGCGCCCCTCGGCGACGTCAGTCGTCGGCGGACTCGTCGCGGTCGAGGTTCGCCTCCACGCTCTCGATCCGGAAGGTCGTCCCCGGGGCCGCGGCGGCGTCGGCCGGAGCGCCGCCGCTTTCGGCCGCGCGGCGCGCGCGGACCTCGCGCATGCCGGCGAGGACCTCCTCCTCGATGCGCGCGAAGTCGTCGTCCGAGATCTCGCCGAGCTCGAGCTTCATCTGGGCGGCGAGGAGCTCCTCGCGCAGCGCCGACTCGTCGTACATCTCGGCTTGCACGGCCTCGGCGAGGCGCGTGAGGACGAAGCGGACGCCGCTGACGATCAGCGAATCGACGATGAGCACGCGATCTCCGGCCGGCTACGCCCGCTCGAGCTTCAGGCGGATGTTGACGAAGTTGTAGGGCGGCCACGGCCCCGTGTACTTGAACGTCAGCTGCGAGTGCTTCGCGCCGATCTGCTTCACGATGCGGTCGAAGTCGGCCTCCTTGTCGCGCCGAACGAGGAACGCGGCGTTCATGATCATGCGGTCGCCGATGGGCCGGTTGGCCCGCGACGCGACCGATGCCGGGCGCAGCGCGTCGAAGATCTCCTGCACGTAGAGCTCGGATCGCGCCTGGAGCGCACCGTCGACGAGGCGGCCGTACTGCATGCGAGCGAAGTAGGTCGAGCCCTTCTGCGAGGTGATCTCGCTCTTCAAGCGGCGGATGTCCTCGTTCTCGGTCTCGAGCTCCCTCACGATGACGTCGCGGTCCCAGAGCACCTTGAGCCCGAACTCGAGCTTGTCCTCCATCTTCACGAGGACGTCCTTGAACGCCTCGTACGCCGAGCGGAGCAGCTCGTGGATGTCGTCGCGCGTCTTGAAGACGGTGCCGAACGACATCGGGATCACCGTGTGGTCGCGCATGACCGTCTCGTTGACGCGCTCGTGGGCGAGGACGTTCGCGCGCGTCGGCTCGTGCACGGCGATCGGCGTGTCCGAGACGACCGCGGCGATGTCCTTGAAGTTGACGGTGTGGACCTCCGCCGGCTCGACGCCGATGCCGAGCGGCCCGAAGTTGAGCGCCTTGTGCGCGTGGATCACGCAGTAGACGTACTTTCCGCGCGTCCCTTCGAGCGCGACCGGCTCGGGCGGCAGCGCACGCACCGCGACGGGAGAGATCGCGTCGCGGGCCTCCGGCGCGCTGGGTGGCAAGCGCTGCACCTGCGCGAGCGTCGCGCCGCGCCGCGCGCGCGGGCCGGACGCTCGCTGCGCGTCGGCGGCCTGCGGTCCCGCCCTCCCCGACGTCGCGGCTGCCGCGCTCGCGCCGTCGGCGACCGAGGCCCGCGCCCGCTTCGTCGACTTCGGCGGCGCCGGCGCAGCCTTCAGCTTCGCCATGTCGCCGCCCGCCTTCGCCCCACCGCCGCCCTTCGTCCCCCCGCGAGCCTTCGCCGCGGCCTCTCCGCGCGACGCGGCGCGGCCGCTTTGCTTCGCCGAGCCGCGAGCCTTTGGCGCGGCCTTCGCGCGCTTCACGCTCTTCGCCTTCGCCTTCGTTCCGGTCCGCTTCGAAGCGCCCATCACGTCCTACCCTTTCTGCTTCTTCGTATCGCGCGCGCCGCTCGCCCGCGCAGGCGCTCTGGGGCTCGCCGGGAGGTGCTCGCGGATCTTCGCGAGCAGGTTCTCCGGCAGGCACGGCTTCGCGACGAAGTCGTCGCACCCCGCCTCGAGCGCCTTCTTGGCGTGCGCCGCCTCGGCGTGCCCGGTCAGCGCGATCACGCGGATGTGCCTCGTGCGCGCGTCGGCCTTGATCCTTCGCGTCGCCTCCCAGCCGTCCATCACCGGCAGCGAGAGATCCATCACGATGACGACGGGCATGAGCTCGCGCGTGCGCTCGACGGCCTCGAGGCCGTTCACGGCCTCGACGACGCGGAAGCCCTGGAACTGCAGGTACTCGACGTACATCGCCCGGTTGTCCTCGAAGTCGTCGACCACGAGGACGAGCTGCCCGCCGCTGCCGCCGAGCTTCTTCGTCACCGCGGCCCTCCCTTCGGAGCGAGCGCGCCCTTCACCGGCAGCACGAGCGTGAAGGTCGAGCCTTGGCCCACGTTGCTCACCAGGCGGATGTCTCCGCCGAGCACGTTGGCGAGGCGCCGGCAGATGGCGAGGCCGAGGCCGGTGCCGCCGTACTGGCGCGTCGGCGAGTTGTCGACCTGGCGAAAGTCCTG
>JAHBWA010000177.1 GCA_019637195.1 Labilithrix sp. | reverse complement strand
CGCCCGGCGGGTACTCGCGCTTCGGATCGGTGACGCTCACGCTGAGGCGGTGGGCGTCTTCGTTGACCCGGAGCTCCGCCCAGCCGAAGCGGAACTCGGGGCCACCGAGGTCGGCGCCTGCGGCCGGCGCGGCCTGGATGCGGCCGCGGACGGCGACCACGCTGACGAACGCGTTCGGGTAGAAGTCGGGGCGGACGGGGACCTCGACCACGGGGACGGCGCCCTTGATCGGCACCACCTGCCGCCAGAGGACGCCGTTTCGCTCGACCGTGACGAGCGCCTGGCCCTCCTTGAACGGGCTCCGGAGGAGCACCTTCGCCGTCTCGCCGACGTCGTACGTCGGCTTGTTCACCTCGAGCTTGATCCCGTGCCGGTCGTCGGCCGCCCACGCGCCCGCGCCGGTGGGCGCGTCCTCGGTGCCGTAGATGGCCATGCTGGCGCGCACGGTGTTGTTCGCGGCGTCGCTCGCGGTGGCGCGGACGACGAAGTAGCCGGCGCGGGGCACGTGCAAGCTGCAGCTGCCGAGGGTCGCGGTGGTGATCGCGTCGCACGTCGACACGACCGTGTCCTCGGCCCGCGTCTGGCGGAGCGGCCGTCCGTCGGGCTGCTCGCCGGTGACGCCGCTCCAGCGACGCTCGACGAGCTCGACCTTCACGCGGACGCCGGCGCGTCGCGCTCCCGTCGGATCTAGCGCGGCGACCTCGGTCTTCAGCGGGGTGCCCGCCGCGACGAAGCGCTCCTTCGGCGTGCGGAGCCCGACGTAGAACGCCGCCGGGTGCACGACCACGCTCGCCCGCGCCGAGACGTCGTTGCGCGACATGTCCTGGACGTCGGCGTCGAAGACCAGGCGCTCCGGGCGACGCTGATCGTCGAAGGCGAGGACGACCTTCCGCGCGAACGAGCCCTTCGCGTCGAGCGTGCCGTCCTGGCTGTCGATCTCCTCGGCGGCCTTCGTCTCGTCGGGGTAGTCGCCGGTGAAGACGTCGTCGGTGAGCGTGAGCTCGTCGGCCCCCGGCGGCGTGAAGGGCACCTCTTGCCGCGAGACCGTCGTCGTGACGCTCGCCCCCTGCATCGGCGCGCCGTAGAGGTAGTCGCCCTGGACCGCGAACGTCGCCGTGTCGCCGCGGACGTACCACGGCTTGTCGGCCTCGGCGGTGACCTTGAACTGGTTCGGCTTGAACTCGAGGATGCGGATGTCGTGCTTGAAGACGCCGGCGTCCTCGGTGTTCGACGCGCCGCCGGGGAGGGCGGTCGCGGTGATGGTCGCCGTGCCGACGTCGGCGGTCTTGGGGATCGGCAGATCGGTCGCGAACGTCCCGAAGGCGTCGCACCGCGCGCGGCCGTCGTAGATTTGCTCCCCGTTCTGGTCGGCGAGCTGGATGCGGAGCTCGCGCTGCGGGATCGAGCGGAGGCCGCTGCCCTCGGCGACGCGCACGATGCCGGCGATCTTCGCGGTCTCGCCGGGGCGGAAGACGCCGCGCTCGGCGTAGACGAGGCCGATCCAGCGCCCCTCCTTGGACAGGCGCTGGAACTCCGAGGTGAGCCGGCTCTCGGCCGGCGAGGGCGCCACCTTCGTCACCGTCCAGTCGTCGCCCGCGCGGACGATGATGACGGCGTCGTCGCGCACGCGCGCGCGCTCGTACGTGTCGTCGCCGCGCGCCTCCTTCGCGAGCGGATCGAACTGGCTCGTGGGGACGAGCACGAGGCCCTCGGCGTCCGTCGTGCCCTGGAAGACCTCTCCTCCCTTCGCGGTGCGGATGGAGACGCTCGCGCCCGGCGCGGGCTTGCCGCTCGAGAGGTGCGTCACCCAGACGAGGCTGCCGAACGGGCTCATCTTCGCCGTGACCCCGAGGTCGGTGACGTTGACGAGCGACTCGACGCGGCCGCCGCGGTCGTCCTTCAGCGCGCCGGGCGGCGCGACGACGAGGAGCGCCGGGCCGCGGCCCTTTCGCGGAGCGAGCGCGGCGGAGAGGTCGAGGAAGTCGACGGCGCGCTGGTTCGTCTCGGCTCGCGTGGTCACCCAGGTCGACGCGAGCCCGTTGCGCGAGACGAAATCGGCGGTGCTCCCGCGGGCCACCGTCCAGGCGGTGGCCTGCGCGTCGCTCAGCGGCGCGACGATGCTGGTGTAGCTCGGGATGTTGATCGCGCCGACGGGGACCTTGTAGCTGCCCGCGGCCTCGAGGACCTGGCCGACGAGACCGAGGTCGAGCTGATAGGGGAGCCGCTCGCGCCGCGGGCGATCGCCGGGGGCCGGCGCGGGTCGCGGGGGAGGCGCGGCCGCCCCGCGAGCCGCCGGGGCGGCGCCGGCGGGCGGCTTGGTCAGCGGGGCTTCGACGACGAGATCGAAGCTCGCGTCCTTCTCGAGGCGCTGGCCGTAGACGTCCTTCATCCCCGCCGTCAGCGTGACGCGGTACGACTCTCCGAGCTTGGGCGCGACGCCGAGCCAGTGCTCGGTCGACGGATCCAGGCTTCGCTTCTGCGCCTCTGCGCCCGGCTTGGCCTGCGGGCGCGGCGGCAGCTTCGCCGCGCGCACGTGGCGCTTCAGCTCCTCCGGCGCGACCGGGTTCGAGAGGACCACCTTCACGTCACCGTTCGCGCGGCAGCGTCCCTTGGTCTCGATGCGCGGGCAGTAGAAGTCGACGAAGCGAAGCGGGCCGTGCGTGCGCATCATCCGCGTGATCGGCGCGCCCATCGGGCGCGGGCCGCCGGTGCCGCGCAGCGAGGCGGCGAGCGTCAGCTCGACCTGATGACCGAGCGGGAGCGGCTTGTTCGGCGTGAGGACGACGACGTGCGACTCGGGCGCCGGGATCGCGTCCGCGGGCGGAGTCTTCTCGCGCGCGGCCGAGAGGCCGATCGCCACGCCCTTGTCGCCGTCGGCCTCGAAGACGCGGAGCGCGGCGGCGGCCTGCACGGCGCTCACCTCGACGCTCTGATCGAGCTCGACGCGGAACGACGGCGTGTTCGGCAGCGACTGCTCGGTCACGCCCGCGGGCCCGAGCGCGCGGAAGCTCGCGAGCTGCGGCCCGCTGGTGTCGAGCTCCAGGGTGTAGGCCTTCCCGAGCACCGAACCGTCGAGCGCGGTGACGTCGGGCGGGACCGTGACGACGAAGTCGCTCCCGCCCGGGAGCACGCCGGCCGGCGTGAAGAGGAGCCCGCGCGTGCCCGTCCAGCGCCAGTCGCCTTTCACCGCTTCGCCGGTCTTCGTCTTCATCGTGATGGCGGGGACCCGCTCGTCGTCGGCCATCTCGACCGACCGGACCCCGCGCGAGAAGAGGACGGTGACGCCGGGTTGGCGCCGGTCGACGACGTGGCCCTTCGGGGCGGCGTAGACGACGGCGAAGGGCCCTTGCGTGCGCGTCGCCCGCGCGTCGGGGCCACGCGGCGCGAGCGTCGCGCTCGGGACGGCGCCGCGAAAGCACGATGCCAGCACGAGGAGGCTCAGCGTCCCGATGCGCGCGCGGCGCCAGTCGATGTTCGCCATGTCGCGGCCGAGGTTAGCCGGCCGCGGGCGCGCGTCACCGATGAAACGCCGGCCGCGCGCGAGGATCTCCGCCGAAAAGGGGCTTGACCGCGCCCCTACTTCACGACGGGCGGCGGCACGGGCGGAGCGTCGTCCTTCTGAACGCAGGCCGACAGATCGAAGAGCATGAACTCGAGCGCCTTCTCCTGCGCGGTGAGCGGCGTGCTGTTGCACTGGGCCGGGAAGATCCCGCCGCCGCCGGTGGTCACGTGGAAGCTCGAATAGAACGCGCGGCCGCACTGGTCCGCGGCGTCCGTCCCCACCGGCGTGTTGAAGGAGTACGTCTGGGTGGTCGTGCTGGAGTAGATCCAGCGCTGCGACGGCGCGTTGGCGGCCCTGACGCGCGCGAACGTCCCGGTGAGATTGAGCTCGCCCTTCGTCGGCGTCGCGCCGACCGCGTCGAGCCAGTCCGCGAGGGCGGCGCCCTTCGGGAAGGACGTGTCGACGCGCGCGGGGTTCTGGTAGGTGCCCGCCGCCGAGAAGTCGGCGGTGGCCGGCCACGGCGCGGGGCCGAGCTTGATGACGTCCTGCGAGAGGTCGGTGACGAAGACGCGGCCGCCTCCGTTCGTGTAGTCGACGACGTTCTGTCGGTCTGCGGCGCTCGTCGGCTGCGAGCCGCACGGGAGCGCGACGACGTCGTACCTCGCGAGCTCCGCCTTCGATCCCCAGAGCGCGGCGCCGTTCGGCGTGGTCGTCGAGAGCCTCGCGCCGCCGCCCTGGTAGACGTGGATGCGTCCGTCGCCGGCGTTGGTGGTGAACTCCTCGTCGGCGACGCCGATCTTCCGCATCAGGCACTCGGTCCCGTCGTACGGGCTCGTCACGATCGCCATGAGCGGGATATCGCCTTCACCCTTGTTCCTCGGCAGGCGCGTGAGCTCGGCGTCGAGCGGCGTGTCCGCGCACTCGGCGACCTTGGGGATGGTGACCTGGCGCCGCCAGCGCCCGACCTGGATGACGAGCGGGACGTCTTCGCCGACGGGGACGTTCTCGAGCACGAACTTTCCGTCGGGCCCGGAGAGCGCCGTCGCGATCGGATCCCCCGAGGTGATCGCCCCGCACTTGTCGCAGGAGACGCCGCCGGGGAACGGCGCGAGGTCGCCGTTGGGGACGTAGAGGATCGCGTTGTAGATCGGGTCGGCCTTCCCGTACTGCGGCGGCGTCGGCGCGTAGACGACGCCGCTCACGGTCGTGGTCCCGCCGCCGGAGCAGGTCACCTGCCGGCACTGGAGGTTCGTGCATCCCTCCGGGAGCGCGCCGGCGTCGTCGCCGAGGGCCGGTCCTCCGAGGCCCCCGCCTCCTCTGCCGCCGTCCTCGTCGTCCCCGAACCCGCTCACCCTGTCACTGGAGCCGCATGCCGATGCCACCATCCCCGCGAGGGTGAGCGCACCGAGCAGCGACGCGATTCGCGTCCTCATCGAGACCTCCGACTCCCCGCGACGATGATACCGAAGCGGGATCCGGCCCGTGCGACCTTCCGCAGGGCGACATCGTCGCGGGTGTGCGCAGTGGACCCGCGTGGCACGTACATGCACCGCCGCGCGACCGTCGCGCTCCTCGGACGTCGCTAGCGAACGGTGATGCGCACGGGCGCGGACACGTGCGCGCCGCGACGCGCGGTGATGACATGCTCGCCCACCGCGAGCGGCCAGCTCCGCGGCTCTCCGATCGGCCGGTCGTCGACGTAGACCTCTACCGACGCGTCGGTCGGCTCGACGCGGACGTCGAGCCGTTGAAGCTCGACCGGTCTCTCGGGATCGATCACGAAGCGGGCGCCGTCGAACGGGTAGCCGACGCGCGGGGCGAGGGCGTCGTGCGGCGCGCCGATCGCGGGCGACTCGTCCTCGTCGACGGGGCACGCGGGCGAGCTCCCCTCGGGGACGAGCGGGCGGCTCGTGCGTCGAGCCCACTCCTCGTAGGGCGCGCGCCAGCGCTCGAACACGCGGTCGGTCGTCACGTCGCTCGCGCAGCCCGGTCCCGCGCGCAGGCCGTTTCGTACGTCGAGCCGCACGCGCCGATGCGTGGCGCACGGCGGCGCGTGGTCGGCGTCGCCCGTCGGCAGCCACTCGTAGACGCGGCGCGGGCACGCCGACGTCGGGATCTCGCCGGACAGCGCGCAGACCGGCGTCCGGGAGAGACCGAGCCGCGCGGCGTCGGGGCCGAGCGCGAGCGGGTTGTCGACCGACGGCGCCGGCCGGCTCCGGGCCGCCGCTTCCATCACTTCGCGGAAGATCGGCCCGGCGCCGGTGATGCCGCTGACGTCGCGCATCGGGGACCCGTCGAAGTTCCCCACCCAGACGGCAACGGTGACCTCCCGCGTGTAGCCGACGGCGACGTTGTCGCGGTAGCCCTTCGAGGTGCCCGTCTTGGCGGCGACCGGGACCTCGAGCTCGAGGGCGTTCTGATCGCCGAACGCCGACATCCGCGCGCTCCTGTCGCTCAGGATGTCGGTGAGCATCGCCGCGATGCGCTCGTCGAGGACGCGCGCCTCCGCGCCGGCGAGCTCGAGGTCGGTCGCGTGGTCGCCGCGGACGAGGCGCGTCACGACCCGCACGGGGCGGCGCACGCCTCCCCGCGCCAGCGTCGCGTACGCGCTCGCGAGCTCGAGGAGCGTGACCTCGCCGTCGCCGAGCGCGAGCGCCGGGCCGTAGTGCTCGGCCTCCTCGACGAGCGACGCGAAGCCGAACGCGTGGAGCCGGTCGAGCACGCTCTGCGTCCCGAGCTGGTGGATGGTGTGGACCGCGGGGATGTTGAGCGAGTTGCCGAGCGCCTCTCGCAGGCGGACAGGGCCGCGCTCCTTCCGGTCGTAGTCGTGCGGGACGTAGTCGCCGCCGCCGGGGAGCGGGATGTGGAGCTCGACGTCCGGCAAGAGCGTCGCGCCGGTCCAGCCGAAGCGGCTCATCGCCTCCGCGTAGACGAACGGCTTGAGCGACGAGCCCGGCTGGCGGAGGGCGAGGACGCCGTCGTTCTGACCGAGCGCCGGCACGCTGTCGAAGTCGGGAGACCCGACCCACGCGAGCACCTCGCCGCTCGCGTTCTCGAGGACGACCACCGCGGCGGCGGTGACGTGCTTGGTCGCGAGCGCCTCGAGCGCGCCCGTGACGGCGCCCTCCGCGGCGCGCTGCAGCTCGGGATCGATGGTCGTGTGGATCTCCGAGAGCGCGGCCTTGTCGCGGAGCGCGTCGGCGAGGCCCGGCTGCGCGCGGGCGAGCGAGCCGGAGACGAGCGCGCGCGTGAAGTGCGGCGCCCCGAACGCGGGCTTGTCCAGGCGCGGGACGATCGGCTCGAGGGCGGCGCGCTCCCGCGCGGGCTCGTCGATCATGCCGGCGTCGGCCATCCGCGCGAGGACGCGGTCACGCCGTCGCTTGGCGAGCTCGGGCCGCTTCGTCACGGCGTAGAGCGAAGGGCCGCGCGGGAGCCCAGCGACGAGCGCCGCGCCCGCCAGCGACAGCGACTCGGGCGCGGTCCCGAGGTACGCGTGGCTCGCGGCCGCGTAGCCGCGGAGGTTCGGGCCGTAGACGACGCGGTTCAGGTACTCCTCGAGGATCCGGTCCTTCGAGAGCGACGCCTCGATCCGGATCGCCAGCGCGGCCTCCATCACCTTGCCCCAGAGGCTCCGCCGGTGCGGACGCACGGTGCGGGCGAGCTGCATCGTGATCGTCGAGGCGCCGGAGACGACGCGCCGATGCACGACGTTCGACAGCGCCGCTCGCGCGACGGCGGCGAGGTCGACGCCATGGTGATCGTAGAAGCGCCGGTCCTCGGCCGCGAGCACGGCGCGCTGCACGTGCGGCGGATACGAGGCGAGCGGGAGCGGCCGGGCGCGCGCGCCGTCGTCGGCGCGCACCTCGCGCAAGAGCTTCCCGCCGCGCGCGTGGATCCGGAGCGACGGCGCGGCCGGCTCTCGGAGCTCCTCCGGCAGCGGCGTTAAGAGCGCGACGACGCCGACGAGGACGAACGGCGCGGCGCCGATCGCCGCCGCGACGAGGAGCACGCGCCGTCGCGCGGCCCAGAGCCGGCGCCGCCACGCGGCGAGCGACGCGCCGAGGCGTCTTGCGCGGGCGCGGAGCGCGGGGCGGGGCGCCATGGCCGGCACCGTAGGCGAAATCGTGCGCTCGGGGCGCACGGTTTCGGGGGTGGAGGCGCGCGGAGACGCCGAAATCGCCTTGCGCGAGCGCGCGCCCCGCATCAAGCTCGGCCCGTGAGGCGGGCCCCGAAGATCCGGAAGATCGGAAGCCGCGAGTCCGCGGTGTCGCTGCGCGAGCCGCCGCCCCCGCCCGACCGCCTGAAGGCGCCCGTGTGGCACGTCTGGATCGAGGGCGGTGACCCTGTCGGCCCCGTCTCGGCGGATCAGCTGGCGCGCGGCATCCAGGCCGGCAAGGTCCCCACCCACGCGAGCGTCCGGCAGGAGTCGGACACGTTCTGGGGCGACATCCTCGACATCCCCGACATCGTCTCGGCGCTCAAGGCCGTGAGCGCCGAGAGCGAGCCGCCGCCGCCGAGCCTGTCGCCCGGGCTCGTCATCCGGCAGTACATGGTCTGGGTGTCCGGCTCGGATCCTGTCGGGCCGGTCTCGGCGGACCAGGTCGCGCGCGGCATCCGCGCGGGCAAGGTGCCGGCGGACGCGAGCATCCAGCGGGTCGGCGATCTCTTCGCGACGGACGTGCTCGACGAGCCCGACATCATCGCCGCGCTGAAGGCGCTCTGAGCCGTCTCGCCGGCGGCGTCTCCGGGCCTCGCGTCGCCTGGACCGCTCATGCCGTCGACTCGAGCGCGCGCACACCGAGGTGGCTCGAGAACCACTTGGCCGCGGAGCGCGCGACGCGATCGAGCGCGCCGGGCTCCTCGAAGAGGTGCGTCGCGTCCGGGACGATCTCGAGGAGCTTCTCGCAGCCGAGGAAGTAGAGCGTCTCGCGGTTGAGCGTGAGGACCTCGCCGTCGAGCCCGCCGACGAGCAGCAGCGTCGGCGCCTCGACGCGCGGGAGCGACTCCTCGGCCAGGTCGGGCCGGCCGCCGCGCGAGACGATCGCCCGGACGACGCCGGGCCGCTCGGCCGCCGCGATGAGCGCCGCCGCGGCCCCCGTGCTCGCGCCGAAGTATCCGAGCTCGAGCCCGCGCGTCTCCTTGTCCTTTCGCGCCCAGTCGGTGGCCGCGCCGAGACGCGAGGCGAGGAGCGAGACGTCGAAGCGGAGGTGCGCCGTCCGCGCGTCGCTCTCTTCCTCTTCCTCGGTCAGGAGATCGAACAGCAGCGTGGCGAGCCCCGCTTCTTGCAGGACGCGCGCGACGTACTGGTTGCGCGGGCTGCGCCGGCTGCTCCCGCTGCCGTGGGCGAAGAGGACGAGGCCGCGCGCGTTCGGCGGGACCGTCAGCATCCCCTCGAGGCGCGCCTCGCCGGCGGGGATCTTCACGTCACGCGGGTTCGTCGTCCGGACTCGCTCCGACCTTGCGGGGACGCGAGGCGCGGGCGCCTCGGCGCTCCTGGCGCGCGCGCGTGCCAGGAGCTCGATCACGTCTTCGTCGGTGGTCGGCGTGAAGTCCTCGTACCACGGGCTGACGGCATAGAACGTCTCCTCGGGGTGGAGGCAGACGACCTCGTCCGCGACGGCCGCGAGCTCGTCGAGCGTCTCGGACGCGCCGACCGGAACCGCGAGCACGAGCGCTCCGGCGCCGCGCGCGCGCAGCGTCTCGAGCGCCGCGCGGGCCGTGCCGCCGGTGGCCACGCCATCGTCGACGACGATGACCGTCTTGCCGCGCACGTCGAGCGGCGGAGCGCCCTCGCGGAACCGCGAGACCTGCGCGTCGATCGCCGCGCGCTCCGCCCGGAGGATCTCGTCCAGCTCCTCCTCGGTGATGCCGAGCCGATCCGTGGTGTCGCGGTCGACGTAGACCACGCCGTCCTCGCCGACGGCGCCGAGCCCGAGCTCCGGCTGCATCGGCGCGCCGAGCTTCCGGACCACGCAGACGTCGAGCGGCGCCTCGAGCACCCGCGCGACCTCGTAGGCGACGGGGACGCCGCCGCGCGGCAAGCCGAGCACGAGCGGCGACGCGGGGCGGTACGCGCCGAGGTGGGACGCGAGCCGCTGCCCCGCGTCGCGGCGATCTCGGAACAGCTTCCGTAGGCTCATGCCGTGGGGCCTTCAACATCGGTGCCGGACGCGCGGCGACCCTCCGCGGCGCGCCGCACGTGCGCGTGGCTGAAGAGGCTGCCGCGCGGGCGAGGCGTCGATCGTCGTCCGACCGGATCGCCGCGCCGCACTCCTCGTCGCCGGTGAGCTTCCGACGGCGTGCTGCGCGCCACGTCGACCCTCCCGCCCTCCTGGAGGGGCGAGGGGCGGGGCGGTGCCCGCGTTCGAGCCACGGTCCATCGGGTCTCGTCGCCCTGCGGCAAGCGACACCGATCCCCGAGCTCGACGGCTCGCCGCGGCGCGACGAGGCGCGCGCGAGGCCTGCGATCCATTCGATCAAAGCGTCGAGCCAAACCTCGCGGCATTCCTCGATTCGTCGGGGGGGCCCTCGGCGTCACCGGGCGAGCTCGGCGTCGCGGTCGGGCCGCGACGCCGGGGTCCCGTCGCGCTCCGAGATCCCGCTCGCGCGGGTCGGCGTGACGACGTCTCCCGTCGAGGTGGGCGGCGGGTCGGGTCGACCGAAAGTGCTCCGATCCGCGCCGGGAGCGCTGAATTTCGGTTGCTCTGCCGTGCGGACCGCTCTACCCCTGTCAGCTGAAACGAGGTGGACTCATGGCTAAGGGTGCGAAGAAGACGACCAACAAGCCGCTCTCGAAGAGCGCGATCCTCGAAGCTGTCACGGAGGCGGTCGGCGAAGAGCTCTCCCGCAAGCAGGTGAAGCTCGTCGTCGAGACGCTCGTCGAGGTCGGTCATCGCGAGCTGAAGAAGAACGGCATCTTCGTGTTGCCGGGCTTCGCGAAGTTCGTCGTCGTGAAGAAGCCGGCCCGTCCGGCGCGTGAGGGGATCAACCCCTTCACGAAGGAGAAGCAGAAGTTCGCCGCCAAGCCGGCGAGCAAGGCCGTCCGCGCCCGCCCCGTGAAGGCGGTCAAGGACGCGGTGACCTGAGCAGCGACCACGAAGAGCGGGTCAGAGTCCGAGACTCTGACCCGCGTCGTTGGCTCACGTCGTTTGGCCTGCGCCGCCCGAGAGCGCTTCGGCGGGTCCGATACGACGGAATCAGAGGAGGGGGCGCGTCGCGGCGAACGAGCGTCGCGCACCGATACCGCCAGCGCGGCACGTGCGCCCGCGTCGCACGGGAAGCTCGGGCGACCGCGCGGCGTAGACGGACGCGAGGAGAGAGAGCGGATGGCCTTCGATGCGATCGCCTACGCGCCGGACGAGCCCTGCTTGCTCACGATCGACGGCGCCGAGCTGCTCGCGCACGACGTCGAGGCCGACGCTCCGAGGTGGCGTCTCGCGTTCGAGCGGGAGCTCGTCGCGGTGCTGTTCGTCGACCCGAGCGCGCTGCCGCCCGGAGCCGGAGGGGCGAGCGGGAGCCCCTGGCGATCGGCGGCGTCGACCGGCCGCCACGTCCTCGCGCTCGACGTCGAGGGGCGCCTGCACCTCGTCGACCCGACGCGCGGCCAGGCGCTCGGCGCGTACGGACCGTTCGGCGAGCCGCGCGCGATCGCCGCGAGCACGACGGGCGCGTCGGTCGCGCTCGCGGTCGACGACGCGCTGCTCCTGTGGCGCAGCGGCGAACGCCTCGACGTCCCGCTCCGCGCGAGCGCCGCCGCGAAGGTGACCGCGGTCGCGTTCTCGAGAGACGGCGCGACGCTGGCTGCGGCGACGGACAAGGGAGAGGTCCGGGGGGTCCACGTCGCGGGAGCTCTGGAGGAGACGCTTCGCGCAGATCTGCGCGGCGCGATCGCTTCGCTCGCCCAGGACGGGCGCGGCTCCTGGCTCGTCGCCGGTCGCGACGGTGCCTTCTCCGTCGGATCGTCCGGCGTCGTCAGGCTCGAGAAGCTTCCGGACGGCGTGAGGCGGGTCTGCTTCGACGCGAAGGGGGAGCGGCTCGCGCTCCAGCGCTCGGAGCAGGGGCTCGTCGTCTACGAATGGCCGAGCCTGTCGGTGACGATGCGGATCGAATACACGGATCGCCCCGTCCGCGGACTCTCCTTCGGGCGCGCCGATTGGCTCGGCGTCGCGCTCGACCACGGCGACGGGAACGAGATCGACGTCGTGACCTCGGCGACCCGCCGCACCGACACGCATCCGAGGCGGACGCATCGGTCGTGGGCGCTCCGCGTCGCCGGCAGGGCCCAACCCCGGGCGGCGGAGGAGGAGGCGAACGAGCAGATGAAGGCGTCGTTGCTCGCGCCGCCGTCGGCGAGCAGGAGGATGTTCAGGCTGCGCCTCCGGCTTGGCGTGATGATCGCGGTCGCGGCGCTCGCGCTCTCCATCGGTGTTCGCATGATGTCTGCGCCGGGCGTGTCGAGCGATTTGACGCCGAGCGTCGTCAGCGCGCCTCCGCTCGACCTGGGATGCGACCGCCCGTGCGTGGAAGCTCGACTCTCGATGGTCGTCAGGGACTGCGAGGGATCGACGATCGGCTGCGCGGGAGACGCGCGCGCCGCCGTGACGGCCTACTCCGCGGGTGACTGCGTGGAGACGAGGGCGGCGGTTCGGCGGGTCGAGTCGCTGGTCGCCGGCCGAGGCGGCGGCGCCGGAGCGCCGCTGCTCGAGCCGAACGTTCGGCTCGCGGCGCGCGGGCTCGACGCCCTCTGCGCGACGGCCGAGGTCCGGCCCTCGAAGCCGACGTACGCGCAGCTCGTCACGCTGAACGGCCCCGAGCTCGATCCGGGCGTGGAGTGGATCCCCAGCGCGATGCCCGGCGAGAAGGCCCGCGCCGTCTGGGCGGCCCCCGACGGCGCGACGTACCTGGCTACGAGCGTGGTCCGGGCGTGGCAACGCGAGCCTTCGTGCGTCGTCTACCGCAAGTCCAACGCCGGCGAATGGAGCACCGTCAACGATGGGCTCGACGGGGACTGCACGTCGCTGTACGGGACGAGCGCGACCGACGTCTACCTGGCGACCAGCTCTCGCCTCGTCCACTTCGACGGCGACCACTGGGAGCCGGTGTCGACGCCCGCGCTCGACCTCGTCTACGGCTCGATCTCGAGCGGCGCGGACATCCTCGTCGCCGGCCGGCGCGAGGCGGAGGCGCGGGTGCATCGACGCCACGGGGACACGTGGGCTGTCGAGCCGATCCCCTCCGGCCTCGAGGTCACGACCTTGTTCGACGGCCCCTCGCTCTGGGCGGTCGCGCTCGGCCGCGACTCACGAGAGGTGCTGCTCCAGCGATCGGCGACCGGCAGCTGTCCGTCCGCACGCCCGCGGGAGACGCCGGCGCGGCGCGCGTCCTCGATCTCTGGGCGAGCCCGACGGGAGACACGTTCGTCGCGACGCGCGCGGGCGTCCTCCGCTCGACGCGGGGCGGTGCGTGGAAGACGCTCGAGACGCCCATAGTGGTCGAGGCGCTGTGGGGGCGCTCGAGCACCGATCTCTACGGCGCTTCGCGTCGCGGGCTCCTGCACTACGACGGGAAGACGTGGTCCGAGACGTCGTACGTCGGAGGCGTCGGCGCGGTCTCCGGTACGGCCACCCAGGTGCTGGTCGTCCGCCCTGGAGAGTGAGCGCGCCGCGGGCCGTCGGTGGCCGCGAATCAGGCCCCGGTGGGCCCGCCGCCCCCACGCGGAAACACCAGACGGAACACGGCGCCGCGGGGCTCGTTGTCCGTGACGGAGATCCCGCCGCCGTGCACCTCGACGGCCATGCGGCAGAAGACGAGCCCGAGCCCCCGGCTGCTCCGGCCGAGGCTGCCGTCGACCTGCGCGTACTTGTCGAAGAGGCGCGGTCGTTGCTCGGCTGGGACGCCCGGTCCGTCGTCACGGACCTCGAGCACGACGGCGTCGTCCTCGGCGCGCGCCGCGACCGCGACGGTCCCTCCCGACGGCGTGTACCTGAGACCGTTGTCGAGGAGGTTCTCGAGCGTGCGGCGCAGGAGCAGCCGATCGGCTCGGAGCGTGGGGAGCCCGGGGGCGACGTCGATCCGGAGCGTCTGGCGGCGGGCGTCCACCCGCCGCCTCGTCTGCTCCTCGAGCTCCGCGACGAGCTGGGCCAGATCGACCTCGGCCAGCTCCGGGGTGAGGGCGCCCTCCTCGGCGCGGCTGATGTCGAGGAGGTTCATCACCATCTGATGCATGGCCTCGGAGGAGGCCATGATGTCCTCCACGGCCGCCCGTGGATCACCGCTCACGTCGGTCGCGGAGAGGACGAACTCGCCGTTCGCCAGGATGCTGGCCAGGGGGTTCTTCAGGTCGTGGACCACGAGGCTCGTCAGCAGGTCCTTCTGCCGTTGCACGCGGAGCAGCGCGTCGCGCTCACGCCGGAGCTCGTGCCGGAGGCGCGTGATGCGGATCAGCGAGCGCGCGCGTATGAGGAGCTCCGTCCGGTTGATCGGCTTGCCGAGGAAGTCGTCGGCGCCGGAGAGGAGCGCCTTCTCGTGCGTCTCGTGATCGCTCTGCGCGGTCAAGAAGAGGATCGGCACCTCGTCGCCGCCGGGCAGCGCGCGCAGGCGCCGGCAGGTCTCGAAGCCGTCCATGCCCGGCATCATGACGTCGAGGAGGACGAGGTCTACGGCGCCCCGCTCGAAGGCGGTGAGGGCCTGCGCGCCGCCCTCCGCCTGCGTGACGGCGTAGCCGGCGGCCTCCAGCTGCGCCTCGGTGAGCATCCGGTTCTGCGCGTTGTCGTCGACGAGCAGGACGTGGCCCTTCGGGGAGGTCATCGGGGGTCGCTCCGGAGGAAGGTCTCGATCGTCGGCCCGAACTCGCGCGTATCGATCGGCTTGCTGACGTAGCCGTCGAAGCCGGCGGCGAGCAGCCTCGCGCGATCGCCCGCCATCGCGAACGCGGTGACGGCGACGACGGGGAGGTGCGCCGTGTCCGCGCGCCCGCGGATCGATCGGAGCACGGCCTCGCCCCCGCCGCCGGGGATCTGGATGTCGAGCAACACGAGGTCCGGCATCTGCGCCGCGAGCGCGCGCTCGGCGTCGCCCACGCTGCAGGCCTCGACGATCTCGTGTCCGCGGTGCACGAGGAGCTCACGCACGAGGAGGCGGTTCATAGGATGGTCTTCGACGACGAGGATGAGGCTCATCACCGGCTCCGGTCCGTGGGGGACGCGACCGTCGCGGCGCGCGGCGCGTTCGAGGGGGCGTCGGGGGCGGGGCGCGGTCGGATGCTCTCGTGGATTCGACGCAGCAGCGCCTCCGGGCCGACGGCGGCTTCGCGCTGGAAGTAGGAGACGTGCGGCTGCGGCGCCGAAGGGATGGCGTCGACGATCCCGAGCACCGGGATCGACGACGACGTGCGCTCGAGGACCGAGTCGGGATCGACGTCGCGCTCGGCCAGATCGACGATCGCCAGCGCGAGGCCGTCGTCGAGCACGGCGCTCGGCGCGAAGCTCGGCGCGCGGTCCACCCTGCAACCGGCTTCGACCAGCGACTCGGCGACGCCGTCGAGCCGCGCGCCGCCGACGACGAGGACGCGATGTCCGGCGATGCTGAGCACCGGGACGCCGACGCTCTCGAGCGCCTCGTGCAAGGTGCTGCGCGCGACGGGCTTGGTCAGGTGCCGCGCCGCGCCGAGCGCGCGGCCACGTGGGGCATCGTCGTTGACCGACACGATGACGACGGGGATGTCGGCCGTCGTCGCGTCTTGCTTGAGGCAACCGAGGGTCGCCCAGCCGTCGATGTTCGGCATCAGCAGGTCGAGCGTGATCGCGGCGGGGCGCTCGGTCGCCGCCAGGCGGAGGGCCTCGTCGGCCGTCCGGGCGAAGAGCACCTCGAGACCCGCCGCGCGCACGTGCCCCGCGATCAGCGCCGCCGCGCCGTCGTCGTCATCGACGACCAGGATGCGGGTGGCGCCGCTGCCGTCCGCAGGCGGTGGATCGCTGCTCCGCGGGGCCTCGGGCTTGCGCACGCCGGGGAGGACGATCGTGAACGTCGAGCCCTCGCCGACCTCGCTCTTCACCGAGATCGTGCCGCCGTGCATCTCGACGAGGCGCCGGGTCAGCGCGAGGCCGAGGCCGGTGCCTTCGGGCTTCACCGCCAACCCGGTCGGTTCGAGCTGCACGAACTCCTTGAAGAGGCGCGGGACGTCCTCCGGCCTTATCCCGACGCCGGTGTCCTCGACGTCGAGCCGGACGGCCTGATCGTCTCCGCGCGCGACGACGCGCACGGCCCCGCCCGCGGGGGTGAACTTGATGCCGTTCGACACGAGGTTGTAGAGGATCTGCTTCAGGCGGACGGGGTCGACGTAGATGAGCGGGAGCGTCGCCGGGATCGCGACCTCGAGCGTCACGCCGCGCGCGTCGGCGAGCGGACGCGTGCCGTGCTCGACGCCCTCGGCGATCGCGTCGAGCGCGGCCCACTCCCGGTTCAGGTCGAGCTTGCCCGCCTCGATCTTCGAGAGGTCGAGGATGTCGTTGACCAGGTTGAGGAGGTGACGTCCCGCCTGCAGGACGTTGGCCACGTAGGTCGTCTGCCGGGCCGACAGCGGCCCGGCCATCCCTTGCTCCATCAGCTCCGAGAAGCCGATGATCGCGTTGAGCGGCGTCCGGAGCTCGTGGCTCATGTTCGCGAGGAAGCTGCTCTTCGTCTGGCTCGCCAGCTCCGCTTGGAGCCGCGCGCGCCGCTCGTCCTCGACCGCGTGGCGTTGGCTGATGTCGCGCGTCGTGACGATCGTCCCGACGATCGCCGAGGTCTCGAGGTGGTGGCTGACGATCGACTCCAGGAAGCGGACCGAGCCGTCCTTGTGAAGCGCCTTGACGTGGATGGTGCGCGTCGGGCCGAGGACCGTGTGCGCGTCGTCGGGCACCATCCCGGCCAGCGCGCGATCGTCCGGGTGCACCAGCGACCTCAGGTCCTTTCCGAGCAGCTCCTCGGGCCGGTATCCGAGCAGCCGCTCGATCGCCGGGCTGATGTAGTGAGCCCGGCCGTCCTTGTCGACGATCGTCACCACGTCCGAGGAGTGCTCGACGAGGAGTCGATGTCGCTCCTCGCTCCGCCGGACCTGCTCCTCCGCCTCCCGCCGCTCCCGCCGCGACACCGCGTTGCGGAGCTCTCGCTCGATCACCGGGCCGAGTCGGAGCAGCGCGCCCTTGACCACGTAGTCGTGCGCGCCGGCGCGCATCACGTCGACGGCGGCGCTCTCGCCGACGGTACCCGAGACGACGATGAACGGGATGTCGAGCTCGAGCTCATGGACCAGGGCGAGCGCGGAGGGGGCGTCGAACGTCGGCAGCGCGTAGTCGCACAAGACCACCTCCCAGCTGCCCGTCCGGAGCTCCTTCTCCGCCTCCGCGCGCGTCTCGACGCGGACGATCGTGGGATCGTAGCCTGCGCGACGGAGCGCGAGGACGTTGAGCTCGGCGTCGTCGAGCGAGTCTTCGATCAGCAGCGCTCGGAGCGGCCGCGCGGGCTTCTGAGGGCGCGCGTCTGCCGTCATCGTCACCACGAATGCGCGGACGGCACGAGCCGCGGGGCTGGCCTCCCGAGGAGGTACCCCTGGAGGTAGTCGCAGCTCAGCGCGACGAGGCGTCCGAGCTCGGGGACGGTCTCGATCCCCTCGGCGACGACGAGCATGTCGAGCTCGTGGCAGAGGCGCGTGATCCGGTCGACGATGTGCGAGCGCACGGGAGAGGTCTCGATGCCGCGGATGAGCGACATGTCGAGCTTGACGATCTCCGGCTCGAGGATGGCGAAGCAGGTGAGGCCGGCGTAGCCCGCGCCGAGATCGTCGACGGCGATCCGGAACCCGAGCTTGCGGAGCTCGCCGACCCGCTGGCGGGTGTCGGCGACGTCGTGGAGGGCGCTCCGCTCGGTGACCTCGAGGACGACGTGCTTCGAGATCCGCCCGAGGGGTGAGCGCGGATCGAACAGCGTCGGGTCGAGCAGCTCCGCGGGGTGCAGGTTGACGAAGAGGAGCGTGTCGTCGTCGTCGGGCTCGAACGCGGCCGCGGCGAGCTCGCGCACGCGGCGTCCCATGTCGTCGAGGCGTCCGACCCGCTCGGCGAGCTGGAGCATCGCGCCGGGGTGGGGGACGGACGGCTCCTGCGGGCGCATCAGCACCTCGAAGCCTGCGGTGCGCCGGCTGCGCCGCTCGACGATCGGCTGAAAGTGGACCGTGAGGCTCTCGAGCGCGCGGTCGAACGTCGTCGACAGCTCCTCGCGCTCGCCCGTCAGCGGCGCTCCAGCGCCTGCCGCGATCGCCTCGCGCCGCAGGCGCGCCATTCGCGAGAGCTTCACTGCGTGACGGAGCGTGGTCGTGAGGACGTCGTTCGGGACCGGCTTGTGGAGGTACGTGAGGGCGCCGAGCTCGAGGGCGTCGCGCACCGTCTCGGCCGACGGCTGGGCCGTCATGAGGATCACGGGGACGTCCAGGTCGTACGCGCGCACCAGCCGCAACAGATCGATCCCGGACATTCCCGGTAGCGCGATGTCGCTGAGCACCGCGTCGTAGTCGCTCTTCACCAGCAGCTCGGCGGCGCTCGCGCCGTCGGAGATCGCCGAGACGTCGAACTCGGCGGCGAGCGAGCGAGTCAGAGCGCGTCGGAGCTCGTTGTCGTCCTCGACGAGGAGGAGACGCGGCGCGCGAGGATCGGGGATGTCCGTCGCGGCATTTGGCCCGACTTCACGTGTAGTCCGCATTTTGGCAGGGGACCGCGAGGGCGCCGGATCGTCAAGGTGGGCCATGACGAATTTGCAAGCTATGACAATCATGTCGGTTTTGGCGATTGAATGCCGGCTCCCGGGCGCATTCCCGGCTGGAGGCGGCCTGACTCGACCGTCACAGTGCCTCGTGCGGGTACGCCGCGAGCGGGCCGCGCGAGCGCGGGGGACGCTCGAGGCCGCGTCGGCATTGCGGGCGGAGCGGCGTGCTGGGGCCCGCGCCCCGGGCGCGCGCCGTCGGGTAGGTCGCCGGCGCGCTCGTCGGCGCGCTCGCTTATGATGGCGGAGATGGCGCTCGAAGACCTCGCGGATCGGCTGCGCAGCACCGTCGAGGAGCTCCGCGACGACATCGCCGACTACTGCCGCGACCGCAGCCCCTGGCCGCGCGCCGCGCTCGCGGTCTACCTCGTCTACGCGGGCGTGCGCCACCTCGCCGATCCGCTCTACCGGAGCTGGTTCGCCGGCATCACGCTCGTCTTCCACGAGATGGGGCACATCGTCTTCGCGCCGTTCGGGCGCACGATGATGCTGCTCGGAGGGAGCATCACGCAGCTCCTGGTCCCCTTCGCCGCGGGCGCCTACCTCCTCGTCCGGCAGCGCGACTGGTTCGGGCTCGCGGTGGGGCAGTCGTGGCTCGCCTTCAGCACCTGGGACCTCGCGACGTACATCGCCGACGCGAACAAGGAGCAGCTCCCGCTGGTGTCGATGGGGGAGAACGCGGAGCATGACTGGTCGACGTTGCTCACGCAGTGGCACCTGCTGAACGCGTGCGACGGCATCGCGACCGCCACGCGGGTCGTCGCCTTCCTGCTCTGGTCGACGGCGATGCTCGCGACGGCGTGGATGCTCTGGCGGATGGTGCGCGCCCGGCGCGAGGCGGCCTGACGCGCTGACGCCATCCGGGCTGCGCGCCGCGCCGGATCACCCGGGCCCGACCGTCCAAGGACGGGACGGCGGCGTACCCAAATTGGGTGAAATCGAAGAATACAGTGCTTCAATGAAAACGGTGGCAAATGTGCTCGCGGCGCTCGAGCGGTAGCGGTATGTTCCTGCTTCCGAGGGGAAAGGGAGCGCGAATGAGCAGCATCGAGGCCGGGCGGCAGGTGAGCGTCGAGGAGTTGATGGCTTACAACGCGACGCTCCTCGAGCGTCACAAGCGGCTCCGCGTCTTCAAGCTATTCAGCGACGGCACCCTCGAGGATCCGGCGAAGCGCGAGCTCCTCTTCGCCTGCGTCCAGGTGTTCGCGCGCCATTTCCAGACGATGCTCTACACGCGTCAGGCGCACTGCGCCGACGACTTCTACCGCGGCATCTTCCTCAAGCACCTCCGCGAGGAGGTCGGGCACGACGACATCCTCGTCAAGGATCGCGGCCGCCGCGACGAGGTCTGGGACCCGATCATGGAGGGCTCGGCCGCCTGG